>DATCBD010000115.1:0-11946 GCA_036512155.1 Gaiellaceae bacterium | reverse complement strand
CGGCGCAACGCGTAGTTCCCGCTGTCCGTCGAGTGGATCGAGTGGACGTGCAGGTCGCAGCGGCTCACTGCTTCTACCGATAGCGCCGCGCACGGACGACTCCTCCCACCTTCGGGCGGCCGACACCACCCTGCAACCGCGCGGTCACCGCTTCGCTTCCTCCGGCCCGGCACGGGATCGTTTCGTCCCTTCTTGCAGAAGAGGAGTGAAGAGAAGAAGGGCCTGCTAGCTCCTGATCGCGTCCCTCGCCGTCGCCGCCGTGAGCGCACCGCTGCGACGCCGGAGGGATCGCTCGAGGCGCAGCGCGAGGACGCATTCTTCGCCGCTAGCGTTGTGAACGCGTACGATCGAAGTCACACGCCCCAACTGGGGCTCTGTTAGATCTCGCATCGAGAGAGTCCTGCCGGTCTCGGTTCGCGCGACTCGATCTCTTTGCGAAGCCAGGAAGTCGACTCCCTCTCTAACAAGAAGGGGATCGTCGGCAACCGCTGGCAAGCGGTGGCAAACATGCTCCTTACCATGGAGTGCGTCGATCCGGAATCTCGCACGGATCTCGCACGCCGTAGCATACGAGGCGAAGTGCAAATCGGAGTGAGCACGAAAACGCCGACTAGCAGGTACTTTGCAGTGGGCGCGGCTGGGATCGAACCAGCGACCCCTCGCGTGTGAAGCGAGTGCTCTCCCGCTGAGCTACGCGCCCGGGACGCCGAGTTTAGCGTGGACGCGGCGCCCGCTTCCGTGTCGCCGGAGCACGCCGAAGACGCATCCGCAGACGGCGGCAGCGAGCACGAACGGGATCCAGTCTCCTGTCGCGCCGGCGATGGCTCCTCCCGCTGCCGGCCCGACGACGGCGCCGCCCGCCCACGCGACGTTCATCAATCCGAAGGCCATCCCCTGCGCGAGGCCGACCTCCTCGGCGCCGTCGGCGAGGAGCGCGAACGCAGTCGTGAACAGGACGCCGTAGAACAGTGCCGCGACGACGATGACCGGTGCATACGCAGCAGGCCGTGATCCGAGTGCGAGCGCGAGCGACGCCGCTGCAGCGCCGACGAGCGCGACGCGCGTCGGTCGCAACGGCCCGCTGCGGTCGCTCATCCGGCCGGCGAACGGCGCCTGGACCGTCTCGAGCGCCGCGGCGGTGAGCCACACCCCGCCGATCGCCGCCGCTCCCCACCCGGCCGCAGCGAGATGGAGCGGCGCGAGCACGCCGAGGACGCCGAACAGGAGCGACCCGAGCGCCATGAGGACTAGCCCAGACACGAACGTCGGGTTCCTCAGAGCGCGCCTGACCGCGGCGAGCGAAGGCTGCTCCGTCGGAGCCGGCTCGATCCGCAGCGCCCAGACGCCGAGGACGACCGAGGTGGCCGCGAGCACGGAGAACACGACGCTGCGCCCCGCGAGCGCCGCCGCGGCGCCGACGACCGGACCGAACATCGCGCCAAACGTCGCCGAGCCCATTGCCGTGCCCATCATCTGGCCGCGGCGCTCGCGCGGCACGGCTGCGAGCAGCCACGCGAACGCACCCGCCCACGTGAAGCCGCTGCCGCCGCCCTGGAGCAGGCGGGCGGCGAACAGCGACCAGAAGTTGCCGGCGAACGCGAAGCCGAGGCTTGCGAGCCCGACGAGCGTCAGCCCGATCAACACTGCGCGCCGCGCGCCGAGCCGTGTGGCCGTGATGCCTCCGGCGAGCCCGGCGACGAGCGCGCCCCCGGCGTAGGCGGCGACGAGGACACCCGCGCGCGACTTCGACAGCCCGAACTCGTGGGCGAAGTGCGGGAGCAGCGGCGTCAGCGCCGCGAACAGCATCGTGTCCACGAAGACGAGGGCGGCGCAGAGGAAGACGAGACGGCGCATCGGCCCGAGGCTATCTACCCTGCGGCCTGTGACGATCGGCCGCCGTCGCGCCGTACAAGAGGGCGTGAACGCGGCTTCGACCTCGCTCGACGGTCCGACGGCTTTTGCCGCCCGGACGAGCTTCGCCGAGGTCGTGGCCGAACAACTGGACGCCGTGTACGGATACCTCGTCTACCTCACGGGCGACCGCGCCGCAGCCGAGGACCTCGCGGCGGAGACGTTCGAGAAGGCGTTCCGCACGTGGCGCCGGTTCGATCCGCGCCGGAGCTCACCGCGCACCTGGCTGTGCAAGATCGCGCACAACGTCGCGATCGACTGGTTCCGCGCCGAGGCGCGCCGCCGCCGCCGCGAGGACACGTATGCGCAAGGACAGGATCTCGTGGACGAGCTCGGCGACGGGCTGCCGGGACCGATGGAGCAGGCGCTGCGCGAGCTCTCTCCGGCCGAGCGCGAGGTCGTTGCGCTCCGCGTCCTCCTTGAGCTGGACGGGCCGAGCGCGGCGCGCGTGCTCGGGATCAGCCAGACGGCCTGTTCGACGCGGCTGAGCCGCGCACTGAAACGACTGGAAGAGAGGTTGGGCGATGTCCGCGAATGACATGACCGTCGGAACGCTGCTGCGCGCACACGCGCCGCGCGCTCCGCAGTCGCTGCGCACGCAGGTGCTCGCGCTCGAGCCGCGGAGATCGCCATCGAGGAAGCTCGTGCTCGTCCTCGCTGCCGCGCTTGCCATCGCGGTTGCCGCGGCGATCGTGCACGGGCTCGTCTCGTCCGGGCCGAAGCAGCAGACGGCGTTGCGGCTCAATCACGCGCCGCGCGCGGCCTTTGCGCCCGTGACGCATGGCGGGTCGGGCGGTGCTCTCAGCGGCCAGATCGGCGCAGCCTCCGGCACACCGGCGCTCGCTCCGCCCTCCGTCGCCGGCTCGGCGACCCGACTCCAGCGCACCGAGGCAACCCTCGAGGTCCGCGTCAAGGATGTTGCCTCCGCGACGACCCGCGGAACGCAGATCGCGACTGCGCTCGGCGGCTACGCACAGTCGGTCAACTTCAGCTCCGGCGGCTCGGCGTTTCTCGTCCTGCGCGTCCCGGCGCAGAACGTGAGGACTGCGATCTCGCGCCTGACGGCGCTCGGCACGATCGTCATGCAGAACCTGTCCGTCACCGACCTCGAGCACGACCTCCAGCTCGAGTCGGCGCAAATCGGGCAGCTGCGGCGCACGATCACGGCGCTTACAGCGGCGCTCCGCAGCACGTCGCTCCCGGATGCGCAGCGGGTCATCCTGCAGATCCGGCTCGCGAACGCGAAGCGCGCGCTTTCTCAGCGTCTGCACGCGCGCACCGGGACGGTCGCCGCGGGCACGAACGCCACCATCTCGCTCACGCTGAGCACGAAAGCCGCGGTTGTCGCGGTCCCGCATCACCGCGGCCGACTGGGCCGGATGGTGCACTCGGCGGTCGGGTTCCTCGGCCTCGAAGGGACGATCGTGCTCTACGCCCTGATCGTCCTCAGCCCGATCGCCCTCGTCGCCGCGCTGCTCTGGAGCCTGCGCGAGGCTCGCCGTCGCCGGGACGAACGCCTTGTGATGGAATAGCGCCCGTGCTGCTCGCGGCCCTCTCCACCGGCCACAAGATCGGGCTCGCCGTCGTCGCGGTCGTGTTCATCTCGTTCGCGCTGACGTCGTCGTTTCTCGCCCCGCGCCGCCGGCCCGACTTCCCGGGTAAGAACGGCCTCAGCGTCTTCATCATCGCGTGCGTCTTCCTCTTCGCGTCCATGATCAGCGCCGTCGTCATCTTCGGCGTCGAGAGCGAAGCGAAGGGCGCGTCGACGACCGTCGCGGGCGTCACCGTCAAGGCGACCGAGGTGGAGTACAAGATCACGCTCTCGACGCACAAGGTTCACCACGGCGTCGTCACGTTCGTCGTGAAGAACGCCGGCAAGATCCCGCACAACCTGACCGTCCAGGGCGGGAAGCACACGGCGAACATCGCGCCGGGCAAGTCCGTGAAGCTCACTGTCACGCTGAAGAAGGGTTCGTACACGCTGTACTGCAGCGTGCCCGGTCACCGCCAGCTCGGCATGGTGACCAAGCTGACGGCGACCTGAGGCGTCGCTTGCGATGCCGCATACGAGGCCGAGCGGCTTTGCCGCTCGGCCGCTCACGTGGACGGAGAGGGCGGGATTTGAACCCGCGACGCACCTTTCAGCACGTACGCGATTTCCAGTCGCGCTCCTTAGACCACTCGGACACCTCTCCCTGTGAAACTGGCGGAGGGGGAGGGATTTGAACCCTCGATCCGCCTAACGACGGATAACGGTTTTCGAGACCGCCGCATTCGACCGCTCTGCCACCCCTCCAGCGGAGAAGGAGGGATTCGAACCCTCGATGGAGCCATTCAGCCCCATAACGCCTTAGCAGGGCGCCGCCTTCAGCCACTCGGCCACTTCTCCGGGACGCCACAGGTTACCCAGCTAGTCGTGGATGCGGGCGATCAGCTCGCGGCGGCGCATGACCCGCATCGCCGACCCGGCGAGGCGCACCTCGTAGCCTCCGTCCGCCGGAAAGAGCACCTTGTCGCCAGGCGCGACGCCGTCCGCCTCGGCGCCGACGGCGGTGACGATTCCGCTCCGGCACTGCGTCTCCGCGCTCGCGGGGATGATCAGCCCGCCGCGCGTCTCCGCCTCCTCGTCGCTCTGCTCGATGACGACGAAGTCGTCCAATGGCTCCAGCGTCAGGCGGATCGGGCGCGTGTCCTCGAGCATGCATTCACGATACTGCGGCCATGCCGTCGCCGTTCGTCGAGCTCGAGCTCGGGGGCCGCACCGTCAAGGTGACGAACCCGGACAAGGTGTACTTTCCGGCGCGCGGCGAGACGAAGCTCGACCTCGTGAACTACTTCGTCGCGGTCGGCGACGGGATCGTGCGCGCGCTCTACGAGCGTCCCTGCCAGCTGAAGCGCCAGCCGGAGGGTGTCGGCGGCGAGGTGATCTGGCAGAAGCGCGTGCCTGAGAAGCGGCCGGACTGGATCGAGACCGCGCGCGTGACTTTCCCGTCCGGCCGGCACGCAGACGAGCTGTGCGTCACCGAGATCGCGCATGTCGCGTGGGCGGCGAACCTCGCCACGCTCGAGTTCGGCGCGTGGCCGTCGCGGCGCCGCGATCCCGAGAAGCCGGACGAGCTGCGCATCGACATCGACCCGCAGCCCGGCACCGGCTTCGCGGAGGCGAAGCAGGTCGCTGCCGTCGTGCACGACGTGCTCGACGAGATCGGCTACACCGGCTGGCCGAAGACGAGCGGCAACCGCGGTGTGCACGTCTACTGCCGCATCGAGCCGCACTGGGAGTTCCGCGTCGTGCGCCGCTGCGCGCTTGCGTTCGCGCGCGAGATCGAGCGGCGCGCGCCCGACCTCGTCACGACGGCGTGGTGGAAGGAGGAGCGCGGCGAGAAGGTGTTCGTCGACTACAACCAGAACGCGCGCGACCGGACGATCCTTTCCGCCTACTCCGTGCGCGGCCGCCCCGACGCGACCGTGTCGGCGCCCGTCAGTTGGCGCGAGCTGCCCGACGTCGAGATGGAGGACTTCACCATCGCCACGCTGCCGCCGCGCTTCGCGCAGGTCGGCGATCTGCACAAGGGGATCGACGAGGCCGTCTGCGACCTGCGTGTCCTGCTCGAGTGGGTCGAGCGCGAGGAGGCGCAGGGCGAGGGCGAGGCGCCGTATCCGCCGAACTTCCCGAAGATGCCGGGCGAGCCGAAGCGCGTGCAGCCGTCGCGCGCGAAGAAAAGTTAAGCGAGAAGATCTTCGACGGCGAGGTCGTCCGGCCGCCGCGCAGGCCGCACCTCGCGCCAGGTGCACTGCTCCGGATCCTTGTCCGGGCGGAAGCGGATCAGCTTCATGCCGTGACGGAAGCGGCTCTTCTCCAACTTGTCGTAGCGCACCTCGACGACGAGCTTCGGCTTCAGTGCCGCTTCCTCGAGCCCGTTCGTCCCCCAGCGGTTCGGCTCCGAGAAGCGGCGCTCGCTCTTCTCGTCAAGGAGTGGCAGCACCTTGGCGGCGATCTCGGCCTGGTTCTTCGCGCCGACCGCGCACGAGCCGACGTAGTCGAGGTGCCCATCGTCGCGATAGAGGCCGAGCAGCAGCGTCGCGATCGTGTCGCGCCCTCCCGCCTTCCAGCGCAGGCCGACGACGACGCAGTCCGCCGTCTTGTGCGGTTTCACCTTGACGACGCCGTCGCGCGAGCCGGGGAGATATGCCAGGCCGAGCTTCTTCGCGACGACGCCGTCGAAGCCGGCCGCCTGCAGCGTCTGCAGCCAGTCGCGGCCCTGCGCGACGTCGTCGGACACGGGCGAGAGCGAGATGCCGCCTGCGACCTTCTCCAGCTCGGCACGGCGATCCTCGATCGGCTTCGCGTGAATCTTCTTCTTGTTCCAGAGCAGGAGATCGAACGCGACGAACGTCGCCGGGATCTCCGCCGAGAGCTTGCGGACGCGGCTTTCCGCTGGATGCAGGCGCATCTGCATGGCGTCGAAGTCGAGCGCACCGTTGCGCGAGATGACGATCTCGCCGTCGAGCGCCGAGTGCGGCGGCAACAGCTCGCCGAGCGGCCGCAGCTCCGGGAAATAGCGCAGGAGCGGCCGGCCGTTGCGCGACCAGAGCGCGAGCTCGCCGCCGTCGTTCTCGAGCACGCCGCGGAATCCGTCCCACTTCGGCTCGTACCGCCAGCCGCCGCGCTCGGGCAGCTCGGAGACGAGCTCGGCCTCCATCGGAGGGAAGGGGACGTTCGGGCCGGGCTCGCTCTGCATCCTCGCGAGCGTAGTCCACGTCTAAGCTCGGAAGATGCGGAGGGTCGTGGTTACAGGGCTCGGCGCGGTGACGCCGATCGGCAACGACGTGCCGTCGACGTGGCGCGCGGCCGTCGCCGGCGAGAGCGGCGTCGACTTCATCCGCGCCTTCGACCCGAGCGGCTTCCCGGTGCGGATCGCTGCCGAGGTGAAGGATTTCGACACGACGTCCGTCGCCTCGCCGAAGGAGGTGCGCAAGCTCGAGCGCAACGTCCTGCTCGCGCTCGGCGCCGCGCGCGAAGCCGTTGCCGACGCGGCGCTGGACGACGCGTACGACGCGGGACGGGTCGGCATCCTCTTCGGCTCCGCCATCGGCGGGCTCATCGGGATCGTGGAACAGGCCGACGTGCTGCGTGAGCGTGGGGCCGACCGCGTGCAGCCGACGTTCATCCCCAGCGTGCTCGTCGACGCGGCCAGCGGCCAGCTCGCCATCTCGCTCGGGTATCGCGGGCCGAACTACGCGCCCGTGTCCGCGTGTGCGACCGGTTCGCACGCGGTGGGCGAGGCCGCAGAGATGATTCGCCGCGGTGCTGCCGACGCCGTGCTCGCCGGCGGCACGGAGGCGTGCATCCACCCGCTGATCCTCGCCGGCTTCTGCGCCATGCGCGGGCTCGTCGCCGAGGAAGAGCATCCGCCGCGTGCGTCGCGCCCGTTCGACGCGACCCGCGCCGGCTTCGTCATGGGGGAGGGCGCCGGCGTGCTCGTGCTCGAGGAGCTCGAGGCCGCACGAGCGCGCGGCGCGACCGTCTACGCGGAGATCCTCGGATACGGCGCGTCGAACGACGCACACCACATGGCGCAGCCCGATCCCGAATCGGTCGGCGTGGCGGAGATGATGCGCAGCGCGCTCGAGCGCAGCGGCGTCGAACCGTCGCGCGTCGGGTACATCAACGCGCACGGGACGTCGACGCCGCTCGGAGACCTCGCCGAGACGAAGGCGATCAAGGAGGTCTTCGGCGATCACGCGTACGAGCTGGCGGTCTCCTCGACGAAGTCGGTCACGGGTCACTGCTTCGGTGCCGCCGGCGCGATCGAGGCGATGATGTGCGTTCTCGCCGTGCACGAGGGTGTGCTCCCGCCGACCGCGAACTACGAGCATCCCGATCCGGAGTGCGACCTCGACTACGTGCCGAACGTCGCGCGCAAGGCGCGCGTGGACGTGGCATTGTCCAACGCCATGGGGCTGGGCGGACACAACGGCTGCGTCCTCGTGGGGAGGGTGGAATGAGCTTTTCCTTCGAGGAAGCGGACGAGTACGCGGCGGCGCACTCGACGCCTGCGACCGACGTGCTGCGGCGGCTCGGCGAGGAGACCGAGGCGGAGACGGACGCGCCGCAGATGTCGGTCGGCGCGCTCGAGGGCGCGTTCCTCCGGTTTCTCGTCGCGCTGAAGCGGCCGCAGCTCGTGCTCGAGCTCGGGGTCTTCACCGGCTGGTCGTCGATCGAGATGGCGAAGGCGCTCCCGCCCGGCGGGAAGATCGTCGCCTGCGACGTCAACGCCGACACGACGGCGATCGCGCGCCGCTACGCGGAGGAGGAGGGCGTCGCCGATCACATCGACTACCGCGTCGGCAACGCGTTCGAGACGCTCGAAACCCTCGACGGCCCGTTCGACCTCGTCTTCATCGACGCGTGGAAGCCGGACTACGTCGACTACTACGAAACCGTGCTGCCGAAGCTCGCGGACGACGGCGTCATCCTCGCCGACAACACGCTCTCCGCCCTCGCCGGCAACGAGGGGATCGCGACCTTCAACGAGCACGTCATGGCCGACGATCGCGTCGAGTGCGTCCTCGTGCCGATCCGCGACGGCGTCACGCTCATACGACGTCGACCGTAAGCTCGTCGAGCGAGCCGATGGTGACGTCGGCGAGCGCGAGCGCCTTTTCGCCCGGCGGATAGCTCGGGTTCGGAATGGCGACGACGCGCATACTGGCGCTCTTCGCCGAGCGGATGCCGCCGTGCGAGTCCTCGACCGCGGTGCAGCGCTCGGGCGCGACGTCCAGCCGGCGGGCGGCCTCGAGGTAGACGTCCGGCGCCGGCTTGCCGTGCGCGACCTCCTCGGAGGAGACCGTGGCGGCGAAAAGAGAGGCGAGGTCGGCGACGTCGAGCACGGTGTCGATCAGCTCGCGGTTCGACGACGACGCGAGGCCGAGCGGGAAGCGCGCGGCGAGCCGTTGCACGGCGTCGACCGCGCCGGGGATGAGGGGAAGATGGTCGCGGTAGGCGGCCAGCATCCGCCGCACAACCTCGGCGTTGATCGCGTCCGGCTCGTCCGGAACGCCGGCGTGCTCGTGCAGGAAGCGCGACCACTCGGGCGAGCTCATGCCCATCATCGCGCGCTGGATCTCTGCGTCGTAACGTCCGCTACGCTCGCGGACGTACGCCTCACGCACCTCATCCCAGACTTCCTCCGACTGGATCAGCACGCCGTCCATGTCGAAGACGACGGCGTCGGTCACAAGCGGTGGTACGTGCTCTCCCGGTACATGAGTGCGCTCTTCGCCGGGCCGTGCTCGATGGCGACGACGTCGCCGATGAAGAACGTGTGGTCGCCGGCGTCGTGCTCCGCGCGCGTGCGCGCCTCGATCCAGCCGACGGCGCCGTCGATGAGCGGCGCGAGCTGCCCCTCGTGGACGGCGACGCCGTCCCAGTGCACGATCGGCGGCCGGCCGGAGGCGAAGCGCTGCGCGAGCTCGCGCTGCTCGCCGCCGAGGAGGCTGACGGCCCATGTGCCCGCGCGGCGCAGGAGCTCGTAGCAGGACGCCTCCTTCCCGATGGAGACGCCGACGAGCGGCGGGTCGAGCGAGAGCGAGACGAGTGAGGACACGGTCACGCCCATGCGGTCGCCCTCGTAGTCGACGGTGAGCACCGAGACGCCGTGCGGCCAGTGCCGCATGAGTCCGCGCAGCTCTTCCGGGGCGGCCATGCGCCCGATCATATGGACGGTCGGCTCCGTCCCGTGATTCAGCGGCGGGGGTGGGATTCGAACCCACGAGCCCTTGTGGGGCTAACGATTTTCAAGACCGTCCCGTTCGACCGCTCCGGCACCCCGCCGTGTTCAGGACTGTGAGTCTGACTCCCGGCGAGCCTGATCGCGAGCGGCCTTCTGGCGGTGGAACTCATCGGCGAGCGCGCGCTGGCGAGCGGGGGCGGTGCGCATCCGCTCATGGCGGGCTTCACGCTCTTCCTTCGTCTCCTTCTTCGCCATCGTCTTCATCCTCCCGTAGAAGAATCTCGATTCGGTCAACCGCGGCAGCGATGTCGGCCACATTGAATAGTAGGCCTCGACCTCGCCGCGCGAGATCAGTTGGTCGTCCATTCAACGAGGATCGCGTGCCTCTCGCGGTTGCGCAAGACGTCACTTGCGGACGTGTTCCGGCGCGCCGTACTCGCGCAGCACGTCGGGCACGTCGCCCTGGAAGTTCTCGAGGAGCGCGAGCGCCATCCGGTCAACGACTGCCGTTCCGTTCAGCATGTGCACCGGCTCGAGGTTCTTCCCCGTCCGATGGCGGATCCCGAGGCGGCGCGACTGGAAGTCCGTCGTGTTCGAGATCGAGGCCGTCTCGCGGTAGCGGTCCTGGCTCGGGAACCAGATCTCAACGTCGTACGTCTTGGCCGACGCAGACGACATGTCACCGGCAGGGAGCACGACGACGCGGTACGGCAGTCCAAGGTCGCGGACGAGCTCCTCCGTGTTGCCGAGCAGCAGCTCGTGCTCCTCCCACGACGACTCGGGTTGCGTGATCGAGAACTGCTCGACCTTGTTGAACTGATGCACGCGGATCATGCCGCGGGTGTCGCGGCCGGCCGCGCCCGCTTCCCGGCGGAAGCACGGTGAGAATGCGACGTACCGCAGCGGCAGGCCTTCGACGATCTCGCCGGCATGCAGGCTCGCCAGCGGAATCTCTGCCGTACCGGCGAGGTAGAGCTCGTCCGCCTCGATCTCGTAGACGTTCGCCTCGTCGGACGGGAACGCGCCGGTACCGATCAGTGCCTCCTCGCGCACGAGCACTGGCGGCAGGACGGTGACGAATCCCTTCGCCGCCAGTCGGTCGAGGGCGTATCGGTAGAGCGCGAGCGCGAGCCGGCCGGTGTCACCGATCCAGTAGCCGAACCGCGCACCAGACATGCGAGCCGCGCGCTCCATGTCGAAGCGACCGATCTCGAGATGCTCCTTCGGATCCGTGAGCTTCGGCGGCTCGCCGACGCGGCGCTCCTCGCGCACGTCGTCTTCCGTCGAGCCATCGGGAACGTCGTCGGCGGGTGGGTTCGGGACCCGGAGCGCGAGCTCGTCGCGCAACGTTTCAGCTTCTGCAAGTTCCTGCTCGGCGCGCTGCAGCTCGTCCTTCACGCCGCGGAGCTCCTCGAGCTGCTCGGGCGTCGGCTTGCCCTTCAGCTTCGTGCGCGCGCGGAGCTCGTCGACGCGGGGCACAATTTCCCGCCAGCGCTCGTCGGCCGCGAGCAGCTGGTCGAAGGCTTCCGCCGCACCCTTGCGCGCGAGCCGGCGCCGGAAGTCGTCCGGGCCGTTCCTGGCGGCGCGAAGATCGATCACCGGAGTGAGTCTAAGTAGGCCTCGAGCAGGACGGCGACTCCCTCCTCCTGCACGGGCGGGACGACGAGGTCGGCGCGCGCGAGGATGTCCGGCTGCGCATTCGCGACCGCGACGCTGAAGCCGGCCCAGTCGAGCAGCTCGCGGTCGTTCTCGCCGTCGCCGCACGCGACCGTCTGCGCGGGCGTGAAGCCGAGCAGGTCGGCCACGAACTGCAGCCCGGCGCCCTTGCTCACGTCCGGGTGCGCGAACTCGAGGAAGTACGGGAGCGACTTGGAGATGAAGAGCCGGCCGGCGAAGCGCAGCTCGAGCTCGGCCTCGAGCGCGTCGAGCGCGGCCGGATCACCGACAGCGACGAGCTTTGTCGGGTCGTCGTGGAGCCAGTCGCGCAACGGCCCGACCGCGTGGATCTCGAGCCCCTGGAAGTCGGCGTAGCGCCGCGCCTCCGGTGTTACCTCGGCGACGTAGAGGAGATCGTCGACGTAGCAGTTGAGATGGAAGCCGGCGGCGACGACGGCATCGATCGCCTCGAGTGCGGTCGCGCGCGGGATGGGAATGTGGTGGAGGAACTCGCCGGTCACCGGATCGGCGACGACGGCGCCCTGGTAACAGATGACCGGATCGTCGATGCCGGCCTCGACGACGTACGGAAGCACTGCGCGGAACATCCGCCCCGTGACGACGATCACGTGCACGCCTGCCG
>DATCBD010000114.1:0-5533 GCA_036512155.1 Gaiellaceae bacterium | reverse complement strand
TGATCATGACGTCGAACATCCGCAGCGCCGAGCAGATGCGCGAGCACTTCCGGCCGGAGTTCCTCAACCGGATCGACGAGATCGTCGTCTTCGACGAGCTTTCTCGTGAGCAGATCGCAGAGATCGTCGAGCACCAGCTCGAGCGCCTGCGTGAGCGTCTGGCCGAGCGCGGGATCGTGCTCGAGCTGACCGACGCGGCGAAGGAGGCGATCGCCGAGGCCGGCTGGGATCCGGCGTACGGCGCCCGCCCGCTCAAGCGTGCGATTCAGCGGCTCGTCGAGAACCCGCTCGCGCTGCGGCTGCTCGAGGGCGACTTCGGCGACGGCGACGCGATCCGCGTCGACGCAGTGGACGGCGAGCTTCTCTTCGAGCGCGCGGGCAACACAGCCGTAACGACAGTTTAAGAAACCGTTCACGAGCTTCCAGCGAACCTCCGGGAGTCAACTCGAGGAGGAATCGTGAGGAAGCTCGTCACGCTCGTTCTGGCAGGGACGCTCGCCGCGCTCGCCGTCACCGCGTTCGCCGGCGCGTCGCGCAATGCCAGCCCGATCATGATCGCCGCGAAGCTGACGGCGAAGCAAGAGGTGCCAAAGCAGGTCGTCAAGAACGCGAAGGCTTCCGGCTCGTTCACCGGCGACATCACCGGCACCAAGCTGACGTGGACGCTGAAGTTCTCCCACCTCACCGGCCCGGCGACGGCGGCACACATCCATCTCGGCGCGATGGGCGTATCCGGCAACGTGGTCGTGCCGCTCTGCACGCCGTGCAAGAGCCCGGTCAAGGGGACGGCGAAGCTGACGAAGGCGCTCCTCAAGGATCTGAAGGTCCACAAGCTGTATGTGAACGTCCACACGGCGAAGAACCCGAACGGGGAGATTCGCGGCCAGCTCTCGGGCTAGGGTCCGCCGTGTGCTGATCATCGCCGCCACCGAGCGCGAGCTCGAGCACGTCCGCCGGTTCGACACGTTCTGTTGTGGGATCGGACCGGTGGAGGCGGCAGTGCGGACGGCACGGGCGCTTGGCGAACGCCGGCCGGACGCGGTGATTCACATCGGGATCGCAGGGGCTCGAGGAATCGAGCCCCTGTCGGTCGTTCTCGGATCGGAAGCTGTCTACGAAGACGCGCTCGGGCCTCTCGTCGAGTCGCGCGTCGAGCCCGACGCGGAGCTGCTCGCGCGTATCGCGGCCACGCTGCCCGAAGCGCGTGTGCTTCCCATCGGGACGAGCGCACACGTCGGCGGGACCCGCGAGTGCGAGGTCGAGGCGATGGAGGGCTTCGGCGTCCTGCGCGCGTGCCTGCTCGCCGGCGTGCCCGCAGTCGAGCTGCGCGTCATCTCCAACGCGATCGCCGAGGTCGATCGTGCGAAGTGGCGCTTCGACGAGGCGTTCGAGCTGCTCGGAGCGGTTCTAGATCGACTCGACGTCGTCTAGGAACTGCGCGTTGCCGTGCAGCGGCGGCGCGCCGCACGCGAAGAAGAGGATCTCCTCGTCGGTCTCGTTGCGGGCTTGCATCGCCGTGCCGATGTGCACGACGACGACGCCACCCGGCTCGACGTCGACGCGCTCCGGCGGCTCGCCGAGAAGCATCGTGAGCGTCCCCTGGATCGGGACGAAGATCTCTTCCTGCTCCGGGTCCGCGTGGCGACGGCCGCGGACGTGCGCCGGATAGCGCCACATGCGTGCCCGCGAGTACTCCATCTTGGTCGCGTCGGTGACCGAGGCCGCGTGGCGCGGCGCCTGGCCTTCGTGGCCCGGCCGCTCCTCCCACGCGAGATCCGCCCGCTGCACGATGTCGTAGCCCACAGGGCGACGATACCCTCTCGCGCGTGACAGAGAGCCGTCCAGCCGCGCTTCCGCCGGCGGAGCGCACCGTCGGACAGCTCATCGCGGAGTCGATCCGGCTGTACGGGAGCAAGTTCTGGGCGGTCGTGCCGCTCGGCCTGCCGTTCGTCGTCGTGGACATCGCCGGCGTCGGGCACAGCGTCAACGTGCAGACGCTCCTGCTCTGGGCGTTCGCGCCACTCTTCTGTGCCGCGTATGTGCGCGCGTCGCAGCTCGTCACCGGCG
Organism: Gaiellaceae bacterium; assembly: GCA_036512155.1. GTDB lineage: Bacteria > Actinomycetota > Thermoleophilia > Gaiellales > Gaiellaceae > Palsa-739. The sequence continues at coordinate 3,466 of DATCBD010000114.1, read as the reverse complement.
GGACACCGACCCTTTCGGCGCTCGTGGTCGCGGTCATCGTGTTCCTGCCGTTCCCGATCCTGCTGCGCGTCTTCATCCTGCCGGGCGTCGCATGGTTCGGCGTGTTCGGCCTCGCGGTGCCCGCGGCGGTGGCGGAAGGGCTCGGCATCCGGGCGGCGCTCCGGCGGGGGCGCGCGCTCGGGCAGGCAGACCTCGTCCACGCGATCGGCGGCATCGCGGCGCTCGCGCTCGTGTACGGCGTGAGCCGCTCGATGCTGCTCATCCTCCTGCACACACAGGGAAACCAGGCGCAGGCGGTGGCGCTCGTCCTCGCCGACCTCGTCCTCTCGCCGCTGCTCTTCATCGGCGCGGCGCTGCTGTACCTGGATCAGGTCGCCCGGGTGAAGTAGGTTCACGGCATGGCCATCTACATCTTGCTCTCGAGGTTGTCGCAGCAGGGCGTGCAGACGCTGAAGTCGAATCCGGACCGCTTGCGCGAGGTGAACCGCGACGTCGAGGAGCTCGGCGCCAAGGTGCTGCACCAGTGGGCGACCCTCGGCGAGTTCGACTTCGTCAACGTCATCGAGGCGCCGGACACGGCAACGGTCGCGCGCGTGTCGGTCGCGCTCGCGTCGCGCGGTTCGACCCGTGTGCAGACGCTGCCCGCCCTGACGATCGACGACTTCATAGCGACGCTGAGCTAGTGATGTAACCGGCAACGTTCGCAGGGTCCCCAGCCCGCGATCACGCTGCGCGCTGCGTCCTCAGTCGCGCCGATAGCCGCTCCTATCGGCGCTCCCTGCGTCCTTGCATCGCTTGGTGCTCGCGACCCGGGAACCGTGCAACGTCACCGGCCACATCACTAGCCGGTCTCTGCGGCGACGCGCCGCACGGTCACGCCCCACGCCTTGCCAGAGGCGAAGAGCTCGTCCGGGTCGACGTCCGCGAGCCAGCCGAGGAAGTGCGACTCGGGCTCATCCTCCGTCGAGCCGAAGACGGCGGGGTAGATCTTCGCCGCGGGCGCCTCGCGCTTGCCGCTCGCGATTTCGTCGGCGCGGCGCTCCGCCTCCTCTGAAGCGGGACCCTCCATGTATCCGCGCGGCATAGTGGGAGTGTGCCCGACGCCCTGGTGGTTCGGAACCTCGCGAAGCGCTACGGCTCCGTCCAGGCGCTGAAGGGCGTCGATCTCGAGGTGGGAGAGGGCGAGCTCGTCGGGCTCCTCGGCCCGAACGGCGCCGGCAAGTCGACGCTCGTGAAGATCGCCGTCGGCCTCGTGCGCCCGACTGCTGGAGAGGCCACCGTCGCAGGCGCCCGCGCCGGGTCGCGCGCAGCGCGTGCGGAGCTCGGCTACCTCGCCGAGATGTTCCGCTTCCCCGGCTGGTACACCGCCGACGAGGTGCTCGAGCTGCACCAGCGGCTCAGCGGTTCGCGCGGCGGTGCAGCGGAGCGCAAGCGGCTGCTCGAGCTCGTCGCGCTAGCCGACGCCACCGACAGGCGCGTGGACGGGATGTCGAAGGGAATGCAGCAGCGCCTCGGCGTCGCGCAGTCGCTCGTCGGAGAGCCGCGCCTGCTGATGCTCGACGAGCCGACGTCCGCGCTCGACCCGGTCGGCCGCCGCACCGTGCGCCTGCTGCTCGAGGAGCTACGCGGCCGCGGCGTGTCGGTGCTCCTGAACTCGCACCTGCTCTCCGAGGTCGAGCTCGTGTGCGACCGCGTCGCCATCCTGCTGGGCGGCGAGCTCGTCGCGGTCGGGTCGCCGCACGATCTCTCGCGCCCGCGCGGCGTCGAGCTGGAGACGGACGAGGGCATCCACCGCGTCGAGGGCGCGACGCGCGAGGACGCGCCTCGGCTCGTCGCGGACGCGGTCGCCGCGGGACGGCAGGTCTACGGCGTGCGCGTGCTCACCTCGACGCTCGAGGACGTCTATCTCGAAGCGGTCGGAGGAGAGACGTCGTGACAGCCGTCTGGGTGATCGTGGGCTACGGCTTCCGCGAGGCCGTGCGCCGCAAGATGTTCGCCGTCGTCATCGTCCTGACGGTCGCGTTCCTGTTCCTCTTCTGGCTCGCGAACCACTACGTGTTCAAGGATCTGTCCACGATCACGCCGCCGCGCGACGTCAACGTCGACACGCGCACGTTCGCCGGAGCGTTCCTCGTCGGCCTGTCGATGTTCGCGACGCTCTTCCTCGGGGTCGTGCTCGCCGTCTTTCTCACGCTCGGCGCGGTCACCGGCGATGCCGAGCGCGGGCTGCTCCAACCGCTCGTCGCGCGCCCGATCGGGCGGTCGACGCTGCTCGTCGCGCGCTTCCTCGGCGCCGGCGCGGTCTGCACCGCGTACGTGCTGACGGTCTACTTCGCCGGCCTGCTCATCACCGGGCTGACCGGCCACTGGTGGCCGGACCAGGTCGCGTGGCCCGGCGTCGAGCTCGCCGGCGGCGTTCTCGTCGTGATCGCGCTCTCGCTCCTCGGCTCGGTGGTGCTCTCGTCCACGGCGAACGGGATCGCGATCTTTATGCTCTTCGGCGCGGGTCTCGTCGCGGGACTGCTGGGATCGATCGGTCACGCGCTCAACTCGCACACGATCAAGCACGCGTCCGCGGTCGCGTCGTGGGCGCTGCCGTTCGAGGCGCTGTACCAGGATGGGCTACGGATGATCACCGAGCACGCGTCCGGGCTCACCGGCTTCCTGCTGCAGCTCGGGCCGTTCGGCGGCGCGTACGTGCACGGATGGGGGATCCGCCTGTGGGCCGTCGCCTACGTGCTGATCGTCGGCGCGGTCGCGCTCGTCAGCTTCGCGCGGAAGAACTTGTAGCGATCTCGCCCGCGAGGCGCGCGTTCTGCGCGACGAGGTCCTTGTTCGCGCGTTGCGTGCGGCCGCCGCTCTCGCGGTGGAGATACGACAGGACGAACGGCGTGACCGCCTGGCCGTGCACGTCCTCGTCGTGCGCGGCGCGCAGCGCAGCCTCGATCAACGGCTCGACGTCGTCGAGCGGCTCGTCCGGCGGGCGGCCGAGCAGGAGCCCTCCGCCGCCGAGCTGCCACTGCGTCCGCGCGATGCGGGCCGCTTCCTCCGCGGACTCGACGCGCGCCGACACCGGCGGTCCGCCGGCGGCGGCGTAGAAGAGCGGCATCGTGTCGGTACGGAATCCGAGCATCGGGACGCCGAGCGTCTCGAGCAGCTCCGCCGTCGCCGGCACGTCGAGCAGCGACTTCACGCCCGCGGAGACGACGAGCGCGGGCGTCTTCGCGAGCTGGCCGAGGTCGGCGGAGACGTCGGGTGGATCGGGAAAGCCGCGGTGCACGCCGCCGAGCCCGCCGGTGGCCATGAACGAGATGCCCGCGACGCGCGCGACCGCGAGCGTGCCGCCAACCGTCGTCGCGCCGACCGCGCGCTGCTCCACCGCGACGGCAAGGTCGCGCGGCCCGATCTTGCGCGCCGAGGCGTCGAAGCGCGCGAGCTCGTCCTCCGTCAACCCGACGACGATCTC
>DATCBD010000113.1:0-20321 GCA_036512155.1 Gaiellaceae bacterium | reverse complement strand
CGCGGCGGCCGTATCGACGCCCTGCGCGAAGTAGCGAACGAGGAACTTCTCGTTCGGCGAGTGCACGTTCGACTCCGGAAGACCGAAGCCCGTGATGACCGTCGGGATGCCCTTGTCCGCGAGCGCCGGCACGATCGGCAGCGTGCCGCCGGAGCGAACGAGCAGCGGGCGCACGCCGAGCACCTGCTCGAACGCGTCCGCACCAAGCTGGATCGCCGGTGCGTCCGGCCGCATGAGCCCCGCCGGCACGCCTTTCCACTTGATGTCGAGCTCCGCGCCGGGCGGCGCGGCATCGCGCATGAGCTTCTCGACTGCGTTCCCGATCGTGTCGACGTCCTGGCCCGGCGCGAGCCGCACCGTGATCTCGCCCGCCGCGTTCACCGACAGCGTCGTGTTGCGAAGGCCGGGCTTGCCGCCGATGATGCCGTTCACGTCCGCAGACGGCTCGGCCATCGTGCGGATGTTGAACTGCTCGGCCGCGTTCGGATCGAGCGGGCGCGCACCCTGGAGCGCGAGCTCCTCGGCGCCGGCCGGGAGCGCTTTCCAGTTCTCGAGCTCGTCCGCCGTCGGAGGGATGATTCCCTCCCGCAGCGTCTCCGGCAACAGCCCGTTCGCGCCCGCCGTGACCGCACCGAGCGAGCGCATGAGCACGTGGATCGCGTTCAGCGCCGCGCCGCCGTACATGCCGGAGTGGAGATCGCGCTCCCCCGTCGTCACCTTGACGTCGAAGGCGATGAGCCCACGCGTCGAGAGGCTGAACATCGGCACGTCGACGCGGAGCATCCCGCCGTCGAAGATGATCCCCGCGTTGGCGCCGACGTCGTCGTCGCGAATCCAGTCGACGATCGTCGTGCCGCCGATCTCCTCCTCGCCGTCGCACGCGAAGCGGAGGTTGACCGGCAGCGCCTTCTGCTCGACGAGCCGCTGCGCGGCCTTGAGCATGATGTACAGCTGACCCTTGTCGTCGGTGATCCCGCGCGCGTAGGCCCACTCGTCACGAATCGTCAGCTCGAAGGGATTCGTCTCCCACAGGTCGAGCGGCGCCGGAGGCTGCACGTCGAAGTGGCCGTAGACGAGCACGGTCGGCGCGTTGTCGGGATCGGTCGACGCGGGGATCTCGCCGAGCGCGAGCTCCTTCTCGCCATACGGCGTCAGCTCGGCGGTGCCGCCGCACTTCGAGCGGATGAAATCGCAGACCCACTCTCCCGCCTGTTTCACGTCCTCGCGGTGCGCGGAATCCGCGCTCACGCTCGGGATTGCGATGAACTCAGCGAGCTCGCTGCGCCAGGTCTCGTCCACGAGGCGAGATCCTAGTCGGGCGAACTAGGCGACGTCGCGCAGACTGAACGAGTCGCTGAGAGCCCGGAGCTTCTTCAGGCTCTGGTTCTCGATCTGCCGGATGCGTTCGCGCGTCACGTTGAACGTGCGGCCGACCTCGTCCAGCGTCCGCGGATGCTCGCCGTCGAGCCCGTAGCGGAGCTCGAGCACGCGCCGCTCGCGATGCGAGAGCGTGTTCAGGATCCTCTTCAGCAGCTCCTTGCGCATCGACTCGTCTGCGACCTCGTCCGGGAGCGGCACGTTCTCGTCGGTGAGGAAGTGGCCGAACTCCGACTCCTCCTCGTCCCCGACCGGCTTCTCGAGCGAGACCGGCGTCTGCGAGCTGCGCATGATCGCCTCGACCTCCTCGAGCGGCAGGTCAAGATCAAGCGAGATCTCGTACGGCGTCGGCTCGCGGCACAGCTCGGCGCGTAGCTTGCGCTCGGTGCGCACGATCTTGTTCAGTTTCTCCACCACGTGCACCGGCATGCGGATGGTGCGCGCCTTGTCGGCGAGCGCACGCGCGACCGCCTGGCGGATCCACCACGTCGCGTACGTCGAGAACTTGAAGCCCTTGCGGTAGTCGAACTTCTCCGCCGCGCGCACGAGGCCGATCGTCCCCTCCTGAATCAGGTCGAGGAACGGGAGCCCCTGGTTGCGGTAGCGCTTCGCGATCGAGACGACGAGACGCAGGTTTGCCTCGATCATCTCCTGCTTCGCATAGTGGTCGCCGCGCTCGATGCGCTTCGCGAGCTCGACTTCCTGCGCCGCCGTGAGCAGTTCGACCTTGCCGATGTCCTTGAGGAAGAGCTGCAGCGAGTCGGTCGAGATCTCGCGCGCTTCCGCGCTACGCGCCCTGGTTACTTCCTCACTGTCCGCCGCCGGCTCTTCGTCGGCCGGGCTCACGACTTCGATCTGCATCTCTTCGAGCGCGTGGTAGAGGTCGTCGAGCTGGCCCGCGTCGAGGTCGAGCTCGCCGAGCGCGAGCGCGATCTCCTCCGCGCTGAGCAACCCTCCGGCGGCCTGCGCGGTCTCGAGGAGATGACGTCCTTCGTCCGTCTCCAGAACGTCCGCGACTCCGCGAACTTCCGGGGCTTCCTTCGCGCTCATGGGCCTCCCTGCCTCGGCGATGCCGCACTATGCCTGCCGCATCGGACGGGGCGCTATGGGCCGTTCGGCTCATATTTCAGTTACTGGGACCCACCGCCGGCAAGGGCGCGGAGAAGCGCTTTCGCCTGGCTCGCATAGACCGATCCGGGATCGGTCGAGATGGCGAGCCGAAGCTGCTGCTTTCCCTTCGCCACCTGCCTCGTCCAGAGCAGGAGGACGCCGAGGTGAAGGCGGACGACCGCCGCCTTCGGGAACGCGGCCGTGAGCGGCCCGAGCTTCGGGAACGGACGCAGCGGATGCGCCGGCGAGAACGTCGCCATCGCATCGGCGACCGCCACCGCCGGGTCATGCGGAGCGAGCGCCGCCGCAGCGTCCAGGTCGCGCTTGGCCGACAGCGGACGCTCGCGATCCCACATGAGGATGCCGCGCAGCAGAGGCGTCCTCGCCCGCGGATCGACCGAGGCGGCATCGACGACGATCGGAGGCAGGCCCGGCGCGACGTTCGGATGGAGGAAGTCGAGCGCCGTCACCGCCGAGGGCGAGTCGGGCTCGAGCTTCGCGGCGTTGCGCCAGCTCGCGACCGCGTCGGCGTCGCGGCCCGACCAGTAGTAGGCGAGGCCGAGGTGGAGCTCGGCGAGCCCGCTCTGCGGATTCGAGGCGACGAGCTTCTTCACGGCGTCGAGGCTTCCATGCGGCCAGCGTGCGAACGCCGCCCCGATCTCGGCCGGGAGGGAGTGGTACCGCGCGAAGATCGCGCCCGCCTGCGACCGCTTGCCCGCGGAGTACAGGCTGACCGCCTGCGCCAGCGGCCCGCTGACCTGGAGGTCGAGCGGCGGAGCGCCCTTCCGGGCGGTCGTGCCGGTGCTCTCCCCGCGCGTCTGGAGAAGCGTCGCGCCGACGGTCGCCCCCGCCGCCAGCGTACAGACGACCGCGACGATGGAGACAACACGGGCCTTCGGGCTCAACGCGAGCAGCCTAGCCAGCCGGACTACCGCTATCTTTCGGAAAGTCATGGCGAGCTATCGCGACCTGCTGCAGCAGGTGAAAGCCGAGATCGACGAGGTCGACGTCCCGCGCGCGCTCGAGATCCTCGACGGCGACGCGCCGACGCTGCTCGTCGACGTCCGCGAGCTGGACGAGTGGACCGAGGGCCGCATCCCCGGCGCCATCCACGTGCCGCGCGGATTCCTCGAGTCGCGGATCGAGCAGGCCGCGCCCGACAAGGCGCAGCCGATCCTCCTGTACTGCGCCGGCGGCGCGCGCTCCGCGTTCGCGGCGAAGTCGCTCGGCGAGCTCGGCTACGAGAACGTCACCTCCCTCGCGGGCGGCTACACGGACTGGAAGCGCAGCGGCCTCCCGACCGAGCTGCCGCGCTCGCTCGACGCCGCCAAGCGCGAGCGCTACAGCCGCCACCTGCTCATTCCCGAAGTCGGGGAAGAGGGCCAGCTGAAGCTGCTCGACTCGCGCATCCTCCTGATCGGGGCCGGCGGCCTCGGCTCGCCCGCCTCGCTCTATCTCGCCGCGGCCGGCGTCGGCCGTCTCGGCATCGTCGACGACGACCGCGTCGACGCGTCGAACCTCCAGCGCCAGATCGCCCATTCGACCGAGCGGCTGGGCGACTGGAAGGCCGACTCGGCGAAACGCACGATCCAGGCGCTCAACCCGGACGTCGAGGTGATCACCTACCGCGAGCGGCTGACTTCGGAGAACGTCGACCGGATCCTCGCCGACGGGTGGGACGTGATCGTCGACGGCGCAGACAACTTCCCCACGCGCTATCTGCTGAACGACGCCGCCGTGTGGCACGACATTCCGATCGTGCACGGATCGATCTACCGCTTCGAGGGCCAGGTGACGGTGTTCAAGCCGCACGAAGGCCCGTGCTACCGCTGCCTGTTCCCGCAGCCGCCGCCGCCCGAGCTTGCTCCGAGCTGCGCCGAGGGCGGCGTGCTCGGCGTGCTGCCGGGCATCGTCGGCTCGCTCCAGGCGAGCGAGGCGCTCAAGCTCGCGCTCGGCATCGGCGAGTCGCTCTCCGGGCGGCTGCTGCTCTTCGACGCGCTGGCGACCGAGTTCAACGAGGTCACGCTCCGCCGCGATCCGGATTGCCCGGTGTGCGGCGAGCATCCGACCATCACCGAATACATCGACTATGTGGAGTTCTGCTCCGGGAGGCCGACGCACGCATGAAGATCGTGAGGATCCCACCCACGCTTCGCTCCGAGACGGGCGGCAAGCGCGAGGTGCACGCCGCCGGCGGCACGGTGCGCGAGCTGCTCGACGACCTGATGAGCCGTTTCCCCGGGCTGCGCTCGCAGCTCGTGAACGAGGACGAGATCGCGCCGTTCGTGAACGTCTACGTCGAGGGCGAGGACGTCCGGACGCTGGACGGCCTCGAGACCGAGGTGCACGACGGCTCGACGATCATCCTGCTGCCCGCCATGGCCGGCGGCTGATGCCGACGGTCCAGGAGCTCTACGAGCTCTGGGCCGACGAGGCGGGGCTCGACGAGGCGCTGGGACGCAGTCTCGACCCTCGCGGAACGGACTGGCTCTACGACGCGTTCGCGGGCCTCGGGCCGCAGGCGGGCGAGCTCGTCGCGGATCTCGGCGCACGCGACGCGAAGCATTCGATCGAGCTCGTGCGCCGGTTCGGCGTGCGCGCACTCGCGCTCGATCCGCTGCCGCTGCACTGCGACATGGCGCGCGCGGCGATCGCGGAGGCCGGTCTAGGCGAGGACATCGACGTCGTCGAGGCGTCGATCGAGTCGATGCCGCTCGACGACGCATCCGTGGACTGGATCTGGTGCCGCGACGTGCTCGTCCACGTCGACGCGGACCGCGGCCTCGCCGAGTGCGCGCGCATCCTCCGCACCGGCGGCTCGATGCTCGCGTACGTGACGCTCGCCACCGAGAAGCTGGAGCCGCGCGAGCGCGCGGAGCTCGTCGACGCGATCGCAATCGAGACGTTCGACGCAGACGTGCTCGAACGGGCGGCGGCAGCGGCGGGGCTCGAGCAGCGCTCGGTCGACCCGCTGGGCTCCGAGTGGCGCGAATCGATGCTCGAGCACGGAACGTGGAACGCCGGCGAGGACGTCTTGCATCTCGCACGGCTTCGCCGCGGCGGCTTCGACGGCGCCGGTGCCGAGGCTGCCTGGGGCGGGCTCGTGTGGGGCATCTACCAACTCCTGGGGAAGACGTGTCCAACCGTCTACGTGTGGTCCAAAGCCTCCTCGAGCTGATCGGGAACACGCCGCTCGTCGAGCTGACGCGGCTGTCGCCTCCCGGCGGCGCGCGCATCTTCGCGAAGCTCGAGGCGCAGAACCCGACCGGGTCGATCAAAGATCGCGTCGCGAAGGCGATGATCGAGGCCGCCGAGGCGGGCGGAGAGCTCGAGCCCGGCCGCGCGCTGCTCGAGCCGACGAGCGGGAACACCGGCATCTCGCTCGCGCTCATCGCGAAGCTGAAGGGCTACCCGCTCACGTGCGTCCTCCCCGCGAACGCGACGGAGGAGCGGCGCCGGCTGCTGCGCCTCTACGGCGCGACCATCGTCGACTCGCCTGGCGCCGAGGGATCGAACGGAGCCGTCCGGCTGGCGCTGGAGATGGCGGAGCGCGACCCGCGCTACTTCATGCCGTTCCAGTACGCGAATCCCGCCAACCCGCGCGCGCACTACGAGGGCACGGGTGCCGAGATCGCCGAAGCGCTCGACCGCGTCGACGTGCTCGTCGCCGGCCTCGGCACGGGCGGCACGTTGATGGGCGCAGGCGAGCGCCTGCGCGAGAGCTTCCCCGACATCGTCGTCGCGGCCGCCGAGCCGCTTCCGGGGGACGCGGTCATGGGGCTGCGCTCGCTCGAGGACGGCTACGTGCCGCCCATCCTCGACGTGTCGAAGCTCGACCGGAAGGTGCTCGTGTCGAACGAGGAGTCGGTCGTCGCCGTCCGCGCGCTGCTCGACCGCGAGGGGATCTTCGCGGGAGTCTCGGGCGGCGCGGTCGTGCACGTCGCGCGCAAGCTCGCCGAGGAGCTCGACGAGGGCGCGGTCGTCGTCTGCGTGCTCGCCGACGGCGGCTGGAAGTACCTGAGTGCCGACTTCTGGGACGCCGGCGACGTCGGCAGCTCGATGGAACGCACGCTCTGGTGGTAGTGCCGGCGGCGATCCGCGAGGCCATCGCGGCCCACGCTCGAGCCGAGGCGCCGAACGAGTCGTGCGGCCTGCTCCTCCTCGACGGCGACCGCGGGGTCGAGTACGTGCCTGCGGTGAACAAGGCAGCGTCGCCGTACCGGTTCGAGCTGTACCTCGATCCCGTGCGCTGGTCGGAGATCGAGCTCGCCCAGGCGGTCGTCCACTCGCACCTCTCCTCCCCACCGCGGCCGTCGCGGACCGACGTCGAGAACATCGGGCAGTGGGAGGGTCTGCCGTACCTGATCTACGCGGTGCGCACGGACGATCTCGCCGCCTGGACGATCACAGGCGGCGAGATCGAACCGTTGGAACTGGCGCCCTAGCTCGCGACAAGCGAGTTACTCGATGTCGTCGTCCGAGAAGTCGTCCCCCTCGGCCGTGCGCCGCGGCTGCGGGCGCTCGACGAAGGTGACGGCGATCTGCTCGATCCGGTTCCCGTCCACCTCGAGCACGTCGAAGCGGAGCCCGTCGTAGGCGACGTCGTCGCCCGGCTCGGGCGCCCGTCCGAGCTGGCCGAACACGAAGCCGGCGACGGTGTGGAAGTCCTCCTCGGGCAGTTCGGTGCCGAACCGCTCGTTGAACTCGTCGATCGGAAAGCGGCCATCGAGCCGCCACGTGTCGTCGTCCACCTGGACGATCGCCTGCTCGGGGACGTCGAACTCGTCCTCGATCTCGCCGACGATCTCCTCGATCAGGTCCTCGAGCGTGCAGATACCGGCGAGTGCTCCGTACTCGTCCACGACGATGGCGAAGTGGTTGTTCGTCCGGCGGAAGTCCTGCAGGAGCGACGCCAGGTCCTTCGTCTCCGGCACGACGTACGGTGGGCGGAGGAGATCCTCCAGCTGGACGTCGGCGAGCCCTCGGTCGTGAATGGCCGAGAACAGGTCACGCACGTGCAGGACTCCGATAACGTCGTCGATCGTCTCCCGGAAGACCGGGTAGCGCGTGTACGGATGGTCGAGCACCGTCTCCAGCGCCTTCTCGGCCGGCATCTCGATGGAGATGGCCGTCACGTCCGGCTTCGCGACCATCACGTCGGCGGCGTCCTTGTCGCCGAAGATGAAGACCTTGTCGATCATCTGCTGCTCGTCCACCTCGATCTCGCCCTCGCGCGTCGACCGTGACACGAGCATGCGCAGCTCGGCCTCCGAGAGGACGTCGCGCTCGGCGCCGACCGGATCGACGCCGAGGACGCGCAGCACGACTTCGGTCGAGCCCTGCAGCACCCAGATCAGCGGCTGCGCGACGGTGAAGAACGCACGAACGGGGGCGGAGACCCAGAGGGCGGTCCCTTCCGAGTGGCGCAGCGCGACGCCCTTCGGCACGAGCTCGCCGACGACGACGTGGAAGAACGTCAGGATGAGGTAGGCGAGCGCAATCGCGAGCACGGTCGCGAGCCACGTCTTGAACTCGCGGGTCAGCACCGACTCGCCCAGAGCGCCGATGGCCAGCGAGGTGAGCGTGACGCCGAGCTGCATGGCCGCGATGAAGCGCGGCGGATCGCCCGTGATCCGGAGCACGGCCCGCGCGCGGCGGTTGCCCTGATGCTGCAGCTCGATGATCCGCGTCCGCCGCGCCGTCACCAGGCCGTACTCGGCGGCGACGAAGAAGGCGTTCAGCAGGATGAGCGCCGCGACGCCGAGAAGTTCGAAGAACACGTTCACGGCGCGGCGCTGGTACTCGGAGGTTTCTCGTCCACCAGCTAGGCGGCAGTATAGGTAACGGTCCGGCCGTCCCCGTCGCGGCGCGCCCGCCCGAGGACGACGAGCCGCTCGAGGTGGGACAGCGCTTCGGCGACGGCGAAACGCCGTTGGATCGGCGGGAGCGTGCGGCCGAACAGATCGTGCGACACGTCGTAGCCGGTGCGGGGCTCCGCCACGAGCGCGGCGACGGTCCGGTCGAGCCGGTCGTCGTGATGCGCGGCGATCTCGCGGGCGCGCGCTGCGGGCTCCTGGATGGTCTCGCCGTGGCCGCCGTAGGACACGCGCGGGTCGAGCTCCGCGATCGCGGCCAGCGTCTCGGTGTAGTCGCCGAGCGGATCCGGCCGGCTCTGGGGATAGAGCCCGATGGCCGGCGTGATCGGCGCGAGCAGCGTGTCGCCGGCGATGAGCACGCCGTCCCGGAGCAGGGAGAGGTGCCCGTCGGCGTGCCCGGGCGTGGCGACGATGCGCCAGCCGTCGATCTCGTCGCTCGGCTCGACGAGCGTCGGGTTCCACGCAAAGCGGACGAAGTCCGCGAACACGTGCCCGGACTCGATCAGCTCCTCCGCCACCGCGGCCGGCACGCCGTGGAGGACAAACCAGTCCGCGATCCGCTCCGGCCAGTCAGTCGAGCCCCACACACGCTCGCACTGGGAGTAGTCGAGCCTGCCCTGCAGCACGTCGGCCCCGGTCGCCCGCACCGCAGCCTCCGCCCCGCCGACGTGGTCCGGATGCATGTGCGTGATGAAGATCCGCGTCACCGGCCCGTCCACCTGGGCGAGGATGTCCTCCCACGACGGCTCCGCCAGCCCGAGGCCGGTGTCGACGAGCGTCCAGCCGTCCTCGCCCCGCAGCAGGAAGCAGTGCACATGGCGCGGCCCGCTCGGCAGCGGCAGCGTCACCCGGAGGATCCCTGGTTCGACCTCCGTCGGCACGGCGAACGTATGTTCGATAAGCTTGGCCATGGGGATGCGAGTCGAGTATCGCGAAGAGCCCTGCCGCTCCGCGCTGAATCGAGTCCAGGGCATGCCGTTTGGGTGGTCGCTCAACCCGTACATGGGCTGTGCGCACCAGTGCACGTTCTGTTACGTGCGTGCCTTCGAGCTGCGTGCAGACCGTCCCGCGGACGAGCGCTACGGCGCGAGCATTCGCGTCAAGACGAACGTGGCCGAGGTGCTGCGGTGCGAGCTCGCGCGCCCGTCGTGGAAGCGCGACGGGATCGCCATCGGCGCCGCCACCGACCCGTACCAGCCCGCGGAGGGCCGCTACCGGCTGACGCGCGCATGCCTGGAAGTGCTCGCCGCGACGGCGAACCCGTTCGGGATCATCACGCGCGGGCCGATGATCGTCCGCGACCTCGACGTGCTCGCCGAGGCGGCGCGGCGGGCCGAGGTGAGCGTGACGTTCTCGATCCCGACACTCGACGTCGATATCTGGCGGCGAACCGAGCCCGGCACCGCTCCGCCGCACCAGCGATTGCGCGCGCTCCGGCAGCTCGTCGAGGCGGGGATCAAGACCGGCGTCGGCATGGCGCCCATCCTCCCCGGCCTGAGCGACAAGCCTGAGCTGCTCGCCGAGGTCGTGCGCGCAGCGCGCGCCGCCGGCGCGACCGGCGTGTGGGCGAACCTCCTGTACCTCAAACCGGGGACGAAGGAGCACTTCCTCGGCGCGCTCGAGCGCGACTGGCCGGAGCTGCTGCCGAGGTACGAGCAGCTGTATGCGCGGCGCGCGTATCTCTCCGCGGAGAAGACGAAGCCGGTGCGGGAGCAGGTGCGCGAGCTTGCGCGTGCGCACGGCATCCGCGACCGCAGGCGGGTGCGCCTCGAGCCGCCGGACGATCCCGAGCAGCTCAGTCTTGCCGTGTAGATCAGTAGGCGCCGACGAGCCAGAGCACGAAGAGCGCGAACAGCGACAGCACGATCGCGGCCACCATCAGCGCGACGTTCATCCCGAGGATGAGCGCGAACAGCGCGCCCGGGTCACGTCCACCGGAGAGCTTGCGGATGCGGAGGTTGACGCGGGCACGCGCACGCGGCGGCGGCCCGAGCCTCCGCACCGGCAGGTGGAACACGGCGAGCGCGCCCTCGAGGTCGAGGTCGGCCGACGCGCCTGCGACGAGGATCTCGGTCGCGGGGAACTCGGCCAACGCGTCGGCGACGGCCTGCACGGGATCGACGTCGCCCGCGACGCTCGCCACGGGGACGAGCCCCTCGAGCGCACGCTCCGCCTCGAGGCCGCGGACCTCGGCGCGCAGCCGTGCGCCCTCCTCTGCGTTCGAGAGCCAGTCGAGCGGGCCGACGACGGTCGGCGCGACGACGAGGACGCGCCACGGACCGCCTGCGAGCGACTGCCGAATCGTCTCCGGCGAGGTGTCGCCGACGACGAGGAGCAGGACGTTCAACGCGGGTTTCCGTCGGCGGTCACCGGCGCGGAAATGGTCATCCAGTCGGCCACGAAGCCCGATTTGTACCTCGCCGTCGGAAGGCAGGCATACAATCGACTTCCCGCGATGGCCCCCTCTGAAATCACCGTCCTGATCGTCGACGACCACGAAGTGGTGCGCGAAGGCCTGCGGCTGTCCCTGTCGCGTGCGCCCCACGTCCGCGTGATCGGCGAGGCCGCGGACGGCGAGAGCGCGGTCGCCCTCGCCGAGCGCAGGCGCCCGAACGTCGTGATCATGGACGTGCGGATGCCGGGGATGGACGGCCTGGAAGCAACGAAGCTCCTCACTGAGCAGGATCCCAATGTCGCCGTCCTGATCTTCACCGCGTACAGCGAGCGCAGCCTGCTCAGCCGCGGCCTCGACTCCGGCGCGAAGGGCTACATCCTCAAGGAGGCCCCGCACGAGACGCTCGTGCGCGCGATCGAGAAGGTCGCCGACGGCGAGGGCTACGTCGACCCGGCCCTGATGCCCGCGTTCCTCTCCGGCAAGGACAAGGAGGAGTTGCTGACGACGCGGGAGCGCGAGATCCTCCAGCTCCTCGCCGACGGCATGTCGAACGCAGACGTGGCGACCAAGCTCTTCATCAGCCAGGAGACCGTGAAGAGCCACGTGCGGCACATCCTCGCGAAGCTCGAAGCGGACACGCGCACGCACGCGGTCGCGATCGCGCTGCGAGAAGCGATCATCGACTGACGTTGTGACCGACGAGCCCGCGCGGCGCGATCCGACCGAGGAGATCCTCGCCGCCGAGCAGGACGAGCGCCGCCGGATCGCGCTCTTCCTCCACGACGGGCCTGTGCAGTCGCTCGCCGGTGTCGCGCTCATGCTCGATGCGACGCTCAACTTCCTTCAGCGTGGCGAGCTGGAGCAGGCCGGCGAGGTGCTCGAGCGCGCGCTCGGGCGGACGCGTACGACGATCGGCGAGCTCCGCAACCTCTCGTTCAACCTCGAGCCTGTCGTCCTGCGCGATCATGGTCTCGGCGTGGCGCTCCAGGCGCTCGGCGACGACCGCGGTGTGGCGCACGGCATCGCGGTGGAGGTCGACGCGGCCGCGGCCGAGGCACTCAGCGAGCGCACGCAGGCGGCGTTGTACGCGATCGTGCGCGAGGCGCTCGAGGGTGCTATCCGCCGCGGGCCGCCGACGGTGTTCGCCGTGCGCGTGCGGCCGGCGAAGGACGAAAGCGGGATCGAGATCGAGATCTTCGACGATGCCCCCGGCGAACGGCGTCAGCGGTCGCTCGAGGTGCTGCGGGAGCGAGCGCGGACGCTCGGCGCCGCCATGCACGTCGACCGCGCCGACATGGCGACGACGATGCGGCTCGTCCTGCCGACGTACCCGCGCGGCGAGTAGGATCCGCGCCGCGATGGCGGAAGGCCACCTTCTCTTCGTCTGGAAGACGTCCGGCTACGAGCTACGCGAAGAGCCCGGCGACGTGCCGGAGGTCGGCGCCGAGATCGAGCAGGACGGCCAACGCCTGCGCGTGACGAAAGTCGCGGCGTCGCCCCTCCCGGGCGACCGGCGCGCGTGCGCGTATCTCGCGCACCCTTAGACCGCGTCTTCTGCAGCAGCGAGGCCGAGGACGAGCGCCTGCGCGAGGCCGCTCGAGTAGCCGCCGGTCGCAACGCCGCCGGCGTCGACTCCAGCGGCCCAGACACCGTCGAGGCCGACAACGCGCGCATGATCGTCGACGAGCAACCCGCCGATCGTGTGCGTCACGCCAGCGGACACGTGCACAGCGAGCCGCCCGTCGTCGCGCACGACCACCGTTCCGCCGGCAGCGCGCGCTGCCTCGATGCGGTCGTTCGACTGCTCGACGACGTACCACGCGCTCGGGCCGATGAGCTGCGCGAGGTCGTTCTCGTGCCACGCCACCTTGCGCGGCGTGATGTCGCGGCCGTCGTCGGTCAGGACGCGCGCTTCGCTTCCGTACAGCTGTGCGAGCCGGACGAAGTCCTCCTCGTGGATGCGCGCAGGGCGCGCCGGCATCGCGCGCCCGTAGAACTCCCCCATGCCCGCGGTGATCGACGCGCCGCGGGCGAGGCTCCAGTCGAGTGCGTCCCCAGCGCTCCACGGATTGGCCCGCAGGAGGAGCCCCCGCTCCTCGGCCAGACGGCGGCCGAAGCCGCCCGTGGCGAGCACGACCGGCGGTTCGGCGTCGGGCGGCAGCGCAGTCTGGAGCCGCACGTCCACGCGCGAGGCGAGGACCTCGGTTAGCGCATGCGCGTCGAAACGCTTGCCGGTCGTCCGCGGATTCTCGGTGTCCTCCCAGACCGGCTCGGCGCCAAGCGAGACGAGCCAGGCGAGCGCGTCGTCCAGCCGTTCCCACGCGAGCCGCTGGAGCGATTCGTCGCCGCCGGGGCAGTCGGCGCGGACGTCCTCCCAACGGAGATGGCGCCAGATAACGCCGCTCGAGAGGAGCATCGACCCGCCCGCACGCGTCCCCTTCTCGATCACGACCGGGTCGAGCCCGAGCTCGCGTGCACGCACGGCGGCGACAAGCCCGGCCATGCCGGCTCCGGCGATCAGCAGATGTTCCCCGGTGTCAGACACCGATTCTCGTGTCTGACACCGGCGTGACTAGCGAAGCGAGAAGGTCGGCTTGTGCTCGACGTACTCGATGCGCACGTTCTCGGGCCCGCGCAGGAAGACCGCGTACGTGTTCGCCGCGTCGACGACGTTGTCGATCTCGACGCCCAAATCGCCGGCCTCGGCGATGTGCTTGTCCGCGGAGTCGACGAGCACCGCGATGTGGTTCAGGAGGGGCCGCTCCGGGTTGCCGGGCTCGCCTGGGTGGAACTCAACCCAGGCGCCGCCGACTTCGACGCGCGGAAAGCCCGACGAGCCGACGGGCGCGGGATCGAATCCGAGCGTGACATACGCGGCCACGGCAGCCTCCGGATGCGCGGAGAACAAGGCGACATGGTCGAGGTCGTAGTCGAGGTCGGTCTGGCCCTCGACGACGCCGATGCGCACGCCCTCCGCGAGGTCGAACCAGCGCTCGCCGTCCTCGAGGTGAGCGACGCGGAGCGCAACGTGCTTCAGCGCGCCGTGCACGCGCGGCCCTTCGGCCGCGAACAGCGTCAACTTGCCGCGGCGCGCGTCCGCGCCGATGAGCGTGAACGCGTCCGTGCGTTCGATGACGTGCATGCCGAGCTCCGCAGCCGCGAAGTCCGCGATCGCGTCCCGGTCCGCCACCCAGTACGCAACGTGATCGAGCTTCGTCGGGTTCACGCCCTGAGCGTACCCCGCTCGGCGCGGACTACGCGCTACTCGATGGGCTCGTTGTGGACGTCGTTCTCGACCGCGTACTTCTCGGTGAGCTCGTTCACGACGCCGATGCCCTTGTTGTATGCGTAGTTGATCTCCACGAACGCATTCCACTTGTCGGGGAGCGCGTCCTCCGGGAAAATCGCCTCGACCGGGCACTCCGGTTCGCAGGCGCCGCAGTCGATGCATTCCTCCGCGTCGATGACCAGGATCCGGTCGCCCGGGTGGATGCAGTCCACCGGACAGACATCGACGCAGGAAAGGTCTTTGATGTCGATGCAGGGCTCGGCGATGATGTAGGTCACGGCGCCAACTTTAGAGGACGCGCCCGCCGGGGCACCGGGAGAACCGGCTGAGAGGCTCTCACACAATGAACGATTGTGTCGCCCGGCCACACTCGGCGGCGCGCTGCCGCGTCCTCAGTCGGCCCGATAGTGCAACTATCGGGCCTCCCTGCGTCCTTGCATCGCACTCGCCGACTGCGCCCGGATCGACGAACGTCATTATGTGAGAGCCTCTACGGCAGGAGCTCGACGACGATCTCCTGCACGCGCTCGACGAACGCCGACTTGGCGAGCACCTGATCGAAGCCGGCGGCGTGCGCGGCGCGCAGACCGGAGGTGTCGGTGTGGTTCGTATAGCCGAGGATCGGGACGTCGGGGTAGGTGTCTGCCACCTCCTCGGGCTCGATCCGCGAGATGTCGCAGATGACGAGGTCGGGATCGTCCGTGTGATCGACCGTGACCAAGCGGTGCCCTGGCAGCAGCGCCTCGAGCTTTCCCCGGAAGAACAAGTCGACCCCACACAGCAGGATCGTGGCCACATGACAAGGTTAGAGGGGAATGGCCGACCCGTACAAGACGGGGCTCGAGCACATCCGCGCCGGCCGGTTCTTCGAGGCGCACGAGGAGCTCGAGCTCGTGTGGCGCGCGGCGCCCGCCGAGGAGCGCGATTTCTACCAGGGGCTCGTCCACGTGGCGGTCGCCTGGTACCAGGCCGGACGCGGCCGGCCGGTGGCGACGGCCCGGCAGCTGGAGAAGGCGATCAGGCGGCTCGAGGCGTACGAGCCGGAGCACCTCGGCGTCGACGTCGCCGCGCTGCGGGCCCAGCTCGCGGCGCTGCTGGAGACACTGGACCTAGGGGGACGTCAGCCCGATGGCATCTAGCGCGCGGTTCACCGCGACGTGCAGCCACCAGTCCCGGTGGAAGAAGAGGAGCAGCCCGAGCGCGACGAGCGTCACGCCGCTCGGGACCTGAATGATCGTGTAGCGGTTCCGGATCCAGCGGAACGCGTTCATCGCCCGGCCAAACGCGAGGCCTGCGGTGAGGAACGCCGCCCCGAGGCCGAGCGCGTACACGGCGAGGAGCGCCGCCCCGCGCAGGATGGTGCCGGTGTCGCTCGCGAGCACGAGCACCGCGGCGAGCACGGTGCCGATGCACGGCGCCGCGCAGACGGCGAAGGCCCCGCCGAGCAGCGCGCGCGACCCGCGCTTGCGCGCGCCGACGATGAGGCCTGGAGCCATCACCCGCTCCGGCACGGGGAGCAGGCCGACGAACGCGAGCCCGATCACGACGAGGACGAAGCCGGCGATGTCGGCCTGCGAGTTCGGGGTGACGACGTTCGAGATAGCCGCGGCGCCCGCGCCCACCGCGACGAAGACGAGCGTGAAGCCGAGGATGAACGGGACGCTCGCGATCGCGATGCGGCGCGCCGATCCGGCGCGCCCCAGGTCGTCCGGATCGACCCCGGACACAGCGGAGAGGTAGCCGGGCACGAGCGGCAGGACGCACGGCGTGATCACCGACGCGTACCCCGCTGCGAACGCGACGACAAGCCGGAGAGCCATCAGTCCAGCCGGGCGAGCAGCTCGTCGAGGCGCCGCTCGGTCTCCGGATCGGTCTCGTGTTCCGTCTCGGGCAGCTCAGGCTCATGTGTCCGGCTCCAGCGCCACACACCGACGGCGAGCAGCAGAGCGCCGCCGAGGACCCCGCCGAGCGGCAACCACCACGCGAGCAGGTCGAAGCCCTTGTGCGGCGGCGCGGCGAGGATCCCCTGCCCGAAGTTGCCGACGAGCTCGGTCTCGATCTGCTTCGCCGACCAGCATTGCGCGATGCGCCTCGAGATCTGCGTCTTGATCTGCTGCGCCGCCGGTGCCTCCGACATGTCGAGCGTCGTGTGGCAGGTCGGGCACATGATCTGGCCCTCGAGATACGAGAGCGACGTCTTCGACGCGCACGCCGCGGCCGGGCCGGCGAGCGCGAGCGCGGCCGCCGCCACAGCGACGACGCGAAGCATCACTGGTCCAGCGCCGCCCGGATGCCGCTGTGGAACGCGTTCACCTGGTTCGTGATCGTGCCGATGATGTGCGTGCCCACGAGACGGCCCCTGCGGTCGACGAAGTAGGTCTCGGGCACGCCGGTCAGCCCGTACTTGTCGCCGATCATGCCGGAGCCGTCCTGCACCGTCTGATACGTGACGCCGTGATGCGACAGGAACGTGCGCGCGTCGCTCGTCACGTCGTGGTAGTCGACACCGACGAAGACGACGCCCTGCGAGCGGTACTGCCGCGACGCCTGCTCGAGCATCTTCGCTTCGCCCTTGCACGGCACGCACCACGACGCCCAGAAGTTGATGACGACCGGCTTGCCGCGCAGCGACGCCAGATCGAGCTTGCCCGTTCCCTCGATGCGTCGCAGCGCGAAGTTCGGCGCCGGCCCGCCGATCTTCGGCGGGTGCGTCTGATGCGTGAGCCGCCACACGAGCAGCCCGAGCAACCCGGCGACGGCGGCGAGCGCCAGCGTCTGGCCGGTGAGCTTCAGCGTCCGCGTCACGACGCCACGATGAACACGGGGGTTCCGACCGCGACGTGGTCGAACAGCCACTCTGCGTCGGGAACGAGCATGCGGACGCAGCCGTGCGACTCGGAGTAGCCGATCGACGCCGGCTCGTCGGTGCCGTGGATCCCGACGCCCGGCGAGCTAATGCCCATCCAGCGGGTTCCGAGCGGATTGTTCGGGCCTGGCGGCACCGGCTTCAGGCCTTTCGCCCACGCGTCCTGCGTCGGCGGGTACCACGTCGGGTTCTTCCACTTGACCACGATCTGGAAGCGGCCGAGCGGCGTCGGATAGATCGCCTGCCCGGTGGCGACGTGGAACTGCCGCACGTAGTGCGCGCCGTTGTACAGCGTCAGGAGATTCGAGGAGCGCCTGATGACGATCACCGAGCCGATGGTCGCCGCCGTCGCCGGCGGCGCGAGCGCCTTGGCCGGCACGCGGATCGGCGCCCTGGTCCCGTGCGCGAGCTCGTCCCCGAGCAGGCGTGCGGTCGCTCCCTGCTCGATGCGCAGGCCCGCCCGCGACGGCGTCACCAGCGGCCGGAAGTTGCGCAGCAGGAGGCGCGACGAGCTCGGGTCGCGATTCAGCCGGCGGGCGAGCCGCGCGACGTAGGCCGCAACCCGCGCCCGGTCGACGCCCGCGCGCAGGCCGAGCGACGTGTTCGGGGCGACCGTCAGGGCTTTTGCGACTGCTGTGTCGGCCCAGATCTTCACGCCGAGCGCCGCAGGCGAGACCGAGACCGTATTCCGGCCGACCCGCAGCACGACCGGGCGCGAGAACCGCTGGACGACCTCCGCCGTGGCCGCGTCGGAGGCGAGCCCGCCGATCGCGACGCCGCCGAGGACGACCCCGTCCGGGACCGTCGGCGCAGCCGTGGTCGTCGTCGTGGTCGTGGTCGTGGTCGTGGTCGTGGTCGTGGTCGTGCCCGGGGGCGTGTCAGCGAACGCCGGCGCGGCGACCGCGCACGCGAGGACGAGCGAGAGGAGAAGAGCGAGGCGACCCACAGCCCGAAAAGGTTACCCCGGAGCGTCAGGACCGGCGGATGACGACGACCGCCAGGTCGTCGGCGAGCTCGCCTCCGGCAAAGGCGCGGGCGTCCCGCGCCACGGCCGTCGCGAGCACGTGCGGCGCCAGCTCGCGGTGACCGCTGAGGAGAGCGTCCAGCCGCTCGACCCCGTACAGCTCCTGCCGCCGCCTCGCCTCGATCACGCCGTCGGTGTAGACGATGATCGATGCGCCCGCTGGAAGGTTGGTGCGCACCTCGTCGTACCGCTGCCCCGACTCGATCCCGAGCGCCAACCCGCCGGTCTCGAGCCCGCGCACGCTGCCGTCCGGAAGCAGGATCCGAGGCGGTGGATGGCCGGCGCTCGCACATGCAACCCCGCCGCCGGCGCCGTCGATCGCGAGATAGACCATGGTGATGAACTTGCCCGTGGCGATCTCGTCGACGATGACGTCGTTCGCAGCGGCGAGGAAGTCGCCCGGCTCGGGATGCTCGCGCGCGAGCGAGCGGAAGACGAACTTCGCCATCGCCATGTCGGCGGTCGCCTCGACGCCGTGTCCTGTGACGTCCCCGAGGACGACCGCGAGCCGCCCGTCGTCCAGGGTGACGAAGTCATAGATGTCGCCGCCGACGTCGACCCGCGCGGACGACTCGTACAGCTCGCCGACCTCGAGGCCGGAGACCGCCGGGCGCGAACGGGGCAGGAGCGACCGCTGCATCGTGTCCGCGAACTCCTTCTGCTGCTGATACAGGCGCGCGTTGTCGATCGCGAGCGCAGCCTGGCCGGCGATCGCAAGCGCAGCATCGAGCGTCTCGGCGCTGATCGGGCTCCCGGGGCGGAACGAGAAGATGCCGAGGGACGCGATCACCTCTGCCGGCGTCGCCACCGGCACCATCGCGCCCGTCCACCCCTTCTCGAGGAACGGATCGAGGAGCTCGTTCGCCATCCTCCTGCGCAGCCGGATGGGCATCGCCTCGCGGAACAGCCTCTGCACCGCCGTCGCCCCGAACGGCTGAGAACGGTAGAGCACCGCGCGGACCGCGTCGGCGAGCGCAGCGTCCTTGACGTGAAGCGCACGCGGCTCGAGCTGTTCCCGGCGCTCGTCCGGCATGCGGATGACGGCGGCGTCGACATCGAGCACTTCCACCACCGTCCGCGCCAGCGCCTCGAGCGTCGCCTCGAGCGACAGGCTCTGCGCGAACGAGCGCGAGATCTCGTACAGCGCACCGAGGCGCCGCGCCGCCTCCCGTTCCGATGCGAGCGCAGCCTCGCGCTGGCCGGAGAGCTCCGAGGTGCGCTCGTGCAGCTGCGCGTTCTGGACGGCGACGGCGAGCTGCGAGGCGAGCGCGGTCAGAAGCGCGGACTCGCTCTCGCTCACCGGGCGGCCGCGCTCGGGATAGACCGCGAGCAGGCCGATCACGTCGTCGCGCACGAGGAGCGGGACCGCGAGTGCCGCGTCGATGCCGGCCTCGCGCGCGGCGTCGCGCACGTCCACGAGCCGGAGATCGGTGGCGGTGTCCGACACTTCGACGAGCGGTCTGCGGCGCCGGGCGGGGCCGATGCCGAGCTCGAGCAGCCGCTCGGCGACTCGCGTATGCGGTGCGCTGAGGCCGGCACCGGCCGCCGCGACCAGCCGGTCTTCGGCGACACGCAGGTAGACCGCCACGCGCTCGACGTCGAGCAGCTCTGCGATGCGCGCGACCGCCGTCTCGAGCGTGTGCGTGAGCGAGAGCTCGGCCGTCGCCTGCCCGACGACCACGAGCAGCGCGCGCGAGAGCTGGAGCTCCTGCTCGAGCTCCCGGATCCGGGCGCCCGAGCGAAGGACGTGGGCGGCGCGAACACCGAACGTGGTGAGCCGTCCGAGCTGGTCCGCGCTCGGCTCGGCGCCCGGCGCGAACAGGAGCTGCAGGAAGCCGACGGGAGGCTCGCCGAGGCCTAGCGTCGTCGACACGCCGCAGCCGCCCGGCAGCCGGTCGGACGCGAGCGCGCGAATGGCTCCGCCGTTTGCGAGCGCAGCCGCAGCCGCTTCGGCGGCGTCGCCCAGGTCCACCGTCGGGTCGAGGCCGTACGAGCCGACGAGCTCGAGCGCATCGTCCTCGGCCCGCTGCCAGAGCAGCGCGACCGGCGCGCCGACGACGCCGGCCGCGAGCCGGACGACCTCCGCCGCCGGTGCGGTCTCGTGCAGCGCGGCGGCGAGTGCGTCGCCTGCGAGATCGAGCGCATGGCGCGCGACGCCGGCATCGGTCGGCGGCCCGGGCGCGAACGCGCGCAGGACGAGCGCGACCTGACCGGCAGTGAGCTCGGCGGCAAGCTGACCCGACGGCGAGAACGGCCCTGCGCGATAGAGCTCCAGCACGGCGGCCATGCCGTCGAGGCGCACCGGCAGCACGAGGATCGAGCCGGCCCCGGTGCGCACGGCGACGCGCTGGACGCCCGGAGGCGCCTCGGCCAGCAGGTCGACG
>DATCBD010000112.1:0-4474 GCA_036512155.1 Gaiellaceae bacterium | reverse complement strand
CCTCGCCGTCGGGCGCGGCGTGTACGAGCTGACCGGCTGGGGCGACAGCGACCTCATCGGCGCCGACCTCGTCGACAGCCTCGGCCTCGCCGGCTTCGAGGAGGAGAAGAACCCGGCGAAGCTCGCGCTCGAGTGGGGCGTACGGCGGCTGAACGAGTCGCTGCAGCTGCGCGCGCGCTCCGGCCACGTAAAGCCGGTCACCGGCGACTTCTTCCCGGCGTACGACGACGACGGCGGGCTGCTCGTCGCGTTGACGCCACGCGCCGCCTAGTCCGGCGCGGGCGCGACCGGGGCGGTCAGGTCGCGGTGCGCGGCGGCCGTCGGCTGGTAGAACCGCTGCGCGATCGCAGTCGGGACGATCGCCGACAGCACGACGACCGCAATCAGTAGCGAGAACTGCGTGCGGTCGATGATGTGCGCACTGAGCCCGTATAGCGACGTGATCGTGCCGAACGTGAGCCCGGTCGACATGAGCAGCGTCGTGAACGTCGCATGGGGCGACGTGTACTTCCGCGCCAGCGGATAGACGCCGAGAAGCTTCGGCACCATCTTCGCCACGAACAGGATGCCGAGTGTGCCGAGGCTGGCCCAGAGCGCGCTCGTCGAGACGTTCATGCCTCCCTTGAGGAAGAAGAACGGCGTGAGGAACGCGAATGACACGATGCGCATCCGATCCTGCTGCGTCCGGTGCGACGCGTAGAAGCGCGACATCGCGAGGCCGAGGATGAACGCAGGCAGCGCAGGCTGCGAGTTCGCACGCGAGCCGAGCCACATGAGCAAGAACAGGCAGGCGAACACGAGCTTGATCTCCGGCTCGATCACGCGGTTGCCGTAGCGCGGGAAGAAGACCCGCGACGCGCGCGGCAGGCCGGCAATGAGCGCGATCGACACGAGTGCGAACGGCAGGATCCAGATCGTCGGCTTGAGGAAGAGCAGGGTGAGGCCGGTGACGGTGGCGATGTCGGTAACGAACGTCGCAGACATGATTCGCTTGCCGACGAGCTCCCGGTTGAGCCCGGTCTCGACCAGCACGGCGTAGACGACGGCGAGGCTCGTGGTGGACAGCGCGAGGCCGCCGATCTCCGCTTGCCGGCGCGACCAGTCGAGCCCGTAGTACGCCACGAGCGCGACGACCGCGAACGGCGCGAAGAACGACACGAGACCGATCGACGTCGACGCCTTCCACTCTCGCCGGAGTTGAGGCACGTCCACCTCCGCGCCCGCCTGGAAGGTGAGCACGATGCCCGCGAAGGAGCCGATGAAGGTCAGCCAGCTCGGGATGTCGACGTGCGTCGCGTTCCCGACGATCACGCCGGCGAGCAGCTCGATCAGCGCGACCGAGAGCCCGATCTCGACCGAGATGGTCGAGGCGAGCAGGATCGTTCCCATCAGAACGGCTGCAAGTGCGAGGTCGCTCACCGCATCTCCTTCCAGGCGTGGTCTCCGGTGTAGAGGCCATCAGCCCGGATGGGCGGTTAGCGGGAGCCTCATCCCGCAAAGCGACGGCGCTCACTATAACAATGGGGACGTGGAGTCCCTGCAGGGACAGCTGCTCGTCGCATCGCCCGCGCTGCTCGACCCGAACTTCCGGCGCGCGGTCGTGCTGATCACCGAGCACAACGACGAGGGTGCAGCAGGTCTCGTGCTCAACCGCCCCTCCCCCGCGCCGGTTGCGGAGATCGTCCCGCAGCTCGAGCCGCTCGTCCACGACGGCGAGCAGGTCTGGGTCGGCGGGCCCGTGCAGCCGAACGCCGTGCTCGTGCTCGGCGAGTTCCTCGATCCCGACGACGCGGCGGTACCGCTCTTCGGCGCGCTCGGCTTCCCCGCGCTCGACGAGCCGGAGGACGTCGCCGCCCAGACGGTCCGGCGTCGTGTCTTCGCCGGCTATGCCGGCTGGGGCGCCGGCCAGCTCGAGGACGAGCTCGGCCGCGACGACTGGATCGTGGAGGCCTCGCGCCCCGACGACGCCTTCACCGAGGCGCCGGACGAGCTGTGGGCAGACGTGCTCCGCCGCAAGGGCGGCATCTACGAGCTCGTGGCGCGCATTCCCGAAGACCCGTCGGTCAACTGAACGCGAGATAGATCTCGGTCACGTAGGGCAGCCGAATGGGCGTACCCACGTCGCGCGCGAGTGCGCGCAGCTGCCCTTCGATCGCGGCGCGCTCCTCGGGCGGAGCGGCGGCAATGAAGCTCACCGAGGTGAAGCGCTCGACGAAGGCATCCTCGTCGACGAGCTGCGCGTGGTCGAACGTCGCCGTCTCGGACGCATCGATCACCTCGCGCCAGTTCCGCTTGCCGCGGCGAGGAACGTTCTCCTCGAGCGGCTGCATGATCGCGCTCGCGGCGGCCTGCACGGGGTCGCGCTCGTCGCGCACGTTGTAGACGAGCGCAAGCCCGCCGCCGGGACGCAGCACGCGATGGATCTCGCGCAGCGCCTCCTCGGCGCGGAACCAGTGGAAGGCCTGCGCAACGGTGACCGCGTCGACCGATGCGTCCTCGAGCGGGATCGCCTCTGCCGCGCCGGCGAGAACGCGCGCGTTCTCGATCTTCGCGCGCATCTCCGCGATCGGCTCGACCGCGATCACCTCGGCGCCGGTCGGGACGAGCAGACGCGTCAGCTTCCCGGTGCCGGCGGCAAGATCGACGACCGTGCGACCCGGCCGCAGGTCGAGCCGGTCGACGAGCCACTCGATCGCAGCGGCTGGATAGTCGGGTCGCCCGCGCTCGTACGCATCCGCTGCGAGTCCGAAGCCGCGCGTCGCGGGATGGAGATCAGACACGGCTCGACGGGCAGAGGTCATTGAGCACACAGTCTTCACATCGCGGCCGCCGCGCGTCGCATACGCGCCGGCCGTGCCAGATGAGCAGATGCGGGAAGCGCGCCCAGTCTTCGCGCGGCACGATGCGCATGAGGTCGCGCTCGATCTTCACCGGGTCCTCCTGCTTCGTCAGCCCGAGGCGCTGCGAGA
The DNA here is from genome assembly GCA_036512155.1 of Gaiellaceae bacterium. GTDB lineage: Bacteria > Actinomycetota > Thermoleophilia > Gaiellales > Gaiellaceae > Palsa-739. The sequence goes on along the minus strand of DATCBD010000112.1, from coordinate 1,505 downwards.
GTCGCCGCACGTGCGTGTCGACAACAATCCCCTCCGGGTGCCCGAGCTCGGCGGAGACGACATTCGCCGTCTTGCGCGCGACGCCGGGCAGGCGCACGAGCTCGTCGAGCGTGCTCGGCACCTCGCCGTCGAACTCCTCGATGAGCATGCGCATCGTGCCCCGCAGCGACTTCGCCTTCTGGCGGAAGAAGCCTGTCGCGTAGATATCGCGCTCGAGCTCCTCCTGCGACACGGCGAGATAGTCCTCCGGTCGGTGGTACTTCTCGAACAGCGTCGCCGTGACGCGGTTCACGTTCACGTCCGTCGTCTGCGCCGAGAGCATCACCGACACGAGCAGCTCGAGCGGGTTGCGAAACGTGAGCGCGATCCCGGCGTCCTGGTGCTCGAGCGCGAGCCGTTCGATGATCGGACGGATCCGCTCCCGCTTCGGCCCGACGCGCTTGCGCGCCTCGCGGACGAAGCTACGCGGCACTGACGGCGAGCTCGGGCGACGGCTCGCGCAGGCCCATCCCCGCACAGACGAGGTCGAGCGCGGGGCAGCCGGCGCAGGCGAACTCGCTCGGTACCGGCCGGAACTCGCCCGCCTGGATGCGCGCGATCGCGACGGACAGCTCGGCCTCCAGCTCGCCGAGCTGCTCGCGCGTGAAGGTCGTCGACACGACCGCATCCGGCCGCTCGAGGAACTGATAGACGACCTCCACCTCGTCCGCACCGGCGCGGAAGCACGCGAGCGCGTAGACGAGCCGCTGGAGCCGGTACCCCTCCTCGACGATCGCTTCCGGCGACGCGTCGCCCACGACGTTGGTCTTGTAGTCGACGACGAGCGCCCGGGCGCCCTCCAGGTACAGCACGTCGAGGAAGCCGTGCAGGAGCACATCGTCGTGCTCGAACGTGAACGGCCGCTCCTTCTGGACGCCGGTGAGTCCCGCGATGCGCCCCGCGACCCCCGACTCGCAGTACGCGGTCACGAACGCGCGGATGCGCTCGACCTCCTCGTCGCTCGCGCGCTCGAGCTCGATCTCCGGCACGACCGGCGCCGCGAGGTCGATGTCCTCCAGCAGGCCGTGCACGATGCTGCCGATCTCGGTCGCGGAGAGGCCGGCAACCCCCGTCCCCACGACTGGCAGCTCCTTCATGCCGATCGCGTAGCGCGCGTAGTACTTGTACGAGCACTGCTCGAACGTCGAGAGCGCCGTGAACGACAGCCGGCGGACGCGATGCAGCGGCGGATCCGGCGGAACGACGAGCGGCGGCAGCTCGAGTGCGGGAGCAGCGGCGAGCTCCTCGAGCGCGGCGAACAGCTCCAGCTGGCCGGGCTCCAGCTCCGCCACCGGCTGCGCCACAGGCGCTTCCATCCAGTCCTCGGCGTGGTGACGGTCGACGCGCACGAGCAGGTGCGCCTGGCCGCGCACGATCTCCACGGGCGTGTCGCCGGCGGCGGTCAGCTCCTCGTCCGCGTCGAGCCGGGCGAGCACCCAGCCGATCGGCGTCGACGCGTCGGCCGC
>DATCBD010000111.1:0-11145 GCA_036512155.1 Gaiellaceae bacterium | reverse complement strand
ACAGATGGACGGCCGCCGCTGTCCGGAAGGCATTCATTTCCTAGGCACCGAGCTTGCGGGCAGGTCGACGAAGAATGAGGTGCCGGCTCCTTCGACGCTGCTGACGGAGAGCCGGCCGTTGTGTGCCTCGACGATCGCTTTTGAGATCGAGAGGCCGAGCCCGACGCCCGGGATCGCCTCTTCCTGCGCACGTGCGGTGCGGAAGAACCGGTCGAAGAGCTGCGTCTGCTCGCTCTCTCCTATCCCCATTCCGGTGTCGGTGACCTCGATCCGCACTACCGAGTCGTGCGGATAGGCGCGCACGTCGATCGTGCCGCCCGGCGGTGTGAACTTCAGTGCGTTCGAGACGAGATTGTCGATGACCTGCCCGATGCGGAGACGGTCACCGTTGGCGGCGGGAAGCGGGCCCGTCGAGCAGCTGAGGGCGATCCCGCGCGCTGTGGCGACGGGCGTGCTGGACTCCACCGCGTGCGCGATGATCGCGGCGATGTCGAGCTCGCCCATCTCGAGGGCGAGAGTTCCGGCGCTCGCTTGCGCGGTGATCAGGAGATCCTCGACCAATCGCAGCAGGCGCTCGGCGTTGCGGTCGATCACTTCAAGCCAGCTCACCTGCGCAGCGGGGAGATCGGCGAGATTGACATCGTGCAGAAGCAGCTCGCTGTAACCGCAGATCGACGTCAACGGTGTCCGCAGCTCGTGCGAGACCAGAGCGATGAACTCGTCCTTCATCCGGTCGAGCTTGCGCAGGCGCTCGTTCTGCTCCTGCGCCTGCGCGAGCAGCGCCTCGCGATCGAGCTCAGCCCGTTTCTGGGCGGTCACGTCGACTGCGAAGCCCTGCGTGTAGCGCGGCTTGCCGGTCTCGTCGCGGACCACGGCGTTGCTGTCCTTCAGCCAGACGACCCGGCCGTCGGCGGCAATGAACCGGTATTCGAGCTCCAGCGGCTCGGCGCTCTCGCGGGCCTCGCGATGCGCCTTGCTGACGCGGTCGCGATCCTCCGGGTGAAGATGCTCGTTGAAGAAGGAGGGGCTCGAGTGCCATTCCTCGAAGCTGTAGCCGAGAATCTCCTCAACCTGAGGGCTCACGTACTCGGCGGCCTCGTCGGACGAATAGGGCACGTCGATATAGGTGATCAGCGGCAGCTGCTCGACAAGGGTGCGGTAGCGCGCTTCCGATTGGCGCGACTGCTCTTCGGCCGCGCGCCTCTTCGTGATGTTCTGGGCCATTGCGACAGCCCCCCGAGGCGTTCCATCCGCGTCGCGCAGAAGCGCCGTGGCGGTATCGACCCAGACGACCTCACCATCGTCGGCGTAGAGACGCAGTTCGTGCCGGTAGGAGTCGTATTGCCCCTCGACCATGCCGGTGAACAGTCCTACGACCTCGTCGACGTCCTCTGGCACGGTGTATTCGACCGTGCTTCGGCGCGCGAGCTCCTCGGCGCTGCGGCCGGTGATGTCACGCATGGCCGAGTTCGTGCTCTCGAGGCGGCCGTCCAGCCTGACGAGACCGATGCCGATCGGGGCGTTCTCGAAAATGGTCTCGAAACGGCTGAGCGCTTCTCGTTGATCGCGCCGCGCCGCGCGCTCGGCCGCGTCGCTGACCGCCGAAGCGAGGAGGATCGTGAGCAGCTCGAGTATGCGGCGGTCAGTGTCGGTGACGCCTGCCTTCGCGAGGCTGAGCGATCCCACCTCCTTGCCCCTGCGTAGGACCGGAACACGGAGATCAGCTGTCGTTGTGGCTTCTCCGGCGACGACGTGCACCAGAGGTTCGCCTTCGTCGAGGACGCTCACCGTCGTACCGTCGGAGCCAGTCAGCTCCTGCGCACGGTCTGCAACCAGGCGTGCAACCTCGTCCAGCCCGAAGTCTGCAGCGGCGATCTCTTCTCGGATCTCGATCAATCGCGACAGCAGGGCATCGCTCTGCATTTGCGACGTGATGTCTTGAACCACGGCGAGCGCCGTCGGCGGCTCGTCGTCGATCGCGCGATTCAGCGTGACGGAGAAGTCGGCCCATACCACTCCGCGGTCTTTTCGGATCAGTCGGGTTTCGAGCCTGTACGAGGTGATCCCACCTCGCAAAAGGCGATGGAGGCAGGAGGCCGCCTCCGCGGCGTCTTCCGGGTGCGTGTAGCTCGACACCGGCAGCCGCGCCAGTTCCTCGGCCTCGTACCCAGTGAGGGAACGGAAGGCTTCGTTCTCCTGCGCCGCGCAGCCATCGGCGCTCAAGACAACGAGGGCGAACGGCAAGCTCTCCCACTCGGAGAAACGGCGATCGCCATCCGTGGCGCGATGCGCCAATGTCGTCACTCTCGTCTGATCGGCACTGACGGCTTGAACTTGAGAATCGTCGAGACCTCAGCAGTGTTCCCCCCTCACCAATCCGAACCGCGCCCGATTCGCCTCTGAACGAAAAGAAGCCCCGTTTCCGGGGCTTCCTGAATAGCGGGGGCAGGATTTGAACCTGCGACCTCCGGGTTATGAGCCCGGCGAGCTACCTGGCTGCTCCACCCCGCGTCGCAAGGGTGAATTCTAGCACCCGCGTTACGATCCGCTCGATGTGGAATTGGCTCATCTACGCGGCTTTGGCCGTTGGCGTGCTCGGCGCCCTGGCCGCGCTCGTGCTGTTCGCCGTGCGGCTGCTGCAGGTGTGGCGGAGCTTCAAGCGGCTGCGCCGGCACGTGGCACGGGAGCTCGACCGGCTCGCCGACCTCGGCGACGCGACGGTGACGAAGCTCGAGCACGCGACGGACACAGCAGAGCTCGATCGCAGCGTCGCCTCGCTGCGCAGCTCGCTGGCGCGGATGACCGTCCTGCGCGAGGCCTTCGCGGAAGCGACGAGCTTCACCGCACTCATCCCACGCAAGTGAGAGTCGCGGCCGTCGACCTCGGCACGAATACGACGCGGCTGCTCGTCGCCGACGTCGTCGACGGCCGAGTCGAGGAGCTGCACCGCGAATCGCGCATCACGCGGCTGGGCGAGGGCGTCGACAAGCGCGGCCGGCTCCTCCCCCTTCCCATCGCGCGCGTGCGCAACGTCCTCGCCGACTACCGGCGCACGCTCGAGTCGCTCGGCGCCGAACGGACACTCGCTGCCGCGACGAGCGCGGTGCGCGACGCGGAGAACGGCGAGGCCTTCCTCGGCGAGGTGGAATGGAGCTACGGGTTCGTCACGCAGCTGCTTTCCGGCGACGAGGAAGCGGAGCTGACGCGGCGCGGCGTCGATCCGCCGTCCGGCACGCTCGTGCTCGACATCGGCGGCGGCTCGACCGAGCTCGTCCTTGACGACTTCCACGTCAGCCTGCCGATGGGATCCGTGCGCTTCACCGAGAGATATGGAGACGAACTGCCGTCCCTCAAAAGGGAGGCGACCGTGCTCCTTCCCAACCTCTCCCCAGAACATGCGATCGGCGTCGCTGGAACCGTGACGCAGCTCGCGGCCTTCGACACGGAGAACGTCCACGGCTACGAGCTCTCGCGTGCGCGCGCGCGTGAACAACTGGAGCGGCTCGCGGGCATGAGCGTCGCCGAGCGCCGCGGCCTCCCGCGCATGGAGCCGGAGCGCGCACCGGTGATCGTCGCCGGCGCCGCCATCCTCGTCGCCGTGCTCGATGCCTACGCGCTCGACGCGATCGAAGTGAGCGAGCACGACCTGCTCGACGGCGTCGCGCTCGTAGCCGCAGAGCTGCCTGAGCCGGTCGAAGGCGACGCCCCGCCGGGCGCATACACCTGCTGTTAGCTATCCGACGAGATCGACAGCCGGCGGCTCGTCCTCGGCGAGGCGCCGCTGCACGACCGCCCGCGAGAGCACGCCGACGAGGCGTCCGCCCTCGACGACGGGCACCCGTTCGAGATCGAGCTCCTCCAGCGTCCGGAAGCCCTCGTCGAGCGGCAGTGACGCGTCGAGCGTGTAGTGCGGCGGCTCGGCGATGTCCCGCAGCGCGACCTCGCGCGGATCGAGACCTGCGGCGACGACCTCGCGCACGAGCGTCTTGCGCGTGATCACGCCGACCAGCGTGCCGTCGTCGGAGGAGACGAATACCGCGCGCATGTCCGGGGTGTCGGCGAAGCAGCGGCCGGCGTCCTGCGCGCTCGCCTTGTCCGAGAGCGTCGTCGGCTCCGGAACCATCGCATCGCGGATGACGCTCACGGATAGATTCCCCGCGACTCGAGCGCGCCGGCGACCTCGCGGATCGCCGCCACCATCGCCGCCTGCCGGAACGTGACCGACTTCTCGTCGGCGACCGCCCACACGCGGTCGAACGCGTCCGCCATCTTGTCCGCGAGCTTGATGCGGATCTCGTCGCGATCCCAGAACAGGCGGCCGAGGTCCTGCACCCATTCGAAGTACGACACGGTGACGCCGCCCGCGTTCGCGAGGATGTCGGGGACGATCGGAATACCGCGCTCGGCGAGGATGGCGTCCGCCTCGAGCGTCGTCGGCCCGTTCGCTCCCTCGACGACGAGCTTCGCGTGCACGCGCCCCGCGTTCTCGCCGGTGATCTGGTCCTCGCGCGCGGCGACGACGAGGATGTCGCACGGCAGCTCGAGCAGCTCCTCGTTCGTGACGCGTTCGCAGCGGTCGTAGCCGGCGAGCGAGCCGTGCTCAGCGGCGTACGCATGCAGCTCCGGGATGTCGAGCCCGTCGGGCGCGTGCACGCCGCCGGAAACGTCCGAGACGGCGATGACGGTCGCGCCGCGGCCGTGCAGCTCGGTGGCGGCGACGCCGCCGACGTTGCCGAAGCCCTGGACAATGCAGCGCTGGTCGGAGAGATCCAAGCCCATCCGCTCGCACGCGCGCTCGGTGCACATGACGACGCCGGCGCCGGTGGCCTCGCGGCGAAAGACGGAGCCCCCGATCGAGATGGGCTTCCCCGTCACGACCTCGGGGACGGCGTAACCGATCTGCGTCGAGTACGTGTCCATCATCCACGCCATCGTCTGCTCGTTCGTCGCCATGTCGGGCGCAGGGATGTCCTCCTGCGGGCCGATGGCCGCGAACAGCTCGGACGTGAAGCGCCGCGTGAGCCGCTCGAGCTCGTGCTGCGAAAGCGCGTGCGCGTCGCAGCGGATGCCGCCCTTGGCCCCGCCGTACGGGAGGCGGAGCAGCGCGCACTTCCACGTCATCCAGGACGCAAGCGCTGCGCATTCGCCGAGCGAGACCGCCGGGTCGTAACGGATCCCGCCCTTCGTCGGGCCGAGGACGGTCGAGTGCTGAACGCGGTAGCCGGCGAAGACCTGCCACGTGCCGTCGTCCCGGCGGAGCGGGACGCTCATGATCAGTGCGCGCTCGGGGAAGCTCAGGCGCTCGGCCACCATCGGCGAGACCTCAGCGTGCGGCAGCGCCTGCTCGAACTGCGCGCGTGCCATGAGGAAGAGCGGCGTGTCCCACTCGAGCGGGCGTTCGAGCGGCGATGCCTCCAGGCTTGCCACGCGCGCAGTGTAGTGAGGTGCCGGGGGCGGGACTCGAACCCGCATGCCCGAAGGCACCCGATTTTAAGTCGGGCGCGTCTGACCAGTTCCGCCACCCCGGCGCCCGGAGCGTAGCGCTGTGGCAAGGTCTCGCCATGACGCACGACACGATCGTCGCCTTCGCCGTGCTCGCCGTCGCCGGAGAGGCGATCGCCGCCGCCCTCGCGCTCATCGGCCTCCTCGCCCTCGTCGGCGTGCGCGCGCCTCTCCGCGGGCTCCGGGCCGCGCTTTGGGGCTACGAGCTGTGGGCCGCGTTCGTCGTCGCCGCGCTCGGCACCGGCGGCAGCCTCTTCTTCTCCGAGATCGCCGGCTTCGTGCCGTGCGACCTGTGTTGGTTCCAGCGCATCTGCATGTACCCGCTGTCGCTTCTGCTGCTCTTCGCGGCGCGGCACGGCGACTACAAGTTCGCGCGCTATCTCCTGCCGTTCCCGATCATCGGCGCGGGCGTGTCCGTCTACCACATCCTCGTCGAGAATCACTGGGTCGCGACGCCCGCGGCCTGCCAGGTCGGAGCCGGCTGCGCGGTGAAGTGGATCAACGAGTTCGGCTACGTCACCATCCCGACGATCGCGCTCAGCGGCTTCCTGCTCCTCATTGGATTCTTAAGCCTCGCGGCGGCAGGCGGCAGCGAGGAGCCAGCTACCCTTCCCGCCGGTGCCTAGCGGGAAAAAGAGCAGAGAGGCCCGGCGCACGGCGTCGGTCAAGGCGCCGCCGCCCGTCCGGTCAGTGGGCGGACGCGGGCGCCAGGCGTCGCCGCGCGCCCTCGCCATCGGCGGCGGGATCGTCGCCGTCATCGCGGTCATCATCGTCCTCGCGGTCGTCCTCGGCGGCGGGAGCAAGGGCGGCGGACTCCCGAAGAATCACGCCGCGGTCGGCAGCCTCGCAAACGGGCTCCCCGGCGCGTCTCAGGTCGAATCGCTCTTCAAGGGCATCCCCCAGAATGGAACGACGCTCGGCTCGCCGTTCGCCCCGGTCACGCTGACGGAGTTCATCGACCTCCAGTGTCCCGTCTGCCAGGAGTTCGAGACGACGATCTTCCCCGACTTCGTCACCAAGTACGTGCGCACGGGCAAGGTCAAGGTCGTGATGAAGCCGTGGGCCTTCATCGGCCCCGACTCGATCCGCGGCCAGGCGGCGACCATCGCCGCCGCAAAGCAGAACAAGGCGTTCAACTTCTCCGAGAACCTGTACGACAACCAGGGCACGGAGAACACCGGCTGGCTGACCGACCAGATGCTCTACAACATCGCGGTCAGCGTCCCCGGCCTGAAGATCGACCCGCTCTTCGCGGCGCGGAGCTCCGCCTCGGTGAAGAAGGCCGCCTCTGACGTCGACGCGGACGCGACCGCAGACAAGGTGAACGGCACGCCGACGCTGTACCTCAACAAGAGCGGGGCGCCCCTGAAGTACTTCGGGGAGGGCGTGCCCACCGAGTCGGCGTTCTTCGCCGCGATCGACGCCCTGGCGTAGGCCGGCCAAGAAGCCGCAAATAGCGGGCTTTTCCTCCTTGACGGCCGGGCGCCGCCGCACATAGGCTCTGCAAGCCGGTTCCGATGGACCTTCGGGTTGGTTGGGGCCGGCATTTTCTTTGGTCCGTCCGACCCGGCCTCTAGCGTTCTTTGGCCCGGTGGTCATCGGACTCCTCATCCTCGTCGTGCTCGCCGTCATCGCGGCGGCGCTCGTGCTCCCGCGGCTCATCGCGAGCCAGCTCGCGGCGCTGCGCGACGACACGACGCGCCAGCTCAGCGAGCGCAACGCCGACGTCGACCGCCGGCTCGCCGACGTGACCGAGACGCTCGACCGGCGGCTCGCCAGCAGCAGCCAGACGGCGACGAAGATCCACGAGCGCCTCGGCGAGGTGACGCGGGCGACCGCGGAGATGAACGAGCGCGCGAAGGACCTCGGCCGCCTCGAGCAGGCGCTGCGCCCGCCGAAGGCGCGCGGCGGCTTCGGCGAGCTGCTCCTCGAGAACCTGCTCCGCGACCGGCTCCCGCGCGATGCCTACGAGGTCCAGTACACGTTCCCGAGCGGCGACCGGGTGGACGCGGTTATCCGCGCCGCCGGCCTCTTGCTCCCGGTGGACGCGAAGTTCCCGCTCGACAACTTCGAGCGCATGGCTGCCGCGAGCGACGAGGCCGAGCAGCAGCTGCACGAGAAGGCGTTCGCGCGCGACGTGAAGGGCCACATCGACGCGATCGCGTCGAAGTACATCCGCCCCGACTACGGCACCTTCGATCTCGCGTTCATGTACCTCCCCGCGGAGACGATCCACTACGAGCTCATCTCCGGCAAGACCGGCGCGCTCCTCACGTACGCGCACGGGAAGCGGGTCTTCCCCGTTTCGGCGACGACGTTCACCGCCTACCTGCAGATGATCGTCCTCGGCCTGAAGGGGATGCAGATCGAGCAGCGGGCGGAGGAAGTCATGCAGTACTGCGCCGCCCTCCAGAAGGACTTCTCGGTGTTCCGGGAGGACTTCGACCTGGTCGGCAAGCACCTCTCGAACGCCCAGGGCAAGTACGCCTCGGCCGAGAAGCGCCTCGACCGGTTCGAGACGAAGCTCGACCAGGCGGCGGACGAGCAGGCCGAGCTTCCGGCCGCCGCCCACGTCCGGGCGCTCGACGCGGCCTAGTAGGAGGGTCTGGCGGAATAGCGGCTGTGTCGCAGATGGTGCGCTGGATCGGCGCGCTGCTGCGTCCTCGGCCGCGTCCTTGCACCGCATCCGACCAGCGCATCCCTGCGACGAGCACCATTCCGCCAGACCCTCCTAGAGCCGGATCGCACAAGCTCCGGGGCCGGGAACGTCCAACCGGCCGAATTCGTTTAATAGAGAGCACACCTCTTTAGCGAAGGACGGACATGAGCGAAACACGTGAGCTGATCATCATCGGAGGCGGCCCCGCCGGGTACACGGCGGCCCTCTACGCGGCGCGGGCGAACCTGGCGCCGCTCGTCATCGAGGGCTTCAACTGGGGCGGCCAGCTGATGGTCACGACCGACGTGGAGAACTACCCCGGCTACCCCGACGGAGTCATGGGGCCGGAGATGATGGCCGAGTTCCGCCGCCAGGCGGAGCGCTTCGGCTCGGAGTTCATCACCGACGACGTCGCCCGCGTCGACTTCTCGGAGCAGCCCTTCCGGGTATGGGTCGAGAACGAGGAGTACAGCGCCCACACGGTCATCGTCGCCACCGGCGCGACCGCGCGCTGGCTCGGGATCCCCCGCGAACAGCACTTCCAGGGCCGCGGCGTGTCGGCCTGCGCCACCTGCGACGGCGCCTTCTTCAAGGAGAAGGAGCTCGTCGTGGTCGGCGGCGGCGACTCGGCGATGGAGGAGGCCAACTTCCTCACCCGCTACGCGACCAAGGTGACGGTCGTGCACCGGCGAGACGAGTTCCGCGCCTCGCAGATCATGCTCGAGCGGGCGCGCGCAAACCCCAAGATCTCGTTCATCACGAACGCCGTCGTCGACGACATCCTCGGCGACGCGAAGGTCGAGGCGGTCATGCTGCGCGACACAGTCACCGGCGGCATCTCCGAGCTGAAGACCGACGGCGTGTTCGTCGCCATCGGCCACGATCCGACGACAGCGCTCTTCCTCGACCAGCTCGACCACGACGCGGCCGGCTACCTGGTGACGAAGCCGCACTCGACGGAGACGAACATCCCCGGCGTATTCGCCGCGGGTGACGTTCAGGACCACGTCTACCGGCAGGCGGTCACCGCGGCCGGCTCCGGCTGTATGGCCGCGCTCGATGCCGAGCGGTACCTCTCAGCGTTGGAAAGGCACCCCGGTACGGCCCTCGCCGCGGAGGTCTAGGCCACCCCGCGTCGAAACGCGGCCCCGTGGCCGCGAATTGGATCGACCTCCTCGACCCCGGCGCCGAGGAGCTTCGCAAACACGCGCCAAGCGGCCTCGAGGAGTCCGCCGTCGAGCTTCTGCTCGCCCCGCCCAAGCACGAGGACGAGCCGCGCCCGACGCTGCAGAGCCACGGGCATTACATCTTCGGCGTCTTCCTCGTCGCGGTCGCCGTGCCCGAGGAGGACGACGTCTTCTACCAGGAGATCGACCTCGTCATCACGCACGACACGCTGCTCACCGTGCGCAAGACGCCGCCGGGCAACCGGGCCGCGTGCGACGTCGCGATCGTGAAGCAGGCGGTCAAGGACGGCGATTCCACCGGAATGATGGTGTACCGCCTCGTCGACGAGATCTCCGAGCGCTACCTCAACCTCGTCGACGCGCTCGACGAGGAGATCGACGAGCTCGAGGACAAGGTCGAGGACCAGCCCGCGAGCGCGACCCGCGCGCGCATCTCGTCGCTGCGCCACGACCTGCTGCACATCCGGCGGACGCTCGCGCCGATGCGCGACGCGGTACGGCGCGTGACCGACGACGTCGTCGACGTCGACGAAGGTCCCGAGGTCTTCCCGAAGGACGTCGAGGTCGCATTCAACGCGGCGTACGACAAGCTGATGCGCGCGCTCGACGGGCTCGAGCTCTCGCGCGACCTTCTCTCGAGCGTGCGCGACTACAGCCAGTCCAAGATCGCGAACGACCAGAACGAAGTCATGAAGGTGCTGACGGTGATCGCCTCCCTCGTGCTGTTCCCGACCTTCGTCGTCGGCGTATACGGACAGAACTTCATTCACATGCCCGAGCTGCACTGGCACTACGGCTACGCGTATTCGTGGGGCATCATCGTCGGGACGACGCTGATCCAGCTCTGGTTTTTCCGGCGCAAGAAGTGGATCTGATCCGGGTCTACCGGATCCCGTTCTCGACCAACGTCGAGCGGGTCGCGCTCGCAGCCGGGCACAAAGGCGTTCCGATCGAGTGGGTCGACGTCGACGCGGACGACCGTTCGCCGGTGGAGGCGGTGAGCGGGCAGCGGCTCGTCCCCGTGCTCGTGACGGACGACGACGAAGTGATCGCGGACTCGCCGGCGATCCTCGAGTGGCTCGAGACACGTTTCCCCGACCCGCCGCTGCTCCCGCGCGACCCCGCTCGCCGCGCCGAGGTGCGGGTCTTCGCCGACTGGTTCAACCAGGTCTGGAAGCGCGCGCCGAACGCGATCGCAGACCTGGGCGCCACCGACGCCCTCTCGGCGGAGATGCGCGCCCACGTCGAGGTCTTCGAGGCGCTGCTCCAGGGTCGCGACTACCTCTTCGGCGACTTCGGGCTCGCCGACGTCACCGCCTTCCCGTTCCTCAAGTACGCCGTCCTCGGCCTGCCGGCGGACGACGACGAGCTCTTCCACCGGGTCCTCGTCGAGTACCAGCCGCTCCGCGACGACTCGCCGCTGCACGCATGGGTGCTGCGCGTCGACGCACACCCTCGTGGCTAACCTGGATCAGTGCCCTACTTCATCTGCCCGAACTGCAAGGAGCGGTCGGTGGACTCCGACCGGATGGAGGGCCTGTTCGACGAGCCGGTCTCGTGCCACCACTGCGGCTTCGGTTTCCTTTTCGAGCTCCTCGACGATTACTACCCGGCGCCAGGCACCGGGTTCGTCGTGTGCGACAAGGAAGCGCGGATCCTCGCCGTCGGGCGCGGCGTGTACGAGCTGACCGGCTGGGGCGACAGCGACCTCATCGGCGCCGACCTCGTCGACAGCCTCGGCCTCGCCGGCTTCGAGGAGGAGAAGAACCCGGCGAAGCTCGCGCTCGAGTGGGGCGT
>DATCBD010000110.1:0-3203 GCA_036512155.1 Gaiellaceae bacterium | reverse complement strand
TAGGATGCGAGGATTCGCCGGAGATGGCGCTCGCCGAGGACGACCATGTGATCGAGACACTCACGGCGGACCGAGCCGATAAGGCGCTCGACGAAGGGGTTCTGCCAGGGCGAGCGCGGCGCGCTCAAGACTTCCTCGATGCCCATTCCTGCGAGTCGGTCGCGGAAGGGCTCGCCGTAGATCTGGTCACGGTCGCGCATCAGGTACGTCGGCGGGCTGGCTTCGGGGAACGCCTCGACGATCTGCTGGGTGGTCCAAGCGGCGGTCGGATGCTCGGTCACGTTGAAATGCACGACACGTCGGCGGTCGTGCGCCAACACGACGAAGACGTAGAGCACGCGAAAGGTCGCGGTCGGGACGGTGAAGAAGTCGATGGAGGCGAGCGTGCCGACGTGATTGGTCAGGAACGTGCGCCATGTTGCTGACCGTCAACTACAAACACCCAAAGGCGTCAATTACATCGCCCCATCGGTCCTTGGGGTAGTTGTCGTCGGCTGATTCGTAGTTGTCGTAGTTGTCGCTGGGGTGACGTCACCTCTCTTGAGGGCCTCCTCGTTGCGGATGCTGGGGCCGGTCATCTCGAGGATGACGGCGTGGTGAATGAGGCGGTCGATCGCGGCTGCCGTGGTCATCGGGTCCTTGAAGATGCGGATCCAGTCGCTGAAGACGAGGTTGCTGGTGATGAGGACGCTTTTGCGCTCGTAGCGCTCGGCGAGGAAGGTGAAGAGCACCTCGATCTCGTCGCGGCTCTGCTGGACGTAGCCGATGTCGTCGAGGATCACGGCGTGGTAGGTGTCGAGCGAGACGAGCTCGCGCTCGAGGCGCAGGTCGCGTTTGGCGGCGAGCAGCCGCTGGACGAGGGCGAAGGTCGGCGTGAACAGGACGCGGTAGCCACGGCGGACGAGCTCGTGGCCGATGGCGGCGACGACGTGGGTCTTGCCTCGGCCAGGCAGCCCGAAGACGAGGAGATTGTCGCCGCGCTCGACGAAGCCGCCGTCGCACAGAGCCGGAAGCTGTTTCGTCACCTTGTTCGGCAAGCGCGCGCGGTCGAGTGTGGCGAGTGTCTTCTCCGATGGCAGGTCGGAGTCATGCAAGGCGCGGTCGATGCGGCGGACTCGGCGCTCCTCGACCTCGAGCTCGGCGAGGTGCTGAAGGTACTGGCCGAAGGTCCACCCCTCTCGCGTCGCCTTGGAAGCGATCTCCTCGGAGTAGCGTGCGAAGGCCGGCAACTTCAGCGCGCGCAGCAAGACGAGGAGCGCGTCGAGGGCGCTCGGCTTGCCGGCGCTGACGGCGAGAGCGGTCATGACGCCACCCCGCTGAGGAGCGAGTCGTACGCGGCGAGGTCCACCGCGGGCGCTTCGAGCGCGGGCACGGTCGCCGCCGGCGGAGGCGCGCACCGAGCCTTGACCGCGTCCGCCGTAATGCTCGCCCCCTCGGTGAGTAGCCCCGCGAGCGCGCGCTCGACGTCGTCCTCGACGGTGCTCGCGGCCAGGTGCAGCACGCGCAGGTACTCGATGTCGGCCTTGATCCCGGCGGAGCGCGCCGCGCAGATCGCGTCGTACGCGCGCCGGAACGTGACCGTCGGAAACAACTCGTCGCGGTACACGTACCTCGCGAAGGCGCCCGGCTTGCGAACGAGCGACCAGATCACGTGCCGGTAGTCGATGCGTGTCGCGCCGTTGCGTAGGCGGTCGCACGCGAGCTCGAGCTTGTCGGCGAAGTAGACCTCGATCCGGTGCTCGTAGACGTGCACCCGCACGCGCGCGCCGATCAGGCGCGAGGGCACGGAGTATCCGCAGCCTTTGACTCGGATCGTGCTGGTCGCAGCGACGGGCACGACGAGCTCCGTGTACTCAGGTAGTCGCTCAACGACGAGCGGGCGCATCGCCTCGATGTCCTCGGCGACGCGCGGGCCGCGGCCCGCGTTTGCCTTGCGCGTGACACCGGTGATGAAGCGCTCGTACTCGGCCTGGTCGGCGAAGTCGCGGCTGCCGCGCACGAGCAACGCCTGCTCGAGCCGCTGCTTGAGCGCGCGGTGGCTCGCCTCGACGTCGCCATTTTGCTCCTTCGCACCGACAGCCGTCGTCCGCGGCTCCATCCCGAGGTGCCGCATCACCGCCTTGTACTCCTCATTGAACGTGCGGTCCGCGGCGTCGCGGGAGATCTGGTGCGTCGCGGCCGTCGAGTGATCGGTCTGGTGAAAGCGCGGCACGCGCCCGAGCTGGAACAGCGCCGCTTGCACGCCTCGGCGCAGTGCCGCCAGCGACTCCGACGCGCACACCGTCGCCCACTGCCAATTCGAGTACGGCAGCACCGTCACGCACAGCAGGTGCGCGAAGATCTGGCCGGCGAGTGTCACCCCCAACTCCGTCGTCGTCGTAAAGTCCGTTTGCGCCGCCTCTCCGGGGCGGTGCGCCTGCGTGAACCACACCTCGCGAGCGGGCCCGTGCTCTGCGCGCCACCGTCGGACCCGCCGCTGTAGCGTCCGCAGATGAGTCTCGTCGTAGCGCCCAGGCCGCTTCAGGGTCAGCAACTCGAGTACCGTCAGCGCCTGCAGACCGGGCGTCGTCGCCAGCATCTCCGTCACCGCCGGCCAGTCCTCCGCGAACGGATCCGGCCGCGTCCGCCACGTCCGCGGCTGCTTCATCTCCGAGGGCAGCTTCGCCGCCGTCACGTACCGCCGCGCCGTCTTGCGGTCCATGTCCGCCTTCATCGCGGCCCGTCCTATCTGTCCGTCCTTGCTCATCTCTTCCATCATTCGCCTCACCTGCGCGTCGCTGACCGGTCTCAAGAAGCCTCCTGCCCGACCTCCGGGCAGGACGCCTCCGACCGATCACCGCCGCAGCTCAGGATGGGGCGATGTCATCGTCGCCGATGGGGAGATGTAATTGTCGCTCAGCACATGCTGCACCAGCCGACGGAATGTGGGCGTGCGTAAAGGAGCGGGAGGCGGATGGCGGGATCGTCACCGACGTGGCAGTCGATGAAGCTCGCGCCGACGCATTGTTGCTTTCGTGCCCGCCGTCGAGCACACATCCAGCTCTTTGGTCGGGCGCCACGTCTCGCTGCCACCGACCGATGCTTCGACTCGGGTCGCGGTGAGGAGCGCATCGTCGAGATGGGCTCCTGCACCGCTCGCGACCGGCGGCGGGCTGCTGCTCGAGAACCTCCGGTTTCACGCTGCCCAGGAGGAGAACGATCCT
>DATCBD010000109.1:0-15697 GCA_036512155.1 Gaiellaceae bacterium | reverse complement strand
GCCATCCACGCGAGCACCGTCACGGCGTCGGTGCCCCACGCCTCCGCCGCCCACACCGAGTCGTAGCCGAGGCGCTCCGCCTCCTGCACGAGCGGCACGAGCGACGCCGGGTTCGTCCCGGGAGATGCGTAGCCGAGATTGAGGCCGAGCTTCATTAGGCTGACTGTATGCCGCATCCCGAGCTCGCAGCGGAACAGGCCTACGTCGACAACGCGTACGCGCAGCTCGAGAAGATGCGCGAGACACTCGCCGGTGCGCAGGACCGGATGGCGACCGAGTTCGCCGCCGTCGCGATGGAGGCGTGGCTCAAGCGCCGTCACACGACGTTCCAGGACGCCGAGCGCGGCCTGTGCTTCGGCCGGCTGACGCTGGACGCGACGCTGCGCCCGCTCTACGTCGGCCGCCGATGGGTGCACGACGACGCGCACGAGGCGCTCGTCGTCAACTGGCAGGCGCCGGCTGCGCGCCCGTTCTACACCGCGACACCGAGTGAGCCGCAACGGGTGACTCAGCTTCCGCACGGAAGGCCGCCGGCTCGTCGACATCTCCGACGAGTCGCTCGACGGATCCGCCGTCGAGGGCGCGACCGTGAGCGACTTCCTGCTCGAAGAGCTCGACCGTCGCCGCGAAGGCCGGATGCGCGACATCGTCGCCACGATCCAGTCCGACCAGTACCGCCTCATCACCGCAGAGCCGGAAGGCGCACTCGTCGTCCAGGGCGGCCCGGGCACGGGCAAGACCGCGGTCGGGCTCCACCGCGCGTCGTGGCTCCTCTTCACGCACCGCGAGCAGCTCCGCCGCGTGCTCGTTGTCGGGCCGAACCCGACCTTCATGGAGTACGTCTCGCACGTCTTGCCTGCGCTCGGCGAGGAGGCGGTCGAGCAGCGCGCCGTCACCGAGATGCTCGACGGGATCGTCGTCGAGCGCGAGGATCCGGCCGAAGTCGCCGCGCTCAAGGCCGGCCCGCGGCTGAGCGAGGTGGTGCAGCGCGCGGTCGAGCTGTCGGTGCGCCCCGCGCCGGAAGAGCTCGTGCTGTACGCGGACGGCGTCTTCGTGTCCGTCAAGGAGCGCGGCGTGCGCGAGCTCCTCGACGCGGCGCTCGACGCCGGTCTCGCGCTCGGGCCTGCGCGGGAGCGGTTCCGCATGACGCTCCTCCGCCGCTTCTACGAGCGCTACGGCGAGCTACTCGGCCCGCGGGCGCTGAGTACCTTCGACGACCTCGAGCGTGCACTCCGGCGCAACGGCTTCCTCACGAAGTACCTCGACCGTGTCCTGTCGCTGCCGCGCGCGGAGAAGGTCGTCGCGCGCTTGCTCACGTCACCCTCCGCGCTCGCAGAGGCAGCCGAGGGCGTGCTCGACCGCGACGAGCAGCGGCTGCTGTTGCGCGACCGGCCGCGCCGCGCCTCGGAGCTGCGCTGGAGCGACCACGACCTGCCGCTGCTCGACGTCGCGCGCACGCTGATCGAGGGGCCCGCGCGCACGTACGGCCACGTGATCGTGGACGAGGCGCAGGACCTGTCGCCGATGCAGCTCCTCATGGTCTCGCGCCGCACGATCGACGGCTCGCTGACGATGCTCGGCGACGTCGCGCAGGCGACCGGCCCGATGACGTACGGCCGCTGGCAGGAGCTCGAGCCGTACCTCCCCGACGACGTCGATGTGCGGATCGAGGAGCTCCGCCACGCGTACCGCGTTCCGGCCGAGATCATGGACCTGGCGCTGCCGCTGCTCGAACGGATCGCGCCCGACGTCGAGCCGCCGCTCGCGTACCGCCAGGGCGGCGCGCCGCCGAAGCTCGTTCTCGTCGATGCGGACGAGCTCCTGGCGGCGGCTGGGCGCGAGGCGGCCGCGTTCGACGACGGCCTGCTCGCCATCATCGGGCCGCGGTCGCTCGTCGAGTCGGAGGTCATGGAGGACACGTTCTTCCTCACGCCGCCGCAGGCGAAGGGGCTCGAGTTCGACCATGTGGTGGTGATCGAGCCGGCGCTCATCGTCGAGGAGGGCGGCGAGCGCGGGCTACGCGAGCTCTACGTCGCGCTCACGCGGCCGACGAAGACGCTCGTCGTCGTGCACTCCCGAGAGTGGCGATGAAGTACTGGGAAGACTTCGAGGTCGGATCGGAGACGATTCACGGTGAGCACGAGATCACCGCCGACGAGATCGTCCGCTTCGCGAAGGAGTTCGACCCGCAGCCGTTCCACACCGACCCCGACGTCGAGGGGCCGTTCGGCGGGCTGATCGCCAGCGGCTGGCACACGGCGTCGCTATACATGGGCATGTTCGTCCGCAACGTCCTGCTCGACAGCGCGAGCATGGGCTCGCCGGGCGTCGAGGAGTTGCGCTGGCTCGTGCCCGTGCGCCCCGGCGACGTGCTCACAGGACGCAGCCGCGTCGTCGACGCTTGGCCGAGCGAGCGCGATCCCGGGCGTGGCACGATCATCGGAGAGCACGAGCTCGTCAATCAACGGGGGGAGATCGTGATGCGCATGCGCGCCAGAGGATTCATCGCCCGGAGGCCCGCGTGAGGACGCGGTCGCTCGGGGCTGAAGGGCCCGAGGTCTCCGTCGTCGGGCTCGGCACGAACAACTTCGGCGGGCGGATCGACTACGAGCAGTCGAAGGCCGTAGTCGACGAGGCGATCGAGCAGGGCATCACGCTCTTCGACACGGCGGACATCTACTCGCAGGGCACGAGCGAGGAGTTCATCGGCCGCGCGCTCGAAGGGCGGCGCGACGCGGTCTTCGTCGCGACGAAGTTCGGTAAGCCGATGGACGCGAACCCGTCCGAGTCGCGCGGTTCGCGGGAGTACATTCGCTGGGCGGTGGAGGAATCGCTGCGCCGGCTCCGCACCGATGTGATCGACGTCTACCAGATGCACGAGCCGGATCCGTCCACGCCGATCGAGGAGACGCTCGGCGCGCTCGACGAGCTCGTGCGCGAGGGCAAGGTGCGCTGGATCGGCTCGTCGAACTACTCGCCCGCGCAGGTCGAGGAGGCGGACACGATCGCGCGCGACCGCGGGCTCACCCGCTTCGTCGCCGCCCAGAACGAATACAGCTTCATCGTGCGCGAGGCCGAGGACGAGCTGCTGCCGGTGTGCGATCGCCTCGGTATCGGCGTGCTTCCGTACTTCCCGCTCGCGAGCGGGTTGCTCACCGGCAAGCACACGCCGGGTCAGACGCCGACCGAAGGGCGGCTCGCGGGCCGCGAGATCCCCGCCGAGCGCTGGGCGCAGGTGGAGGCGCTGCAGCGGTATGTCGACGAGCGCAGCGTCTCGCTTCTTGACGTAGCCATCGGCGGACTGCTGGCGATGCCGGCAATCACGTCGGTGATCGCTGGTGCGACGAAGCCGGAGCAGGTGCGCGCGAATGTGAGGGCCGGGAACTGGGAGCCGAAGCAGAACGATCTCGCGGCGCTCCGCGCATTGCGATAGCGGACGACCTCGAGACCGTCCGCGCGCTCTTCCGCGAGTACGCTGACTCGCTCGAGGAGCACAAGCCGTACCTCGTCGGCTTCGACGATGAGGTGGACGCGCTCCCGGCCGACTACGACTTCATCCTCCTCTCCGAGAATGGCGGCTGCGTCGCTGTGCGCCAACTGGACGAGCGCGCGTGCGAGATGAAGCGGCTGTACGTCCGTCCGGCGGCGCGCGGCACGGGTATCGGCCGTGCGCTCGTCGCGGCTGCGGTCGAGCACGCACGCGACCGCGGCTACGACGTCATGCGCCTCGACACGCTTCCGATGATGGCCGAGGCCGCCACGCTCTACAGATCGCTTGGCTTTGTCGAGGTCGAGCGCTACAACGACAACCCGGCGCCGGGCGTTCGGTTCATGGAGCTCGACCTGCGTCCTCCACGAGTCGGCACATGAGCACGACGGCGTCTCCCTCCTCGAGCCGCTGCTCCTGGACGAGCGAGCGCCACGTCGGGAACGACACCGCGTGCCCGATCGCCGCGCGCGTTCGGTGCGCGGCCCGGCCGCGCAATCCTCGGCCGCGCATCAGTGTGTCTCCGGCCGAGCTGACGTACGCGTGGAAGGAGCCTAGCCGCCGTTTTACGATCGGAACGAGCGCCTCGTCGCGGAACAGGCTCGTGTACATCGCGCTCGTCCGGCCGTAGAACGCGTACAGCTCTCGTAGCGCCGTCTCGGTGCGGACGGCGGGGTCGTCGATCGACCTCCATTCCTGCACGTCGGGCGGCGGATTCGCCGCCCGCCAATGCGACGAGCAGGCGTCGAACAACGTCTCGTCGTCCGGAAAGTGCCGGTACACGGTCGAACGCCGGACGCCCGCCCGCTCGGCGATCGCGCTGATCGTCGTCCGCGCGGGGCCGACCTCCTCGTGCAGCGCCGCCGTGCTCTCGGTGATGCGCAGCCGAGTCTGCGCCTCGAGCTCCGCGCGGCGCGCCATCCGGTATGGACGCTTTTGGTCGGACATCTTTGTCTCTCCATATTGACACAGCTAGCGGAAGAGGTCTAGATTCCATGGGACATGGATGTCCACTGAAAAGGAGTTGGGGGAAATGCAGACCGCTGCAGGCGTGAAGATCGTCGGCCCGGCCGACGCGCAGGAGGGCTTCCTCGGGAGCATCGGCGTGCGCTTCATGATCGACGGCGCCGAGGCGGGGGAGCGCTTCTCGCTCGTCGAGCATCCCATGTCGCCGCGCGCGCTGGCGGCGCCGCTGCATCTGCACACGCGCGAGGACGAGTACAGCTACGTCCTTCAGGGCCGTATGGGCGCGCTGCTCGGGGATGACGTCGTCGAGGCCGGCCCCGGCGATCTCGTGCACAAGCCGCGGAACCAGTGGCACACGTTCTGGAACGCAGGCGACGAGACCTGCCGCATTCTCGAGATCATCTCGCCGGCCGGCTTCGAGCAGTTCTTCCGCGAGCTCTCCGATCTCGGTGGTGCGATGGCCGCCGACCCGGAGGAGTTCGCGCGCCTTCGGGAGCGCTACGGGCTCGACATGCAGCCAGAGTCGGTGCCGGAGCTCGTCCAGCGATTCGGGCTGCGCGTCGGCGAGCCGCTCAGCGGAGGCTGGGTACCAGCTTGAGCAGCCGCTTCCGCTCGGCGGGAAGGTAGAAGCCGAGTAGCGCGAGCACGAGCGGATACGCGAGCACGAGCAGGAAGGACGGCGCGAGCGGGAGATGCAAAGCGCGCGCGACGACCGTGAGGGCGACCCCCGCGCCGACGGCCGTCACGACGCGCCGCCACTGGTAGTTCACCGGGTAGACGTGCTGTGCGTACATCGTCATGCCGATGAACAGCACGACATAGGCCGCGGCAGTGGAGATGGCGGCGCCGACCATCCCGTACGCAGGGATGAGCCAGAAGTTCAGTCCGACGTTGACGAGCGCGCCCGCGCCCGTCACGACCCAGTTGAGCTGCGTCCGCCGCGCCCGCCCGCTGCCGATCGCGAGCACGGTGTAACCCGCGTATACGGCCCCCGCAAACGCGAGCAGCGCGATGCCCTTCTCTGCGCGGAAGTAGCTGTGGCGAGACGTGAGCAAGTGCACCCACCACGGTGCGAGCGCGCCGAGTGCCAGCGCGACCCATGACGCGAACGCGAGCAGATACGTGAGCACGAACGCGTACGTCCGGCGCGCATCGCGGTCGTCCTCGATCGAATACGCGAATGCGGGCCATGCCGTCCTGAACGCGACCATGACGAACGTGAGGATGGACGAGATCTTGATCGCCACCGAGTACACGCCGACCTCGGCGAGATTCTTGTACCAAACGAGGAACTCGCGGTCGATGAAGTTGATCGCCCACAACGCAAGCGCCGACGGGACGAGGGGCATGCCGAAGTGCTGCATCTTGCGGAAGAGGCTGCGGTCGAACTCGAGCCCGAGCTGCTCGTTGCGGTACGCGACGAGCACGACGTACACGACGAGCGTTCCCGTGAAGTTTCCGACGACGAGGCCGACTGCGCCCCAGTGGAAGACGGCGACGAAGAGCACCATCGCAGCGACGGTGATGAGGACGTTCGCGACGCTCGCGATCGCGTACGCGGTCGAGCGCTCCTCGACGCGGAAGAGCGCGGTCAGCTGCTGGTAGTTCGTCTGCGCCCACAGCCCGACGGCGCCTGCGCGCACGAGTGTGGCGTGGTCCGAGTGCAGGATCAGGTGGCTGATCGGGCCGGCGAAGATGAGGCCGATCGCGAGCCCGAGCGTCGACATCGCCATCGTGAACCAGAAGGACGTGCGGACGACCGTGAGCTTCTCCGGGGGCTCTTTCGCGTCGAAGTAGAAGCGGAAGAATGCGCTCGAGATTCCGAGCTGGAGGACGATCGCGAGCACGGCGGTGAGTGCGGTGACCGTCTCCACCTGGCCGTACGAGTTCGGCGGCAGGTAGTGCGTGTAGAGCGGCAGGAGGACGGTCGCGAGGATGCGCGACACGAGCCCGCCGAGCCCGTAGATCGCCGAATGGCGGCCGAGCCGCTTGAGCTCGTGCCCGAGTCTCACCGGAGGCCAGCGTAGAGGTCGAGCAGGCGTTGCCCGACGACCGAGAGGTCGTGGACTCGCTCGACGTACGCCCGGCTGGCCGCTCCGATGCGGCGCAGCTCGTCGGGCGAAGCGACGAGCTCGCGCAGCACATCGGTGAGAGTCTCCTTCGTCGCGTGCACGATCGGCACTTCGAGCCCGAAGGCCTCCTCGGTGCGACGGACCGCCTCCTCGTGCAGGAACGCGACCACCGGCTTGCCGAGCGCCATCGCCTCGATCGCGAACATGCCATACCAACCGGCGTTCAGCTGGTCGACGACGAGGTCGGCGGCGCGATAGCGCTCGAACGCGGCGCGGTGGTCGACACCCTCGACGAGCTCGAGGTTCAGGCCGAGCTCTTCGGCGGCCGCGACGACCTCCTCCGTCCCCTTGCGCGACCGCGATGACGGGGCATGGAGGACGACGGGGTGCTCGCTGTCGGACGGGGGCGCCGGCTCGATCGCGGCGACGTCGATGCCGGGCGGGATGACGTGTGCATCGGGGAGCCATTGCGCAGCGTCGTACGAGCCGATGACGATCGCGCCGGCGCGCCGCGCCCACTTGAGGTCGTCGGGCGGCCGTCCGCGGATGTCCGAGCCGAGAAAGTGCATCACCGACGGCTTCCGCATCGCGTACAGGAGGGGGAACTGCAGGGACTTCGGAACGAGCGTGAGCCCGAAGTAGAAGTGGAAGATGTCCGTCTTCGGTGCGAGTTGCGCGAATGCCTGCCACTGCGTCCGCTGCTGCCGGATCAGGCCGCCGCGGCGCTCGAGGTCGATGTCCGCCTCGGGGTGCAGCCGGTAGCGGTTGAAGACGACGAGGCGTGCGTCGACGCCGCGCGCCCTGAGTGCCTGGACGTTCGCCCACGGGATGCCGGCCGTGTTGACCGGGCAGTGCGTGACCCGCAGTGGCTTTTCCACTGCTGTCACGGTAACGCCCGGAAGTGACGACGTTCACGTGATCGAGGCCGTCCTACACTCCACATCCAGCCCCGGGTGGGTGGGGGTTTGGGACGGAAACACGCCTCCGGCGCTCGAAAGGTCGTGCCGGCAGAGCTGGAGGCAGTAAGCCTTAGGTGTCGGTTGAGAAGCCGACATCGAAGGCCGGAGCGGGGACGGCGGTAGCCGCCACCGCACGCGCAGAACGAAACCGTCGCTCGCACTCATAAGAGCTCGGCGGCTTGGCCGGCGAGCGCTCCCGCGAAGCGGGAACCTCAAGAAGGCGAAAGTGCGTCAGCACTTTCGCCTTAGGCATCCCACTCCACCTGGTCGAAGTACCGGAGCGCGGTCCGGCCCGGCCGCACCCGGGAGCGCAGCGCCGCAAGCTCCTCCTCGGAGATCTCTCCCAGCGCGCGCTTCACGCCGAGCCACGGCAGGTTCAGGTCCTCCTGGTACACGATCGTCGAGATGCGCGGGTTCACCTCGATCACGTGATCGCCGACGAGCTGGATGTTGAAGAACCACTCGATCGCGAGCTCTTGCACGACGCGGTCGGCGAGCTCCATCAGCCCGTCGTCCGCGAGCGTGACGAAGTACATCGCGAGGCCGGCGCGCATCGACTCGCGCGTCTTCGGATGCCCGAGCACGATCCGCTCGCCGTCGGCGATGCCGTCGATGGTGCGCTCGCCGCCGGTGGCGAGCTCCATGACGAGCAGCTCGGTGCCGCCCTGCTCCGGCAGCAGGTCGAGCGCTTCCTCGAGCCGCATCGACACGGAGCCCGGCCGTTCGTGCAGGAGTTGATGCGCGCGGTCGACGGCCGGATCGAGGATGCGGAACCCGCGCGAGCCGGACGAGAACACCGGCTTGAAGCACACAGGCCGATCGGGGTAGCCGAGCTCGTGTGCCGCTGCTTCGACCGCGCGTGCGCCGGCGACGCGCCGGAACTCGATCGTCGGGACGCCGATGCGCTGCAGCAGCGAGTACGTCTCCGCCTTGTCGTTCGAGCGCCGCACCGTCTCGGGCGCCGACACGAGCACGGGCACGGGGAACCGTCCGCGCGCAGCCGCGAGGCCGGGCAGGTCGAACGACGACTGCGGCAGCACGATGTCGGCGCCCTCGCGCTCGACCAGCTCGAGGATGGCGTTGGCGTACCCGGGATCGGAGCCGGGCGGCACGAGGTGGAAGGCGTCGCACAGATGCCGGCCGATCGAGCGCTCCGACATGTCGACGCCGACGAGCCGCACCTCGCGCTCGCCGTTCTCGCGCAGGCCGCGCAGCAGCGCTGCGGCTCCGGGCGCGCCGGCGGCGGTGACGAGGATCGTCGTCATGTCATGTCGATCCGGTCGTCGATGAGCGCCTCGACCCATTCGTTGCGCTTCGCCTCCAGCATCGCTTCCATCGTCTCGCGCATGGTCGTCCCTTCGTACACCCAGATCTCGGGATGGACGAGCAGCTGGAGCCAATCGAGCGCACCGGATGCGAGCTCGTCGTGCGGGCAGCCTTCGCGCCAGTGGTGGTTCGAGTCGGACCGGTAGTGCCCGGGCGTGAACCACGGGGACTGCATGGCATTCACCGCGCCGTCGATCGGCTCCGACATGTATTCAGGGTCGGGGTTGTGCCACGCGATCACCGGGTCGAAGCGCTCGTCGAGCCGAGCGTTCGGGTAGACGGCGTGCAGGCCGACTGCGTGGCCGAGCTCACGCAGCTCCGCGATCGCGTCGCGGCCCGCGTGCGAGCCGAGGTTGTAGAAGCGGCTCTCCGTCATCAGGAAGTACGTCGTACGCGCGCCGAGCTCCTGCTCGATCCGCGCCATCGCGAGCGCCGCGTCGAGCGAGAGGTCGACGTCGTGCCGCAGGAAGAGGTCGCCTGCGCGCGGCTCGCGGTCGAATGTCGCCCACGTGTAGTCGCCGGCCGCGAGCAGCTCGCGGTAGTGCGTCAGATCGAACGCGCAGCTCATGCCGGCTCCACTTCTACCTGGAGGAGCCGCGCCGCGGACTCCGCGCGCTGGAGTGCCTCGACGTTCGTGTCCGCGATCGCGATCACGTAGCCGCGTCGGTCGCCGTCGAGCCGCACGGGCCGGATCGTCTCGCCTTCCACCAGATATGTGTCCGCCTGCACGACGCCGGGCGCGGCGAGCACGGGATCGAGCGGACCGATGCTGATCACGCGGCCGGTCGGCAGCGGACCGGGCGACGCGGTGAGGAAGCGGATGGCGAGCGGCTGCTGCACCTGGGCGCGCGCGACGGCGTCGGGCACCGGCTCGCCGAGCGCCTGGCGCAGCGCGACCTCGACCAGGTCGACACCGACGGCGTGCCGTGCGAGGTCCGCCATCTGCCCGCCCGGGATGCGTGCTGCGACCTCGATGACGAGCACGCCCTCGTCGGTGACGAGCAGCTGCGGGAAGGCGATGCCGTCGCGCAGCCCGAGCGCATGCGTCGCATGGGCGGCGACCCGCTCCGCTTCCGCGAGCACGTCGCCGAAGATCGTCGTCGGGTAGACGTGGATCCAGCCGACGCCGAAGCCGATGCCCGGCGGGCGCAGGCGGTCGGAGAGTGTCAGCACCTCTGCCTCGCCGCCGCGGGCGATGACGAGCCCGTTCAGCTCCAGGCCGTCGTGGAAGCGCTCGAGCACGACCTCCCCACCCGCCGACTCTGCGAGGGCCGCGTGCAGGTGCGCGTCGAGGTCGTCGAGCGACTCGAGATGGAAGATGCCGCGCTGGCCGCCCGAGTCGGCCGGCTTCAGCACCGCGGGAAAGCCGACCGTCTCCGCTGCTGCGTGCGCCGAAGCGAGGTCGCGAGCGGCGGCGAAGCGCGGCTGCGGCACGCCGGCCTCGGCGAGCCTCCGCCGCATCGCGATTTTGTGCGTCATCAGGTGAGCGACTTCGGTGCCGATGCCGGGGAGACCGAGCTCCTCGGCGACGGCGGCGACGATCGGCACCGCGCGGTCGGCCGACACGGTCAGCGCGCCGTCGACTCCGTGGCGGCGCGCGACGTCGATTACGCCGTCCAGGTCCTGGAAGTCGACCACCTCGCCCACGTCGGCCGCCTGCAAACCGAGCGCGTCCGGGTTGCGGTCGACCGCGACCACCCGCAGCTCGAGCTCCTTGGCACGGAGGATCGCCCGCCGCTGGTGGCGGCCTGCGCCGACGAAGAGGACGGTCTTGCCCTTCACGGGCCCGACTCTATTCAGCGCCGGGCGACGATCGCGTAGTCGAGGTCGTCGTTCAGGTGAATCGTCTCGGTCTCCCCGAACCCTGCGCCGCGCACGAGCAGCTCGAGCGTCTCCGGAACGAGCGGCTGCGCGTGCGTGAGGTCGGCGTAGTAGTTCCGCAGCGCGGCGACCGACGAGGGGTCGATCGTCTCCGCGATCAGGAGCCCGCCGACGCGGAGCTTCGCGTGCGCGCGATCGAGGAGCGAGACGAGGTCGGGAGGCGGCAGGTGCTCGAGCAGCTGGAGCGCAGCGACGGCGCCGAGCGACCCGTCCGCGCAGGCCTCGAGCGCCTCGTGCGCGGTCGCCTGTTCGACGGCGAGGCCCTCGGCGCGTGCGAAGGCGACCATGTCCGCGTTCGCGTCGACGCCGCGCGCCTCGATCCCGGCGACGTGCAGGAGCGCGAGCAGCTCGCCGCGCCCGCAGCCGAGGTCGAGTACGGGAGCGTGGCCCCGCAGCCGCTCGACGTACGGGCGCTGGCGCTCGCGCACCTCGGCCACGGCTCCGCGCAGGCGCGACTCGAAGGCGAAGTAGTCCGGCAGCGCTGCGGCGCGCGGCTGTGGCGCGACGGTGTCCGGCACGGCTCCGGCAGGGCGCCGCTCGAGCCGGAGGAGCCGCTCCTCCAGCTCGGAGACGCGGCGCTCCGCGGCGAGCGACCGCGCCGCCGCGTCGTCGACGCGGCTCGAGAGCGCATCGAACAGCCGCAGGAGGACGCCGTTGAAGCTCCGCTGCCCGGCGGCGAGTGGCGCGGCCGCCGCGTACTGCAGCCGCCTGCGCAGGCCGCGCGCGCCGGCCTCCGTCGGCGAGGGCGCACGGAGGCGCTCGGCATCCTGCCTCGGGTCGTCGTCCACGCGCAGACCTTACGGTGCCGTGCTCCGGCGGGGCTCGTCGCGATGCCACGCGTCGCGGACGGCAAGCCGCAGCTTCTCGGCCAAACGCTTCGGCCGGAGCTCGGCGACGAGCACCGCGCCGGCGGCGACGTCGCCGTATCGCGCTCCCTCGACTTCGACCAGCGTCGCGGTGCGCCAGCCGTCATCAGCGTGGAGGTACAGCTCGTCCTCGAAGACGATGAAGCCGTTCCGCTCGAACAGCGCGATCCATTCGAGCGGCGCGCGCTGCAGATGCCAGCCGTGGTCTTCGTGCTCCCCGGTCGGCACGCTCAGGAGCAGGCGGCCGGCGTCCGTGAGCACCCGGCGCAGTTCGCGCAGCGCCGCTGCCTGGCCGTCGTCGTCAGGCGCGTCCTCGACGCCGTACACAGCGTTGTCGCGGCCGATGTGCTCGAGCGTCGAGATGCAGAGCGCGAGCTCGAAGCTGCCGTCCTCGAACGGCAGGCTGCGCACGTCCGCGATCACGTCGGCGGGCTGGGCGAGGTCGACGGTGACCAGATCGGAGGCCCCGAGGTCGCGGAGCCCTTCGACGTACGCCTGCTCCGCATGTGCCGTGCCGACGTCGAGCACTCGGGATTCGCCCGCATAGCGCGACAGCACCCACGGGATCTCGATGGCGCGCTCGTCGCTCCAGGCCGGCGCCTTCAGCTCCCGCGGACGGCCGCGGCGTCCCCGCTCGGAGCGCGCTCGCGCGAGCCCGTCGTCGAGCAGCTCGATGCGCTCGAACTCGCGGCTCTCGACGAGCTCACGGACGAGCCGCGATCGCGAGACGTCGCCGCGTCGAAGCCGCTCGACCGCGTCCGGATCCGGGCCGCGCCGCAACACGAGCCGCCAGACCTGCTCGACGAAATCCTCCACCAGTCGGAGGCTAGAGTGACCGCCATGTCCCTGCACGGCAAGCGCGTCTTCGTCACCGGCGGCGCGGGCTTCATCGCGACCACTCTCGGGCGACTGCTCGTGGAGGACAACGAGGTGATCGCGTACGACAACCTGCACCGGGACGCGCTCAGCACCACCGAGCTGCGAGAGCATCCGAACTTCACCTTCGTCCAGGGCGACGTCCTCGACGCGGAGCACGTCGCGGAGGCGACGAAGGGCGCGACGCACATCGTCCACTGCGCTGCGATCGCCGGCGTCGACACCGTGCGCGAGAGCCCGGTGCGGACGATGCGCGTGAACATGATCGGCACGTACAACGTGCTCGAGGCTGCGCTTGCGACCATCGGGTCGCTCGAGCGCTTCGTCGACTTCTCGACGAGCGAGGTCTTCGGCACGCACGCCGACAACGTGCACGAGGGTCACGTGTCCACGATCGGCTCGGTCGGCGAGGCGCGCTGGACGTATGCCGTCTCGAAGCTCGCGGGCGAGCACATGGCGCACGCGTACCACGACGAGCTCGAGCTTCCGACCGTCACGGTGCGCCCGTTCAACGTGTACGGGCCGGGGCAGATCGGCGGCGGCGCGATCCGTGCGTTCATCGAGGCAGCCCTTTCGAACCGCGACCTCACGATCCACGGCGACGGCTCGCAGATCCGCGCGTGGTGCTACGTCGACGACATGGTGCGCGCCGTCCTTCTCTGCCTCGAGCGGCCGGAGGCGGTCGGGCAGAGCTTCAACATCGGCAACGACCGCTCCGTCGTGACGATCCTCGACCTCGCGCAGCGGATCAGGCGACTCACCGGCTGCCCGGGCGAGATCGTCTTCCAGCCGCTCCACTACGCCGACGTCGAGGTGCGCAGCCCGAATGTCGGCCAGGCGCGTGAGCTGCTCGGCTTCGAGGCGGAAGTCGACCTGGACGAAGGCCTCGAGAGGACGATCGCGTGGTACCGCAGCAGGCAGCTGGCATCCGCCTAGCGTTCCCCGACGTCGGCGAGGAAGAGCTCGCCGAGATCGCCGCTGTCCTCGAGACGGGCCAGTTGACGATGGGGCCGAAGGTGGAGGAGTTCGAGATGCTGCTCGCGGCAGCCGCAGGGACGGAGCACGCGGCCGCCGTCTCGTCGGGCACCGCCGCGCTGCACCTGGCCGTGCTCGCCCTCGGCATCGGCGACGGCGACGAGGTGCTCGTGCCCGCGTACACCTTCCCGGCGACTGCGAACGTCGTCGCACTTGCGGGTGGGCGCCCCGTGCTCGTCGACGTCGACCCGGTGACGATGAACATCGATCCCGAGGATGCGGCGCGGCGCGTGACAGCGCGGACGAAGGCCGTGCTCGCCGTCCATCTGTTCGGCCGGCCCGCGCGTCTCGAGGAGCTGCCCGACGTGCCTGTGCTCGAGGACGCCGCCGGCGCGCTCGGCGCGGCACACCGCAACAAACCGTGCGGAAGCCTCGGCCTGCTCGCGTGCTTCTCCTTCCATCCCCGCAAGATCGTCACCACCGGCGAAGGCGGCGCGATCACCACGAACGACGCGCTGCTCGACGAGCGCGTGCGCTCGCTCCGCCACCACGGCTGGTCGCCGTCCTCCGGGTACGACGACATGCCGGCGCCGGCGTTCAACTACCGGCTGAGCGACGTGCTCGCCGCGCTCGGCATCCCACAGCTGCGCCGCCTCGACGAGCTGCTCGCCGCACGTGCGCGTATCGCCGCCGGCTATGCCGAGCGGCTCGCGCATCTCGACGTCGTCCTTCCGGCCGCCGATCCCGGCGATCGCCACGGGTGGCAGGCCTACGTCGTCCAGGTCGACCGTCGCGACGAGGTGATGGCGGCGCTGCGCGCACAGGGCATCGGCTGCCAGATCGGCACCTACGCGCTCCACCGGCTCGGCGCCTATCGCGACCAGGGGCCGTTCCCCGGCGCGGACGCCGCTTTCGAGCGGGCGCTCGCCCTGCCGCTGCACGGCCGGCTCACGGACGGCGAGCTCGACCGGGTGGCGGACGCTCTTGACAAGCTTGTGATTCATCACTAATCTACGGGCATGGCAGTTCGCCTTTCAGCAGCGGAGCGCAAGGACGACGTCCTCGAGGCGGCCCTGATCGAGTTCGCCGAGCGCGGCCTCGAAGGGACATCCACGGAGGACATCGCCCGCCGGGCCGGCATCTCGCAGCCCTACCTCTTCCGCCTGTTCGGGACGAAGAAGGAGCTCTTCAAGGCCACCGTCAGCCGCTGCTTCCGGGAGACGCTGGAGCTGTTCCAGCGCGCGGCCGAGGGCAAGCGGGGCGAGGAGGCCCTGCACGCGATCGGCGAGGCGTACCTGGAGCAGCTCGAGACCAACCGGACGTGGCTGCGGGCGCAGATGCAGGCGTACGCCGCCTCGGAGGACCCCGAGATCCGGGCCGTCGTTCGGGCCGGCTACGGCGATCTCATCGCGTACGTCCGCCGCGTGTCCGAGGCCGACTGGCCCTCGGTCTGGAAGTTCTTCTCCACCGGGATGATGCTGAACGTCCTGGCCTCGATGCACGTCACCGACGACCCGGAGCCGTGGATGCAGGAGCTGCTCGACGGCTGCGGCAAGGATCTCTAGGCCTCTCTTTTTTGCCAAAGGAGGAAGTGATGACTCACACACAAAAACGGTCGGCGATCTGGACACTCGTGATCACCTCGGTCGCGCTCTTCATGGTCAGCCTCGACAACCTCGTCGTGACGACGGCGGTGCCGGTCATCCGGCGCGACCTGCACGCGACCATCTCGCAGCTCGAATGGACGGTGAACGCGTACACGCTGACGTTCGCCGTGCTGCTGCTCACCGGTGCGGCGCTCGGCGACCGCTTCGGGCGCCGGCGGCTGTTCGTGCTCGGCCTGCTGCTCTTCACCGGCGCATCCGCCGCGGCGGCGCTCTCGACGTCGGCGAACACGCTCGACATCGCGCGCGCGCTCCAGGGCGTCGGCGGCGCGATCGTCATGCCGCTGACGCTGACGATCCTCTCTGCGGCCGTGCCGGCCAACCGGCGCGCGCTCGCGCTCGGGATCTGGGGCGGCATCGGCGGGCTCGCGATCGCGATCGGCCCGCTCGTCGGCGGTGCCATCGTCAGCGGCATCTCCTGGCACTGGATCTTCTGGCTGAATGTGCCCATCGGCCTCGTCCTCGCGCCGCTCGCACTCGCGCGCCTCGAGGAGACGCGCAGCGCCGAGTCCAGTCTCGACCTGCCGGGGCTCGGGCTCGCGAGCGCCGGCCTGCTCGGCATCGTCTGGGGCCTCGTGCGCGGGAACGCGCACGGCTGGACGAGCGTCGGCATCGTCAGCCCGAT
>DATCBD010000108.1:0-11551 GCA_036512155.1 Gaiellaceae bacterium | reverse complement strand
GAACGGGAGTCACTCAGTGTCTAAGCGCATCGCTCTGACTGTCGTCCTCGCGGTTGCGGCGGCCGGCCTCGCCGTATCGGCCGCGCCCGCTTCGTCGAGGAAGCACGCGGCGTCCGCCACGAGCCATCTGATCGTCGGCATCAATGACGAGGCAGACACGCTCTACGGAAACCCTGTCGCGGGATTTCAGGCGTTGAAGGCGCTGAACGTCCAGGTGCTGCGGGTGAACCTGTACTGGGGCGGGACGAAGTGGGCGGTGTCGCGCGGCGCGAGGCCGACGGACGCGACCGATCCCGGTGACCCCGCATACGACTGGTCGCTCTACGACCGCCTCGTTCGCTACGCCGCCACGTATCACATAGAGGTCCTCTTCTCGATCCTCTTCACGCCTTCGTGGGCAAACGGCGGCAAGGGCAGAAACGTCGCCCCGACCAATCCGAAGGATCTCGAGGACTTCGCGTACGCGGCGGCCCAGCGGTACAGCGGCTACTTCGTTCCGCCCAGCTGGCAGCAGCAGCCGGCGCTCGCGCCGCCGACGTCGCCCCTGCCGCTCGTGACGATGTGGACCGCATGGAACGAGCCGAACAACCCGGTGTTCCTCACGCCGCAGTACGTACGCTCCGGCGGAAAATGGATCATCCAGAGCGCCGTCGACTACGCAAACATCTGCAACGCCGTCTACGACGGCATCCACTCGGCGCTGATCGCGGTCAGCCGTCCTGTCCCAGGCGAGCAAGTCGCGTGCGGCGTCACCGCGCCGAAGGGGAACGACGCGCCCGGGACGTCACGCGCGTCCGTCGATCCCATCTCATTCCTCGTGGCGGCGAAGAAGGCCGGCATGCGGAACTTCGACGAATATGCGCACCACCCCTACTACGCCGCACCGAACGAGTCGCCGACCTACGTCCCCAGCGGCAAGACCAAGAGGCGCATCCAGCTGGGCAACATCAACGTCCTGCTCGCCGAGATTACGAAGCTCTACGGGCCGAAGCATCTGTGGATCACGGAGTACGGCTACCAGACGAATCCCCCCGATCGCCTCTTCGGCGTCAGCTACGCGAAGCAAGCAGCATGGCTGACCCAGGCGTACTCGATCGCGAGGAAGAACCCACGCATCGACATGATGCTCTGGTTCCTCATCAAGGACGAGCCCGACCTTGGCGGCTGGCAGTCCGGCCTCGAAACGGACACTGGCAAGAAGAAGCCGGCTTGGAACGCGTTCCTGAAGGTCCCACGCGGCTAACCCGGTAGCGGCAGGCCGCGTTCCGCGAGCAGCTCGCGGTACAACCGATCGACGTCGTCAACCAGCCGGTCGACGGCGTAGCGCTCGAGCACGCGTGCGCGCCCCGCTGCGCCCATCTCGGCGCGGCGCGCGGGATCGCGCGCGAGCTCGACCAGGCGATTGGCGAGCTCGCCCGGATCGGCCGAGTCGACGAGGAAGCCGTCGACGCCGTCCCGGACGACGTCCGGCGTACCGCCCACGCGCGTTGCTACGGCGGGCCGCTGAGCCGCGAGCGCCTCGATGACGCTCACGGGTGTGCCCTCGTTCACCGAAGGGAGGAGCAGGACGTCCATCGCGTCGTAGAACCGTGCCACCTCCTCCTGATAGCCGAGGAAGAGGCAGCGCTTGATCACGGCGAGGTCGTGTGCGAGCCGTTCGAGCGCGTCGCGGTCAGGCCCGTCGCCGATGAGCATCAGCCGGGCGTCGACGTCGCGGTCCAGGAGCGCGCGGAACACGCGCACCACGAGATCGGTCCGCTTCACCGAGGTCATCCGTCCGACCCAGCCGACGACGAACGGGTCGCCACCGAGACCGAGCACTCGCCGTGTCTCGGCGCGCCCGCCCACATCTCCTCCGACGCGCTGGTCGAGGTCGATGCCGAGACGGATCACGACGAACTTCGACGCCGGCGCGACCCCCAGCCCGACGAGATCGTCTCGCACTTCCGGGCTCACGGCGACGAGCTTGGTCGTCATGCGCGCGAGCTGCCGTTCGAGCATCCGGAAGCCGAACGTCACGAAGGAGTTGAAGTAGCCCCTGAGCACGTGGCCGTGGAACGTGTGCACGATGATGGGCGGACGTGCGCGGCCGGCCAGCAATGCGGCGACACGGCCGACGGCTCCGGCCTTCGCCGTGTGCGTATGCAGGATGGTCGGGCGTTCGCGCCGGATCAGTTCGGCGAGCCGGAGGACAGCGCGCGCGTCGCGCAACGGACTGATGTTCCGGTGCAGCTCGTCGATCACCTCGGTGGTCACGCCTCGAGCATCCGCGACGAAGGCCATGGACTCTTCCCCGCGGCTGATGGTTCCGGCGGCGAGCGTGGTGTCGTACCCGCGCTCGGCGAGGCCGGCCGTCAGATAGGCGACATGCAAGGCCGGGCCGCCAACGTTGAGCCGCGCAATCACGCGCAGCACCTTCACCCGGTCAGAAGCCAAGGTGCTCGATGGTGCGGCGCAGGCCCTGCTCGAGGTCGACGGACGGCATGTATCCGAGCACGTCTCGCGCGGCGGAGACATCCGCCCAGGAGTCGCGGATGTCGCCGGGGCGCGGCGGGGCATACGTCCGCTCGAACGGCTTGCCAACGATGCGGCTGATCGACTCGGCGACGGTATTGACGCTCGCCGGCGATCCGGCAGCGACGTTGAAGATGCGCCCGTTCGCACCGTCGGCGTGCGCAGCGCGCATCGTCGCGTCGACGACGTTCTCGATGTAGGTGAAGTCACGGGACTGCTCGCCGTCTCCGAAGATGGTCACCGGGTCGCCGATGGCGATGGCGGTGATGAAGAGCGGCACCATCGCGGCGTACTGCGAGAAGGGGCTCTGTCGTGGGCCGAAGACGTTGAAGTAGCGAAGGACGACGGACTCGAACGAGTCGTAGACGCGCGAGAAGCTGATGCAGTACCGCTCGGCTGCGAGCTTCGCAACGCCGTACGGCGAGATCGGATCGGCGGGGAGCGACTCCTGGACTGGAAGCTCGCGCGTCGCGCCGTAGACGGACGACGAGGATGAGAAAACGACGCGTCGCACGCCCTCGTCTCGCGCGGCCAGGAGGACGTTCAACGTGCCCTCGACGTTGACCGCGCTCGACGTGAGTGGATCCTGCACGGATCGGGGTACCGAGCCGAGCGCACCCAGGTGGTACACGACCTCGCTCCCGCGCACCGCGTTGTGCACCCGCTCGTAGCTGCGCAGTTCTCCCTCGGCAATCTCGACGTCCAGGCCGTCGAGATTCGTGCGGTTCCCGGTGGAGAAGTTGTCGAGGACGCGCACTTCGTCGCCGCGGTCCAGCAACGCGCGGACGAGGTTCGATCCGATGAAGCCCGCGCCTCCGGTGACGAGTGCTCGGGCCATCAGGCCGCGGCCTCTCCGAAGCATGTCACTGCAGTTCCGAAGGCGAGCCACGTGACCGCATCGATCGGGATTCCGGCGACGAAGTCCTGCGTGCCCCAGAAGCCGAGCGCCATGATGAGCCAGAAGGCTCCCAGAAGCGCGGCGAACGCGGTTGCGGGCGGCGCGCGCAGCGCCGCCTTGAGCCCGAGCCAGATGCCGGCCGCGAAGAGGGCGACGAGCAGCACGAAGCCGATGACGCCGAGGTCCGCGAGCGCCTGGATGTAGAGGTCCTGGATGCCGTAGCTGCGCGTCGAGGCAGGGAACGAGAGCGGGGACACCTTCGGGAACCGCTTGTGGGCGGCGGGCAGCTCGCGTCCGTAGGTCGCGAACTCCTTCGACGCTTCGAACCCCGCGCCGACGATCGGGTGGTGCAGCCAGATGCGGAGGCCGATGTACGCGAGCACGGTGTGCTGCGGATACGTCTCGATGTTCTTCGCCGCCGCCGCGCTCGTGTGGCGCACGCCGAGGAAGCTGAAGAACTGGCCGAAGTCGCCTGAGCGGAGGACGACGACGCCGAGCGTCCCGAGCAGGGTGGCTCCGATCGCTCCCACGAGCGCCGCGCGCCGCGCGAGCCCGCGCCGCAGGGCGACGAAGACGGCGACGACTGCCGCGCAGACCAGGCCGGCGACGCCGGAGGTCGCGCCGCCGAGGACGAAGCCGATGACACCGGTCACGACCCCGAGCCAGGCAACCGTGCGGAACCTTCCGCTCACGCCCCAGAGGAGCGCGACCATCCCGACACCGAGCGTCATCCCGGAGAGCGCGGCGAAGTCGTGTGTGCCGAGGAATGACGGCTCGCGGCGTCCCTGCCCCCAGCCGGCAGCGATGTTCCACCCGGCCCACTGCAGCACGCCGACGACCGTTGCGACCACCGTCCACGCGACGAGCGCGCCGAGCGTCAGCAGCGCGTCTGCGCGCCGCCGCACGAGCAGCGGCACCGCCGGCGCGAGCAGCGCGTATTCGCAGTACTCGCCCGCTGTGACGAGATGCGTCTTCCAGTCGTAGGCCCGAGACGAGAGCAGCGGGTAGAAGACGGCTGCCACGAGCCAGGCCAGGAACGCGATCCCGGCCACCCACACCGCGAGCCCGGGCCGTAGCGGCGCCCAGCCGAGCCTGACGGCCGTCCAGGCCGCGGCGACCGCGACGAGGAGGATCGCGACGTCCGAGAGCTTGACGGTCGCTCTGCCGACGACCACATCGGGCTGATAGCGGAGATGAAGGAAGACGATCGGCAGCGCGGCAGCAAGGACCACCGCGCCCGGCGTCACGTCCGCGAGCAGCGCCAGCCGCCGCGTGCGCGGTGCGCCGTCGAGGGCTGCTGCGGGCGAGCGCACGCGCCCGAGTGTAATCGTGGCCCGCCGGAGCGCCTCACTACACTGGCGCTCTGATGGACGGCTCCGTCCTCCGACGCCGTGCCGGTGCGGCGGCAGGCACGTACGCTTCGATCGTCCTCGGCTTCCTCGCCACGCTCGTCGCGGCGCGCGTCTTCTCCACCGAGCTCCTCGGTCTCTACACGCTCGTCATCGCGTCGGCGGGCTTCTTCCAGACGCTGCTCGACCTGACCATCGAAGAGGCGCTGATCAAGTTCGGCTTCCGCTATATCGCCCGCGAGGATTGGGGGCGGCTGCGGCGCCTCTTCCGGCGCACGTTCGTCTTCAAGGTCGTCGGGGCGGTGCTCGCGGGCGGGGCGCTCGTTGGGCTGGCCTTCGGCGCCGGGACCGTGTTCAGCCACCCCGAGCTGC
Organism: Gaiellaceae bacterium; assembly: GCA_036512155.1. Classification (GTDB taxonomy): domain Bacteria; phylum Actinomycetota; class Thermoleophilia; order Gaiellales; family Gaiellaceae; genus Palsa-739. The sequence continues at coordinate 6,418 of DATCBD010000108.1, read as the reverse complement.
GGACGCCGCTCCTCATCTCGGCACTCCTCCCGCTCGCGCAGTCGCCCGAGGGGATGGCCGCTGTCCCGCTCATGCTCCGCGGTCGCTACGACATCCGCGGGACGTTCCTCGCGCTCTCGATGGCGCTGCGACTCGCAGCGGTCGCGATCGGGACGCAGTTCAGCCTGACGTGGACGATCGCGGCGATCGTGATCGCGCAGGTGATCGCAAGCGCCGCAGTCGGCGTCGCCGGCGCGTTGGCCTTCCGCCGTTTTCCGAGGCGCGACGTCCGTCCACTCGACGAGGATGCGCGGGAGATCCTGCGCTTCGTCGCGCAGTCGAGCGTTGCGACCGGCGTCGTCTCGCTGCGCGGAACCCTCACGCCGATGCTGCTCGGTACCGTGTCGACCGCGAGCCAGGTCGGCTTCTACCGGGTCGCGCAGTCGCCGCAGACGGGCTTCAACGCTGTGTCCGCTCCGATCCGGCTCGTGCTCCTCGCCGACCAGACGCGCGACTGGGAGCACGGTCGCAGCGATCGCGTGTTTGCCGGCGTGCGTCGCTACACCGTGCTGGCCGCGATCGGCGGCGTCATCCTGCTGCCGCCGATGCTTGTCTTCATGCCGCAGATTGTGCGGCTCCTGTTCGAGTCGAAGAACCTCGGCGCAGTCCAGGCGGCGCGCATCATCGTCGCCGCAGGAGCGGTGCAGTTCGTCGTCGGCTGGTCGAAGTCGTTCGCCGTCACCGTCGGACGGCCGAAGCTGCGCATCTGGACGCACGGCATCGAGACCGCGGTCCTGCTGCCCCTCGCCATCGCGTTCGGCTGGTTCTGGGGTGCGAGCGGTGCGGCTGCGGCCGTGCTCGTGTCGAGCGTCGTGTTCGCGCTCACATGGGCGGTGCTGTACGCGCGCATCCGGAAGGAGCCGGCGCCGGCCGGGCATGCACCGCTCGAGCCCGACGTCGTTGGACTAACGACGTGAAGGTCGTCGTCGTCTCGGGGATCTGGCCGCCCGACATCGGCGGCCCCGCGAGCCATGCGCCGGAGGTCGCCGACTTCCTGCACGAGCGTGGCCACGCCGTGGAGGTCGTTACGACCGCGTTGCGGCCGCCTGAGTGGCGTGCGTACCCGGTGACCGCGGTGCCGCGGTCCCTGCGCCCTGGTGTCAGGCACCTTCGCGGTGTCGCGGTCATTCGCGAGTGCGCGCGCCGGGCGGACGTCGTGTACACGACCGGGATGTTCGGGCGCAGCTTCGCCGGCGCGACAGCAGCCGGGCGGCCGTACGTGCTGAAGCTCACCGCCGATCCCGCATTCGAGCGCGCACGGCGCCGGGGGATCGTCGCCGGCGACGTCGATGCGTTCCAGGGCGCTCGGGGCGGCCTCCGCGTCGCTGCCCTCCGGCTCGCCCGGGACGTCGAACTTCGGCGCGCAGCGCACGTGTTCTGCCCGAGCGAGTACCTGCGGACGTTGACGATGACGTGGGGGGTGCCTGCGGCTCGCGTGAGCGTGCTGCCGAACCCGGCGCCGCGCCTGCCCGAGCTTGCGTCGCGCGAAGAGCTCCGTCGCGACTTCGGCATGAACGGCATGACGCTCGCGTTCGCCGGGCGGCTGACGGCACAGAAGTCGCTCGGCCTCGCGCTCGAGGCCGTCGCCGCCGTCGACGGCGTCTCGCTCTTCATCGCGGGTGACGGCGAGCGCGAGCCGGTCGAACGGCGCGGCCGCGAGTTGGCGCTCGGGGACCGCGTTCGATTCCTCGGGGCGCTGCCGCGCGACCGGGTGCTCGAGCTGTTCCGCGCCGCCGACGCCTCGATCCTGTCCTCGAGCTGGGAGAACTTTCCGCACACGGTCGTCGAGGCGCTCGCGGCCGGCACGCCCGTCATCTCGACGGCCGTCGGCGGCGTCGCCGAGGTCGTCCACGACGGCGAGAATGGGCTGCTCGTTCCGTCGGGCGATGGCGACGCGCTCGCCGCAGCCGTGCGCCGTTACGTTTCCGACGATGCACTGAGGGAACGGCTACGAGCAGCCGCCGCCGGCTCGGTGCGGTCCTATGATCGCGAGTCCGTATTCGGCCGGATCGAGCAAGCCCTCGCCGATGCGGCCGCGGCATGAGGCCTCGCGTCCTCTTCGTCAGCCGAACGCGCTACCGGCTTCCGCTCGAGCCGCAGGTTGCGCGCAAGTGGGACGCGCTCGCGGCTGAGCTCGACGTGCGCGTGCTCGCGACCGGCGACGGCAGCGACGAGCGCTTCCATCTCGTCCCGGCCCGTTCGCCGGCGTTCTACGTTTCGCTGCCGGTGCATGTGGCGCGGGAGCTCCGGTCCTTCCGGCCCGCCGTCGTCGTCGCACAGAGCCCATACGAGGCAGGCGCCGCGCTCGTCGGCCGGGCGCTCGCGCACGTCCCGGCTCGCGTCTTGCTCGAGGTGCACGGCGACTGGCGCACCGCGACGACGCTGTACGGCTCGCCGCTCCGCCGGCTCCTCGAGCCCGCGAGCTTGACGGTGGCGCGCGTGGCCGTGCGTGCGGCGGACGCGGTCCGCACGGTCGGCCCCTTCACCACCTCGCTCGTACGCAGCGTCGGCGTCGAGCCCGCGGCGACGTTCACGACGTACTCCGACACTTCCGCGTTCACCGCATCGCCCCCGGTGCCCGTGCCGGACGTGCAGCGCGCGCTCTTTGTCGGCGTGGCCGAGCGCTACAAGAACGTTCAGGGCCTCGTGGACGCGTGGCGACGGGTCGCCGCGCAGCTTCCCGACGCAGCGCTGCACGTGGTCAGTCGCGGGCGCGAGCGCGCGTTGCTGGAGCGGCTCGTCCGCGATCTTCCGCAGCAGGTGCGGTGGGACGAGTGGCTCCCGTCGGAGCAGATCGCCTCAGCGCTCGACGAGAGTGCGGTGCTCGTGCTGCCGTCGTTCTCCGAAGGGCTGCCGCGCGTGGCGATGGAGTCGTTCTCGCGCGGGCGCGGCGTCGTCGGATCGCGTGCCGGGGGCATCCCCGACATCGTCGAGGACGGCGTCAGCGGGCTCCTCGTCGCGCCCGGCGACGCGGGGACGCTCGCGGACGCGCTCGTGCGGGCGCTGTCGGAGCCGGGGCTCGCGCAGACGCTTGGCGCCGGCGCCCTCGCCGCCTCCGGCCGGTGGCTGCAGACGCCGGAGCAGTTCGCCGCTCGCATGCGGTCGCTCGTCGACGAGATGTGCCGGTGACGCGCCTCCTGTTCGCCACGCAACAGGTCGACTCGGCGCACCCGACTCTCGGCGCGGCGGCGGGAATGGTGCGCGCGCTCGCCTCGCGCGTGGACGAGGTCGTCGTCTTCGCGGCGAGTGCGTCGCTCGTCGACCTGCCCGCGAACGTTCGGTTCCGCAGCTTCGCAGCGCCGGCGCAAGCTCTGCGCGGCCTGCGTTTCGAGGCGCAGCTGGCGCGCGAACTCGTGCGCGGGCGGCCGACCGCGTTCCTGGCGCACATGTCGCCGGTCTACGCGCTCTTGGCCGCGCCGCTTCTACGTCCGTTGAACGTCTCGGTGCTTCTCTGGTTCACGCAGCAGAGCGGCGGTGCGAACCTCGGCAGGGCCACACGCGTGGTGGACACGATCCTCAGCGTCGACGCGCGCAGCGTTCCGATCGCCTCGTCGAAGGTGCGCTCGATCGGGCACGGGATCGAGACCGCCCTCTTCGACTGTGCCGAGCGACCGGGCCACGACGGCTTGCGCCTTCTCTCGCTCGGGCGCTACTCGGAGGTGAAGGGGCACGATGTCGCGGTTCGAGCGCTGCCCGCCTTGCGCGGCGCGCAGCTGACCGTGTGCGGGGAGGAGGCGACGGCGAACGACGCGTTCATCCGTGCCCGGCTCGGCGCGCTCGCGCGTGAGCTCGGTCTCGAGGGGCGCGTGCGCCTCCTCGACGCGGTCCCGCGAGGCGACGTACCACGGCTGCTCGCCGAGGCGAACGTCCTCGTCAATGCGACGCACGGCGCCAGCGCGGACAAGGTCGTCTTCGAGGCACTGGCCGCCTGCACGCCCGTCGCGGCGGCATCACCTGTGTTCGACCGGCTCCTGCCCCCGGCGCTCCGGTTCATCGACGGCGATCCCGCCGGGCTCGCCTCAGCGGTCCGAGCCGCCGCGGCGCTGCCCGCCGGCGAGCGGCACAAGCTGCGCGCACGGGTCGAGGCGGAGCACTCCGTCGATCATTGGGCCGATGCGGTGGTGGCCGCGATGCGCCGATGAAGCCGAGAACGCTCTTCGTCTCGCGTGAGCGCTTCCGCCTGCCGCTGGACGACACGCAACGGCGGAAGTGGGACGCAGTCGGCGAGCGCCTCGACTACCGGATCGTCGCAGCCGCGCAGCGCGGCTCGCCGGCGAGCACGGACAGGATGGCCCTGGCGGCCCCGGCATCGATCCTCGATGGCCCGCGCTATTACCTCTGGCTCCCGTTGCGGATCGCGCACGAGCTGCGCGCGTTCCGGCCGGATGTCGCGGTCGTGCAGGGCGTGCACGAGGCGACTGCATTCATGGCCGCGCGCAGGCTCGCGCACGTCGACACGAAGCTCGTGCTCGACGTGCAAGGGGACTGGCACGCGGCCACCCGCCTGTACGGATCGCCCGCTCGGAGACTGCTCACGCCGCTCAACGACGCGCTCGGCCCGCTCGCCGTCCGGAGGGCGGATGCCGTTCGCACGCTGTCGCCGTTCACGAGCTCGCTCGTGCGCGGGCTGGGACGCGAGCCCGCGGGTGAGTTCCCGCCGTTCGTCGACCGCGAGATCTTTCTCGCCGACCCACCCGCCGCCCTCCCGGCGCGGCCGCACGCGCTCTTCGTCGGCGTGCTCGAGCGCTACAAGGGCTTCGACGCGCTCGCCGACGCCTGGCCGAGGGTCAGGGCTGCAGTACCGGGCGCACAGCTCCACGTCGTCGGCCGCGGCACGCTCGCGCCGCTCGCGCGCGGGCTCGCCGGCGCGGGTGCGATCTGGACCGAGTCGCTTGACGCAACCGGCGTCGCGCGTGCGCTCGACGAGGCGACGCTGCTGTGCCTGCCTTCCCGGGCCGAGGGCCTGGGCCGGGTCGTCATCGAGGCGATGTGCCGCGGCCGAGGCGTGGTCGGCGGAGACGCGGGCGGAATCCCCGATCTCGTCGAGGACGGGACTGACGGCCTGCTCGTCCAACCCGGCGCCCCGGACGCGCTCGCCGCGGCGCTCGTCCGCGTTTTGCGCGACGGTGAGCTCGCCGCCCGCCTGGCAGCCGCAGCGAGGGCCAAGGGCGAGCGGCTCGCGGTGACGCCGGCCGAGTACGCCGACAAGGTCGCAACGGTGGTCGCGGCCGCTCTCAGCGGGCTACCCTGAGCGCGTGCCGGTCCTGCGCGAACAGGTCAAGCAGGTTCTCAAGAATGCCGTCTATCGCACGATCGGCGAGACGGCGAACGGTCTCGGCGCCGTCAACGGCGACGGCCGCACGCTTCGCGTGCTCATGTACCACAAGGTCAACGACCTCCTGAACAACCGGATGTCGATGCCGGTGTCACTGTTCGACGAGCAGATGGCGCAGCTCGCGGAGCTCGGATATCGCGTCGTCGACCTCGACGCTGTGCTCGCCCACTACGGCCGCGGAGAGCCGCTGCCCGAGGGCGCCGTCCTCATCACGTTCGACGACGGGTACCGGGACAACCTCGTCAATGCCGCGCCGGTGTTGCAGCGTCACGGCTACTCGGCCGTGCAGTTCGTGCCGATCGCGTACATCGGCGACACGCAGCCGCTCCCCCATGAGCGCTACCTCGCTGCTCACGGTGTTCACAACCCCACCGTCGACTGGGACGAGATCCGCGAGCTCGAGCGCTACGGCGTTCGCATCGAGTCGCACGGCATCAGCCACAAGCCGCTAGCAGAGCTCGAGATCGACGAGGCGGCACGCGAGATTGCGATCTCGAAGCTGCAGCTCGAGGAGAGGCTCGGTCGTCGGGTACGAGCGTTTTCGTACGTGAAGGGCTCGGAGGCGGATTACAAGCCGGTCCATCCGAGCCTCGTGAAGCAGGCCGGGTACGACATCGCTTTCACGGCGGTCTCCGGCGCGAATACGGCGCAGAGCGATCCCCTTCAGCTACGCCGCTACAACGTCGAACCGTATTCGCCTCGGACGTTCGAGCTCGTCCTTGCTGGGGCTTGCGATCTGATCTCGATCAAGGACACGGTCACCGGGACGCACGCTCGACGGCTCTTCAACGCCGCGCTCGGCACGACGTCGCGGTGATCGTCGAGCCCGCGGGGCGCGACGAGTTTCTCGCGCTGATGCGAGAGACGTACGGGACTTCGATGTCCGAGGCCGAGTTCGATTGGTGGTTCGACGGCAATCCGGCCGGCCCCCGGATCCTCAACGTGGCCCGCGACGACGACGGCTCCGCCCTCGGCGCGCTCGCGATGTCTCTGGCGCGGCTCGACAGCTGCCTCGCCGCCTTCGCCGTGCACGCGGTGACGACG
>DATCBD010000107.1:0-4660 GCA_036512155.1 Gaiellaceae bacterium | reverse complement strand
GGGCGACTGGTTCGAGCCGCACGGTAGCTGGGACGCGCCGCTGGGGGCGTTGAACCAGTGGCTGCACGCGGCGGCAGCCCCCGCGCTCTCAGCCGTGGTCGTTCTGAAGGGCGATCCGCCGGAGCCCGGTCGCGGGTTCTGGGGATCGGCGCCGAGTGTTCCCCCGCGCCCGAAGAGCGAGATGGAGCGCCTGACGACATGGCAGGCCGTTCTGCAAGCCGTGTTCGTCCACCCGTGGCCCGCGGCGCTCCCGTGACGCCTCCGGCCCGCCAGCCGGCGACGTGCTGATGCCCGCCCAGCGCTTCTCGTTCCGGGGGCTCTCCGGGTAGGGCCAGTCCCGAACCCCGAGCCGCCTCCGCGGCGAGCGGCAAGCCACGGCCGTCCCTCGCCCCTCGCCGCGCGGGATTGCCACGGCGCGCGGAGACGGCGGTCAAGGACTCGCGTCAGCGAGCCGCCTCCGCGGCGCGACCGGCAGGGAAGCGTCCTTTACGGGCGTCGAGCCCGCCGTAGGCTTCGGGTCTCCGAGGGGCGCGGCAAGCGTCGACTCTTCCCTTCTGGGCTCGAGGACGTGAATGCCGCGGGAGCCGGTCATGGAACGCGCCGAGCGGGCGCGAGCTCTCGCTCACGCCCGCCAGGTGGGTCGCTCTTCCGGTCAGGCGCTGGGCTGCTCCTCGCTGCGCGGGTCGAAGGCCCGCATCTGGATGGTGGTGTCGGCCATGTTGGAGGGAAGGTAATCGAATCGGAGGTTCCAGGACCCGTCGCTTATGCAGAGCACCGCATAAGCGACGCTATGCGGAGTGCCACATTATGCGGCGACTTCCACGCCGAGCGACGCTGACCGCGGGGATGGTTGCCGTTTCGGGCGCGGTGCCGATTGGGGACTCGGCATAATCGTCAGCGTCGGGGAAGAAGAAGAAGAAGAAGAAGAGGGAGCCCGGTGTCCCGGGCCCCCTCGGGAGGGCTACGACGCGCTGACGGCGGCGACGTCCTCCGCGTCGGCCGGCTTCGGGTCGCGGAGCTGAACCGTGGTGCTGCTGTTGGTCGGGAGGAAGTCGAAGAGCAGGTTCCAGCTGCCGTCGCGGGTGTTCTCGAACGCGACGCCGATGCGCGTCCAGTAGTTCCTCTCGTTGCGCTTCACGATGCCGAAGATCTCTTTCATGTTGCGAGCCATTGTCTTTTCCTTGGTTGGAGCTGGCCGCCTTCGACCAGCCGGTTAACCGCCCGCGGCGGCTGGGCGAACGGCGCCACGAGTTGCGACGGCGCAGCCAGAGGGAGTGGGTCGAGGCGGCCGGCATGCCAGCAGCCTCTGGGCTGGCGTGACGGAGCGCCGATGTCCCCGACCGGCGGCAAGTCTCGCGACGTACGACCAAGGGGCAGGTGGCGAGCTGAGAAGAGGGCGGAGGCGGACGGGAGCGAAGGCGGAACGGATGGCGCGGCGTACGGCTATCGCTCGCCGGGACGTACGGGACCACGCGGGCTCCGGAGCGACTCCAGCAACTTGTCAGGTGCGCGGAATCTTCCGGGCCGAAGACGCATGGGCGCGACGGTGGCGATCGCTTCGAGCTTCTCCGACGGGTCCGCCCGGAGGTAGATCTCGGTCGTCTGCACGCTGGCGTGGCCGAGCCAGAGCGCGACCCTGCGCACATCGCGCGTGGCCTGCAGCGTGAGCATCGCGCACGTGTGGCGAAGCACGTGGGGAGAGATGCGCTTGCCCTTGAGCGAGGCGTGGGTCCGAGACGCGAGCGCGACGTACTTGCCGAGCAGGTACTCGACGCCCGACCTCGTCAGCTGTCCGCCTCGCGCATTGACGAACAGCTCCACAGTGGGCACCTCGCGACGGACTGACAGCCAGTGCCGCACGGCGGTGGTGGTCTCCTTCCAGAGGGGCAGCACCCTTTCGCGGCGACCCTTGCCGCGAACGCGGATGGCTGCCCACGGTTGCAGCGTGAGATCGTCGAGGCGAAGGCCGACGAGCTCGGATACGCGCAGTCCCGCAGCGAACGCCACGTGCAACATCGCGCGATCCCGTACGCCCATGCGGCTGGAGGGTGACGGTGCATCGAGGATGGCCTGCATCTCGCTGCGATCGAGGTGCGTCACCAGTCGACTCGTCGTGCGCCTGACGGGGATCGCGAGGACGCGACGCACCTGGTGCAGCGCAGACGGGACCCGATGCTCGACGAACCGGAAGAAGGAGCGGACCGCCGCGAGTCGAGCGTTGCGACTGCTTGGTGCGTTGCGACGCTTGCTCTCCAGGTTGTCGAGGAAGGCCAAGATGAGCGGCACGTCGATCTGCTCGACGGTCAGGTCCGACGGAGCCACCTTGAGACGCGCGCTCGCGAACGCGAACAGCATCTGAAATGCGTAGGCGTAGCTGTCGGTGGTGTGCGGGCTCGCCGCGCGCGTGACCGGGAGGTGCACCCGGAGAAAGGCGGTGATGTGCGGTGCGATGGGCGTGGTCACGGCCCGTCTCCGAGGGCGAGCCTCTCGCATCGGCGGGCAATGCCGCGCAGCAGGTGGGGTGTCGACTGCAGGTACCAGTACGTGCTCTCGATGTGCGCATGGCCCAGGTAGGTCGCGAGGGCGAGCTGATGACGCGCGATGCGAAGTCGGTCCCCCTTGCACGCCTCGAGTGCGCGCACGGCGAACGTGTGTCGCAAGCAATGGAGCCGCGGGCGTGGCTGGCCCGCCGCAGCGCCGATACCGACTTTGCGTACGAGCTGGGCGAACGTCCAATGGACGATGGCGTAGGGAAGCGCGCGGCCGCCGGGATGAACGAATATGCGGTCGCCACGCGGATGCGTCCGGAGCGCGAGGTATCGACGAAGCCCGTCATCGACGGTGGGATGCAGCGGCACGAGGCGGCTCTTGCGGAATTTGGTGTTGCGAACGAGGAGACCGTCGGACGTGAGATCGTCGACCCGAAGAGCGAGTGCCTCGGACACGCGCAGTCCGGTCGCGGCGAGGAGCGCGATGAGCGTCGCGTAAGTATCGCGCCGCAGCGACGGGACGGGGCCGAGGCGATGTGTCTCCTGTACCAGCGATCGGATCTGCTCGGGCGTGAAGATGAACGGCGTCGGTCGCGGGTGGCGGGTCGGTCCCAGCAGACCGTAGGGTGGAATTTGGTGACGCGGATCCTCGGCGTGCATGTGCCGGGCGAACCCGACGACGACTCGAAGGCGGAACTCGCGCCTCGCCGGAGAACGCGCACGCCTCGCCCAGTCGATCGCCGTCCGAGTGCGCACGCGGCGGTCGCCGTGCTCGGCGGCGAATCGCGCGAAATCCAAGACGAGCGGCCCGATGAATCGCAGGGCGAAGCCCATCCCGCGGCGAAGCGCCACGTACGACTCCGCGTCCTTGATCAGCATGACGCGCCCCCCGGCCACGGCTGGGCGATCGCCCGCAGCGCCTCGACGTCGACCTTGGCGTACTGCAGCGTCGTCTCGGGCGAGGCGTGCCGCAACACCGTCTGGATCTGATCCAGCGTCGCGCCCCGGCGGAGCATCTCGGTGGCGGCGGAGTGCCGGAACAGGTGGGTCCCGTGGTGGGGCGCGCGGACCCCCGCGCGCAGGATGGCGTAGTGTGTGACGTCGGCCAGCGATGCCGGATGGAACGGCCCAAAGGGCGGCGTGCTGCGGAGGAACACGAACGGCGAGTCCACTCGCGGGCGTCCCCGCCTCAGATAGGCGAGGATTGCGTCACCGACGTCCTGTGGCAGCGGCAGTCGCACGGGTCGCTGGCCCTTTCCGCAGACGACGACGGCGCCGTGTGCCCAATCGAGATCCGTGAGTCGAAGCTGCCGTACGTCTCCGGCGCGCAGCGCGAGCCGCGCGAGCAAGAGCAGAATGGCGCGGTCGCGACGACCCTTCGCCGTCCTCCGGTCGCAGCTCGCGATGACCCGCTCGACGTCCTCGTAGGGGATGAATTTCGGCATCGACGCCAGCCGCCACCCGGCTACGACCGGAACGGCACCGTCCAGGTTGCTTGGGCACTGTCCCGTCGCGATGAGGAACCGCACGAACGCCCGAAGGGCGCTAACGACGCTGGATGAATGGGGCACGCCGTGACGCCTCGACTCGCGGAGTACGAAGAGTCGCAGTGAACGCGCGTCGACGCGGCGCGGGTCGTCGCCGACTGCGGAGAGCAACCGGCCGACGTGCCGACAGTAGCCCTTCAACGTCGTGTCGCACGTGCCCCGTCGCTTCCGCATCCAGTCAACGAACTCCAGGATCGCTTGCGATTTCGGCCAGAGGCTCGCCGGCCGCGCGACACCCACCCGACGCAGGTGCTTCAGGAAGTGGCGTACGGCGGTTAGGACGGTCTCGCAGCTCCCCGCCCGCTTTCGATGGTACGGCCCGATGCAACGACAGCGGCGAAGATGTCGCGCGAAGTCCGCGACGGTGCACCCGTCAACCTCGCCGAGGTCGATGGCCTGCGCCGACGTCCATGCTGCGAAGTGCTGGACGGATGACAGATACGTCCGGACCGTCGAGCGCGCGTACCCCGCTCCGAGCAGGTACTCGACGAAGGGGTCGAGTTGTACCGCCAGAGGCGACCTGCGAATCCGTGCGACGGTACTCGACTGCAGATACAGGCCGCTCAGCACCGTCGCCTCCTTGCCGGCCTACCGAAGGCGGCGTCTCGGAGGCCATCTGTTATG
>DATCBD010000106.1:0-6906 GCA_036512155.1 Gaiellaceae bacterium | reverse complement strand
GTCTGCGATCATCTTCAACGCGCTGATCATCCCGGCGCTCATCCCGCTTGCATTGAAGGGCGTGCGCTACCGCGCGATCGGCGCCACGGCGCTGCTGCGCCGGAACCTCGGCATCTACGGGCTCGGCGGCGTGATCCTGCCGTTCATCGGGATCAAGCTGATCGACCTCATCGTCCACAACCTCCTCGGGGCATAGCGCCACGGCCAGGGGCCGTTACCGGATCCTCCTGGGCATGGCGGCGGGCGTCGGCAAGACCTATCGCATGCTCCAGGAGGGCCGGCAGGCGATCGAGGAGGGCCGCGACGTCGTCATCGGCTACCTCGAGCCGCACGAGCGACCCGAGACCGCCGCGCTCGCGCGCGGGATGGAAGTGGTTCCGCACTTCCGGGCCGAGCACGGCGGCCTCGAACTGAACGAGATGGACGCCGACGCCGTCATCCGCCGCGCGCCGGAGCTTGCGCTCATCGATGAGCTCGCGCACACGAACGCTCCCGGGATGCGCAACGAGAAGCGCTACCAGGACATCGAGGAAGTGCTGAATGCGGGCATCGACGTCATCTCGACCGTCAACGTCCAGCACCTCGAGAGTCTGAACGACGAGGTCGCCGAGCTGACGGACGTGCGCGTGCGCGAGACGTTCCCCGACCGGCTCATCGACGAGGCGGACGAGGTCGTCCTCGTCGACCTCACGCCCGAGGCGCTGCAGCAGCGCCTCCGCGCGGGGAAGATCTACGCACCGGAGCGCGCCGAGGCGGCGCTGCTGAACTTCTTCCGCACCGAGAACCTCTCGCGCCTGCGCGAGCTCGCGCTGCGCGAGGTAGCCGAGGATGTGGAGGCGCGGCGCAAGAACGCCGTGCTGGACCCGCTCAGCCAGCAGGCGATCGCGGAGCGCGTGCTCGCGCTCGTCGAGCCGCAGCCGAAGTCGCAGCGGATCATGCGCCGCGCCTGGCGCTCTGCGGAGCGGCTCGGCGCGCAGATGGACGCGATGTGGGTGCGCAAGCCGGGGCACGAGCTCAGCGAACAGGAGCAGGTGTCGCTCGCGGCACTCCGACGGCTGGCGATCGTGCTCGGCGCGCACTTCCTGGAGGAGGAGGGAGACGATTTCGTCGCGGCCGTGCGCCGCGTCGCCTACGACCGCGGCACGACCTACATCCTCGTCGGCACGCCTGACGAGAGCCGGCGGCGGGAGATTTTCGGCGGCTCTCTCCTTTCCCGCATGGTGCGGGAGCTTCCCGGCATCGACATCCGTGTCGTCGCGAACCGTGCCGACCGGCCGGAGCGTGAGGAATGAACGGGCTCGACGTCGGTCTGCTCGTCCTCGTCGCCCTGCTCGCGGTGGCGCTCGTCGCACTGCTCGTGGCCCGCCGTCCGCCGCGGCGGTTGCCGGTGCGCAGGGGAGCGCGCCGCATCCTCGTCCCGTTCTCCGGCAGTCTCGACCAGACCGTCCTCGACGCTGCGATTCGTATCGCGAGCGCGGAGGACGCCGTCCTCGTCCCGGCGTACCTGCTCGTCGTCCCACTGCAATACGAGGAGGATTCGCCGCTGCGTGAGCAAGTGAAGATGGCGATGCCCTTGCTCGAGGCGGTCGAGCTCGCCGCGCTGCGTGCGGGCGTCCCCGTCGACGCGCGCATCGAGAAGGGCCGGACGCTCACCCACGCGGTGAAGCGGCTGTGGGAGGCCGAGCCGTTCGACCGTATCGTCGCCCCGGCGCCTGCCGAGGGACGCGAGGGCTTCACGCCCAAGGAGCTCGCGTGGCTGCTCACGAACGCGCCGACGGAGACGGTCGTGCTCAAGCCCGCCGCGTAGAACCGTAGTCTTGGCGCGTGGCGACGCCCGCGCGGACTCCTCAGGACTCGGGGCTCGAGCCCGAGAGGCCGTTCCGGCGACTCTTCCTCGGCCGTGCGATGCGATCGGGCCAGGCGGACGACGAGCTCCTCCCGATCGGCCTCGCGCTGCCGATCTTCGCTGCGGACGCGATCTCCTCCGTCGCGTACGCGACCGAGGCAGCCATGGTCGTCCTTCTCACGGCAGGCCTGCACGTACTGCATGTAGCGCTGCCGATTTCGATCGCCGTCGCTGCACTCATGGCGATCGTCATCGCGTCGTACCGGCAGACGGTGCACGCGTACGAGATGTCGGGTGGCGCGTACGTCGTCGCGCGCGAGAACCTCGGGACGTCTCCGAGCCTCGTCGCCGCCGCGGCGCTGCTCGTCGACTACGTCCTCACCGTCGCCGTCTCGGTCTCGAGCGGCGTGCTCGCAATCACGTCGGCCGTGACATCGTTGCACGCGTACAACACCTTGCTCTCGCTCATTGCGGTCGTCGTGATCATGCTCATCAATCTCCGCGGCGTGCGGGAGTCGGGGCTCGTCTTCGCGCTTCCCACGTACCTCTTCATCGGCTCGATGCTCCTGGCCGTCGGCGTCGGAGTGTCGAAGTGCGCGACGACGGGCTGTCCGCACGCTGTTGCTCCGCACGCTCTTCCTCCTGGGGCGCAGGCCCTCGGGATCTTCCTCATCCTCAAGGCGTTCGCGTCCGGAGCAAGTGCGCTGACGGGCGTGGAGGCGATCGCGAACGGCGTCAACGCGTTCAAGCGGCCGCAATCCAAGAATGCCGCGAAGACGCTCACTGTGCTCGGCGTCGTGGCGGTCACGATGTTCCTCGGCGTCTCGTACCTCGCGGTCGCGACTCACGCCCGGCCGAGCTCGACCGTGTCGGTCGTCTCGCAGGTGACCCGCGCCGTGTTCCCGGCCGGCAGCAGCGGGGCCGCGTTCTTCTGGATCGTCCAGATCTTCACATTCGCAGTCCTCATCCTCGCCGCGAACACGTCGTTCCAGGGCTTTCCGAGGCTGTCCGCGCTGCTCGCGCAGGACCGCTTCATCGCACGGCAGTTCAGCAACCTCGGCGACCGCCTCGTCTACTCGAACGGAGTCGTGGTCCTCGCCGGCGCCGCGACATTGCTGATCTGGATCTACCACGCAAACGTCAACAACCTCATCCACCTGTACGTCGTCGGCGTCTTCACCGCCTTCACGCTCTCGCAGGCCGGGATGGTTCGCTACTGGCTGCGGACGCATGGCGCCGGCTGGCGCTGGCGCGCGCCGATCAACGGAGTTGGTGCAGTGGCGACCTTCGTGGTGGCGGTCGTCGTCATCATCACGAAGTTCACCGAGGGTGCGTGGCTCGTGATCGTCGCCATCCCGCTGATGGTGCTCGGCTTCTACGGGGTCCGCCGCCATTACGACCGCGTGTTGCGCCGGCTCGCGGCCGGAGCGGCCGCCGTCGCCGCCGTGCCGGACGCGCGCAACCGCACGCTGCTCCTCGTCGAATCGATCGACGATGCGACGGATCGTGCCCTCTGGTTCGTACGCAGGATCCACAGCGAGAAGCTGCGGGCCTTGCACATCCCCCGCCGGGGAAGCGACCCAGGCATCCGTCCGCGCTGGTATCGCCATGTCGGCGACGACCCCCGGCTCGACGTGCTCGATCCCGCGCATGGGGCGGTCGACGCCGTGCTCGAGCAGGTGTGGCGCCTCCCTCGCGGCGAGTCCGACTTCGTCACCGTCGTCATCCCCGAAGAGTTCCGGAACGCGTCGCTTCTGGAGGAGCGACACCGTCCGCTCGAGCTGATGCTCAAGCTCCGGTTGCTCTCCGAGACGGGGGTCGTCGTCGTCGACGTACCGGCGATCGCCGGGCGGATCGAACCCCCTCCGGACAAGCTCGTCGCCCGCGTCATCGTCGCGAGCATGAACGCCGCGTCCATGCGCGCCGTCAACTACGCCCGCACGCTCGGGATCGATGACACGCGCGCCGTCCACTTCGCGTTCGATGCGGCGGCCGCGCAGAGCATCCGCCGCGAGTGGACGAACGGGCCGCGGATTCCGCTCGAGGTGGACGAGGCGCCGTACCGGGACCTCGGCAAGCCGCTCCTCCGGTATCTCCGCGACTTGACGAAGGACGGCGACACCACCGTGCTCGTGCTCATGCCCGAGCTCGTGACCCACGGCTGGCGGCGCATGCTTCACAACCAGCGCGCGCTCTACATCAAGCGCCTTCTCCTGTTCGAGCCCAACGTGATCCTCGGCAGCGTCCCCTACCAGCTACTCCGCTGATGCGGATCGGTCTCCAGCACGTTCGCGAAACTCGGAGCCGCGCCCGGCGTCTGGCACGGCGGACCGCGGCGGTCGCCTACCGCAGCATCGTCGTGCCGCTGCTCGGGCGCGGCGAGACCGAATATGCGCTCGACCTCGCGTGCCGGCTCGCGAGCGAGCGGCGGGCGAGCGTCGTCCTCGTCGCTCCGGTGATCGTCGACCAGGAGCTGCCGCTGAACGCGAACTTCGACCGCGAGACGGAAGACCTGAGTGCTCGGCTGAGCCGGGCGAAGGAGATCGCACGGTCGTACGGAGTCGGGGCGAAGGAGCGCATCATCCGTACCCGAGCCGGCGGCCTCGGACGCGAGCTGGCGGAGGTTGCAACCGACCATCGCGCCGAGCTCGTCGTCGTCGGGGCACCGGTCGAATCGCGCCGCGGGTTCCGTCGCGCCTTTCCGGCCGAGACGCTCGCAATCGTGCGCGACGCACCTTGCCGGGTGATGATCGTCAGCGGGAAGGTCGTGCGGCGGCCGACTGAGAAGGCGGCCCTTTCGCGCATCCTGGTGCCGATGAAGCTCGGTCCGATCGGCGAAGAGATGGTGAAGACGGCGATCCGGCTCGCCGGAGAACAGCAGGCCGCGGTCGAGGCGCTCTTCGTCGTCAAGGTGCCGCTCGACGAGCCCGACGACGCGCCGCTCACCGACGCGGAGGAGCGGGCGGCGGCGTCGCTCGCGGAGGCGGCGTCGCTCGGGGCCGCCCAGGGCGTGCAGGTCGCAGGCCGCACGGTCCGCGCCCGCTCGATCGGCGAGGCCATCGTCGCGGAGGCGCGGGAGATCGGGGCCGACCTGGTCGTGCTGGGATCGTCCGCGAAGTGGCGCCGGCAGGCAGGTTTCTTCTCCCCGACCGTGGACTACGTCCTGCGTCACGCGCCGGGAGAAGTGCTCGTGGTCGCCTTCCCCCAAGGCGCTACGCTGCAGCTCTGATGAAGGCTCTAATCGTCGGCTGCGGCCGCGTCGGCTCGACCATCGCCCTCCAGCTCCAGCGCGAGAGCTGGGACGTCACGGTTGTGGACGAGAACGAGGACGCTCTCTCCCGTCTCGGCGAGCACTGGCCAGGGACGTTCCTCGTCGGGCACGGCATCGATGTCGACCTCCTCCGCGAGGCCGGCATCGAGGACGCGGACGCCGTCGTCGCGGTCACTGATGGCGACAACACGAACATCGTCATCGGCCAAGTCGCGCAGAAGCGCTTCGACATCGGCTGTGTCGTCGTGCGCGTGCTCGATCCGGCACGCGCCGACTTCTACAGCACGCTCGGGCTGCGCACGATCTGCCCGACGAAGACCGCGATCGACTCGCTCATGGATGCCGTTCGCAGCTGCGCGATCGCGCCGCAAGTTCAGGTGAGCCGCTGATGTACGCCATCGTCGCCGGCGGCGGCAAGGTCGGCGCGAACGTCGCTCGTTCCTTGGTACGGCTCGGGAACGAGGTGACCCTGATCGAGCAGGAGCGCGGCCGCTTCGAGCGGCTCGAGGAAGAGTTCGAGCACCAGGTCCAGCGCGGCGACGCGACTGAGCTGAGCGTGCTCGAGCGCGCCGGCATCGCCCGGCCGCCGGACATCGTGCTCGCGCTCACCGGCGACGACGAGGACAACCTCGTCATCGCGCAGCTGGCGCGTGAGAAATACGGCGTCGAACAGGTCATAGCTCGTGTGAACGACCCGCGGAACCAGGCGCACTTCGACCTGCTCGGGATCTCGCCGACCGTGTGCGCGACCTCGAGCATCATGGCGCTCGTCGAGCACGAGGTGCCCGAGCACGATCTCATCCATCTGCTCGAGCTGCGCCGCGAGAACCTCGAGATCGTCGAGGTGCAGATCGACCGCGACTCCCCGTCCGCGGGCAAGCGCGTGGAAGCGCTCGAGCTGCCGGACGGCGCACGTCTCATCTCCGTCATGCGCTCGGGCCGCGCCGAGATCGCCGTCGGTGCAACGCAGCTCGAGGCGGGTGACCAGGTGCTCGCCATTCTCGAACCGGGCAAGGAGGACGAGCTCCGACGCGTGCTCTTGCGGCGTTAACTGCTCTTGCATCGCTTCTGCTCGGGGGGACCGCTCGGACGACTGTCAGTCATGACTGGCTCACGTTCGACTGGACCGCGTCGCGCACCGGCGTCTATCCATATGCGACCGGGATCACCGCCGGCAACGTCAAGTCGCTGAAGCTGCGAACGGTGACGCTCGACGGCACCGTCGACTCGTCGCCGATTTACGTGCACGGCCTCTTCGTCGTCACGACGACGTACGGGCGCACCGAGGCGATCGACGCTGCGAGCGGCGCAGTTCGGTGGCGCTTCACTCCGCCGGGCTACGCGTCGTTGGCGGGGAGCGGGCAGATCACCACCGCGACGCCGGTCGCCGATCCGTCGGAGAAGTGGATCTACGCCGCCTCACCGGGCGGTCGCATCTACAAGCTCTCGGCCGCGAGCGGCCATCCCGCATGGAGCGTGACGATCACGACGCTGCCCTCGCGGGAGAAGATCGCGGGGGCGCTGAACCTCGCAAGCGGCCACGTCATCGCCGTCACCGGAGGGTACATCGGCGACACGCCGCCGTATCAAGGGCACGTCGCGGTGATCGACGCCGCGAGCGGACGGCTGCTGCACGTGTGGAACTCGCTGTGCTCGAACCGCGCCGGGCTGATCGTGCCGAGCACGTGCGACGCGAGCGACTCCGCCATCTGGGGCCGCTCCGGTGCGGTCGTCGATCCGTCGACCGGCGATCTCCTCATCGCGACCGGAAACGCTCCGTGGAACGGGA
>DATCBD010000105.1:0-13542 GCA_036512155.1 Gaiellaceae bacterium | reverse complement strand
GGCACGCCGGCGTAGAGGAGCCCGTCGGCGACGTTCTCGAGCGCGCTCGAGTGCTCCGACAGGAAGAACTGCTGGAACACGAATCCGATTCGCGTCGCTCGCACCGCGGCGAGCTCGCGATCCGACATCTCCGCGACGTCGAGCCCGGTGATCGCGACACGGCCGGAGGTCGGTCGCTCGAGCGTCCCCATCAGATGCAGGAGCGTCGACTTCCCCGATCCCGACGGCCCGACGATCGCGACGAGCTCGCCTGCCCGGACGACGAAGCTCACGCCCTGGAGCGCGTCCACCGGCGGATCGGATCCATACGACTTCGTCACGGTGTCCAGCTCGAGCGTCGTCATGACGACGGCACCACCACGCGCTGTCCGGCGGCAAGACCCGAGCCGCTCACCTCGACCGTCCCTGCGGCGTCGTCGAACATCCCCACGCTGACGCCGACGAGCTGATGGACGCCCGTCGACTCGACTTCCTCCACCGCGTAGCCGCCGCCGGCGAGCGCGACCAGCGCATTTACCGGGACGGCGAGGACGTTGCGCACGGTCGCCGTCGTGATCGACACGTCGACCGGCGCCTGGTCGAGCCGTCCCGTGGCTGCCGCGCGATCGGGAGCGACGTCCACCTCGATCGTCGGCGAGCTCGAACCGCCGCCGTTCTGGTCGGACGGCGCCGTCGCGACCGTGCCGACGTACGACACGCGCCCGGGCGTCGTCGAGTTGTCCGGAAGCGTGATGAGCACCGGATCGCCCACCTTGATGCTCGTCTGCTGCGACGCGTCGAGGGCGATGGTCACGACGCGACGAGTCGAGCTGATGCCAACCACCGGCCCTGCTTGCACCGGCGAGCCCTCGGTCGGGGTCACGCTCGTCACCCGCACCGCACCCGGCTCGAACACGACCGACCCGAGCGGCAACTGCCCGGTCGCCGGCACGTGATGTTGCGACTGGAACCGCTCGATTGCAATCGTCGTCGACGCTGTGAACACGTCGCCGCTCGGCGCCCCGTACCCGCGCAGGTCGCGATTCACCTCGGCGACGTCCGCGCCGGCCGACATCCCCGGCATGAACGCGCGCGACGCGGGCACGCCGCCGTACAAGAGGAACGCAGGCGTTGCGTCGATCGCATACAGCGGCTGACCGGCGCGGACGATCTGCCCGACCTTCGGCAGCATCGTGTACACCGCGTCCTGTCCATACGTCGCCGCCGACTCCTCGCCCTGGCTGAGCGTCGCGGCCGCCGCCGAGAGCCCACGCTGATCGGCTTGCACCTTTCCGGTCGCCGCCGTGACGCTCTGACGGTCCGCTGTGACTGCCTGAGCGTCGGTCGCGCACGGACCGGTGCCCGTTTGAGCAGCGCTTCCGCCGCGGCAGTCGACCACGACCTTCTGCAGGCCGGCGTCCAGCGATGCCTGCGCCTGCGCGAGCGCGCGCTGGTCGTCGCCCAGCATCTGCTGGGCGGATGCCACCGACTGCTGCGACTGTTCGAGGCTGGACGGCGCAGTCCCGCTCGGGACCGACACGGTCGAGGAACCGGCATAGCCGAGCGTCGCGCTCACCTGCGTCTGCTGCGAGAGATCCATCCGCTTCACGGTCGCGATCGCCGTTGCGGCTCCGTTGTCGGAGACCCCGCTCGCAGCAGGCGAGCTGGACGCGAACGGATCCGCGATCGCAACCGCCACTCCGGCGACGAGCAGCACCACCGCGCCTCCGGCCACGAGTCGCTTGCGGGCACGCGTCACGAGCTCAAGGACCCTTGAACGGCATGTACTTCCGGCACGCCTGCTGTGCTTTCTGGAAGGTCGGGTTGTCCGGGGCGAGATCGCTGCCCGGATGGATCGCGATCTGCAGGCCGCCGTTGGACGGATCGGGGAAGTCCTTCAGCCCGTGCGCGCGCATGCAGGCCGAGAACGCGAGCAGCTGCTGCTGGCGCTGCGCGATCTGAGCCGGAGTCGGCTGTCCGCCGTTCGGCAGCAGCTTCGAGCAGGTCGTCTGCGCCGACCGGAACGCCGGCGAGCCCGGGTCGATCCCCATCCCCGAATCGATCGTGATCACGCCCTGGCTGTTCGGATCGGGGTAGTTCGGGAGGCCGTGCTTGCGCATGCAGGCGGAGAACTTCTCTCCGTCGGCCGCGTTGCCGGTGTTCATCGAGAGCCGGAAGCCGCCGCGGGCGCCGGGAGGGCCGAGCGCCTTGCCTCCAAAGCCGGAGTCGCTCTGCGTCGTCGTCGTAACGCCCGTCGTCGAGGAGTCCGCGAGGTTCGCAACCCCGGGGGCTTTCCCGCCGCCGCCGCAGCCCGCCGCGAGCAGCGCGAGGGCGCCGGCCGCGAGGATCGGGGCGAGGGAGCGCATGCCGGAGAAATAGCCCCGCTTCGGTTACGGCGGGGGAACAGAACCTGTTACCTGCGCGTAACCGGCGCTGCGGCATCCTTTGCGGATGCGGGTTCTCGTCGTCGAAGACCACAAGGAGCTCGCCGCCACCATCGCGGTCGGGTTGCGCCGCGAGGGAATCGCCGTCGACATCGCTTTTGATGGCGAGGACGCGCTGCGTCACGCCGCCGGGGACAGCTACGAGGTGATCCTGCTCGACCGCGACATTCCCAAGATCCACGGCGACGACGTATGCCGTGCGCTCGTTGCGCGCGGGTCGCGTTCGCGTGTGCTCATGCTGACCGCCTCCGACGCGATCGAAGACCGGGTCGATGGGCTCGGCCTCGGCGCCGACGACTACCTGCCGAAGCCGTTCGCATTTGCCGAGCTCGTCGCGCGCATCCGTGCACTCGCCCGCCGCGGCCAGGCCGGGCGCGCACCGCTCCTCGCGCGCGGCGACCTCCGGCTCGACACCGTGCAGCGTGTCGCAACGCGCGCCGGCCGCCGGCTCGAGCTGAGCAGCAAGGAGCTCGCCGTGCTCGAGCTCCTGCTCGCCGCCGGCGGCGCCCCGGTCCCGACGCGCGAGCTGCTCGCCCGCGGCTGGGACGAATACGTCGACCCCGACGGCAGCGTCGTCAAGGTCACGATCAGCCGGCTGCGGCGCAAGCTCGGCGACCCGCCGATGATCGAGACCGTCCCCCACACCGGTTACCGGATCAATCCGTGACGATCAGGCTTCGGCTGACGCTCATCTACGGCGGGCTCTTCCTCTGCTCGGCGGCGGCGTTGCTCGCCATCACCTACACGCTCGTCAACCACCAGTACACGAGCACGTTCTTCGTCAGCTCGGGCCGACAGGCCCTGATTGCCAAGGCGTACACCGCCAAGGGTCCGCTCGGCGTCGGCCCCTCGCCGAAACAGTTCGTGGTGCCCGTCGGCCCGAAGACGCTCATCACCAGCGGGAAGCTCGCGGTAGCCGCCGCGCAGGGACAGTCGGACGCAGCCGTGCACAAGCTGTTCATCGACTCCGCGTTTGCGCTCGCGGTGATGGCCGTGATCTCGCTCTGGCTCGGCTGGGTGATCGCCGGACGCGCATTGCGCCCCCTGCGGACGATCACCGAAACCGCGCGGGAGATCTCCGCGAGCAGCCTTCACCGTAGGCTCGACCTCGCCGGCCCTGACGACGAGCTCAGGCAGCTCGGGAACACGGTCGACGGACTGCTCGGCCGCCTCGAGACGTCCTTCGAGGCGCAACGACAGTTCGTCGCCAACGCGTCGCACGAGCTGCGTACTCCGCTCACACTCGAGCGCACACTGCTCGAGCTCGCGTTGAGCGACCCGAATGCCAGCATCGAGTCGTACCGGCACACGTGCGAACAGCTTCTCGCCGTCGGCGAGCAGCAGGAGCGCCTGATCGAAGCGCTGCTCATGCTCTCGCGCAGCCAACGCGGCGTCGACAGCCATCAACCCGTCGACCTCGCCGCGATCGCGGCGGCCGCGGCCGCCGCGGTTGATCACGACGGTCTCGCGTTCGACATCTCGATCGAGCCCGCGCACACGACCGGCAATCCGCGCCTGGTCGAGCGGCTCGTCGCCAACCTCGTCGGCAACGCAATCCGGCACAACGTCGAGAACGGCAGCGTCAGCCTCGCGACCGAGACGCGCGGCGGTCGCGCGCTTCTCACGATCGCCAACTCCGGGCCGACGATTCCGCCGGCCGAGCTCGACCGGCTCTTCCAGCCGTTCCAACGACTCGAGGGCAGCCGCACCAACAGTCACGGGCTCGGACTCGGCCTCTCGATCGTCCGCGCGATCGCGGATGCCCACCACGCGACCATCGCCACCGACGCGCCGGCCGACGGCGGCCTCCGCATCCAGGTCAGCTTCCCCAGCTCATGAGCCATTCGGATGCGTCCGCGCGTAGGCGTCGTACGCGGAGTTCGACGGCATGTACGGCGGCCGGTACTTCCCGCACGCCTGGTTCGCCGCCTGGAACTTCGGCGAGCCCTGGTTGATTCCGACGGTTGCGGGATCGGGGATGCGACCGCTGCTGTCGGGGTCGGGGAAGTTCGGCACGCCGTGAGCGCGCACGCACCGCGCATAGCTCAGCCCCTGAGCTTTTTCCTGCTGGAGCTGGGCCTGATTCGGCGGCCGGCCGCCGTTCGGGAGCAGGTGTTGGCAGGCCCGCTGCGCCGACTGAAACCGCGAGTCGGTGACACCGAGCTGCTGCACGCTCTCCTTGGGGATCGCGCCGCCGCCGCCGGGGTCGGGGAAGTTGGACACGCCGTTGGTGCGCATGCACTGGGAGAACGCGAACGGCCCACTGCCCTGCACCGACACCGAGGGATGTGCCCCGCACGCAGACACCAAGAGGACGCTGGCAATGACAGCAGTGACGGACGAGGCTCTCATGGCAGACCGAGCGCCTTCCGCGCACGCACCTCGCAGGTCGTCTCGACGGCCTGGAACTGCGGCGAGCTCGTGTCGATCCCGGGAGGCAAGGCCTGTTGTCCGAGATGCGCCGGGTCGGGGAAGTTCGGATACCCGTGCGCGCGGAGGCACTCGGCGACCTTCACGCCGAACTCGAGCTTCTGCTGCCGCTCGAGCGGCGTCGCCGTGCCGCCGCTCGAAAGCAGGTGCTTGCAGGCGTCGTTCGCCGCGCTCGACGCCTGCTTCGAGACACCCGTGCTGAACGAGGGGAAGTTTCCTTGCGGATCGGGGTCGGGAAAGTTCGCCACGCCGTGCGCACGCATGCAGCGCGCGAAGGCCAGCGAGTGACTCACGCGCGCCGACGCGGCAGGGTGAGCGGCGGGCGAGCTGCCGCATGCGGCCGCGAGCAAGACAAGTGCGAAAGCGAGGAGCAGCACGCGCGGATCCACGTTCTCGATGGTCGCTCCGCGCGATGACAGCCGCGCGAGCCGGCGATGAAAAGTCGATGAAAGCGTTCTCGCGGTTCCCTTCCACCGCCGGAGTTGAGCGACACTGCGCCACGTGAGCGACGGGGCATCGATCCTGGTCGTCGAAGACGACGAGCAGATCGCGGAGCTGATGCGCGATTTCCTGGAGGCGGAGGGCTTCCACGTGCGGCATGCCGCAAACGGACGCGAGACGAACGAGCAGCTCGAGCGCGGTCGTCCCGACCTCGTGCTGCTGGACGTGATGCTGCCCGACGAGTCCGGCTTCGAGATCTGCCGCCGGCTGCGACGCGACTCGGCGGTGCCGGTGCTCTTCCTGAGCGCCCGCGACAGCGATGCGGACAAGATCCGGGGACTCGGTCTCGGCGGTGACGACTACATCGTCAAGTCCGCCACACCGGCGGAGGTGGTCGCCCGCGTGAAGGCGGTCCTGCGACGCGCGTCGCCGCCCGGCGGTCAGAGGCTGCGCTTCGGCGAACTCGAAGTCGACCTGGCCGCGCACGAGGTCAGCTGCGAGGCGCGGCCGATCGAGCTGACTGCACGCGAGTTCGAGCTGCTGCGCGTCCTCGTCGAGCATCCGCGGCAGGTGTTCAGCCGCGACCAGCTGTTCGAGCTCGTCTGGGGCTCGTTCGGCGACCGCAGCGCGGTCGCGGTGTACATCGCGCGCCTGCGGCAGAAGATCGAGCCCGAGCCGGCGAAACCGCGCTACATCATCACCGTTTGGGGCGCTGGGTACCGGCTCGATCCGGGGAACAGATGAGACGAGCCCCTGTCCGCATCCGGACGTTCCTCCTCGGCACCGTGCTCGTCTTGTTGGTGCTTCCGACCCTGGCCGGCGGTGCAGGCTGGTTGATCGAACGCGATCACCAGCGGGCGAGCATCCATGAGCCGCTGAACGCCGCCGTCGCGTACCTCACCTCCCGTCGCAGCGAGCTACAAGCGCCGGCTACCGCCCGGGGATTCGCGCGACTGGTCGACCGGTTCGATCTGCTCGGGCAGCTGGTCATCGTCGGGCCGTCCGAGAAGCAGGTGCTGTACGTCAGTCCGGCCATCGAGCAGGGATTCCAGGGCAAGACGCCGCCCGGTCGGGACGATGACCGCCGGCTCATACGGGTCGGAACGTCCAAGTCGCCGGCGACGCTCGTCACCGACCTGTACTACCGGCCGGCCTCTCGCACCACCGCGCCGCTCGTCGCGCTCCTCAGCGGGATCATCGTCTTCCTCGCCGAGCTCGCGCTCGCGGTCTGGCTCGCCGGTCGCTGGATGGTCACGCCGCTCGCCAGGCTGAGCGCCCAGGTCGACAAGGTCGCCGGCGGCGAGTTGACAATCGACGTCCCACGCAGCCGGATCAGCGAGGTTGCGAACATCGCGCAGGCGGTCGAGGGCATGACAGACGCGCTCGGCGAGACCGCGAAACGACGAGCCGAGGCAGACGAGGCGAGACGGTTCCTCGTCACCAGCATCGCCCACGACCTGCGCACGCCGCTGTTCGCGCTACGCGGACATCTGCAGGCGATCGGCTCTCGGCTGGGCGACCCAGGCGTCCACCTCGAGCGAGCGGAAGCGCGGGCAGACGCGCTCGAACGGCTGATCGGCAACCTCTTCGCCTACACCCGCGACGACTACGCCCAGCCTGCGCCGCAACTCGAAGCCGCTCCGGTCGCCGATCTCCTTCAAGAAGTCGCAGCCGGCCTCGAGCACACGACCCGCCTCCGAGACAACACGTTCGACTTCCACGGCGATGAGATGCTCGGTGTCATCGTCGACCGCGACCGCATCAAACGGGCTCTTACCAACATCCTCGACAACGCGCTCCGCTACAGCCCAACGGGCGCTGCGATCCACCTCAGCTGGGCAGCCGCTGACGACTCGATCGTCCAGATCACCGTCCGGGACCGCGGACCGGGAATCGACCCCGACCTCCTCCCGCACATCTTCGAGCCCGGCATCCGCGGAGCACCGGCAGCCGGCAGCGTCGACAACGGGGCCGGGCTCGGCCTCACGATCGCAAAACGCCTCCTGGAACACCAACACGCCACCCTCACCGTCGATAACCAACCGACGGGAGGCGTAGTCATCACGCTCACGCTCCAGCGTGCGCTGTAGACCGACTCGCTGCGGTTAGGGTCCCGGAGTGGACGCTCCCGCGAGCCCGATGTTGTCGACATCGCAGCTGGCGACGTTTGCCGAGCTCGGCGAGGAGCGGACGGCGAAGGTCGGCGATGTGCTGTATCGCGTCGGCGATCCGACGTATCCGTTCATCGCCATCCTCGAAGGCGAGGTGGCGATCCTGGACAGCGCCGGCAACGAGCTCGTTCGCCATGGGAAGTCGGGGTTCCTCGGAGAGTTGAATCTGCTCTCGGGGCAGACGGTCTTCGTCACGGCAGTGGTCACACAGCCGTTGCGCTATATCGCTGTCGACCGCGAGGCATTGCGATCGCTGCTGTTCGAGGACGGCCCCCTGAGCGACCTCCTGCTCTCGACCTTCATCGCGCGGCGCGAGGCGTTGCAGACGGTGCAGGGCGTCGGTCTCGAGATCGTCGGCCCTCACTCGTCGGAAGCGACCATGCGGATGCTCGAGTTTGCCAGAGGCAACCGCCTTCCGTACACCTGGGAGGACATGTCGCCGCCCGCTGGCGGACCGCTGCCGCTCGTGCGCTTGCCGGGTGGCGCCGAGCTGCGCGGGCCGACCACCGGCGAGGTCTCGCGCGCACTCGGGATCGGCCGGGAGCTCGCGCGCCGAGAGGAGGCCGACCTGGTCGTCGTCGGCGCGGGGCCGGCCGGTCTCGGTGCCGCGGTCTACGGCGCCTCCGAGGGCCTCGACACACTCATCGTCGAGAGCACCGCACTCGGCGGTCAGGCCGGCTCGTCACGGCGCATCGAGAACTACCTCGGCTTCCCCGCCGGGATCTCGGGGTCGGAGCTGACGAGCCGTGCAGTCACCCAGGCGAGGAAGTTCGGGGCGCGCATGGCGTCGCCGTACCGCGCGGTGTCGCTCGAACCGGGAACGGATCGCCACCTCGTGCATCTGGAGGACGATCACGTGATCGCCGCACGCGCGGTCCTGCTTGCGCCCGGCGCCCAGTACCGCCGGCTCCCCGTCGACGGGCTCGCCGAGTACGAGGGGCTCACCGCCTTCTACGCTGCGGGGCCTCCCGAGGCACAGCTCTGCGTCGCGTCGCGTGTTGCAGTCGTCGGCGGCGGCAACTCCGCCGGCCAGGCTGCGGTCTGGCTCGCACGCGGCGGAGCGCTCGTGACGCTGCTGCACCGTCGCGCCGATCTACGCGAGACGATGTCCGACTACCTCGTGCGCGAACTCGAGCGTTTCGGTGTGGTCGTGCGTGACCGCAGCGAGATCGCCGCGCTGCACGGGAAGGACGGGCACCTGAACGCCGTCACGCTGAAGAGCGGAGAGCAGTTGCCGTTCTCGTTCCTGTTCCTCTTCCTCGGCGCGAAGCCCTGCACCGAATGGCTCGACGACGCGGTCGCACGCGACGACACGGGTTTCATCGTCACGGGCGCCGGCGCCGGCGCCGAGAACCTGCTCGAGACCGACACTCCGGGCATCTTCGCGGCCGGCGACGTCCGCTCAGGATCGACCAAGCGCTGCGCGACCGCCGTCGGCGAAGGAGCGATGGCCGTGCAGTTTGTCCACGCGCACCTCGCGGAGGCAAGCGGCGTGACGGGCACCTAGGCGTCGAGCAGCGGGAAGACGATGGTCTCTTCCTTCGCCATGTGCGTCGTCACGAGCGCGTCGAGGCGATGGAACGCACGCATGAGACACGCGCGGTCGTCGCGGTCGATGCGGACGAGCTCGCATGCCTCTTCCTCGATGGCCCGATGGTCGAGCAGCATTGCTTCGACGAGAGGGCCGCCGCCGGGCAGCCGCTCGAGCACTGGATAGACCTCCAGCTCCTCGACATGCGCATGTCGCACGATCCGGCGCATCAGGTCGGTCGCGACCAATCCGAACTCGTGGCACCGGACGTCGGTGAGCTCGGGCAGGATCTGGACGGCGGCGCGCAACTCTCGCAACTCCTCTTCGAAGCTGCCGTGCTCGGCGCGCAGCGCGTGCAGCGTCTCGACGCGGGCCACCATCGTCTCGATTCCCGCTCCGAAGACACTCGCCGCCACCGACTCGATCCGAACGGGATCGCCGGCCCGCAGCTCCAACTCGACCGCAGACGGCTGCCGTCGTACGACGGAGACGTCGGCGAGCCGGACCTCGTGCGGCTCCTCGCCGCCCGCCGGCGTGAACGCGACCGCCCTGGGCGTCACCTCGAGGCGACCGGGGACGGCCGCTCCGCCGTCTTCCTGCCACGACGCCGAATACGTCGTCTTCATGCTTTCGACTCTGCGCTCCCCACGCGCACCCGGCATCGGGCCGCACACTGAGCCCGTCAGCGGAGAAACGCCGATGTCGCCGGCACCGACCGGATGCAAGCTGGGCACATGCCCGAGCTGGACACGATCGCTCTGCGCTGGAACGACGCGCTCGAAGCCGCCTCACGGGCGCTGGACGCCGAATCGGACGTCCTGCCGACAGCCGAGCTGGGCGAGCGCCGACAAGCGCTCGCCCGCGACCGGCACGAGATTCCAGAGCTGCTCACGCGCGTGGCGAGCGCCCTCGGCGTCGACCCTAAGCCCTGGCTCCCGCCGCGGCCCATCTCCGCAGGCATGCTCGGCCTCGACTCCGGCACCAAGGCGTGCATCTTCGACCTCGACGGCGTCCTGACCGACAGCGGCATCCTGCACGCGGTCGCGTGGGCGGAGGCGCTCGACCCGGTGTTGGCATCACTCACGCACACCACGCCCTGGGCTCTCGCTCCGTTCGACCCCGAGACCGATTACGTCCTGTACTTCGACGGGCGCACGCGGCTCGACGGCATCCGCATGTTTCTCGAGGGCCGCGGGCTCCACCTGCCCGACGCGACGGTGCGGGACATCGCCCGCCGAAAGGGCGAGCTCCTCGAAGGGCGGTTGGCGCACCGCGGCATCGCAGCTCTCGCAGACGCCCGGAGGTTCCTCCAGGCGGCCGGATACGCACACCTGGGGCGTGCGGTCGTGTCAGCGAGCACGACGACCCAGCCGATGCTCGAGGTCGCGCAGCTCGTGCAGCTCGTCGACGTTCGCGTCGACGCCGGCACGATCCGCGCCGAGCATCTGCACCCGCGGCCCTCGCCCGACCTGCTGCTCGCCGCATGCGCCGAGCTCGGCGTCGCCCCGAGCGAGGCCGTGAGCCTCACGCACAGTGGAGCCGGGATCGTCGCCTGCCGCGCGGCCGGGATGCCCGCGATCGGGATTGCCTCCGGCGAGGAAGCGGAGCGGCTACGCGACTACGGCGCCGAGCAGGTCGTCCCTTCACTGTCCGGCCTCCTCGCTCCCGAGCTCCGAACCGCGGCCTGAGCGGCATCGAAGGAGGCGGCGGGCCGGAACAAGGCCCGCCGCCTCCTCTATCTCGTCAGCGGGCGACCGCCGGCGCTGCCTCTGCATGTTGCGGAAGCATCGGCACCGGCTCTGCCGTCAGCACGACCTTGAGTGCGTGCGTGTCGGCCGCGGCCGCGAACACGTCGTACGCATCCTCCGTCTGCGAGAGCGCAAAGCGATGCGTGGCGAACGGGCTCGGGTCGAGCCGGCGCTCGGCGATGAGCCGCATGAGCTGCGGCGTCGTGATCGTGTCGACGAGGCCCGTCGTGATGGTGATGTCCCGGATCCACAACGTCTCCAGATGGAGCGTCGCGGAATGGCCGTGGACGCCGACGTTGGCGACCCGGCCACCGGGGCGGGCGATCGCGGTGCAGAGCTCGAACGTCTCCGGCACGCCGACCGCCTCGACCGCGACGTCGACGCCGAGGCCGTCAGTCAACTTCCGAATCACCTCGGCCGCGTCCTCGCGGCTGTTGTTGATCACGACGTCGGCGCCGAACTCGAGCGCCTTCTCCAGACGCGCGTCTGCGAGGTCGATCGCGATCACTCGACTCGGCGTGAAGAGCTTCGCCGTCATGATCACGGCGAGGCCGATCGGGCCTGCACCGACGACTGCGACGGTGTCGCCGGGCTGCACGCCGCCGTTGAGGACACCGACCTCGAACGCCGTCGGCAGGATGTCGGCGAGGAAGATGACGTCCTCGGGCGTCAGCCCTTCCGGCACCTTGTAGACGGAGGTGTCGGCGAACGGAACGCGGGCGAGCTCGGCCTGCAGGCCGTCGATCGTGTGGCCGAAGATCCAGCCACCGCCGCCGGTACAAAGGCCGTAGTGGCCTTCCTTGCAGAAGCGGCACCGGCCGCACGACGTGATGCAAGACACGAGCACCTGGTCCCCGGGCTTGATCGTCGTCACCGCCGAGCCGATCTCGACGACGGTGCCGACGGCCTCGTGGCCGAGGATCGTGCCCAGGGTCACCTCCGGCACGTCGCCCTTCAGAATATGCAGGTCGGTCCCGCAGATCGTCGACACGTCGATGCGGACGATCGCGTCGGTCGGATCGAGGATCACCGGGTCGGGAACCTCTTCCCATGCCCGTTTTCCAGGACCGTGGTACACGAGCGCGTACATAGCGCCTCCTTTTTTCGGTCATCCCCATCGTCACCCGGTGCCGGCGCCGCAAAATCGGGGCCGCTACCGAGCGCGATGGCGGTTTCTCCGCAGATCACACGACCGCTGCGACGAGCACGCGCTGCGCGAGCTCGACGAGGCGCGTCGCGTATCCCCACTCGTTGTCGTACCAGGCGATCACCTTGGCCTGGGTGCCCGCGACGACGGCCGTCAGCTCGCCGTCGACGGTCGCCGAGTACGACGACTTGATGACGTCGCTCGAGACGAGCGGCTCGTACGAGACGGCCAGAATCCCGTCGAGGTCGTTGCCCGCCGCGTCGGCAAATGCGGCATTGAGCTCCGAGGACGTGGTCTCCCGATCGAGCTCCACGGTGAGATCGACGAGCGACCCGGTCAGGACCGGGACGCGGGCGGCGATCCCGTGCAGCTTGCCTGCAAGCTCGGGAATGACGAGTCCGATCGCGCCCGCCGCGCCGGTCGACGTCGGGATGATGTTCGCGCCTGCGGCACGCGCGCGCCGGAGATCCTTGTGCGGCATGTCGACGACGCGCTGGTCGCCGGTCGCCGCGTGGATCGTGGTCATCGTGCCGTGACGGATCCCGAATGCATCGTTCAGCACCTTTGCCACCGGTGCGAGGCAGTTCGTGGTGCACGACGCGTTCGAGATGACGTGGTGGATGCCCGGGTCGTATGCATCGTCGTTCACGCCACGCACGATCGTGGTATCGACGCCCTTGCCCGGTGCCGAGATGATCACCTTGGCTGCGCCGGCGTCGAGGTGCTTCGCGGCGTCGGCGCGGGCGCGGAACTTCCCGCTGCACTCGAGCACCACGTCGACCCGTGCGGTCGCCCAGGGCAAAGCAGCCGGATCTCCGATCGCCGTCACCGGGATCTCGACTCCGTCGACGACGAGCGCCCGGCCGTCGGTCTCGACGGTTCCCGGGAACGGCCCGTAGACGGTGTCGTGCCGGAGGAGATGCGCGAGCGCCTCGAGGTCGGCGACGTCGTTGATGCCGGCCCATTCGATCGCCGCGTCGGTCTCGATTGCGGAGCGGAGCGCACACCTACCGACGCGGCCGAAGCCGTTGATGGCAACGCGAACGGACATGACAGGCTCCTTTCGTCAGCCGCCTGCGGGGACGTAGGCGGTCTCAGCCACGGAATGAGCTTGTCTCCGACGCGCCTGCGAGGCGTCCGCATGTTCCCTGATCGGCGTTCAGCGAGTGACCCGATTCGACGCCGCCGCAGAGCGACGACACTCGAGGTCCACGAGTGAAGTGGAGGACACGATGAAGCCGATCATGTTGGCAACCGATGGGTCGCCCTCGGCGGAGGACGCGACACGAGAGGCGATCGAGCTCGCAAGCGAGCTCCATGCTCCGCTCACGGTCGTGGCCGTCGCGCATGCACACCTGCCGTTCGTCGGCTATTACGGCTACGCGTACACCGACGTGATCTCCGAGCTGCGCAAGATGCAGCGCGAGCACGTCGAGCGGGTGCTTGCAACCGTTCGCGAGCGGGTCACCGCCGCCGGCGTCCTCGGCGAGATCCTCGCCCTCGAGGGCACGCCGGGCGAGGAGATCTGCAAGGCCGCACAGGAGCGCGGCGTCCGCCTGATCGTCGTCGGTGCACACGGCTGGGGCCGAGTCGGCCGGGTGATACACGGCAGCGTCTCGGAATACGTCCTACACCACGCCGATGCGCCGGT
>DATCBD010000104.1:0-5604 GCA_036512155.1 Gaiellaceae bacterium | reverse complement strand
CTCGGCGTCTCGCTCGAGGACGACAGCAACGTCACCGGCCGGTGGGTGAGCATCGACGTCGCCATCGGGCTCCTCTGCACGGCGCTCATCCTCGCGACCTACTGGGCGCGTGTCGTCCTCGCGCGGCGGCGATTCGAGTGAGACGCGCGGCATTCCTCACCGTCCTTCTCGGCGCGTTCGCCGTCCCGGCGCTCGCTCACGCGGCGGCGCCGATCGCTCGGCCCGATCCCGTCACGTATCCGATCAAGCTCGACTACGAGAATCCGCTTCCGGGCTCCCTCGCGCCGCTCGGCCAGGGCGCCATCATGGCGTCGACGCGGGACGAGGCGTATCTCGCGTTCAAGCGCCGCGATGACCTCGGCGGGTTCGTTCCGGCGCCGATCGGGCGCCTCACGCTGACGACCGGCGGCCACGACACGCTCTCGCCCGGGACACACAAGGCGCAGATCCCGCTCTTCCAGACGTCGGCCGGCGGCAAGGTCAACAGCTTCACCTTCACCGGCAGTCCCCCCGCCACGACGCCGCCGCCCGACAACGGGAACGGCAACGGCGTCACGCCGCCGCCCCCGCCGACGCCCGGAAACACGGTGCCGCCGGCGAACCAGGGCTTCGGTGGCCGGCCCGGCGGCGGGAAGAACGGCGGCGGCTCGACGACGACCGGCACGACGACCACCGGCGGGAACGGCGGAGGCAACGGCGGCGGCACGACGACGACCACGTCGAAGCCGCCCCCGACCACAACGACGACGCCCGCGACGACGACCACCACCGGCACGACGACGACCACACCCTCCGGCGGCGGCAGTGGTGGCGGCGGAGGCGGCGGCGGCGGCAGTGGCTGCTCGGGCGGCACCTGCGCCGCGGGCAGCTGTGGAACGCCCGGTATCCAGATCGACAGCGCGCCGCCCGGCTGCGTCATCAGCATCGCGAATGCCGCGCCCGGCGACTCCGTCTCCGAGGTGATGACGATCACGAACACGACCGGGTCGCCGTACACGCTCTCGTTCCAGGCGGTCGGGCCGAACAACAACCACCTATGGCAGGACCTGGAGATGGACGTGTTCGACCCGTTCCTCGGCCCGACACTGTCGCCGCTGACCTTCTGGCTGGGCACGTTCCACGCGCTGACGACGCTCGCAGCGGGAGCCACCGTCCAGTACGAGATCGAGCTCTACCTGCCGACGACTGCAGGCAACGCCGATCAGGGCAAGTCGGCGGTCATCTCGTTCCAGTGGCACGCGGGATGAATCCGGTAAGACCCTCGCTCGAGCGCTCGTAAGTCACCCGGCCGCACCCCCGTGACGATCACCTCGACGTCGGGGCAGCCCGCGAACTACGTCGACGCGAACGTCGGCTCCAGGTCGAGCAAGTACCAGTCGCTGCTCACCTTCACGCTTCCCTCCTCCGACTCGTACACGATCGTGGTCACCGTCTAGCCACCCGGCTTCCAGAGCGGTTCGTCGGCGCCGGCGGCGGCGTTCGCAGCGCGCGCGGCGATGAAGAGCAGGTCGGAGAGGCGATTCAGGTATACGCGCGCGAGTGGGTTGACGTCCGCCTGCAGTGAGGCGAGCTCGGCGCGGCGGGCGACGGTGCGCGCGACGTGCAGCCGTGCCGCGGCTTCCGAGCCGCCGGGGAGGACGAAGCTCTTCAGTTCCGGCAGCGGCTCGTTCAGCTCGTCGCACAGACGCTCGAGGCCGTCGACCATTTCCTGGGTCGTGCGCAGCCTGCCCTCCACGGCGTACGGCACGGACAGGTCGGCGCCGACGTCGAAGAGCTCGTTCTGGATGCGCGACAGCGTCGTGTGCAGCGAGTCGGGAAGGTCGCCGGCGAGCGCGACGCCGATCTGCGAGTTCAGCTCGTCCACGATCCCGTACGCGACGATGCGCGGATCGAGCTTCGAGACGCGCGAGCCGTCGCCGAGGCTCGTCTCGCCGGCGTCGCCGCCGCGCGTGTAGATCTTCGTCAGGCGCACCGGCTCGTCGCGCTTCCGCATCAGCCGCGCCGACCTGCGACGGAGGGCTCCTGCAGCCCGAGGATCGAGCGCGCGATCACGAGCCGTTGAATCTCGCTCGTCCCCTCGTAGATCTCGGTGATCTTCGCGTCGCGGTAGTAGCGCTCGACCGGGAACTCCTTCGTGTACCCGTAGCCGCCGAGGATCTGGATCGCTTCGCCGGTCTGCCGGCGCGCCACGCCGGAAGCGAACAGCTTCGCCTTCGCGCCGGCCTCCGTGTGCGGCTCGCCGCGCTCGCGCAGCGTCGCTGCGCGGTACGTCAGCAAGCGTGCGGCCTCGATCTCCGTCGCCATGTCGGCGAGCTTGTGCTGGATGGCCTGGAACGTGGAGATCGGCCGTCCGAATGCGTGCCGCTCCTTCGCGTACTCGCGCGCGACGTCATACGCCGCCTGCGCGATGCCGACCGCCTGCGCGGCGATGCCGATGCGGCCGCCGTCGAGCGTCTTCATCGCGACGTGGAAGCCGTGGTTCTCTTCGTACAGCAAACTGTCGCGGCCGACGACGGCGCCCTCAATCACGATGTCGTTCGTCGTCGACGAGTTAAGCCCGAGCTTCTCCTCGTCGCGAGTCACCCTCACGTGCTCGGCGTCGAGCACGAACGCGCTGACGCCGCGCGCTCCGGCGGTTTCCTGGTCGGTACGCGCGAAGAGCAGGAACGTGCCGGCGAAGCGCGCGTTCGTGATCCATTGCTTCGTGCCGGTGATACGCCAGCCGTCGCCCTCCGGCTCGGCACGCGTGCGCAAGGCGCCCGCGTCGGAACCGGCCTCCGGCTCGGTGAGCGCAAACGCGCCCAGGTGGTCGCCGCGGGCGAGCGGCGGGACGAAGCGCGCCCTCTGCTCGTCGGTGCCGAAGGCGAGCAGCGGCAACGTCACCGCGCTCGTGTGCACGGCGACGGTCACCCCCACGCCGGCGTCGGCGCGCGAGAGCTGCTCGAGCACGAGGATGTAGGAGAGGAAGTCGGTGCCGGCGCCCCCGTACTCCTCGGGGACGCACGTCCCCATGAGGCCGAGCTCGGCCAGCTTGGCGAAGATCTCGCGCGGGAAACGGTGCTCGCGATCCCACGCTGCGGCGCTCGGCTCGATCTCGCGGTCGGCAAACTCGCGCGCGAGCTCCTGGATCTCCTTCTGCTCCGGGCTCAGCTCGAAATCCACGCGGGAAGCGTAGTCGTAGTCTTCCCACATGCTCGTCGCTCCGCCCACGCCCTCGCCCGCCGCGATCGTCCGCGCCTGGAGTGCGGACTTAAACGCAAATCACAACGCCGAGGCCGCAAAGCTCTTCGCACCGAACGCACGCATCATCCAAGGACCGCTCGAGGCGCGGGTGACATCGCCGCAGCTCGCGCTCGCCTTCAACGCATCGCTGCCGTGCGCCGGGAAGATCACGCGCATCACCGTCAAAGGCGACCGCGCGACCGCGACGTTCGTCCTCGGCCACCGCCCCCGGCACACGTGCACGGCGTCCCGCGGCGAGAAGGCGGCCGCGGTCTTCGTCGTCCAGGCCGGGAAGATCGTGCTTTGGGAACAGGTGCCGGTGCCGAAGGGCTCCGGCGGTTTGCCCGCTTAGGCGGCCGCGGTCTCGCGGTAGGCAGCGATCAGCAGGGGCTCGCAGTCGTGGAACACCTCCACGACGATTGGGTCGAACTGGCGGCCCGACTCGGCGACGATCTCCTCGCGCGCCGCGTTCCAGGCGAGCGCCCGCCGATACGGGCGGTCGCTCGTCATCGCGTCGAGTGCGTCGGCGACGGCGAAGATGCGCGCGCCGATCGGCGTGTCGTCCCCGCGGAGCCGGTCCGGGTAGCCCTTCCCATCCCAGCGCTCGTGGTGCGAGCGAACGACCTGGAGGCCTTCGCCCTGGAGCAGGGCGACACCGGAGAGCATCTCCTCGCCGAGCAGCGTGTGCTGCTGCATGCGCTTCCGCTCGGCCGGCGTGAGCGGCCCGGCCTTCTGGAGGATCTCGTCGGGGATCCCGATCTTCCCGACGTCGTGCAGCAGGAAGCCGTACTCGATCCCGCGGTCGGGGTCGGCAAAGCCCGGCTCCATGGCGGCGAGCAGCTCGAGCGCGTAGCGCACGACGCGCTGCGAGTGGTCGTGCGTGTTCGCGTCCTTCCACTCGAGCGCGGTCGCGAGCGCGGTCACGGTCTCGAGGTACGAGCCCTCGAGCAGTGCGCGCTGCCGCCGTTCGACGGCGAGCATGTGGCGGAGGTCGCGCGCGTAGAGCAGCAGCTCCTCGTCACCCTGCGTCTCAACGGCACGCGGACGCATGGTGGGCGTTCGCGTGTCGTTCCTGGTGAGCCGGTCGACGACAGCGAGCAGCTCGAGCGGGCTGAACGGCTTGCGGACGAGCGCCTCGGCGCCTGCATCCTCGCCGCGTCGAGCCTCCTCGAGATCTGCGCCCGTGAGGAGGACGATCGGGATCTCGCGCGTGTCCGGCGATCCCTTGAGCCGTGCGCACAGCTCGGCGCCGCCGACGCCGGGCATGCGCAGGTCGAGCACGATGAGATCGGGGCGAGCTGTCCGGATCCGCGCCTCGGCTTCGAGTGCCGAGCCGGCCTCGTCCACGGTCACGTCTGCGCCCTCGAAGGTGACGCGCAGGAGCTCGCGGAGGGCGGGCTCGTCGTCGACCAGCAGAATCTTCATTCCCCGCCCTGCCTTTCGGCAGCCCGGGCTGTGCGGATTAGTCCCCCGAACAGGTTGCTGTACTCGTAGAAGCCGCGACCGCTCTTGCGGCCGAGGCGTCCCGCCTGCACGTACTGGCGCAGGAGCGGGCAGGGCGCGTACTTCGGGTCGCCGAGGCCGCGCTGGAGCACTTCCATGATGGCGACGCACGTGTCGAGGCCGATGAGGTCGGCGAGGGCGAGCGGCCCCATCGGGTGCGCGAAGCCGAGCTTGGCGATCGTGTCGATCGCCTGCGGCTCGGCGACCCCTTCGAGCACCGCGTACGCGGCCTCGTTGATGAACGGCATGAGGATGCGGTTGGAGACGAAGCCCGGGAAGTCGCGCGCCTCCGCCGGCGTCTTGCCGAGGTCTCGGGCGAGGGCGACGATCGCGGCCGCGGTCTCG
The DNA here is from genome assembly GCA_036512155.1 of Gaiellaceae bacterium. GTDB lineage: Bacteria > Actinomycetota > Thermoleophilia > Gaiellales > Gaiellaceae > Palsa-739. Next base: position 534 of record DATCBD010000104.1, on the reverse strand, counting down.
TCCGAGGTGTCGAGGCCGCGGATCACCTCGACGAGCGGGAGGACCGGGACGGGATTGAAGAAGTGCATCCCGATGACGCGGTCGGGGCGGGCGGTCGCCGCGGCGAGGCTCGTGATCGGGATGGAGGACGTGTTCGAGGCGAGGATCGCGGCCGGCGGCAGCGTCTCGTCGGCACGGCGGAAGATGTCGGCCTTCACGTCGGCGTCCTCGACGACGGCCTCGATCAGGAGATCGGCCGGGACGAGGTCGTCGACCGCCGAAATCCGCGCGAGCGTCCCGTCGACGTCGGCGTCGAGCCGCTCGAGGCTGCGCCGTACCGCCGCGAGCCCGCGGTCGACGGCTCCCGGAAACGGATCGTGCAGCGACACGCGCCGGCCCGAGGCGGCGACGACCTGCGCAATACCGCCGCCCATCTGCCCCGCGCCGACGACGAGAACGTGCTCGAAGTCCACGCGCGGAGGCTATCCGGCACGGACACGACCGGTACCAGGTACCGATACGAGAGTGTGACGAGAGAGACGCGAGAGAGACGCC
>DATCBD010000103.1:0-25501 GCA_036512155.1 Gaiellaceae bacterium | reverse complement strand
GACAACCCCGACGGGAGCTCGGCGCAGGAGAACCAGGCGATCGTGTCGCTCAAGGGCGACTCGCGCGCGCCTGACGTCGTCGACGTCGGCCCCGCGTTCGCGGTGTCCGGTACGGCGCAGGGCCTGTACGGGAAGTACTTCGTCTCCGAGTTCTCCACCATTCCGCGCTCGATGAAGGACACGCGCGGCTACTGGTGGGGCGACTACTGGGGCGCCATCTCGATCGGCTACAACCAGAACCTCATCTCGAACCCGCCGAAGACGTTCGCGGATCTGCTGAAGCCGGAGTACAAGGGCAAGGTCGCGATGAACGGCAGCCCGCTGACGTCGAACTCGGCGGTCTCCGGCGTGATCGCGGCTGCGCTCGCGAACGGCGGCTCGACGAGCAACGTCGGCCCCGGCATCGACTTCTTCGCGAAGATGAAGAGCTCGGGCAACTACATCCCGGTGGGGACGACGTCCGCGACGGTCGCGTCGGGGCAGACGCCGATCTCGATCGACTGGGACTACAACAACCTGGCGTACATCGCCGAGTTCCCGGCGGCCCGGTGGGCAGTGAACATCCCGGCCGACGGGGTCTACGGCGGCTACTACGCGCAGGCCATCAACGCAACGGCACCGCATCCGTGGTCGTCCCGCTTGTGGGAGGAGTTCCTCTACTCCGACCAGGGGCAGCTCTTGTTCCTCAAGGGCTTCGCGCACCCGGCGCGGTTCAACGACCTGGCGAAGCGCAACGTGATCCCGAAGGCGCTGTTGACGGCGCTGCCGGCCGCGAGCATCTACGCCAAGGTGAAGTTCGCGAGCCTGGGACAGCAGACGGCTGCCAAGGCGCTCATCGCGACGCAATGGCCCTCGAAGGTCGGGTCCTAGGTCATAGCGACCCAAGCAGCACCCGAGGCACTCCGGCCGGACGTCGCGTCCGGCCGGAGGCGCCTTTCGCTCGCCTGGATCGTGACGCTGCCGTTCTTCGCGTACACGCTCCTCTTCATGTTCCTGCCGGCAGGGTCGGTGCTCATCGGCGCCTTCGAGGGCACGACGCACGGCTACACGATGTCGAACGTCACCACGCTCTTCCACCACCCGTACATCGACGCGTTCAAGACGAGCATCGAGATCAGCGGCACCACCGCGCTGATCGGTGGGGCGGTCGGCCTCGCCGTTGCGTACGCGGCGATCCGTGAGGGAACCCCGCGCTGGGTCCGCTCGGCGCTGACGACCTTCTCCGGCGTGGCGGCGAACTTCGGGGGCATTCCGCTCGCATTCGCCTTCATCTCGACCCTCGGACCGCTCGGCATCATCACCGTCTTCGGGCGCAACCACGGCTGGGACCCGACCGAGCACGGCTTCAACCTCTTCTCGAAGACCGGCGTCGAGCTCGCATACATGTACTTCCAGCTGCCGCTGATGATCCTCGTGATCGCGCCGGCGATCGACGGGCTGCGCAAGGAGTGGCGTGAGGCGTCCTCGAACCTCGGCGCGTCCCAGCTCCAGTTCTGGCGGTACGTCGGCGTTCCCGTCCTCATGCCGTCGCTTCTCGGCGCGATCATCCTGCTCTTCGGTAATGCGTTCGCCGCGTATGCGACGGCGTACAGCCTGACGGCCGGCACCGTGAACATCGTCCCGATCCTCATCGGCGCGTATTACAGCGGGAACGTGCTCAACAATCCGCACCTCGCGCAGGCGATGGCGTTCGGGATGTTCGCCGTTCTCGCCGTGATGATGGTGCTCTACATCCCGCTCCAGCGCCGCGCTGCCCGGTGGGCGAAATGAGGCCGACACGTCGCATTGCGCCGACCGCGGTCATCTGGCTGCTCATCGCATTCGGATATTTCTTCATCCCGCTGATCGCGACGTTCCTCTTCTCGCTGAAGAGCAACCAGACCGGGCACTGCTGCACGGCCGCGAACTACAGCTGGGTCGTGCACAGCAGCGCGTTCTGGCACACCCTGAAGATCTCGTTCCTGCTCGCGCTCGAGACGATCGCGATCAGCCTCGCGCTCTTCGTACCGACGATCTACTGGGTGCACCTCAGGGTTCCCAAGCTGCGTCCGGTGATCGCGTTCCTCGCGCTGATCCCGTTCGTCATCCCACCGATCGTGATGGTCGTCGGCCTGCTGAAGTTCTTCAAGGGAACACCGAGCTGGTTCTACGCGCAGCCATGGGGCTTCCTCGCGGGCGCCTACGTCATCCTCGCGTTCCCGTACATGTTCTTCTCGCTCGACGCCGGCTTCCGGTCGATCGACGTGCACACGTTGACGGAGGCGTCGCAGAGCCTCGGCGCACGCTGGGGGACGACGCTCGTCAAGGTGATCCTTCCGAACATCCGCTCCGCCGCCCTCGCGGGATCCTTCCTGACGCTCGCGATCGTCATGGGCGAGTTCACCATCGCGAACCTGTCGGCCTTCAACACGTTCCCGATCTTCATCCAGTACGTCAACGAGTCGCAGGGCTTCCCGGCGGCATCGCTGACGCTCCTGAGCTTCGGGATCACCTGGGCGGCGATGCTGTCGCTGCTCGTCGTCGGACGCAAACGCGGCCAGCGGGCCGCCGTCGTGGCAGGAGCGCGCTAATGGCCTATCTGGAGCTGCAGAACCTTCACCGGGATTTCGGCACGAACAAGGCGCTCGACGGCATCGAAATCCAGCTCGGCGAGGGCGAGTTCCTCTCGCTGCTCGGCCCGTCCGGCTGTGGCAAGACGACTGCGCTCCGTCTCGTTGCCGGCTTCGACCGGCCCGATCAGGGGCGCATCGTCGTCGACGGCAAGGACGTGACGCGCGTCGCGCCCAACAAGCGCGACATGGGGATGGTCTTCCAGGCGTACTCGCTCTTCCCGAACATGACGGCACATCAGAACGTCGAGTTCGGCCTCCGCATCCGCGGCAAGGACCGCACCGACCGGCGCAAGCGCGTCGACGACCTGCTCGAGCTCGTCGGCCTCGGCCACGCAGGCACGCGCTACCCGCATCAGCTCTCGGGCGGGATGCAGCAGCGGGTCGCGCTCGCGCGCGCGCTGGCCATCGAGCCGCGCGTGCTGTTGCTCGACGAGCCGCTGTCGGCGCTCGACGCGAAGGTGCGCGTGCAGCTGCGCGAGGAGATCCGACGCATCCAGCTCGAGCTCGGCATCACGACGCTGTACGTCACGCATGACCAGGAGGAGGCGCTGTCCGTCTCCGACCACGTCGCCGTCATGTACCGCGGCCGCATCGAGCAGATGGGCTCGCCGGCGGAGATGTACACCGCACCGGCGACGCCGTTCGTCGCGGAGTTCATCGGCACGATGAACCGCCTCGAGGCGACGGTCGTCGATCCGTCCACGGGCACGATCGAGACCGGCGGCGTGACGCTCACGGTCGAGGCGGCGAAAGGGAAGCCGCGCGGCGCGCGCGTGCTCGTCCTCATCCGGCCGGAGACGGTCGAGGTCGCCGCGGCGAACGGTGCCGGCGCGAACACGATGACGGGCGAGGTGCTCACGCACACGTTCCTCGGCCCGGTCACGCGGCTCCGCATCGTGAACGACAAGTCGAGTCTCATCGCCGACATGCCGACCGCGCGCGCGGCGGCGCTGCCGCCCGGCTCGAAGGTGGACGCGGCGCTTCCGGCGACGGAGGCGCGGCTGCTCGACCTCACGGACGAGGCGCTTCCGCAAATAGCGGAAGAGCCAAGTCCGGCCGGTCCGTGAAGATCCCGCCGACGCCGATGGACGCGAGCGCGCGCATCCGCGCCGGCGCGTTGACGGTGTAGACGAGGGGAACGAGCCCGAGCCGTCGTGCGGCCGCGACGCCGCGGCTCGTGACGCGGGCGTCGTGGAAACCGGCCGCCCACGCGTCGCGCGCCGAGCGGATGGAGACACCGAAGCCGACGTGCTGCACCGTTCGCAGGGACGGGCGGATGGAGCGCGCCTCGACGAGCGCCGACCGCTGGAAGCAGATGAGCACGTCGTCTTCGGCGAGGAGGCGCACGGTGCGCGGAACGACGCTGTGCTGCGCGTATCGGCTCGGCGTCTTCAGCTCGACCATGACGTCGATGCGGCCGTGCATGAGGTCGAGCGCCTCCTCCAGCGTCGGGTAGGCGCGGTTGGCGACCGGCTTGTCGTGCGTGACGAGCAGGCGCCCGGAGGCATCGGCGTGCACGTCCAGCTCAACGAAGTCGGCGCCGATCTCGATCGCGCGCTCGAACGAGGCCAGCGTGTTCTCCGGCCGCTCGAACGAGGCGCCGCGGTGGGCTATGACCAGCAACGGCGCATGACGTCGATGTCGATGCGGTCGATCAACTCGTCCGCCTGCGCGAGCCGGTGCGGCTCGAGCGTCGTCTTCATCGCGAGGACGCGCCCGACGCCCGCCGCGCGCGCGGACGCGATCCCCGCCTCCGTGTCCTCGAACACGACCGCGTCGGCGGGGTCGACGCCGAGGAGCCCCAGCGCCTGCAGGTAGCCCTCCGGGTCGGGCTTGCCGTGCACGACGTCGTCGGAGGTGACGATGGTCCGGAAGCAGCGTGCGAGGCCTGCCGCCTCGACGACGGGCTCGATTTCGGCCCGCGCGGCGCCGGAGCAGATGGCAAGGGGCACGCGCTCGGCCGCGTAGCGCACCGCCTCCCGCACGTGCTCGTGCACGGAGGAGCCGTCCGCGACCGCGGCGCGATAGCGGTCGATCCGTTCCGCGATGACGGCGTCCACGTCCGGGTGGCCGGGGCCGAGCCACGTGCGGACGATCTCCGGGTCGGAGAGGCCTGCCAACCGGTCGAAGTACTCCTGCGCCGACATCGGCTTTCCGTGCTCCGCGAAGAGGTGCATGAAGATCTCGCAGAGCACCGGCTCGTCGTCGGAGAGGGTTCCGTTGAAGTCGAAGACGACGGCCTGCGGCATCCGGGTCACAACTTTAGTGTTGGCGCATGCCTGCGTCCGCGCTCGGGCTCGCTCTCGCGGCAGCGTGCGTCCACGCGCTCTGGAACATCCTGCTCGCCCGGGCGAAGGACATCGAGGCGGCTACCGCTGTCGCCGTCATCGTCGCCGAGGTCGTCTTCCTGCCGGTCGCGATCGTCCTCTGGCATGCCCACCGGGCGGTCGTGCCCTTCGTGGTCGCGAGCGCCGCGTTGCAGCTCCTCTACTTCACGCTGCTTCCGATGGCATATCGGCTGGCGGAGCTCTCGGTCGTCTACCCGATCGCGCGCGGGACGGCGCCCGTGCTCGTCCTCGCCGTCGGCGTCGTCGCGCTCGGGCACACGACCTCGGCGGGACAGGTGATCGGCGTCTGCCTCGTCGGGCTCGGCATCCTGCTCGTGCGGGGACTGGGGAGGACGCCGGGGAGCGGCGTGCCGCTCGGCCTGCTCATCGCCTGCGTCATCGCGGCGTACACGCTCGTCGACAAGGACGGCGTGCAGCACGCGGGCGCCGTCCCGTACCTCGAGCTGACGATGCTCGGCCCGTGCCTCGTGTACACGAGCGCGGTGGCGCGGGTGAAGGGCTTCCGAGCGCTGCGCAATGCGTGGGGGCCGGCGACGGTCGTCGCCGGGGTGGCAACGTTCGGCGCCTATGCGCTCGTCCTGCTCGCGCTGCAGCGGGCTGCGGCCGCTCCCGTCGCAGCGGTGCGGGAGACGAGCGTCGTCATCGCGGCGCTTCTCGCGCGCCGGGTGCTCAACGAGAAGGTCGGCGCGCCTCGCATTGCGGGGGCCGCCGCCGTCGCGATAGGCATCGCACTCCTAAGTATCTGAGCCGGATTCCTTGACAGGAACGTCCGGCGCAAGCGTGAATATGCGCGCAATTCGTAACGCCGGTCACGAGGGGTCGGCGAGCCGGTTCCCATCCACGAGGGAGGACAGCAGCATGAGCAGCGAAACACCCGCTGCCAGTCAGAGCCAGTTGACGGAGGACGAGAAGCTCCTGCACAAGCTCGGTTACGCGCAGGAGCTCATGCGCGCCATGGGCGCATTCAGGAACTTCGCGATCAGCTTCACGATCATCTCGATCCTCGCTGGCTGTCTCACGTCGTACTACCTCGCGTTCCAGTGGGGCGGGCCGGTGTCGGTCGAATGGGGCTGGATCGTCGTGGGCGTCTTCACGACGTTCGTCGCGCTCTCGATGGCCGAAATCGCATCGGCGTATCCCACCGCAGGCGGCCTGTACTACTGGTCGTCGAAGCTCGGGCACGCCGGCTGGGGCTGGTTCACCGGCTGGTTCAACCTGCTGGGGCTGATCGGGATCATCGGAGCAGTGGCATACGGCCTCGCGATCTACGCGACGGCGTTGTTCAACCTGCTCTGGAGCTACCCGAACGACCGGCCGCACATCTTCTATCTCTTCGCGGCGTTCATGGCTGCAGCGGCGCTGATGAACGTCTGGGACGTGCGGATCACGTCGCTGATCAACGGCGTGTCGGCCTACTGGCACGTGATCGGCGTCCTGATCATCGTCTTCGCGCTGATCATCGTCCCGAATCACCACCAGTCATTCGGCTACGTGTTCGGCCAGACGGTCAACAACTCCGGGTTCTCCGGTCACGGGTGGAGTCACGGGCTGTTCTGGATGGTGTTCGCGATCGGCTCGATCGGGATGGCGCAGTACACCCTCACCGGGTACGACGCATCGGCCCATCTCGCCGAGGAGACGCACAGCGCATCCCGCTCGGCGGCCGTCGGGATGATCTGGTCGGTCATCGGGTCCGTGATCGCAGGCTTCGTTCTGCTGACCGCGATCACGTTCGCGATCCCGAGCAGGACGGGCGTGCAGGGGCAGTTCACTTACATCACGACGTACATCTGGCAGAACTCGATGGGCACGCACTGGGCTGAGGTGCTCCTCTTCATCGTCGTGGCGGCACAGTTCTACTGCCTCACTGCGTGCATCACTTCCGGCTCCCGGATGATGTTCGCGTTCTCCCGCGACCGTGCGATCCCCGGGCACCAGATGTGGCGCAGCATCTCGCGGCATCGCGTCCCGGTCTGGGCGGTCTTCGCCGTCTCCGCTCTGGGATTCCTGCTGCTCGTTCCGACCTGGTGGAACAACCTCGCCGGCTACTACGTCGGGACGTCCGTGGGGACGACGGGGCTCTACATCGCGTTCATCCTGCCGGTGATCCTCCGGTACCGGGCCGGCGAGAGCTTCGAGCACGGCGCCTGGAGCCTCGGTAGGCACTACAAGTGGATCAACCCGATTGCGATGCTGTGGGTCGCGTTCATCTCCGTCGTGTTCATGCTTCCGACGGCGCCGGCCGGCATCCCGTGGAACAAGGCGTGGACGTGGAACGCCGCCAACTACGCTCCGGTCACGATCGGCGGCGCGCTCGTGCTGTTCGGCGGCTGGTGGGTCCTGTCGGCGAAGAAGTGGTTCAAGGGCCCGGTGCGCATGACCGACGAAGAGGTCGCGGCGGCCGAGTCACGGTCGGACTACCTGCTTCCGGCAGACACCGGGCTGCAAGGAGCGTAGGGCTAGTCCTCGCGCTGCACGTCTGAAAGCAACTGCTCGAAGAGCGGGCCGTCGAGTTCCTCGGCGGCCCGCTCGTATTTCTCCATCGCCCAGCCCCAGAAGTCGAAGTCGAGGTCGGAGATGCCGACCTGGATCGACCCCCACAGCGTCCACCCGTACTTCGACATCAGACCCCAGAGCCGCGCCCGCGCGACCTTGTTGCGCAGCGGCCGCCCGTAGTAGTGGGCGACGAGCTCCTCGAGCTGGCCGAGCGAGAGGTTCGACTCGCTCCAGACGTTGCCGAGCTCGAAGGATGGCTCGTTGTTGCCCGAGTACTCGTAGTCGATGAGCCGCATCTCGCCGCCGACGTCGATGAAGTTCTCCGCGAGCAGGTCGTTGTTGCAGGGCACGGTCGGCTCGGGGCGCACGCGCATCGCGGCCTCGATCGCGCGGATCTGTGGCTCGAAGTCCTCGTAGCGGTCGGGGAGGCGGAAGTCGCGAGCGCGGACGATCTCGAGGTAGCGCGGCTGGATCGCGAACATGTCGAAGTCCTGCAGGAAGCGGCGGCCGGCGTGCAACCGCCGGCATGACTCCGCAACCGCGGCGAGGCGGTCACCGCGGCGCAGCTTGTCCGCGTCCATCACCTCGCCCTCGAGGAACCCGAGGACGAGTGCGTCGTGCTCGGGCAGCGCGGCGACGAACGGCGCGCCTACACCGGTCTCCGCGGCCGCGACCGTGTTGTGCACCTCGTTCTCGCGGTCGATTGCAAGGAGGCTCGTGTCCTTGCCCGAGATTCGGACGACATAGCAGCCCGACGGCGCCGTCACCTTGTAGTTCGTGTTCGTCAGGCCGCCCATGAGCGGCTCGATCGCGGTCGCGTTGCGCAGCTCCGGCACCGCGTCGAGGATGGGATCGATGGCCACCGCGCGATCCTATTAGGCTCGCACCATGCCTCCCGAACGTGCCCGTGCCGTCGTCATCGGCGGCGGTGTCATCGGCTGCTCGTGTCTCTATCACCTGGCGAAGGAGGGATGGACGGATTCCGTCCTCGTCGAGCAGTTCCAGCTCACGCACGGGTCGACGTGGCATTCGGCCGGCCTCGTCGGCCAGCTGCGCTCGTCGATCTCGCTGACGCGGATGATGCAGTACTCGGTCGGCCTGTACGCCGAGCTGAAGGAACTGACCGGCAACGACCCGGGCTGGCACCAGCTCGGCGGGCTGCGACTCGCATCCTCGCAGCCGCGGCTGGAGGAGATCCGCCGCCAGGCGTCGTGGGCGAAGACGTTCGGGCTGCCGATGGAGATCGTCTCCGCGGAGGAGGCGCAAGCGCTCTTCCCGCCCATGAGCACGGAGGACGTGCTCGCCGCCGCGTTCATCCCGGACGACGGCTACCTCGATCCGAGCCAGCTGACGTTCGCGCTCGCCGACGGCGCGCGTCGCCTCGGTGCGCAGATCGAGGTGCGCACGCGCGTGACGGGCATCGAGACGCGCGACGGGCGCGTGTGCGCGGTCGAGACGGACAAGGGGCGCGTCGAGTGCGAGGTCGTCGTCGACGCGGCCGGCATGTACGCGCGCCAGGTCGCAGCGCTCGTCGACGTCGACGTGCCGATCATCCCGTTCGGGCACCAGTACCTCGTCACCGAGCCGCTCGACCCGCCGCTGGAGCCGCTGCCGACGCTGCGCGACCCGGACAACCTCATCTACTTCCGCACCGAGGTCGGCGGGCTCGTCATGGGCGGCTACGAGCGCAAGCCCGCGCCGTGGGCGCTCGACGGCATCCCCGACGGCTTCGAGGCGAAGCTTCTCCCGCAGGAGTGGGAGCGGATGGAGGAGCTGTTCGCGAATGCGATCCACCGCGTGCCGGCGATGGAAGACGCCGAGGTGAAGATGTTCTTCAACGGGCCGGAGGCGTTCACGCCCGACGCCGACTTCCTGCTCGGCGAGACGGACGTTCCGGGCTTCTGGATCGCCGCAGGCGGCTGCGCGCACGGCCTCGCCGGCGCGGGCGGGATCGGCAAGGTGATGAGCGAGTGGATCGTCGGCGGCCGTCCCGAGTGGGATGTATGGCCGCTCGACTGGCGCCGCTTCGGACGCCAGTACCGCAGCCGCGCGTACACGCTCGCACGCTCGTACGAGGCGCTCTCGCAGTACTACGACATCAAGTACCCGGGACAGGAGCGGCAGGCGGGACGGCCGCTTCGTATATCACCGGCATATCAACGGCATATCGCGCTGGACGCGTCCTTCGGGGAGAAGGGCGGCTGGGAGCGCGTCAACTGGTACGAGTCGAACGCCGCGGGCGGCGACGAGTCGCTGCGGCCGCGCGGCTGGGCGGGCGAGAATTGGTCTCCGGCGATCGAAGTGGAGGCGCGCGCCGCGCGCGAGGGTGTCGCGCTGTTCGATCAGTCGTCGTTTTCGAAGCTCGAGGTGCTCGGCCCGGGCGCGCTCGCGTTCCTCGAGCGGCTGTGCGCGAACCGCATCGACCGGCCGGTCGGGTCGATCGTGTACACGCAACTCCTGAACGCGCGCGGCGGGATCGAGGCCGATCTTTCCGTGCTGCGGCGCGCCGAGGATCGCTTCCTCATGGTCACCGGCACCGCGTTCGGAACGCACGACCGCGCGTGGCTCGAGCGCAACATGCCGCGCGACGGGTCTGTATACGTGAACGACGTCACGTCCGCGTACGCGTGCCTCTGCCTGTGGGGGCCGAAGGTGCGCGAGGTACTTAACCTTCCGCATCCGTACATGACGTCGCGCGAGATCACCGTCGGCGACGTCCCGTGCATCGCGTCGCGCGTCACGTACGTCGGCGAGCTCGGCTGGGAGCTGTACTGCCCGGCGGAGTACGGCGCGACGCTGTGGGACACGCTCTGCGTCGACGGCGTCACGCCGGGCGGCTACCGCGCGATCGAGTCGCTGCGGCTCGAGAAGGGCTACCGCGCGTGGGGGAGCGACCTCACCGCCGAGACGACGCCGCTCGAGGCCGGGCTCGGCTTCGCGGTGAAGATGGACAAGGGCGACTTCATCGGGCGCGACGCTCTCGTCGAGCCGAAGCAGAAGCTCGTGTGCATCGTGCTCGACGATCCGCGCGCGGTCGCGCTCGGCTCGGAGCCGGTGCGGGCGGGCGACGAGATCGTCGGCCGTGTGACGAGCGGCGGCTTCGGCTACGCCGTCCGCGCGAGCATCGTCCTCGCGTACGTCCCCGTTGAACACTCGGCGCCGGGCACGCAGGTCGCGGTCGACATCTTCGGCGACTGGGTCGAAGGCGAAGTGCGCACCGAGCCGCTGTACGACCCGAAGGGGGAACGAGTCCGCGCGTGAGCACCGTCGTCGTCGGCGGCGGCATCGCGGGCGTCAGCTGCGCGTACCACCTCGCGAAGGCAGGCGTGAAGGACGTCGTGCTCGTCGAGAAGGGCGAGCTGACGAGCGGCTCGACGCATCACGCGGCCGGGCTCGTGACGCAGTTCAACCCGTCGCCGACGATGATGCGGTTCCGCCGCTACAGCGTGCAGTTGTACGAGCAGCTGGGCGTCTTCGAGGCGGTCGGGAGCCTGCGCATCGCGTCCAGTCCCGCGAGCTTCCTCGAGCTGCGCCGCGGGGTGAGCCGCGCGCACGCGATCGGCCTCGACGCGGAGCTCGTCGGCCCGGAGGAGGCGCGCGCACTGCTTCCGGAGATCACGCCTGCGTCGCTGCACGGCGCCGTGTGGATGCCGGGCGACGGCTACGTCGATCCGCACATCGCCACCTACGCAGTCGCCGCCGCCGCGCGCGAGCTCGGCGTGGAGATCCGCACGCGCACGCTCGTGACGGGGATCGACGTGCGCGACGGACGCGTCACCGCGGTTGAGACCGAGCACGGGCCGATCGAGGCCGAGCTCGTCGTGAACGCGGCCGGTCTGTGGGCGCCGCGAGTCGCCGAGATGGTGGGCGCGTTCGTCTGCTCCATCCCCGTCGACCACCAGCACGTCGCGCTGCTCGCGGTCGAGGGGCACGAGCTGCCGCGCGACACGCCCTGCTTCCGGGACACCGACAACCTCGTGTACGGGAAGGCCGAGAGCGGCGGCGTGCTCTTCGGCGGCTACGAGCCGAACCCGGTGTCGCGCTGGGAGGACGGCGTGCCGTGGGAGCACGGCGCGCAGGCGCTCCCGCCCGACCACGAGCGCTTCGCGCAGCTGATGGCGGGCGCCGTGCGGCGCTTCCCGTTCCTCGACGAAGCGGGGCTGCTCGCGCTCGTCTGCCATCCCGACGCGATGACGCCGGACGGGAACCCGCTGCTCGGGCGGATGCCCGGCGTCGAGGGCTTCTGGATGGCGGCGGGCCTGTCGCTGAACGGCTTCGGCGGCGCGGGCGGGCTCGGCAAAGCACTCGCCGAGCTCGTCACCGAGGGCGTCGCCGAGGTGGACGTGCAGCCGTACCGGCCGTGGCGCTTCGGCGGCCCATATCAGGACTCGTCATTCGCGGCCGCGGGCGCGCGTGAGGTCTACAAGTACTACTACCGGCTGAGGTACCCATACGACGTGTCCGAAGCGGGCAGGCCGAAGCGCCTGTCGCCGCTGTACGCAAAGACGGAGGCGCTCGGCGCGGTCTTCGGGACGAAGAACGGGTGGGAGCGGCCGGACTGGTTCCGCCCGGGTCAAGAGGCGCGGCGCGCAGGGGAGGACCAGCGGCTCGTCGGGTGGGCGAAGCCGATCTGGTTCGACCGTGTGGCGGTCGAGCACGCGGCCATCCGCGAGCGCGCGGGGATCCTCGACATGACCTCGTTCGGGAAGCTCGAGCTGTCCGAGCTCGACGTGCTCGAGCGCGTGTGCGGCGCGCGCATCGACCGTCCGGTCGGGTCGGTCGCGTACACGCAGCTGCTCGACGATCGCGGGCGCATCGTCGGCGACGTGACGGTGACGCGGCTCGCGGAGGACCGCTTCCGCGTCGTCACCGGCGCCGGGGCAGTGGACAGCGATCGCGGCTTCCTGGAGCTGCACGGCGCGCGCGTGACCGACGTGAGCGACGACTACGCGGTCATCGGGCTGTGGGGGCCGGCGGTGCGTGGCGTCCTCGAGGACTTCCCGTTTCGCACCGCGAAGGAGATCGGCGTCGGCGGCGTGGACGTGCTCGCGCAGCGGATGGCGTACGTCGGCGAGTACGGCTACGAGCTGTACGTCCGGCCGGACGACGCCGGACGCGTGTGGGATCACCTCGTGGAGACGCTGAATCCGGAGCCGGTCGGCTACGTCGCGCTCGACTCGCTGCGCATCGAGAAGGGCTACCGCTACTTCGGCACCGACCTGACGACGTCCGATACGCCGTTCGACTCCGGGCTCGGCTTCGCGGTCGCGAAGGACAAGTGGCTCGAGCTCGACCGCAATCCAGCCACGATGCTGCGGACGCTGCTCGTCGGCGGGGAGGACTACCTGACGCTGTACGGCGGCGAGGCGGTGCACCGCGACGGCGAGGTGATCGGCCGAGTCCGCAGTGCCGCCTACGGTTTCACGGTGAGGCAGAACGTCGCACTTGCGAAGATTCCGTCAGATTTGGCCGAGGGCGAGGCGGTCGAGGTCGACGTCATGGGCGATCTCGTGCCGGCGATCATTTCGGCAACCGATCTCCTTTCTCGCTAGCCTCCAGCCGGGGTCTGGATGCAGCGCTCGCTCAGCGACTCGTACGTGCAGGTATTCAACGCCGCGATGACCGCGGCGGTCGACCGCGTCCGGCAGCTTCCCGACGAGGAGATCGCGCGTCTCACGCGGTATTCCGGGATCGTGGGCCTGGCCGCCGAGCACGTGAAGGCGTCGCGCGCCGAGCAGAACCGCAAGACCGGCTGACGCGTCAGGCCGGGGCGCCGGCGCGCGCGGCCGGCTGCGCCAGGTCGACCCGCGCGAGCCATGGCGCCGCGCCGAGCTCCTCGAACGTCTCTCGCGCGCGCGTGTACATGACTTGCGCGTCGTCGGCGCGACCGTGCGCGACGAGCCACTCGGCGTGCTCGAGCTGCACGACTGCATGATTGAAGACGAGGTTGTGCTCCGCGAATACCCTCGCGGCGATGCGGAACGAGCGCTCGACCCGTTCTTGCTCCCCGCGGCGGGCGTACACCCGCGCGTGGAAGCGGGCGCGCTGGCCCTCGAGCGACGGCGTCAGGTCGCCGGGCGGGAGGGAGTCGATGAGCGAGAGCAGCTCGTCCGCGCGCGCGAGGTCGTCGAGCTCGAGCGCCGCTTCGAGCGCGATGATGAGGCACGCCTTGACGCCCTTGGACATCCCGAGCTCGGCCCGGTGGGCGAGTCCGCTCTCCGCGGCGGCGAGCGCCTCCGCGGGCCGGTCTCTCACAAGCAGCAGCTTTGCGTCGACTGCCGTGAAGCTCGTCTGCAACTCCGGATTGTCGGCTTCGCGCAGCCGGTTCTCTGCCGCGAGGAGGGCCTCGGCGGCCGGGAGCTCGCCACGCTCGCAGAGGATCGACGCGAGGTTGACGAGCTCCGCGCGCGCCCATGGGCTCGACTGCAGCTGCTCCACCTCGGCCCCGCGCTCCAGGGCTTCGTCCCAGCGCCCGAGCGCGAGGAGCGACGGGATCGGCCCGAGGATGGATGCGACGAGCCGCTCGCGGTCGCCGCGCTGTCGCGCCTGCGCCGCCATCTCTTCCGTCAACGCGATCACCTCGACGTGCAGCTCGTCGGTCTCGAGGACGGCGCCGAGGTTGTTCCCCGCCCGCATCCACGCGCTGTGCAACTCACGCTCGCGTGCGAGTGCCTGCGCACCCTCCAGCAGCAGGCGGGCCTCGGCGCGCCGGCCACTGTGGAGAAGGACGACGGCCTTCCGCGTCAGAGCTCGTATGAGTACTTCGTCGAGCGAGAGCGACTCGGCGAGCTGGAGAGCCCGCTCGAGCAGCGGTCCGGCTGCCTCGAGGTCGCCGCGCAGCGCCCACAAGCCGCCGAGGCCGGCCAGCGCTGCAGCGAGCTCGGCGCTCGGGCCTCCCGCCTCGAGCACCGGCATGACCTCCTCGAAGCGTCTCGTCGCGTCCTCGAACCGGCCCTCGGCTTGCTCGACCTCGGCGAGCGAGACGCGCGCGCGCATCGCGGCGACGGTGTTGCCCTGCGCGTCGTGGAGATCGAGTGCGCGCTGCAGCCGCTCGGTTGCGTTCGCGGTGTTGCCGGCGAGGTAGGCGAGCGCCCCAGCGCGGCTGAGCAGTTCGGCCTCGGCCTCGGGATCGTCGCCTGCGAGCTCGGCGGCGCGATCGAGATGCTGCATGGCCTCCTCCGGCGCGGCGAGTGCCGCGGCACGCTCGCCGGCGTTCAGGAGCGCGGCCCGCGCCCGCAGCCGAATCTCGGGGACGTCGGGCGCGTCGGGTTGGGCGTCGGCGGCGGCGAGCAGATGTGCCGCGATGACCTCCGGGACCTCCTGGTCGGCACCCTGGAACGTCTGCTCGAGTGCGTCGACCGCGGCGAGGTGCCGCACCTTGCGGTCGTGGCGGGAAAGCGTCTCGTACGCGACCTGCCGCAAAAGCTCCTGGAGGAACCCGTACTGGCCGCGCTCCGGCCAGCGCGGATCGGCTTGCAACGAGAACACCTCCTTGCGCACGAGCGCGGCGAGCAGCGGCTCGAGCTCGTCGACGCCCATGCCCGTCAACGCGGCGAGCGCCTGCTTGCTGAACGTCTTGCCGAGCACGCACGCCTGCTGCACGAGCTGACGCTCCTCCGCCGGCAGTCCGTCCAGCCGCGCGGCGGCAAGCGCGTGGAGCGTGTCCGGGATCTCGAGCGTGCCGATCTCGCCGGTCGGGCTGTACACGGCGCCGTCGCGGGCGAGCAGGCCGCGGTCGAGCAGCATTCGCACCGTCTCGACCGCGTACAGCGGCACACCCTGCGCCCGCGCCAGCGTCTGCCCCTTCAGCTGCTCCGGCAGCCCGGGGACGTAGCCGTCGAGAAGCCGCGTCATATCGTCGGGCGAGAGCGGTTCGAGGCCGAGGCTCGTCGAGTTGCGGACGGCCCGGCCGAAGTCGGGATTCTGCTCGGCGAGCTCCGGCCGCGCGAGCGCGATCACGTACAGCCGCTGCGACGACGACCACTCGAGCAAGTACTCGACGAACGCGAGCAGCGCTTGGTCGGCCCATTGCAGATCCTCGAGCACGAGCACGCATGCGCTCTTGTCCGCGAGCCGCTCGAAGAAGAGCCGCCACGCGGCAAAGAGGTCCTGGCGGTCGGTGTCCTCGCGCTCCTCGAGACCGAGCAGGTTCGCGAGTCGCGGCCCGATCCACGCGCGCTCCTCCGGATCGGGAACGTGCAGCTCGAGACAGGCGGCGAGCTTCTCCCGCGCCGTGTCCTGGTCCTCGCCCTCGAGGATCTGCGCGCGCATGCGCACCATCTCGGCGAGTGCCCAGTACGCGACGCCTTCGCCGTACGCGAGGCAGCGGCCGCGGTGCCACCAGATCTGCTCCTTGAGCCCGTCGAGGTACTTGAAGAACTCCCACGCGAGACGCGATTTTCCGATGCCGGCGATGCCGGTGATCTGCACGAGTTGCGCGCGCGATTGTTCGGCGGACGCGTGGAAGAGCTCCTTCACGAGCCGTAGCTCCCGCTCTCGGCCGACGAACGGCGCCTCGAGGCCTTCGGAGCGGAGCGCGCCGCCGCGGGCCGCGTTCACGCGGACTGCGCGCCACAGCTGGACTGCGTCGGCCTTGCCTTTGAGCACGTGCTCGCCGGCGTCCTCGAATACGACGGCGTGCTCGCTCGCGCGCCGCGTCGCCTCGCCGACGAGCACGCTCCCCGGCTCGGCCGTCGCCTGCAGCCGCGCCGCGGTGTTGACGAGGTCGCCGACAACCATTCCCTCTCCGGTGGCGGCGAGGTTGACGGCCGCCTCGCCCGTCAGCACGCCTGCCCGCGCGCGCAGCTCCGGCGCGCCCACCTCATCGCCGAGCGCCGACACGGCCGCGACGAGGTCGAGCGCGACGCGCACCGCCCGCTCGGCGTCGTCCTCCTGCGCGACCGGCGTTCCCCAGACGGCCATGACGGCGTCGCCGATGAACTTCTCGACGACGCCGCCGTACAGCTCGACGAGCCGCCGGCAGGTCTCGAAGTAGCGGGAGAGGAGCTCGCGGACCTCCTCCGGATCGCGCGACTCCGACAGGGGCGTGAAGCCGACCAGGTCAGCGAAGAGCACGGAGACGATCCGGCGCTCCGCCGACGGCGCCTCGCGCGGCTGGGAGGAGGCGGCCGAACGTCCGCCAAATGGTGTGCCGCACTCATCGCAGAACTTCTGTCCCGGACTGCCCGGTGCCCCGCAGGCGGGGCACGCGAGACCCACGGGGGTGCCGCAGTCGGCGCAGAACTTCGCGCCCTCCCGGTTGTCGGCGCCGCAGTGCGGGCAGGCGGCCATGAATCGAAGGTTAGATCGATAGGGGTCCGATTTCCAACACGAGGGTGCGAGATGATCGGCGAGTGCGCGAGCGCCGAGACTTTGCCGTGCTCCTCGCGCTCGCCGCTGTCGACGCTGCGTCGTACAGCGTGATCGCGCCGGTGCTGCCGCAGATCTCGAAGCAGCTCCATGCCGCCCCCGGACGGATCGGCATCCTCGCGGCGGCGTTCTCCGCTGCGTCGATCCTCGGCTTCGCCGTCGCGGGCAGGCTCGTTCGGCGGACGACGCCCCTCCGCATCCTCGGGGTCTCGCTTCTCGTCATGGCCGTCGGCTCCCTCGGCTTCATCGTCGCGTCCGGGTGGGCGGCCTATCTGATCGCACGCGCGGCGATGGGCTTCGCGTCGGGCGGTCTCTGGATCGGAATCGCGTTCGCGACGCTCGAGCGCTGGCCCGGCGAGGAGTACGTCCGCCTGAGCCGCGTGCTGGCCGCGTACTCGATCGGCGGCCTCGCCGGGCCCGCGCTCGGCGCGATCGGCGGCATCCATGGGCCGTTCGCGGCCTACCTCGTGCTCGCATTGCTCGCCGTCGTCGCGGTATCGACCGTGTCGCCACTGGAAACCGACCACCGTTTCGAGGGCGACGGCGCGGCGCTTCGCGAGCGCGGCTTCTGGTTCGCCGCGGGCGGAATCGTCTTCGCGATGCTCGCGCTCGGCGTCGTCGAGGGCGTCCTTCCCTTGCACCTGGCGGCGCACCTCTCGCAGACCGAGATCGGCGGCCTCTACGTCGGGATGTCGCTCATCGTCGCAGTGAGCGCCGGAGCGTCGGGGTCGCTGCGTCCCGTGCCGATCCTGCTCGCCTCGACCGTGCCCATCGTGCTCGGCCTCGGCCTCGTCGGGGCGACGTCGAGCGTGACGATCTGGGTGCTCGCGCTCGCGCTCGCCGGGATCGGGGTCGGCGCCGCCTACACCGGCTCACTCGGGGTTCTGATCGAAACGGTCGAGCCTCAACGCATCGTCACCGCCATGGTGATCTGGTCGCAGCTCGCGCTTGTCGGATATCTCGTCGGCCCGCTCGGCGGCGGCGGCCTCGCACAGGCGTTCGGCTTCCGCACGATCGGCCTCGTCCCGCTCGCCGCCGCGCTCCTGCTCGTCGTCGCGTACGCGGTGGCGCGTGGCCCCCGAGACCGGGGGCCACGCACGGAACTGCCTTAGGTTCCCGGAGCGGGCGGCGAGACCTTGGTCGGCTTCGCCGAGCTCGAGAGCCAGGACTTGACGAGTGCCTGGTGCGAGTTCACGAACAACGCCGCCGCGGCGCTGTTGCTCATGTGCTTCACGGCGAGGTTGTAGGACACCGAGTTCTGCTCGTCCGACGTCCAGTTGAAGCGCTTGATGAAGTTCGCCACGGTCGGAGCCTGCGTCGGAAGGCCCGCCGCCATCACCTTGTATAGGTGGTAGGGCGGATAGGCGCAGTTGATCGCGGCCGGCTTGAGCTTGCCGCACGCCGGCGTCCATGCCGGGAGCGCGACCTGGGAGAACTTGAAGATCGCGTTCTGATACTGCGGCGTGTACCAGTAGAAGAGGACCGGCTTCTTCGCCTTGTAGTCCGACTCGATCTCGGTCAGCTGCGCGGCCTCGGTGCCCGCGAAGACGACCTTGAGGTTGATCCCCAGGTTCTTCACGAGTGCCTGATCGTTGGTCACGTAGCTCGGCGAGCCGTCGAGGAACTGGCCCTGAGGTGAGGACTGGGGTGTGACGAACATCTTCCAGTCCTTCTTCACGCCCTGCCACGTCTTGAGCTCCGGGTGCTGCTGCACGAGGTACGTCGGCACGTACCAGCCGATGTTGCCGTTGGGCCCTTCGAGGCCCGCGTCGACGACCTTGTGGTTGCCCTTGACGTACTGGGCGTAGAGCGGCGAGTGGCCCCACACCTCCATGACCGCAGAGACCTTGCCCTGGACCATCGCGGGCCAGGCGGGGATCTCGTCGATCGTGAGCAGGTTGACGTTGTAGCCGAGGTTCTTCTCGATCACGTACTGGGCGACGACGTTGTTCGCGACGGAGCCCTCCCACGAGTTGTTCGCGAGAACGATCGTCGGCTTGCTCGCGCGGCCGCCGCCGTTCGCGGCGCCGGCGGTGATCGCGACGGCGACCAACCCGATCACTGCGACGACGACCGCGATCCTCCGGGCTTGCTTCATTGCACCCTCCTCGTTGTGTCCCTCATGACGTTGCCACCCGCCCACGATCCGGATTCGACTGGCTGAGCCGGTCGAGCACGATTCCCATCAACACCATCGCCAGCCCCGCGGCCGCGCCGAGCCCGACCTCTGACCGCGAGAAGCCCGTGACCACGTCGAGCCCGAGGCCACCGGCGCCGACGAGCCCTGCCACGACCACTTCGGCCATGACGAGAAGGATCGTCTGATTGACGGCCAACATCAAGTACGGGCGCGCTATCGGCAGCTCGACCTTGAAGAGGAGCTGCCAGCGCGTCGATCCGAACGACTGCCCCGCTTCGAGGACGTCGTGCTGGACGGCCCGCAGGCCGAGCGTCGTCGCTCGCACAGCTGCGGGGAGCGCGTAGATGAACGAGGCGCTGACGCCCGCGACGTTGCCCACACCGAAGAGCGTCACCACCGGGATCAGATAGACGAACGCCGGCAGCGTCTGCAAGAAGTCGAGGATCGGGCGCAAGATCCGGTCGACCGTCCGCCACCGGTAGGCGGCGATGCCGAGGGGGATCCCGATGACGAGGTCGAGCACGAGTGAGACGACCACGAGGCTCAGCGTCTCCATCGCGTCGTTCCAGGCGACGAAGTTGTACGACGTCGTGCCCTGGAACGTGTAGCCGGCCGGCGCCTGCATGAGGCCCAGGAGGACGACGCAGCCGGCGAGGAGCACGCCGCGCCGCCAGCCTCCGCGCACCCAGCCGATCGTCCCGACAAAGGCAGCGACTAGGAACCACGGAACGTCGCCGAACCAGCGCTGCAGCGGGTTGAGCACGTGCAGCGTCAGGAAGCTCGAGATGGGACCGGCGACGCCCGTGAACTCGTTCGTGACCCAGTTGAGCGCGCTCGTCGCCTGGTCGACGAACGAGAAGCCCCAGCCGGCGGGCCAGTCGCCGAGCGAGAGGCCATACCGCGCAACGAGGATCGCGACGAGGACTGCGCCCCAGAGGCCGACATGCTGCCGCCGCGTCAGGTTGCGCAAGGACGCCGTGCGGTCTCGTGTGGCGCGCTGCCCGAACGCCGCCGAGCTGCGGTCGAGCCACATCGCCATCAGGACGATGAGCAGCCCGGCGACGGCGCCCTCCCCGATCTGCTGCGTCTGGAGCGCGTTCAGCACCGGGTCGCCGAGCCCGCCGGCGCCGATCAGCGAGGCGATCACGACGATCGACAGCGCCATCATGATCACCTGGTTCAGCCCGAGCATGATCGCCTGCGCAGCGAGCGGCAGCTGCACGTTGCGCAGGATCTGCCCGCGCGTCGAGCCGAAGGATTCCGCCGCCTCGATCACGTCCTTCTTGACGGAGCGGATGCCGAGCTCGGTGAAGCGCACGAGCGGAGGCACCGCGTAGATGAACGTCGCCACGATGCCGGCCGGGTTGCCGATCGAGAAGAGCACGACGATCGGCACGAGATACGCGAAGGCCGGCAGGATCTGCATCAGGTCGAGGACTGGCCGAAGCGCTCTGCTCACCCTCGGCCAGATCGCCGAGGCGATGCCGAGCGGGATGCCGACGATCGTCGAGAGGATGATCGCGACGGTCATCAACGCGAGGGTCGTCATCGCGCTCGGCCACATCTGCGAGATCCCGTTCGGGCCGCCGTTCGGGATCTGCAGGACGCCGAACGAGCAGATGACGAGCGCGGAGAAAAGCGCGGTGCGCCACGTGCCGACGATCCAGGCGAAGACCGTGGCGGCGCCGAGGACGCCGACCCAGGTCATCCAGTGGAGGAGGTTGACGACGTCGTTCGTCGCGCTGTTCAGGAGGTTGCCGAAGCCGGTGACGATGTGGTGCAGGAAGAAGTTTGTGCTGTCGTTGTTCGTCACCCAGTTGCTGAGGCTGTCGAACCAGCGCGGAACACCGAGGTACCAGTTGGCCGGGAATCCCGAGTGGAAGCCCTCGACGGCGACGGCGACGATGCAGAGCGGGACTGCGAGGAGGAGCGGCGGCGCCCACCGGCCGAGGCGCCCGCTGAGGATTCGAGCCGCGCCGGGCAGATGAAGCGTCGTCGCGGTCGGTGTGGACACGCTTACGCGGGCAGCTCTTCGGGGACCGACGGCTCCTCGCGGCCGGCGAGGACGTGGATGACCATGCGGCGATCGAGGATGCCGACGAGCTCGCCGCTTCCGTCCACGACACCGATCGGTCCCTTGGCGCCGAAGACGACCGGGAGCAATTCGCCGAGCCGCTGGTCGTGCCGGACGACTTCCTCCGGCGTCTCGCCGCCGTGCGGCTGCGTGGCGAACGCGGCCGTCAGTACCTTGCCGCGGGGAACGTCGCGGACGAACTCGCGGACGTAGTCGTCCGCGGGCGCCCCGACGATGTCGGCCGGCGTCCCGACCTGGACGAAGCGGCCGTCCTTCATGATGGCGATCCGGTCGCCGAGCTTCAGCGCCTCGTCGAGGTCGTGCGTGACGAAGATGACCGTCTTCTGGAGGCGCTCCTGCAGGCGCAGCACCTCGTCCTGCATCTCGCGCCGGATCAGCGGGTCGAGCGCCGAGAACGCCTCGTCGAAGATCAGCACCTCGGGGTCGACAGCGAGCGCGCGCGCGAGGCCGACGCGTTGCTGCATGCCGCCGCTCAGCTGGTCGGGGTACGACGCCTCCACCGGCGCGAGCCCGACGACCGCGAGCAGTTCCCGCGCGCGCTCGTAGCGCTTCTCCTTGTCGATGCCCTGCACTTCGAGGCCGTACGCGACGTTGTCGATCACCTTGCGATGCGGGAAGAGCCCGAAATGCTGGAAGACCATCGCGACCTTCGTGCGGCGGAGCTCCCGCAGCTCCTTCGGCTGCGCGCCGAGCACGTCGTGGCCGCACAGGTCGATCGCGCCGGACGTCGGCTCGATCAGGCGCGTGATGCAGCGGACGAGCGTCGACTTTCCGCTTCCCGACAGTCCCATGACGACGAAGACCTCGCCGCGACGGACGTCGAACGTGATCTCGCGCGAAGCGACCGTGCAGCCCGTCTTGGCCATCAGCTCGGCGCGTGGGAGATTGACGTCGCCGCTCTCGATCGCCTTCGCCGCGTTCGGGCCGAAGACCTTCCAGACGTCGCGGCAGGAAACCTGGACCTCCTCAGAAGAGGCCAATCGTCCTCCCCTCGTCGTCGATGTCGACGTTCTGGGCGGCAGGCGTGCGGCCGTAGCCGGGCATGGTCTGCATGTCGCCGCACAGCGCGACGAGCCAGCCGGCGCCCGTGTACGCGCGGATGTCGCGCACGGTGACGGTGAAGCCGGTGGGCGCGTTCGCGAGCGTCGGGTCGTGCGAGAGCGAGAGGTGCGTCTTCGCCATGCAGATCGGGAGCTTGTCGAAGCCGATGCGCTCGTACTCCTCGATCTTCTTGCGGGCTGCGGGTTGCAGCAGGATCCCGTCCGCGCCGTAGACGCGGGTCGCGATCGCCTCGATCTTCCGCTCGATCGAGTCGTCGAGCGGATACACCGGGGCGAAGTTGGACGGCTGGTCCGTGGCGGCGACGACTGCTTCCGCGAGTGCGGCTGCACCTTCGCCGCCGCGCACGACCGCCTCGTTCGCCTCCGCCGCGAAGGCGCCGTTCGCGAGCGCGATGCGGCGGATCTGCTCGATCTCCTCGTCGGTGTCGTTCGGGAAGCGGTTGACCGCGACGACGGCATTCAGCCCGAACTCGCGGATGGTCGAGAGGTGGCGGATCATGTTCGCCGAGCCGGCCTCGATCGCCTCCGCGCCGCCCTCCGGGTCGCCGCCGTGGTGCTTGAGCGCCTTCACGGTGGCGACGAGCACGACCGCGCTCGGCGTCAGGCCGCCGATGCGGCAGACGATGTCGAAGAACTTCTCCATGCCCATGTCGGCGCCGAAGCCGGACTCGGTGACGACGATGTCGCCGAGCTTGAGGCCGATGCGGTCGGCGACGAGCGAGCTGTTGCCGTGCGCGATGTTCGCGAACGGGCCGCAGTGCACGAACGCGGGCTGGCCCTCCAGCGTCTGCACGAGGTTCGGCTTGATCGTCTCCTTCAGGAGGACGGTCATGGCGCCGGCGGCCTTCAGCTGCTCGGCCGTGACGGGCTGGCCCTCGTACGTCGAGCCGACGGTGATCGCGCCAAGCCGCGCGCGCAGGTCGAAGAGGTCGCGCGCGACGGCGACGATCGCCATCACCTCGGAGGCGGCGGTGATGTCCCAGCCGGTCTGGCGCGGGTAGCCGTTCGCGCGGCCGCCGAGGCCGACGACGGTGTCGCGCAGCGCGCGGTCGTTGATGTCGACGCAGCGCCGCCAGCTGATCGAGAGCGGATCGATCCCGAGCTCGTTCCCGTGCAGCAGATGTGCCTCGAGCATCGCGGCGAGCAGGTTGTTCGCGGCGCCGATGGCATGGATGTCGCCGGTGAAGTGGAGGTTCATGTCCTCCATCGGGACGACCTGCGCGTAGCCCGCACCGGCGGCGCCGCCCTTGATCCCGAACACGGGCCCGAGCGAGGCCTCCCGCAGGCAGAGCACCGGGTTTCGGCCGATCGCGCCCAGGCCCTGCGTGAGCGACACCGACGTCGTCGTCTTGCCCTCGCCGAATTTCGTCGGCGTGATCGCGGTGACGCAGACGAGCTTCGCGTCCGGCCGGTCGGCGAGCCGCTCGAGCACGGAGAGCGAGATCTTCGCCTTGTACTTGCCGTACAGGTCGACCTCGTCCGGCTCGAGGCCGGCCGCGGCGGCGATCTCCGCGATCGGCCGGAGCGTCGCCTCCTGCGCGATCTCGAGAGAGGAAGGTGTCTTCGTCGCCACCGCACTCCTTTCTACAGCCCGACCTCGGATATGAGTAATATATCTGTTGGATGCAGCTGGCAGATCAGGCGTATATCGCCATCCGCAACGCCATCGTGTCACTCGAGCTGGCGCCGGGTGCCGTGATCGACGAGCGGGCGCTCATCGAGCGGCTCGGCATCGGTCGTACGCCGGTCCGCGAAGCGCTGCGCCGGCTTGCGCACGAGCAGCTGGTCGAGGTGTTTCCGCGCCGCGGCATGTTCGTCACGAACGTCGACGTACGCGACCTTGCGCGCATCTCCGAGGTGCGCGAGGCGCTCGAGCCGGAGGCGGCGCGCCTCGCCGCCGAGCGCGCGACCGAGGACGAACGCGATGAGCTCGCCGAGCTCGGCAGCTCGATCGTGCGGGGCGCCGACCTGATGGACATCGACGAACGCATCCATCGTGCGATCTACGCCGCCGCGCACAACGATCTGCTCGAGAAGACGCTCGGCGAGTACTACGTGCTCGCGCACCGCATCTGGATGATCGCGCTCGATCGCAACGAGGCCCTCGAGGAGGCGGTCGAGGCGCACCGGAACCTCGTGCTCGCGATCGTCAACGGCTCCGGCGAGCGGGCGGCGGACCTGATGCGCGCGCACGTCCAGGGCTTCGAGCAGGCGATGCGCCGGGTGCTGGTTACCGTATGAAGGTCGTCGTCATCGGCGGCGGCATCGTCGGCAACAGCCTCACCGGCTGGCTCGCCGAGCTCGGCGTCACCGATCTCGTGCAGCTGGACAAGGGGCCGTTCCCGAATCCGGGCGGCTCGACCGGGCACGCGTCCAACTTCATCTTCCCGGTCGACCACTCGAAGGAGATGACGCAGCTCACGCTCGAGTCGATGCGCCAGTACCGCGACGCCGGCACGCTGCATGAGTGCGGCGGCATCGAGGTCGCGCGCACGGAGGAGCGGATGGAGGAGCTGCGCCGCCGGATGGCCTCCGCGAAATCGTGGGGCATCGACGGCTGCCGCCTCGTCACGCCTGCGGAGATCAGGGAGCTCGTCCCGTATGTGGACGAGTCGATCCTGCTCGGCGGGTTCTACTCGCCGACCGTCGCTGTCGTCGATTCGCTCCGCTTCGGGACGCTCATGCGCGAGCAGGCGCAGGCGCTGGGCGCGCAGGTCTTCGCGAACACCGAGGTGACCGGCATCGACGTCGAGGACGGGCACGTGCGGCGCGTGCGCACGACGCGCGGCGACTTCGAGGCCGATGTCGTCGTGATCGCGTGCGGCGTGTGGTCGCCGCGGATCGCGCGCATGGTCGGCGCGTCCATCCCGCTGACGCCGGCGGTGCACCAGATGATCGACGTCGGCCCGGTGCCGCGTTTCCTCACCTCGAAGACGGCGGTCGACTATCCGATCGTCCGCGACATGGACACGAACATGTACGAGCGCCAGGACGGGCAGGGCCTCGAAGTCGGCTCCTACGCGCATCGGCCGATCCTGCACGAGCCCGACGACATCCCGTCGATCGAGGAATCGGCGACGACGCCGACCGAGCTGCCGTTCACGCAGGAGGACTTCGAGCTCCAGCTCGAGCACGCGCTCCAGCTCGTGCCGGAGGTACTCGGCGACGAGTCGGTCGGGATCAAGTACGCGATCAACGGCCTGCTCTCGCTCACGCCCGACGGGCTGCCCCTGCTCGGCGAGACGCCCGAGGTAAAGGGCCTGTGGGCCGCCTCTGCCGTCTGGGTGAAGGAAGGCCCGGGCGTCGGCAAGTCGGTGGCCGAGTGGCTCGTGCACGGCGAGCCGGAGATCGACCTGCAGTCGTCCGACGTCGCGCGCTTC
>DATCBD010000102.1:0-41063 GCA_036512155.1 Gaiellaceae bacterium | reverse complement strand
CCGTGCGAACTCGTCCGGATCGTGCACGTCGGCGGCGAGCGCGCGCCACGCGGCGTCCAGTTGTCTTTCGTGCTGGTCGAGCAGCACCTCGATCGCGCGCAGCCGCCGCATCCACACGAGCGGCCCCCCGAGTGCGCGGATGGCCGACTCGGCGTCGGGCTGGAAGTTGCGCAGTCGCTGCCGCAGCGACTGTCCCTTGACGGGGCTCTCGGCGAGATCCGCTTCGAGCACGCGGCGCTCCTCGCGATCGCGCGACGTCTCGGGACGGATCGCGCCCTGGCTCATGATGTCCTTCAACTCGCGCGGATCCACGTCGTTAGTGTGCCCACTGCATGGCCAAGGTCGAAGGAGAAGTCGTCGAGGAGGAACTGGACGCTGAGAACGAGGCGCGACGTCGGCTTGCCCTCGCACAGATCCGGCAGTACCCGGACGTCGCGCTGAAGATGGCCGCACGGCCGGTGGAGCACTTCGACGACGAGCTGCGCAGCTTCGTCGAGCGGATGAAGCGGCTCATGCGCGACGCGCACGGCATCGGGCTCGCCGCCAACCAGGTCGGCACCGTGCAGCGCCTGTTCGTGTTCACGCCGAGCAAGGACGTCGTCGCCGCGGTGGTCAATCCGGAGATCGTCGAGCGCAGCGACGAGAGCGACGTCGCGGAGGAGGGATGCCTCTCCATCCAGGGCGTCCTCGTCCCGATCGAGCGGCCGATGCGCATCACGCTCGCCGGCAAGGACGAGAACGGCGAGGACGTGCGCTTCGAGCTGGACGACATCTACGCCCGCGCAGCGCAGCACGAGGTCGACCATCTCGACGGCGTGCTGATCATCGACCGGACGACGCCGGAATCGCGCCGCGAGGCGCTCGCGCTGCTGCGCCCGCGCATCGTCATCTCCTAGTGCCCCGCCCGGTGATGGTCTCGCGTCTCTGGCGCGCGAAAAGCAAGCGATGCAAGGACGCAGGGAGCGTTCGTAGCCTTAGCTACGGACGCGACCGAGGACGCAGCAGCACGCCGCTTTGCAGCCGCCAGAGACGCACTGACTATTGCCGGGTGGGGCACTAAGTGGCCCGCATCGCGGTCGCGGCGACCGCGCCCTTCGGCGCGGACGTGCTCGAGCGCCTCGCCGCGAAGCACGACGTCGTGCAGCTGCTGACGCGCCCGGATGCGCCGCGCGGTCGGGGGCAGAAGCTCGCGCCGTCGCCGGCGAAAGAGGTGGCGGAACGTCTCGGCATTCCCGTCGTGCACAAGCGCGACGCGCTCGCCGCTGAAACCGTCGTCGTGTGCGCGTACGGGCTCCTCATTCCCGAGTCGCTGCTGTCGCGTGCCCTGTGGTTGAACGTGCATCCGTCGCTTCTGCCGCGGTGGCGCGGCGCCGCGCCGGTCGAGCGAGCGATCATGGCCGGCGACGCGCGGACGGGGGTAACGATCCACCGCACGACGAAGGAGCTGGACGCGGGGCCGATCGCCGCGCAAGAGGCCTTCGACATCGGCCCGGAGGACGACGCAAGCGTCGTGTACGCGCGCGCAGCCGAGGTCGCGGCGCGGCTGCTCGACGGCGTCCTCGAGGATCCGACGTTCACGGCGCAGCCGGACGAAGGAGTCACGTATGCCGAGAAGATCACGGCTGCGGATCGCGAGCTCGATCCGTCACTGCCGGCGACCGAGCTCGTCAACCGCGTCCGCGCGCTGTCCCCGCACATCGGTGCACGCATGGGCGATCTCGTCGTCTGGAAGGCGAGCGTCGACGGCGGCGCATTCGTCCCGGTCGAAGTCCAGCCCGCCGGCGGCCGGCGCATGGACTACGAGGCGTATCTCCGTGGCCGACGTTAGCCCCGCCCGCCGCGCCGCGTACGAAGTCCTGCTGCGCGTGTTCGAACAGGAGGCGTACGCCGACCGCGCGTTTCGCACGGCGGCGAAGGGGCTCGACGAGCGCGAGCGCGGGTTCGCGCAGCGGCTCGCGTACGGCGCCGTCCAGCGCGTCCGCACGCTCGACCATGCGATCGAGACGCTCGGCAAGCGGCCGGTGCGCAAGCTCGACCCGCCGGTCCGCGCGGCGCTGCGGCTCGGCGCGTACCAGCTGGGTTACACCGAGACGGCGCCGCACGCGGCTGCGAACGAGTCGGTCGAGCTCGTCCGCCGCGCCCGTCTCGAGCGCGCCGTTCCGTTCACGAACGCGGTCATGCGCCGCCTTACTGCCGGCATGCGCGGGCTGCTCGACGCGCTTCCGGACGGCCCGCTGAAGGAGTCGTATCCGGACTGGATCGCCGAGATCTGGACGCGGGACTTCGGCGCCGACGAGGCGCTCGCGTTGATGCGTGCCCAGAACGAGCCGCTCGAGACCGTCGTGCGCCTCGTCCGCGGCGACCCTCCCGGAGAGCCAACTGATATCCCGGGCGCATATCGCGTCGAGCGCGTGGACGACCTGGCAGTCGCCGAGGGACGCATCTGGCCGCAGAGTCGCGGCTCGCAGCTCGCGGGCCTCGTCGTCGGCTCGCAGGAGGGCGAGCGCGTGCTCGACCTGTGCGCCGCCCCCGGCGGCAAGGCGACGCAGCAGCGCGGCGAGGTGACCGCGGTCGAGATCGACCCGCATCGTGCGAGCGAGCTCCGGGAGAACGCGGCGCGGCTCGGTGCGACGAACGTCCATGTTGTCGAGGCGGACGCCACCGCGCTCCCGCCGGAACTGACCGGATACGATCGGGCGCTCGTGGATGCGCCGTGCTCCGGCCTCGGCGTGCTCGCAGCCCGTCCCGACCTGCGCTGGCGGGCCAAGCCTCTGCCCGAGCTCCAGCTCGCGCTCCTCCGCTCGGCCGCCGAGCGCGTCCGGCCCGGCGGGACGATCGTGTACTCGGTCTGCACGATGAACGCGGACGAGAACGAGGCCGTCGTCGAGGCGAGCGGGCTCACCGTTCTGCCGCTCGGGGAGGAGTGGCCGCAGTTCGCGCACCCCAGGCGGCCGGAGTTCCTCCTGACGCTTCCGTATGAGCACGGTACGAGTGGCTTCTTCATTGCCCGCCTGACCGCTTAGAGTCGCCCCTATGGGCTGGCAGGAGTGGGTGCGGACGATCGAGATCGAGCCGTCGCTCTATGCCGCGGACTTCTCGCGGTTGGGAGACGAGGTCGAGATCCTCCTGCGCACGGGCGTGCGCGTCTTCCACTTCGACGTCGGCGACGGCCACTTCGTCGAGCCGATCACGATGGGGCCGATCGTCCTGCGCTCGATCGCGCCGGTCGTGCACGCGATGGACGGCGCGATGGACTGCCACCTCATGGTCGACAACCCGGTGCGCCACTTCCCGCAGATCGCGGAAGCGGGTGGCGACAGCGTGACGTTCCACTACGAGGCGGTCGACGACGTCCCAGCGACGATC
Source organism: Gaiellaceae bacterium (assembly GCA_036512155.1). Taxonomy (GTDB): domain Bacteria; phylum Actinomycetota; class Thermoleophilia; order Gaiellales; family Gaiellaceae; genus Palsa-739. The sequence goes on along the minus strand of DATCBD010000102.1, from coordinate 37,697 downwards.
GCCGTCGCGCGCGAGCACGGGCTTCAGGTCGGCGTCGCGTTCAATCCCGAGACGGAGCCCGAGGACGTGGCGAAGGTCGCCGGCGATGCGGACATCGTCCTGTGCATGAGCATCCACCCCGGCTACTCCGGGCAGGAGTTCATGGAGGGCTCGCTCGAGCGCATCGCGCGCACGCGCGCTGCGCTCCCCGCGTCGGTGCACGTGCAGGTCGACGGCGGCATCGACAACGACAACGTCCGCGCCGTCTACGACGCCGGAGCGACGCTCATCGTCGCCGGCAGTGCGATCTTCGGGCGCGAAGACCTGCCGCGGTCGTACCGGCGGCTGGTACAAGCACTGGCGTGAGCGGACGGATCTCGGTGTCAGACACCGAAAACGGTGTCTGACACCGTGTACATGACGCGGGCGCTCCAGCTCGCGGAGCGCGGCCGGGGAAAGGTGCGGGACCATCCGCTCGTCGGCGCGGTCGTCGTCGCCGACGGCGAGGTTGTCGGCGAGGGGTGGTACGAGTACGACGCGATCGACCACGCGGAGACGGTCGCGCTCGTGCAGGCGGGCGAGCGTGCGCGTGGCGCGACGCTGTACGTGACGCTCGAGCCGTGCGCGCATCACGGGCGCACGCCGCCGTGCGCCGATGCGGTTGTTGCAGCCGGCGTCGCGCGCGTCGTCGTCGGAGCGCTCGATCCGAATCCGAAGGCTGCGGGCGGCGTCGAGCGGCTGCGCGCGGCGGGCGTCGAGGTGGACGTGCTCGACAGCGTCGAAGCGAAGCGGCAGAACGAGGCGTGGCGCACGTGGGTTTCGCTCGGCCGTCCGCACGTGACCTATAAGGCGGCGGTGACGCTCGATGGACGCGTCGTCGTTCCCGGCCGGCGCTGGGTGTCGGGCGAGGAGTCGCGCCGCCTCGTGCACGAGCTGCGCGCGTCGGTGGACGCTGTCGCCGTCGGGATGGGGACCGTGCGCGCGGATAATCCACGCCTCGACGCGCGCGACATCGACGCCGAACGGCAGCCGCGCCGCCTCGCGTTCGGGCACGGCGAGACGGAGCTCGAGCTGCGCAGCGGGCCGCTCGAGGAAGAGCTGCAAGCGCTCGCCGCCGAGGGCGTGCAGTCGCTCCTGCTCGAGGGCGGGCCGACGATCGCGACCGCATTCATCGCCGCAAGCCTCGTCGACAAGCTCATGCTCTTCGTCGCCCCGGTGGTCGCGGGCGAAGGCCCGCGCTTCATCGGCGACGTCGCGGCTGAGGTCAAGGGGATGCGCGCGCGGCGGGTCGGCGAGGACGTGCTGCTCGAGGGATACCTCCACGAGCCGTAACCTGTCTCCATGTTCACGGGGATCGTCCGCGAGCGCGGCCGCGTCGTCTCCTTCGACGGCTCTCGGCTCGTCGTCGAAGCGCCGGGAACGTCTGCGGTCGTCGGCGACTCGGTCGCGATCTCCGGGGTGTGCCTGACGGTCGTGTCCGCTTCGCCGCTCGCTTTCGACGTCGTCGGGGAGACGATCGAGCGCTCGACGCTCGGCGGGCTGACTGCTGGGGACGAGGTCAACGTCGAGCCCGCCCTGCGCGCGGGCGAGCCGATGGGCGGCCACATCGTGCAGGGGCATGTCGACGGCGTCGGCTCGCTTCGCGGCGCTGCGGACGGGCTCACCTGGTTCGACGCTCCGCCGGAGGTGCTCCGCTACTGCGTCCAGAAGGGCTCGATCACGGTGGACGGGACGTCGCTCACCGTCGCGGGGCTCGACGATGGCGGCTTCGCGGTCGCACTCGTCCCGCACACGCTCGAGGCGACGACGCTCGGCGCGCTCGAGCCGGGCGACGCGGTCAACCTCGAGGCCGACGTGATCGCGAAGTACGTCGAGCGGCTTACGATTACCCCATGAGCTTCGCTTCCGTCGAAGAAGGCATCGAGGAGATCCGCGCCGGCCGGATGGTGGTCGTCGTCGACGCCGACGACCGCGAGAACGAGGGCGACCTGACCATCGCCGCGCAGTTCGCCACGCCGGAGGCGATCAACTTCATGGCGAAGGAGGGGCGCGGCCTCATCTGTCTCGGCCTCACCGGCGAGCGGTGCGACGCGCTCGGCCTGCGCATGATGACCGAGCGCAACGAGACCCCCTACGGCACCGCGTTCACCGTCTCGATCGAGGCGCGCGAGGGAATCTCGACCGGAATCTCCGCGCAGGACCGCGCGCGCACGATCCAGGTCGCGATCGATCCCTCGAAGGATGGCTCCGACCTCGTGCAGCCCGGTCACGTGTTCCCGCTCCGTGCGCGCGACGGCGGCGTCCTCCAGCGCGCGGGCCAGACGGAAGCGGCGGTCGACCTCGCACGGCTCGCGGGGCTCATCCCCGCGGGCGTCATCTGCGAGGTGATGAAGGACGACGGGACGATGGCGCGCGTCCCCGACCTGATCGAGTTCTGTGCGCGCCACGACATGAAGCTCGTAACCGTCGCCGACCTGATCGAGTACCGGCGCCGGCACGAGAAGCTCGTCGACCGCGAGATCACCGTCCGGCTCCCGACCGCCTACGGCGACTTCGACGCGGTGCTGTTCAGGGAGACGCTCACCGGTAAGCAGCACGTCGCGCTCGTGCACGGCGACATCGACGGTGAGGAGAACGTGCTCGTGCGCGTGCACTCGGAGTGCCTTACCGGCGACGTCTTCCATTCGCTTCGCTGCGACTGCGGCGAGCAGCTCGATGCGGCGATGAAGCTCATCGCCGACGAGCCGCGCGGCGTCCTTCTGTACATGGCGCAGGAGGGTCGGGGGATCGGCCTGCTGAACAAATTGAAGGCGTACGAGCTGCAGGAGGGCGGTCTCGACACGGTCGACGCCAACCTCGCGCTCGGCTTCGCCGCCGACGAGCGGGAGTGGGGGATCGGGAACCAGATCCTCAGCGAGCTCGGGCTCACGACCATCCGGCTGCTGACGAACAACCCGAAGAAGGTGTCCGGGCTGCAGGCTTTCGGGCTGGAAGTGACGGAGCAAGTCCCGATCGAGATGCAGCCCCATCCGGAGAACCGGCGGTATCTGGCCGCCAAGCGGGATAAGCTCGGCCACGGCCTGCACCATCAGGGACTGCGGTTCGAGGAGGACGAGTGAGCGACGAGAGCGGCGAGCACTGGCCCGGCGAGCAACTCGTCGGGGCCGAAGTCGAGGCCGAGGAGGAGATCGAGGTTCGGGAAGACGACACCGGCGAGGAGCCGGCGGTCGTCGAGGAGCCGGAGCAGCTGGCGGGCCACGCGCCCGGCGCGATCGACATCCCGGACGGGCTCGACGTCGTCGAAGGCTCGCCGCACGGGACGCGGAAGCGCATCGCGATCGTGCTCTCGCGCTTCAACGGCGACGTGACGAACCGGCTGCTCGAGTCGGCGCTCGCGGAGCTCGACCGAGCCGGAATCGAGCGTGAGCACGTGACCGTGATGCCCGTGCCGGGAGCGTTCGAGCTGCCCCTCGGCGCCATGGCTCTGGCGAAGACGCGCCGCTACGTCGCGATCGTCGCGCTCGGCTGCGTCATCCGGGGCGAGACGGCCCATTTCGAATACGTCGCCGGCGAGGCGGCGTCGGGCCTCCAGCTCGCCGCTCTCGAGACCGGCGTCCCGGTCGCGTTCGGCGTCCTCACCACCAACACGCTCGAGCAGGCCATGGCTCGCGCGGACAAGGGCGCAGAGGCCGTGCGCACCGCGCTCGAGATGGCCGACCTGTTCAACCAGCTGCGCGCGACTGCCAAAGCGTCGTAGCCGCTACACTGCTCCGCCGATGTCGAAGGTCTGCTCAATCTGTGGGAAGAAGCCTGGGTTCGGGAACCACCGGAGCCATTCGATGGTGGCGACGAAGCGCCGCTTCAACCCGAACCTCCAGCACGTCCGCATGATCCTGAACGGGAAGGCGACGCGGGCGTACGTCTGCACGCGCTGCCTCAAGGCCGGCAAAGTCCAAAAAGCCGTCTAGACGCCGCAACTCTGAGCGTCGGCGGGTCGTCCAACCCGCTGGTGCAGGCGGTGTCCTCATCCCCTCTCGGCCGGATCACGATCGCGAACGCGGCGATCGAGCACATCGTGGGCGAGACCGCTCGCGAGTGTTACGGAGTGGTTGCCATGGCAGGCCCGAAATGGCTGCCCGAGCGCGTGCGCAAGGGGATCGAGATCGGCCGCGACGGCGACGAAGTGACGATCGACCTGCACGTCGTCGTCGAGTACGGCCTCAACCTCGCCGAGGTGGCGTCGACGATCCGAAACCGGGTCTCATACGAGGTCTCCCGCATGACAGGGCTTCCAATCCGCGCCGTCGAGGTGCACATTGACGACGTGCGGAGACCGAAGTGAACCTCAACGGCGACCTGGAAGTCCTCCAGAAGATCGTCGACGGCGCGCTCGCCTCGCTCGAGGCAAGCCGGCAGCGCATCGACGACCTCAACGTCTATCCCGTGCCGGACGGCGACACGGGGACGAACCTGACGATGACCGTGCGCGCCGTCTCCGAGGCCGTCGAACAGACCTCGGCCGCGAGTCGGCAGTCGCTTGCGCGCGACATCGCGCGCGGCGCGCTCATGGGCGCGCGCGGCAACAGCGGCGTGATCTTCTCGCAGATCGTGCGCGGCGCCGCCGACGTCCTCGGCGAGACGGACGTTCCGCGCATCGACGCGAATGCCGCCGCGCTCGCGTTGCGCGGCGCGTCCGACGCCGCGTACCGCGCCGTGCGGAGGCCGGTCGAGGGAACGATGCTGTCGGTGATCCGTGAACTCGCGGAGGAGGCGGAGGTGCGCGCGCTCGAAGGCCCTGCCCTCGGCGACCTGCTCATCGAGCTCGTCCGCCGTGGCGAGATCGCGGTCGCGCGGACGCCGGAGCAGCTGCAGGTGCTCCGCGACGCAGGTGTCGTCGACGCGGGCGGCGCTGGACTGCTCGAGCTCGTGCGCGGCGTGGCTGCGACGGTGAGCGGAGAGCCGCTGCCGCTGCCCCAACCGCGCGAAGAGCCGCTCAGCTTCGAAGCCGTCCACCAGGAGCTGTCGCCGTATCGCTACTGCACCGTCTTCCTCGTCGAGGGGCACGACCTCGACCGTGACGCGCTCGAGGCGAAGCTCGAGCAGCTCGGCGACTCATTGCTCGTCGTCGGCGACGAGAACGCGCTGAAGGTGCACGTGCACACCGACGACCCGGGCGCCGCGCTCTCGCTCGGCACGGAGGTCGGCACCGTCGACCGAATCGAGATCGCGAACATGCACGAGCAGACACAGCAGCGCGAGGAGCGCCTCCTCGCCGCCGTCCCGGACCTGCGGGCGGAGCCTGCCGCGACGGGCGTCGTGGCCGTCGTCGCCGGCGAGGGGAACCGGCGCCTGTTCGAGACGCTCGCGCAGGGGATGGGGCCGATCGCGATCGTCGAGGGCGGGCAGACGATGAACCCGTCCACCGCCGACCTGCTCACCGCCGTGCAGTCGCTCGCCTCGGAGGAGGCGATCCTCCTGCCGAACAACTCGAACATCGTCCTCGCCGCCGAGCACGCGGCCGCGCACGCAGGCCGGCCGGTCGAGGTCGTCGCCGCCGATTCCATCCCGGCCGGGCTCGCGGCGATGGTCGCCTTCGACGGCTCACGCACGGCGGCCGAGAACGCGGCGGAGATGCGGGAAGCGGTCGCCGCGGTCGCGGCCGGCGAAGTCACCGTCGCGTCGCGCGACGTCGAGCTCGGCGGCCTCTCGATCCGCAAGGGCGAGTGGCTCGGCCTCGTCGCCGGGGAGCCGGTCGCGGGCGGCACCGATTTCGAGGACGTTGCCGCCGCCGTCGCCGAGCGGCTGCTCGCTGAGGCGCGCGACCTGCTCACGCTTCTCGCCGGATTGGACGCGCCTCCCCTCGACGAGCTCGTCGAGCGCATCGCGGCCGCGCACCCGGATCTCGACGTCGACGTGCAGGACGGCGGGCAGCCGCACTACCCGCTGCTTCTTTCCGCCGAGTAATCTCCGTGGCAGTGGCGCCCGTGCGCATCCTCCTCGTGGAGGACAATGCGGTGTTCCGCGAAGCGCTCGAGTTGTTGTTCTCGCTTCGCGACGACATCGACGTGGTCGCGTCGGTCGGTGACGGCGCCGCCGCCGTTCCCGCGACCGTCGAGCACCGGCCCGACGTCGTGCTGATGGACTACCGCCTACCGGGCCTCGACGGCGTGCAGGCGACGCGGGCGGTGCTGGCCGCGTGCCCGCAGACGGCGGTCGTGTGCCTCACGGCTTCCGCCGGTGGGCACGAGATCGCGGCGTTGCGGGAGGCCGGGGCGATCGCGTGCCTGCGCAAGGACCAGGAGCTGGAGGAGATCGTCGACGCGATCAAGAGCGCCGCCAACGGACGCACGTGGACCTGAACGCCGCGAACACGGCGATCGTCCTCGACTCGACGGCGGACTTTCCCGATGCAGCCGACCGCTTTCCGAATTGGCGCGTCGTCCCGCTCTACGTCAACTTCGGCACCGAGAGCTACCGCGACGGCGTCGACCTGACCGCAGCCGAGTTCTACGCGCGCCTGCCGACGTCGGAGACACTCCCGACGACGTCACAGCCGACGCCGGCCGACTTCCGTGCCGTCTACGACGAGCTCGAGGAGTACGAGCGCATCTTCTCGATCCACATCGCCGCGAGCCTCTCCGGAACCTTCGAGAGCGCGGGGCTCGCGGCCGACGACCGCGTGCGCAGGATCGACTCGGAGACCGCGTCTGCGGCCATCACGATGCTCGCGCTCGCGATCCAGCGCAGGCTCGACCGCGGTACGACCGACGACGAGATCGACGCGCTCGTCGAGCACTACCGCGACGGCCACGGACTTCTCTTCACGGTGGACACGCTCGAGTTCCTAGCCCGCGGCGGCCGCATCGGGCGGGCCAAGGCCTTCGCCGGCGAATTGCTGCACGTCAAGCCGATCCTGTCCATCCGCGGCGGCGAGGTCGTACCGGTGAAGCGCGTGCGTGGGAACCGCAAGGCGTTCCAGGAGTTCGTCGACACGGTGCAGACGGCGACGGTTGACGGGCCGGATCTGCGCTTCGGTACCGCGCACGCGGACGCGCCCGAGCGCGCAGCAGAGCTTGCAAAGATGGTGCGCGACCTGCGCCCGCAGTCGACGCTCGACGTCGAGACGGAGCTCGGCGCCGTGATCGGCACGCATGCGGGTCCGGGGACCGTCGGCCTCTTCTGGTTCGACGACTCCGTCCGGTCCGCCTTCTAGCGTTGCAATCGCTCTGGCGCTGAGCACGATGACCGAGACCCGTCGACAGACGGCGTTTGCAAGGCTGGACCAACCACCGGCCTGGCCGGCGACCCGTGGGAGGCCCCGCCCGCAGCGCCTCGAGGCGCCCCTCGACTCCCTTCCCGGCGTGGGCGCGACGCTGAAGCGGAAGCTCGCGAGCCTCGGCATCGCCACGGTGCGCGACCTGCTCGAGCATGTGCCCCGCCGCTACGAGACCGCGGCCGACGAGGTCGCGATCGCCGAGCTGCACGGCGACGAGGAGGTCGTGATCGTCGGCGACGTCCTCAACGTCTCGAAGCGCCCGCTGCGCGGGCGGCGCACGCTTGTCACCGCGCGCGTCTCCGACGGCACGGCCACCATCGGAGCCACGTGGTTCAACCAGCCGTGGATCGCCGACCAGCTGAAGCCCGGGATGCGCGTCCGGTTGCGCGGGAAGACCGGTCGTTACGGCTTCGACGTGCGCTCGTACGACCTCGGCGAGGCGCGGGCGACGGCGGACTTCGCGCCGGTGTATCCCGCGGCGGAGGAGATCGCGGCGAAGACTGTGCGCCGCGTCGTCGAGGCGGCGCTGCCGCATGTCTCCGACTATTTCGATCCGCTGCCGGCGTCGCTGCGCGCCGGCGAGTCGATGCCGCTCAAGCGCGACGCGCTCGCGGTCATCCATCGGCCGCAGAGCGAGGACGAGGCGGAGATCGGCCGGAAGCGGCTCGCCTTCGACGAGCTGCTGCTGCTCCAGACCGGTATCGCGCGCCGCGCCGCCGAGCGCGAGCGCACACTCGCACCATCACTCGGCGAGGCGGGCGACCTGATCGTCCGCTATCGCAAATCCCTCCCGTTCGCGTTGACGCCATACCAGGAGCAGGCCATCCGCGAGATCGACGCCGACCTCACGCGCACCGTGCCGATGCAGCGCCTCTTGCAGGGCGACGTCGGCTCCGGCAAGACCGTCGTCGCGCTGTACGCATTGCTGCGCGCGGTCGAGAACGGGCGGCAGGGCGCGCTCATGGCTCCGACGGAGACGCTCGCCGAACAGCACTTCAACACCGTCTCGGATCTGTGCCTCGCGCTCGGCGTGTCGTGCGGCCTGCTGACGAACGCGACTCCGAAGCGCGACCGCGTGAGTGCGCTCGGCGCCGACGTCGTCGTCGGCACGCACGCGCTCATTCAGGAGGGCGTCGAGCTACGGGATCTCGCGGTCGCCGTCGTCGACGAGCAGCACCGCTTCGGCGTGGAGCAACGGCAGGCGCTCGCGCAGGGGCGCGGGCCGCACGTGCTGCACATGACGGCGACACCGATCCCGCGCACGCTCGCGCTGACGATCTACGGCGACCTCGCCGTGTCGGAGATCGCGAAGCCGCCGGCGTCGCGCAAGCCGGTGGTCACTTCGCACATCGGCGAGGAGCGCGCGTCGGAGGCGTATACGCGTCTCACGCGCCTGTTGCGCGAAGGCCGCCAGGCGTACGTGGTGTGTCCGCTCATCGAGCAGTCGGAGACCTCGCGCGCACGAGCGGCGGAGGAGGAGACCGAGCGGCTGCAGCGCGCGGAGCTGCGCGACTTCCGCGTCGGCTGCGTGCACGGCCGCCAGAAGGCGGCGGAGCGGCGCACGACGATGGCGCGCTTCAAGGCCGGGGAGATCGACGTTCTCGTCGCGACGACCGTGATCGAGGTCGGCGTGGACGTTCCGAACGCGACCGTGATGATCGTGCAGGAGGCCGACCGATTCGGCCTCGCGCAGCTCCATCAGCTCCGCGGGCGTGTCGGACGCGGCGCCGAGCAGTCGTTCTGCGTCCTCGTCTCGCGGCCGACCGAGGAGCTCACGGAGTCGGCGCAAAAGCGCCTCGACGCGCTCGTTGCCACGACGGACGGCTTCGAGCTCGCCGAGGTCGACCTCGACCTTCGCAGCACCGGCCAGCTGCTCGGCACGCGCCAGTCCGGGACATCGGATCTCCGCTTCGCCAACTTCAAGCGCGACCGGGCGTTGCTCGAGCAGGCGCGCGCTATAGCTCATCGATCGCCGGCGCTGCTCGAATCGCCGGGCTGAGCGTTCCCCAGACGGCCATCGCCACGCCGAACGCCGCGAACACGGCGATCGTCGCGCGAGCGGAGACGGTTGCGAGCAGGAATCCGGCCACGAGCGGCCCGAGCGCGGCGGTGCCGCCGGTCAGAGAGCCGATCGCCGCCGTCGTGCGGCCGATCAGCCGGTCGGGCGTGAGCGAGAGCTGGTACGGCCAGACGATCGAGTCCGTTGTCGGAATCGCGAGCGCCGTCGGGATGAGGCTCGCCGTCAACACGTAGACGCTCGGCCAGATGAGAAAGAGCGCGCATCCGGCCCACGTCCAGAACTCGAGCACGATCAGCGCACGCGACGGAAGCAGCGTGCGCACGATCGGCGAGATGGCGGAGCCGACCAGGAGAGCGGCGCCGAAGACGGCGACGAGCGCGCCGATCTCCGCGCCCGACAGCCCTTGCCGCTTGGCGATGACGACGAGAGCGAGCGACACGCCGGGGAAGACGATTTGCGCGAGCGTGAAGATGCCGACGATCGTGCGCAGGAACGGGCTCGACCAGAGGAAGCGGATGCCCTCCAGCAGGCTGTGCATCACCGGCGCCGACTCGCGCTCGCGTTCCTCCTCGAACCGCGTGCGCATCGCGAGGAGCGACCCGGTCGACGCGGCGTAGGAGCCGGCATCCGCGAGGAACGGCAGCGCGCGGCCGAAGCCGAAGAGGATGCCGCCGAGCGGCGGCCCGGCGAGCCGCACGATCGCGATGCGGGCGGTGAGGACATTCGTCGCCATCGGCAGTTGCGGCCGCGGCACCACGGAGCGCATCGCTCCCATCTGTGCGCCGCCGAAGAGCGCCGCGCCGGCGCCTTCGACGAACGCGACGATCGGGATCTCCCAGTAGGCGACGTGATGGAGGACCAGAGCGACGCCGAGCGCGGTCACGGTCACAGTGCGGATAACGTCGGAGATGATCATGATCCGCTTCCGGCTGAACCGGTCGGCCGCGAGACCTGCAGGAAGGGCGAACAGCCAGAGCGGAAGGGCGCGCGCGAAGGCGACGATCCCGGCTTTCGCCGGCGAGTGCGTGATCGCAAGCACGAGCAGCGGGTACGCGATCTGCGTCACCTGCGTCCCGACGTTCGACAGCAGCTGCCCGCTCTGGAGCAGCACGAAGTCGCGGTTGCGCCGGAGCGGGACCGATTCCACGCGCGGCACCGTATAGACAGCGTGGACCGGCGTCAGTTCCTTCTCGCCCTCGCAGCGGCTCCGGCCGTCCTCGCGCACGAGCCGCTCGCGTACGTCACGGCCGACACGGAGTCGCAGGTCGTGCTCGTCGGGATGACGACCGGGCACGTCTATCGCCGAATCCCGACGGCTCCGTCGCCGTTCAGCATCGAGCGCGTCGGCGACCATGCCGTGGTCGCGCACACGGTCAGCGGCCGCGTGACGGTGCTCGAGCGGCACGTGATCGATGGCTTCGGCGAGCCGCGCTACACCGCCGCGGCGCACGACGGCCGGCACGCGTTCGTGAGCGACTCGGGGCACACCGAGCTCGTCGCGATCGACGTCCTGCGCGGCGTCGTCGTGGGCCGCGTGAAGCTGTCGCAGTGGCCGCGTCATGTGTCGCTTGCGCCGGACGGGCACACGCTGTGGGTGGGGCTCGGTACTGCCTCGAACGCGATCGCGGTCGTGGACGTGGCTGATCCGGCGCGGCCGCGGCACACGGCGACCGTGAAGCCGCCGTTCCTCGCGCACGACGTCGGCTTCGCACCCAGCGGGCGCGCGTGGATCACCGGCGGCGAGGCGAGCACGATCGCGGTGCACGGCGGGCCGACGCTTCCGGCGGACGGCGCGCCGCAGCACGTGACGTTCCTCGGCGACCGCGCCTACGTGACGAGCGGCGCGTCGGGGACGCTGCGCGTCTACCACGAGCCGACCGCGCGGCTGCTCGCGACGACGCGGATCCCCGTCGGCTCCTACAACGTGCAGTTCGCCGCCGGGCGGGTGCTCACGCCGTCGCTCGACGAGGGAACGCTGTGCGTCCTCGACGCGAACGGACGCATCCTCGAGAAGGTGCGCGTCGCGCCGTCATCGCACGACGCCTGCCTCGCGTCCTCCTAAGCTAGGAGGCGTGCGGATCATCGCCGGCTCCCGTCGGGGCCACACCATCAACGCCCCGGCGGGGCAGGACACGCGGCCGACCTCGGACCGCGTGCGCGAGAACGTGTTCAACATCGTCGGCCCCGTGGACGGGGCGGCCGTCCTCGACCTCTATGCGGGCTCGGGGGCGATGGGGCTCGAGGCGCTCTCGCGCGGCGCCGCGCGGGCGGTCTTCGTCGAGTCGGACGGGGACGCCGTGCGCGCGATCGAGCGGAACCTCGACAAGCTCAAGCTGCAGGCGACCGTTCTGCGCCGCGACGCGATCGCGGTGCTCTCCGCCGAAGCCTCCGCAGGCAGGAAGTACGATCTCGTCCTCGTCGACCCCCCATACGACATGTATTCCGACCTCCAGCCCCAGCTCGCGCGTTATCTCCCCGCCGTCCTCGCGGACGACGGGATGCTCGTCGTCGAGACCGATGCGCGCACGCAGCCGGAGCTGCCGCTCGAGGAACGCACCTCGCGGAAGTACGGTCAGACGCGCGTGACGGTGTACGAGAAGTGATCACCGCGATCTGCCCCGGCTCGTACGACCCGGTGACGAACGGTCACGTCGACGTGATCGGACGCGCAGCCGGCATCTTCGACCGCGTCGTCGTCGGCGTCGTCGGCGAGCCGCGCCACAAGCAGCCGATGTTCACGGTCGAGGAGCGCGTCGAGTTCCTGCACGCCGCGCTCGCGCACCTGCCGAACGTCGAGATCGACGTCTTCCGCGAGCTCGTCGTCGACTTCGCGCACCGGTGGGAGGCTAAAGCGATCGTGAAGGGCCTGCGCGTCATGTCGGACTTCGAGTGGGAGTTCCAGATGAACCAGCTCAACCGGCACCTCGCGCCCGACATCGAGACGATGTATGTGATGGCCGGCCCCAGTGTGAGCTTTGTCTCGTCCAGCGGCGTGAAGGAGATCGCAGCCTTCGGCGGCGACATCTCCGATCTCGTGCCGGAGCCGGTCGCCCGCCGATTCAAGGAGATGTTCCCGGCAGGACGTCCGGGGACGCCGGAGAATCCCGGGGACTGACAGCTCGACGGGCTAAACTGGAGACCATGGACGTCCTCGTTCTCATCGACAAGCTCGACGACCTCGTGCACAACGCGAAGGCCGTCCCTCTCACCGACCAGGTCCGCATCGACCGCGAGGAGATCTACGACATCCTCGACCAGATGCGCGCGACCATCCCGGAAGAGATCAAGCAGGCGCGCTGGATCGTGAAGGAGCGGCAGGAGATGCTCGCGGAGGCGAAGCGCGAGGTCGACCGGCTGCTGGCCGAGGCGCGCGAGCAGGCGGTGCGCGAGGCGTCGCAGACCGAGATCGTGAAGATCGCCGAGCACCAGGCGCAGGACATCGTCGACGACGCCCGCAGACAAGCGCGGGAAACTCGCCTCGAGATGGAGGACTGGGCCGACGGCATCCTCTCGACGCTCGAGGTCAACCTGGACAAGTTCCTGTCCGCGGTGAAACGCGGACGCGAACGGCTGCACGAGCGCTCGCAGGAGACCGTCGTCGCGGGCATCGGCCCGACGGACGGGTCCGCGGACGACCTCGGCTACTAGCCCTCGCGCGAAGTGCTGCGCACTTCGCGCGATCAAAGGATGCGCCGCCTGCGCGTAAGCCTTCGGCTTACGCTCCGGCCTTGGCGCGAGTCATGTAGTCGGCGCCGAGCTCGGCTGCGAGGTCGACGAACGCGTGCGACGCGGCGGAGCGATAGCGGTCGCGGTGCCACACGACCCCGAGCACACGTGGCGGTAGGCGTCCGCCGAGCGGCACTGCGACGAGCGCCTGGTTGCGCGGGTTGACGACGAGGTACGGGACGACCGCAGCGCCGAGTCCTTCCGCCACGAGCGACATGAGCGTCCCGTTGTCGTCGGTGCGGAAGACCACGTTGATGTCCGAGACGTGCCCGCGCAGGAAGCGGTCGGGCTCCCCCGACGTCCGCCAGCCGATCAGCGGCATTCCGGAAAGCGAGCGGAGCGGGAGGCTGTCGCGTTTGGCGAGCTCCGACTTGGCGGACACGAGCAGCACGTAGGGGTCGCGGAGAACCTCCCGCGACTCGAACGGCCCCTCCGGCAGCGGTAGCTCCGCGAAGGTGAGGTCGAGCTCGCCGCGCTCGACGAGGCGGAGCAGGTCGGCCACGTCTGCTTCCTCGTGCACCTGCACCTCGACGCGTGGCCACTCGTCGCGGAAGCGCCGGAGCAGCGCGGGGAGGATGCGCGCGCCGACGCTCTGGAGGATGCCGACGCGGAGCGGGCCGGCCGCTCCTTCGGCCAGGGCGGCCATATCTGCCTGGGCCGCATCGAGCTGCGCGACGATCGCGTCCGCGTGCCGGAGCAGGAGCTCCCCGGCCTCGGTGAGTGACACGGGCCGCGGGCCGCCGGGCCGGATGACGAGCCGCTGCCCGACGACGCGCTCGAGGTGCGCGATCTGCTGGCTCACGGCCGACTGCGTGTAGCCGAGCTCGCGCGCCGCGCGGCCGAACGACTGCGTGCGTCCGACGGCTTCGAGCGCGGCCAGATGGCGCAGCTCGAGCCCGAGGAATCCATCACGTTTATTCATGTTAAGCAATTATATCCCGATTTGCACTAATAGTAGGGGTCTAGGCACGGTGAAGCTATGAAGCTCGCTGCCGCCCTCGGTCTCGTCTACGTCGTCTGGGGATCGACGTACCTCGGCATTGCCGTGGCCGAGCGTGGGCTGCCGCCGCTGGTCATGCTTTCCATCCGCTTCCTCATCGCCGGTGCGCTCCTGTACGCCTGGGCGCACCGCCGCGGTGAGGTCGCCGCCGAGCGGCCGGGTCGCCGACAGTGGGGCGCCGCAGCCCGCGTCGGCGGCCTTCTGCTCGTCGTCGAGACGGGCGCGCTCGCGTTCGCCGAGAAGCACGTCGCTACCGGCCTCGCCGCCCTCGTCGTCGGGTGCGTGCCGCTCTTCATGGCGGTCATCGACCGCGCCTTTTTCGGTATCCGCATTCCGCTGCTTGCCGGCGCGGGAATCCTCGCCGGCCTCGCCGGCGTCGGTCTGCTCGCGGGCGGCGGCGGCACGATCGATCCGCTGTGGACGCTCGTGCTCCTCGGCGGAGCGCTCGCCTGGGCGGCCGGCTCGGCCTACGCCCGCGTCGCTCCGCTGCCCGGCAGCTCCGTGCTGAGCGCCGGCATGCAGATGCTGTGCGCCGGCGTGATGCTCGCCATCCTGGCCGGCGCGACCGGCGAGTTCGGCCGCGTGCATCCGAGCGCGATCTCGCTCACCTCCATCGGCTCGATCGCCTACCTCGTCGGCTTCGGGTCGATCCTCGCCTACACCGCGTACGGCTGGTTGCTCAAGAACGCCTCGACGCCGCTGCTCTCCACCTACGCGTACGTGAACCCGGCCGTCGCCGTGGTCCTCGGCTGGGCGCTCGTCGGCGAGCACCTGGGCGCGCGCGAGCTCGTCGCGGGGCTCATCGTCCTCTCGTCGGTCGCGCTCATCCTCGTGGCCCGCAGGCCGGCGCCCGCGACCGTCGTCGAGCTCCCGCACCGGACGCCCTCTGCGGCGCCCGAGCGCGCCGCCGCGTAGCGCTACCGTAGGTTCGTGACCACGTTCAACCTGCGGCACCTCCGGCTGCGCATCGGAGAGCAGTTCAACGAACGCGTCGATGTGGAGATCGAGCCGCTCGTGCTCGGCGGCCAGGCGTACGCGCCGGACCCTGCGCTCGTCCCGGCTCAGCTGACGGTGACGAAGGCGAGCTCCGGCTCAGTCTTGAAGCTGAAGTTCCGCGTGCGCCTCGAAGGCCCGTGCTTCCGCTGCCTCGCCGACAGCGTGCTTGAGATCTCGATCGACGCCCAGGAGTACCAGGCGACGAAGCCGGGGGAGGACGAGGACCTGCGCTCGCCGTACGTCACGGACGACGTGCTCGACCTCTCAGCGTGGGCGCACGACGCGATCGCGCTCGAGCTGCCGGACAAGATCCTGCACGACCCCGACTGCGCCGGCCTCTGCCCGGTCTGCGGCAAGGACCTGAACGTCGAGCCGCACACCCATGAGGAGCAGCACGCCGACTCCCGCTGGGACGCGCTCGGCGAGCTCCGCGGCCGGCTTTAGAGGCTCTAGCCGAAGTCGACGTCGCCGGCATCGGCCGTCCCGGCCGTCCGCCCCGGCGCCGTCTGGTACGTCCAATACAGGTTCGTATGCGCGATCACCTGGCCCGGCGGCGGTGCGCCCCAGGCCGTCTGGTCTTCCGTCGTGTGGGCGTCGCTGACGAGCATCGCGTCGTAACCCCTGGCGAACGCGCCGTGCAGCGTGGACCGGATGCACGCGTCCGTCTGTGCGCCGACGACGACGAGCCGCCCGACTCCGAGGTCGGACAGCACGGTCTCGAGGATGGTGTCCTCGAAGGAGTCGCCGTAGGTCTTCTCGACGAGGGGCTCGGCGTCGTCCGGGGTCAACTCGGGCACGATGCGCCAGTCGTCGCTCCCCTTCGCGAGGCCCTCGTCGGAGTGCTGGACCCAGACGACCGGAACCTGTTCCCGCCGCGCCTTTTCGACCAGGCTGCCGACGTTCGCGACGACCGCGTCGCGCTCGTGCGCCCCAGCGACGACGCCGTTCTGCACGTCGATGACGAGGAGCGCGGTATTCGGCCGGTTCTCGAGTGTGGTCATGGCCTCCCCTAGCGGTTGACGGTGGACATGTCGGAGTAGCGGTCACCCGCAGCTTCTCCGATCGTGTCCAGCTCCGTGAGCTCTTGCGTCGTCAGCTCGATCTCGCTCGCAGCCGCGTTCTGCTCGAGATACGTCCGTCGGCGCGTGCCGGGGATCGGGACGACGTCGTCGCCACGCGAGAGGACCCACGCGATCGCCACCTGCGCAGGCGTCGCCCCCTTCGACTCCGCGAGCGCCTTCACGTGCTCGGCGAGCTTCATATTGCGCGCGAGGTTCTCGCCGGTGAACCGCGGATGGTTCTTGCGGAAGTCGCCGTCGTCGAGCTCGTCGGGCGACGTGAACCGGCCGGCGAGGAAGCCGCGGCCGAGCGGGCTGTACGCGACGAGGCCGATGCCGAGCTCGCGCAGCGTGTCGAGGATCGCGCCCTCGGGGTCGCGAGTCCACAGCGAGTACTCGGACTGGAGCGCGGCGATCGGGTGCACCGCATGTGCGCGGCGGATCGTCTCCGCCGACGCCTCCGAGAGCCCGAGGTGGCGCACCTTGCCGGCGGCCACGAGCTCCGCCATCGCGCCGACGGTCTCCTCGATCGGCGTCTGCGGGTCGACGCGATGCTGGTAGTAGAGGTCGACGTGGTCGGTGCCGAGCCGCTGCAGCGATCCCTCGATCGCCGTGCGGATGTACTCGGGCCGGCCGTCCGGCCGCCGGTCGCTGAACGCGCCGATGAACTTCGTCGCCACGACGAACTCGTCGCGGCGCCCCTTGATCGCACGGCCGACGAGCTCCTCGTTCACGCCGCGCCCGTACATCTCGGCGGTGTCGAGGAAG
Organism: Gaiellaceae bacterium; assembly: GCA_036512155.1. Taxonomy (GTDB): domain Bacteria; phylum Actinomycetota; class Thermoleophilia; order Gaiellales; family Gaiellaceae; genus Palsa-739. The sequence continues at coordinate 20,874 of DATCBD010000102.1, read as the reverse complement.
GTGATGCCGAGCTCGAGCGCCCGGTGGATGGTCGCGATCGACTCCGTGTCATCGCCTTGGCCGTAGAAGGCCGACATGCCCATGCATCCGAGGCCCTGCTCGGAGACGACGAGTCCCTGGCCCAGCGTGCGTTTCTCCATGGTCTGACCGTAGCCGCCCGTGGCTATACTGCGCGGCGCTCATGGCCGTCCCGAAGCGGAAAACCTCCAAGTCGCGCCGCGACAAGCGGCGTGCGACCCACGCGATCTCGGCGGCAGTGGTGAACGTCTGCCCCAACTGCGGCGTGCCAAAGCGGCCGCATCACGCGTGCGCGAACTGCGGGACGTACAAGGGCCGCGAGGTCGAACCACTCCGCATCGACGCTCCCTAGGTCCAATGCCGCGGATCGCGGTCGACGCGATGGGGGGCGACCGCGGCCCGGCGGAAGTCGTCGCGGGCGCGCTCGAAGCGGCTGCCGACGGGCTGACGCCGATCCTGTACGGCTCGGCGGGAATCGACACCGGCGGCCTCGAGCTGCGCGAGACCGACGGCGTCATCGAGATGAACGAGAAGCCGGCCGAGGCAGTGCGCGGAAAGCCGGGGAGCTCGCTCGTCTCGGCGGTGCGCGCGGTCGCCGAAGGCGACGCGGACGCGGTGGTGTCCGCCGGTAACACGGGCGCAGTGTTGGCCGCGGGCCTCCTCGAGCTGCGTCGTGTCCCCGGCGTGCTTCGTCCTGCGATAGCGGTCCCCATTCCGGCGCAGCACGGCCCCTCGGTGCTCATCGACGCGGGCGCAAACGCGGACGCGCGTCCCGAATATCTCGTGCAGTTCGCGACCATGGGCGCGGTCTTCGCGGAGGAGATGCTCGGGATCGCCAACCCTGTTGTGCGGCTTCTCTCCATCGGCGAGGAGCCTGAGAAGGGGAACCAGCTGACCATCGAGGCGCACGCGCTCCTCGCGGCCAGCGACCTGAACTTCGCCGGCAACTGCGAGGGCCGCGACATCCTGTCCGGCGCCGCCGACGTGGTCGTCACCGACGGCTTCACCGGCAACGTCGCGCTGAAGCTCCTGGAGGGGACGATCATGAGCCTCCTCGACGCGTTCCGCGAGGAGATCGCCGCCAACACACGCGGCACGGTGGGCGGCCTGCTCATCCGGCCGGCGGCCCGGCGGCTGCGCAAGCGGCTCGATCCGGACACGTACGGCGGCGCGTATCTGCTCGGCCTCCGCGGCCTCGCGGTCATCGCGCACGGGAACTCGTCCCGGACGGCGATCGCGAACGCGGTCCGCCTCGCCGCCCGCGGAGTGGAGCGCGACGTCGTCGGCAGGCTCGCAGCCCGGATGCACCAGCCCGCAGAGGCTGTATGATCGGCGCGCTTTCAGCCCCCGGAAACCAAATGAGGTGACATGGCAGCGTCGCGCGAGGAAGTCTACGAGCGGGTCAAGGAAGTTCTGACCGAGCAGCTCGGAATCGAAGAGGCCGACATCACGGAGGAGGCCTCGTTCCAGGAGGACCTCGACGCCGACTCGCTCGACCTCGTCGAGCTGATCATGGAGCTCGAGGATCAGTTCGGGATCAAGATCTCCGACGAGGACGCCCAGAAGATCACGACTGTCGGGCAGGCCGTCGACTACGTCGCGTCGCACCAGTAGCGGCACGCGCGGTCGAACCCTCGCCGAGCTGATCGACGCGCTTCCTGCCGCGGCAGCGGCGACGGCATTCACTCACTCGTCCTGGGCGGCGGAGCGCACCGCCTCGTACGAGCGCCTCGAGTTCCTCGGCGACAGCGTGCTCGAGCTCGCGGTGGCGCACACGCTGTACTCGGGTCATCCGGACTTCTCCGAGGGACGCCTCGCGAAGGTGCGCTCGCACGTCGTGTCGCGCGCGAGCTGCGCGGTCGTCGCCCACGAGCTCGACCTCGGCCGGCGGCTGGCCGCGTACAGCGACGGCGAGGACGCGAGCCGGCTCGCCAAGAACCGGAACGTGCTCGCGGCGCTGCTCGAAGCGGTGCTCGGCGCGCTCTTCCTTGAGCATGGCTTCGCTCCGATCGAGGAGGCGATCGTGGACGCATTCTCGGATCGCATCGAGTACGCGCTGACGACGTTCGTCGACCACAAGACCGAGCTGCAGGAGGCGCTTGCCCGCATGGGCCGGCAGGTCACCTACGAGGTCGTGGACGCCGTCGGGCCGCCGCACGAGCGGCACTTCACGTGCGCCGCGGTCGTGGACGGAGAGCGGCTGGGCGTGGGCGAGGGCGGGTCGAAGAAAGCCGCCGAGCAGGAGGCCGCCCGCGAAGCGCTCCTGGCTCTGGCATCCTGAGGGCCGTGACCCGCCAGAAGCATTCCGACAAGGCGCTCGACGAGCGGCTCGAAGAGCCGGACGAGCAGCCCGAGCCGCGCGGGATCCTCGAGCTCTTCGAGCGGGACGAGGACGCCCCGCTCGCCCGGGAGCCCGAGGAATCCGACGACACGTAGCGCCGTCCAGGGCCGCGGTTAGGGTCCCCCTCAGGTGCATCTCCGTGCCGTCAAGATCCGCGGGTTCAAGTCGTTTCCCGACCCGGTCGAGGTTCGCCTCGAGCCGGGCGTCGGCGTGATCGTCGGCCCGAACGGGTCCGGCAAGTCGAACGTCTCCGACGCCATCCGCTGGGCCGCCGGCTCCCTCAGCCCCCTCGAGCTGCGCGCCGAGAAGCCCGACGACGTCCTGTTCGCCGGCGCGGCCAACCGCGGCGCGGCCGACTTCTGCGAGGTCGAGCTCCTGTTCGACAACTCCGACGGCGCGCTGCCGGTCGACTACGCCGAGCTGTCGGTCGCGCGCAGGCTCCATCGCGGCGGCGAAGGGCAGTACCTCCTCAACAAGACCGGCGTGCGGCGCATCGACCTCGTCGAGCTGCTCGCCGACCTCGGGCTCGGCCAGGGCATGCACTCGATCATCGGGCAGGGCAAGGTCGAGGCCATCCTCGCGTCGAAGCCGGAGGAGCGGCGCGCGCTCATCGAGGAGGCGGCAGGTCTCGGCCGCTTCAAGGCGCGCCGGCATCGCGCGGAGCTGAAGCTCGCGCGGGTCGCGATCCAGGTCGAGCGAGCACGCGATCTGGAGGCAGAGGTGCGCAAGCGCCTGCGCCCGCTCGCATTGCAGGCGACGGCGGCCGAGCGCGCCGAAAAGCTTCTCGGTGAGCTCGCGAAGCTACGCGCGCGCATCGCCGAGCTCGATCTCTCGACGCTCGACGACCGGCTCGGCGAGGCTGCCGGCCGGCGTGCGGCCGCCGCGCTCGCGAAGCGCGGCGCCGAAGAGCGGCTCGAGGCCGTGCTCGCCGAGCGCGGTGAGGCGGAGGAGGAGCTCGCAGACGCGGCAGGCGCGCGCGAGCAGGCGATGCAGGAGCTGTACCGGCTGCGCAGCGCGGCCGAGCGCGTCGGGATGCGGCGGGAGTCGGCCGAGTCGCTCGTGCGCCGGCTCCGCGACGAGCTCGAACAGCCGCGCCGCGTGCTGGACGAGCGTGTGCGCATGGAGCGTGCGGCTCTCGCCGAGCAGGTGTCCTTGCACGAGGAGCGGCTGCGCGCGCTCGATCGCGCACTCGCCGAGCGCGAGGGTCTTCCGCCGGCGGCGCGCGCTCTCGCGGAGGAAGGTGAGCGCATCGTGCTCTCGCTGCTCGACGTCGAGGCGGGGATGGAGCACGCGGTCGCCGCAGCGCTGAGACAGCGTGCGTCTGCCTTGGTCGTCGACGACGTCCACGCCGCGTTCTCGCTGCTCGAGCGTGCGCGGTCGGCCGGGCTCGGCTCACTCACCGTCGTCATCGGTCGCCGCGAGCCGGAGCTGCCGGTCGTCGCGAAGGAGGAGCTGCTGTCCTCTCCCGTCGCGGCGGTGACGCGCGAAGGTTTCGGCTACGACCCGGCGCAGGGTGAGCTCTGGTTCGCAGGCGAGACGGCTGAAGCTGTGCTGCTCGAGCTGCAGGCTCGCCGGCGCACGCTCGCCTCCGAGCTGGACGCGCTCCGCCGGCGAGTCGACGCACCCATCCCGGACACCGCGTATTCGGTCGCGTCCGATCCAGTCGTCGTGCGCAGCGCCGCGCTCGTCGAGCGGCTCGTGCGCGTGCTCGACATTCCCGCATCTCGATTCGAGACGCCGCTGCGTGCGCGCGTCGACGCCGGCGCGGCCCGCACCGGCGACCTGGGCGAGGAGCTCCGCCGGCTCGGGGCGGCCGAGGTCGAGCTGCGGCAGGCGCTGTCCGGGGCAGCCGAGCGCGCGTCGGCCATCGACGTGGAGACGGCGCGCATCGAGGCCGAGGCCGACGAGGCCCGGCGCAGGCTCGCGGACACCGGCACCGAGGAACGCGCCGAGGGCGACGACCGCGACGAGCTCGCCGACCGTGCGGAGCGGCTCGAGCGGCGCCGCGAGAGCCTCGGCCAGGTGAACCCGCTCGCGAAAGAGGAGTACGACGCCGAGAAGACCCGGCTCGAGGAGCTGACCACGCAGCGTGCGGATCTCGAGCAGAGCCTCGACGAGCTGGACAAGCTGCGGACGGAGCTGACCGAGACGGTCGAGCGCCGCTTCGCGGAGACGTTCGACGCGGTGCAGGCCAACTTCGCGGAGGTGGCGGCGACGCTCTTCCCCGGCGGCGAGGGCCGGCTGCGGCTGACGGAGTCCGAGGACGAGGAGGAGCAGCCCGGGATCGAAGTGGAGCTTCGCCCCGCCGGGAAGCGCGTGCAGCGGCTCTCGCTCCTGTCCGGCGGCGAGAAGGCGCTCGGCGCGATCGCGTTCCTGTTCGCACTGTTCCTCGCGCGCCCGTGCCCGTTCTACTTGCTCGACGAGGTGGAGGCTGCGCTGGACGACACGAACATCGGTCGCTTCGTCGAGCTGCTGCGGCGCTACGCAGACCGCGCGCAGTTCGTCGTCATCACGCACCAGAAGCGAACGATGGAAGCGGCCGACATCCTGTACGGCGTGACCATGGGTGGCGACGGTGTGTCGCAGGTCGTCTCGCGCCGCCTGCCGCGCGAAGAAGCAGAAGCAGTCGCAGTCGCGTAGGTGTCAGACACCGATCTTGGTGTCTGACACCGGGAACTGAGTCCGTGCGCACGGCCGTCACAGGTGCGTGACGCAAACGTTCAGGTACCAGGTACCCAAACGGTGTCGTGTGGAAGTCGTGACACTTCCGTAACGGGGCCTGGCCCCGGTCGTGTCCCTGATGGACACCGTGCGAGCGCCGGTTAGTCTGGCGCGATGTCGCGGAGCTGGTCCGAGCTACTCGGTGAAGAGGAGGCCGCGCCCGAACCGGAGACTGAACGGGCGGGGATGTTCTCGCGCCTGCGCGACTCGCTCTCGAAGTCACGCCGCGCGCTGACGGAGCAGATCCAGGTCGCAGCGTTCGATCCCGGCGACGATCTCTCCTGGGAGCGGCTCGAGGAAGCGCTGCTGCAAGCGGACGTCGGTGTGCCCGCGACCGCCGAGCTCGTGCGCCGGCTCGAGGCGCGCGGTGACATCGCCGCGCTTCCGGACGAGATCGCCCTGCTCTTCGGCGAGCCGCCCACGCTGGACGTGAAGCACGCGCCCGCGGTCATCCTCGTCGTCGGTGTGAACGGCACGGGGAAGACGACGACCATCGGCAAGCTGTCGGCCATCCTCTCCGCGCACGGCCACTCCGTCGTCGTCGCTGCAGCGGATACCTTCCGCGCAGCCGCCGAGGAGCAGCTCGAGATCTGGGCGCAGCGCGCCGGCGCCGACTTCGTCGGCTCGGAACGCGGTGCCGATCCGGCTGCCGTCGCGTACGACGCCATCGAGGCGGCGCAGGCGCGCGGCCGCGACGTCGTCCTCGTCGACACCGCCGGTCGCCTGCACACGCAGGCGAACCTCATGGAGGAGCTCGCGAAGGTGCGCCGCGTGATCGAGCGCAAGCTCGACGGCGCGCCGCACGAGACGCTGCTCGTCGTCGACGCGACGACGGGTCAGAACGGCGTGCAGCAGGCGCGTCTCTTCAAGGAAGCGGTCGGTGTCACCGGCGTCGCGCTGACGAAGCTCGACGGGTCGGCCAAAGGCGGGGTCGCAATCCCGATCGCCTACGAGCTCGGCCTCCCGGTCAAGCTCGTCGGCGTCGGTGAACAGCTCGAGGACCTGCGCCCGTTCGACGCGCAGGACTACGCGCGGGCCCTCGTCGACTAGCTACTTCGGCGGGATGAGCTTCACCCCGTACTCGACGATGCTCCCCGGATTGACGACCTTGACGTTCGCGTAGAACTCGACCTGCACGGCGTCGTGGTCGGCCGCCTTCCAGCCCGTTTTGCCGAGCGCGTCGTCGAGCGCTGCGTTCCATCCGTCCCAGTGCCCCTTGATCGATGGTCCGGCCTGGGCCGTTCCGGTCACCGCCTTCTTCTTCTTCGCCATGTGCGTGCCCTCCCTGATTGCGGTTGCGCGACGTTATCGCGCGGCGCGTGCCATGACTAGCTCCGCGGCGGCGACGTTCCCTTTGCGCTCGTGCAGCTCGATCGCCTCCGTGAGGCGGCCGGACGCCGCGAGCGCATCTGCGAGCCGGATCGTGTCCGTGCCTTCGAGGCGGACGACGGCCTCGTGGGCGAGCAGCGCGGCTTCGTCCGCCTGTCCGCGCAGCTCGGCGAGCCGCGCGGCGGCGAGGCGTGTGTCGACGAACCCGCCGAGGTCGCGCTCGTCGACGGTGCTCTGAGCGAGCTCGACCAGCTCCTCCGCTTCGTCGAGCCGGCCGCTTTCGAGGACGACGCGCGCGAGCGACGCCGCGATGGTTCCCGCGAGCGACCCTGCGCCCGCGTCGGCGAACAGGCCGCGGCCGAGGCGGAGCTCGCGCTCCGCGGCGCCGAGATCGCCTGCGAGGATCTCGATTGCGGCGATCACCTCCGCGAGGCCTGCGCGGAGGAGTGGGAGGGCGAGCTCTTCGTAGATCGCGGCCGCACGCGCGGCGTGCGTGTGCGCCTCGTCGAACGATCCCTGCATCGCGGCGAGATATGCGAGCGCGCTCACGACCGCCGCTTCGAGCACGCGGCTGGGCGCGTCGTCGTCGAGGAGCTCGCGGCAGCGTCGCGCCGCGCTCGCAGCCGGCTCCGGTCCGTACACGAGCGCCGAACAGAAGAGGTCGGCGGTGCGTGTCACCTCGGCAGCGTCTTCCGCGCGGCGCGCATGCTCGAGCGCGCGTTCGGCCTGCTCGGCGGCTTCGGCGCAGCGTCCGGCCGAGTACGAGAGCAGCGCGAGGCGACGCCATGCGCGGCAGAGGCCGGCGTCGTCGCCGAGCGAGCCGAAGACGCGCACCGCCTCGGTCGCGACCCCCTCGAGGTCGTCGTCCGCCGCGTGCAGCTGATGCCGCCGCGCCGCGCGCTCCAGCCGCCCGTACCACTCCTGCTGCACGTCGCCGATCCGCGCCGCCGTGTCGATCGCTTCGTCGATCGCAGCCGCCGCCGCGTCGATGTCGCCGACCGCCCAGCTCGCAGCTGCGAGGCCGCGCAGAGCAACGGGCCGGCCCTTGCCGAGATCGGCCAGCGAGAGTGCTCGTTCGAGCAGGCTTCGCGCCGCAGGCATGTCGTCGCGGACGTGCGCGCGCCGGCCGGCCGCCGCAAGCAGAGCCCCGGCGCGCTCGGCGAGTGCGTTGTCGGGAACGCCGAGCTCGGCCCGATATCGCGCCGTCTGTTCGAGGTGGTATCCGACGAGCTCGTCCTCCGCGCCGCGCGCGTCGAGCCACGCCGCGAAACGCTCGTGCAGCTCAGCGCGCAGCGCTTTCGGGATCCCGCTGTATGCGGCGTCGCGGATGAGCGCGTGGCGGAAGCGGAAGCGATCCTCGTCCGGCGCGCCGGAGAGATCGGGACGGACGAGCTCCTTGCGCACGAGCGAGAGGAGCGTCGCGGCGACGTCGTCGCGTTCCTCGTCGCGCGAAAGCTCGGCGACAGCAGCGCGCGAGAAGTCGCGGCCGGCGACCGACGCGCGCTCGAGCACCGCCCGCTCGTTCTGGTCGAGCCGGTCGAGCCGCGCCGCGAGCAGTGCCTGGATGGTCGGCGGGATGGCCGCGTCAGGCCCGTACTCGGCCACCATCGCTACGAGCTGCTCGAGGAAGAGCGGGTTGCCCTCCGCCGCCTCCTCGATCTGCTGCCGCGCCGACGGGTCGATCGGCCATTCGGCCGCGAGCTCGTCGAGGAGCGCCCCCGCTTCGTACCCGCTCAGCGCCTCCAGCCCGATTGCTGCGCCCGGCCAGCGCGGGCGCTCGTCCGACAGCTCCGGCCGCGCGAGGCAGAGGAGGAGGATCGGGGCGCCGCGGCTCCAGCCGGCGACGTACTCGATGAGGTCGAGGAACGTCGGCTGCGCCCAGTGCAAGTCCTCGAAGCAGACGACCAGTGGTCGTTCGGCGGCCAGCCGTTCGAACAGCCGCCGGACGGCGAAGAACGTCTCCTCGCTCGACGCAGCGGCGAGCAGTTGCTCCTCGCCCGCTTCCGCGAGCAGCTCGCGCAGGGGCAGGAACGTGATCCCGTCGCCGTAGGGAACGCAGCGCGCGATGAGCACGCGCGCGGCCGGCCGGGCGCGCGCGAGAAACTCGCGCGCAAGGCGTGACTTTCCGACGCCGGCGGCGCCGGTGACGGTCATGAGGCGGCAGGCGCTGTCGCGTGCCACCGCTCCGAGCTCGTCGTCGAGCAGTGCCAGCTCCTGCACGCGGCCGACGAGCGGCGCGTCGAGGCGGCGCGCATATGGCGTCGCATCCGCGATCGTGTCGAGCACGCGCCAGGCCTCCACCGGCTCGCGCTTGCCCTTCGCCGCGACCGCGCCGGCCGGTTCGAGCACGGTCGCGTTCGCGACCAGCCGGCGGGTGGCCGCGCCGATGAGGATCTCGCCCGGCGCCGCCGCCTCCTCGAGCCGCTTCGCCGTGTTCACGGCATCGCCGGTGACGAGCGTCGTCGCACCGTCGCCGGTCACGACCTCGCCGGTGTTGACGCCGATGCGGACCTGCAGGCCGAGCGGCACCGCGGCATCGCGCATCTCCACCGCCGCCTGCACGGCGCGAAAGGCGTCGTCCTCGTGGACGGCCGGCACGCCGAACACGGCCATCACCGCGTCGCCGATGAACTTCTCCACCGTTCCGCCGGCGCGTTCGACCGGCGCGCGCATCGCCTCGAACCACCGCGACATCACCGTGCGCAGGGCCTCCGGGTCGAGGCGTTCGCCCAGCTCCGTCGAGCCGGCGACGTCGCAGAAGAGCAGCGTCACGGTCTTGCGCATGACCGCGCTCTTCGGCGCCGGCGCGCGCGGCGCTTCCCGGGGCGGCTTGCTTCGGGCCGGAAGGTCGAGCGCCGGATCCTGGCGGAGGAGCTGCTGGTGCAGGGCGCGGAGCTCGCGGCCCGGCTCGAGGCCGAGCTCGTCCACGAGGGCGCTGCGGGCGGCCTGGTACCCCTCGAGCGCCTCTGCCTGGCGGCCGCCGCGGTACAGGGCGAGCATCAGCTGGGCGCGGAGGCGCTCGCGGTGCGGGTGCTCGCGCGTGAGCGCTTCGAGCTCGCCGGCCAGCTCGGCATGACGTCCCGCCGCGAGGTCGCGCTCGATCCGCTGCTCGAGACACGCGAGCCGCAGTTCCTCCAGCCGGTCTGCCTCGGCGCGCGCGAAGCCGAGGTCGGCGAGGTCGGCGAGCGGCCGGCCGCGCCAGAGCGCAAGCGCCGCATCGAGCTCGCCCGCATCGCGCAGGCGCTCGAAGCGGGTCAGATCGAGCTCGTCCTCGCTGGCGCGGAGCAGGTAGCCGCCGCCCTTCGTCTGCAGGCGCTCCTTCCCGAGCACCTTGCGCAGCTGCGTCGCGTACACCTGCAGCGCCTTGCGCGCCGATTCCGGCGGTCTGCCGTCCCACACGCCCTCGGCGAGCTGCTCCAGCGACACCGCCCGGTTCGCGTCGAGGGCGAGCATTGCGAGGACGGCACGCTGCTTGGTGCCGCCGAGCTCCAGCACCCGGCCTTCTTCGAGCAGCTCGAGCGGTCCCAGGATGCGGATGTCCAACGGCGTCCTCCCCGCGGCCGACGCTAGCACCGCGTCCGGCCTTAGCCAAGCGTTTGCCGAGCCTTTGCCGCGCGCTCGTCGGGTGGGCAGAGAGATCGCAACTCGCGATCCGAGAGGAGAGGAAGACAGTGTTCAGCAAGAGCCATGCGGTCAAGCTCGTCGCCTCGATCGTGGTTGCAGCGTCGATCGCGGTCGTCGGAGCCCGCACCGCCCACGCGCAGACGTTCATCACCGACACGCTCGGCGGCAACGGCCACGCGAAGGTCGCGTCCGTCCAGGGGGTCGGCATGACCCCGAGCCCGGTGTCGTCCTCGCCGGTCGCACGCTCGACCGGACCGGGCATCGGCTGGAACGACGCGTGGATCCCCGGCGTGTGGGCGGCAGGTCTCCTGCTCCTGGCCGGAGCCGCGGTCACGCGGTCGCGCCAGCGCCGCCTCGCAACGGCGTAACCCTCCAACGCTGCGGGGAAGAGCGGCGCCCCACCGGGGCGCCGCTCGCTATGCCGGTACCCTGGCCGCCTCGTGTTCGACGCCCTTTCGGACAAGCTCCAGAGCGCCCTCGGCGACCTCCGCAGCCGCGGAACGCTCGACGAGGAGGCCATCTCCCGCGCCATGCGGGAGGTGCGGCTTGCCCTGCTCGAAGCGGACGTCAACCTCGAGATCGCGCGCGAGTTCGTCGGCCACGTGCGCGAGCGTGCGCTCGGCCAGGACGTCCGCAAGAGCCTGACGCCCGGCCAGCAGGTGGTGAAGATCGTCCACGACGAGCTCACAGCGCTCATGGGCTCGGGCTCGTCGCAGCTCGCGTTCTCTCCCCGGCCGCCGACGACGATCCTCCTCGCCGGCCTCCAGGGCTCGGGGAAGACGACCGCCGCCGGCAAGCTGGCGCTCCTGCTGAAGAAGGACGGCAAGAAGCCCGCGCTCGTCGCTGCCGACCTCCAGCGCCCGGCCGCGATCGAACAGCTCATGCAGCTCGGCGAGCAGGTCGGCGTCCCGGTCTACGCGGACGAGCGCTCCGACCCGGTCAAGGCCGTGCGCGACGGCATCGAGCGCGCGAAGGCGGACGGCCGCGACGTCGTCATCCTCGACACCGCCGGGCGCCTGCACGTGGACGAGGCGCTGATGGAGGAGCTCGCCGCCGTGCGCCGCGAGGCGAAGCCGACGAACGTGCTCCTCGTCCTCGACGCGATGACGGGCCAGGAGGCGGTGAACGTCGCGAAGGCGTTCCAGGAGCGCATCGACTTCGACGGCGTCCTCATGACGAAGCTCGACGGCGACGCGCGCGGCGGCGCCGCGCTGTCGGTGAAGCACGTCACCGGCCGTCCGATCAAGCTCGCGTCGGTCGGCGAGACGCTCGACGCGCTCGAGTGGTTCCATCCCGACCGGATGGCGTCGCGCATCCTCGGGATGGGCGACGTGCTCACGCTCATCGAGCGCGCAGAGGCCGCGGTCGCCGATGACGAGAAGGAAGAGCTCGAGCGCCGGATGATGAAGGGCGAGTTCTCCTTCGACGACTTCCTCAAGAGCTACAAGATGCTGCGCCGCATGGGGCCGCTTCAGGGCGTGCTCAAGATGATTCCGGGCATGGGCAAGCAGCTCGAGGGGCTCGACCAGGTGAACGAGAAGGAGCTCGGCCGCGTCGAGGCGATCATCCTCTCGATGACGCCGCACGAACGCCGCGTCCCGCACGTGATCGACGGGTCTCGCCGGAAACGGATCGCGGCCGGGAGCGGCACCACCGTGCCCCAGGTCAACCAGCTGCTCGAGGCCCGAAAGCAGATGGCGAAGATGATGAAGATGATGGGATCGGGCAAGATGCCCCAGATCCCCGGAGCTGCCGCCGGCGCCAAGCCGAGGGCAAGCGCAACACGCAAGGCCTCCAGCAAGCGAAAGAAGAAAGCGAGAAGGTGAGTCAATGTCCGTGAAATTGAGGTTGACGCGGGTCGGGTCGAAGAAGAACCCGATCTACCGCGTCGTCGCCGCCGACACGCGCTCGCCGCGTGACGGCAAGTTCATCGAGATCGTCGGCCGGTACAACCCGCAGCACGAGCCGTCGCTGATCGAGTTCGACGAGGAGAAGGTTCGGAGCTGGCTGCAGAAGGGCGCGCAGCCGACGGATCCCGTCGCCAAGCTGCTCAAGGTCAAGGGAATCTCTTAGCCGTGGACGAGCTGCTCGCCGAGTTGGCGCGGCGGCTCGTCGACGAGCCCGACGCCGTGCGCGTCGAGCAGGTCGAGGGCGACGACGGCTCGCTCGTCTTTCGCCTGCACGTCGCCGAGGGCGACGTGGGCAAGGTAATCGGCCGGCAGGGGCGCATCGCTCGCGCGCTGCGGACGATCGTGCGCGCCGGCGGCCCGAACGCGGGTCACCGGATGCAGCTCGAGATCGTCGGGTAGTGGTCGCCACTCTGTACGACATCCACGGGAATCTCGCCGCGCTCGAGGCCGTGCTCGCCGAGGTGCCGGACGACGCGACCATCGTCGTCGGCGGCGACATCTGCTTCGCCGGTGAGCAACCGGCCGAGGTGCTCGAGCGGCTGCGCGCGCTCGGCGAGCGAGTCGTCTGGGTACGGGGCAACACGGACCGAGAGATCACGACGGAGTCGCATCTGAGCGGCGAGCAGGTCGCGTTTCTCCACGGACTCCCGCCGACGGTGCAGATCGATCGCGTCCTGTACTGCCACGCAACCCCGCGCAACGACATGGACATCTTCACCGTCGACACGCCGGCGGAGCGGATCGCATTCCTATTCGAGGACGTCGACGCCGATGTCGTCGTGTGCGGGCACACGCACATGCAATTCGAGCGCACGATCGCGGGAAAGCGAGTGATCAACTCCGGCAGTGTCGGCAAGCCTTTCGAAGCAAAGCCGGGTGCGTACTGGACGCTCGACCTCGTCCAGCGGTTCACGCCGTACGACGGAGCGCCGGTGCCCAATCCTTCGCGGGCCGCGGCGCTGGCCGAGTTCACCCGCATTGGCCTCTGACCTCGTCCCGGTCGGCCGTGTCGGCCGGCCGCACGGGATCGACGGCGCGTTCTTCGTCGAGGTCCCGAGCGACAATCCCGCCGTCTTCGCGAAGGACGCCGAGATCTATGTCGGCGACGCGCCTGCGAAGGTGGTCGTCTCCCGCCGTGGAGGCGGGAACCGGCCCGTGATCAAGCTCGACCGGCCGGCCGAGCGCGGCGCCGTCCTGGCCGTGCCCCGGGAGAGCCTTCCTCCGCTCGGCGAGGACGAGTACTACGCCTTCCAGCTCGTCGGCCTGGCTGTCGAGGAGGAAGGAGGCCGGTTCCTGGGCCGCGTTGCCGACGTGGTCGATTACCCTGCGAACGACGTGCTCGAGCTGGACTCGGGCTTGTTCCTGCCGCTCGTCGAAGCCTGCGTGCGGTCGGTGGATGTCGAGGGTGGGCGGATCGTGGTGGCGCCAGGCTTTGCAGACCCACAATGAGAGTCGACGTCTTCACCCTCGTCCCGCACGCGTTCGCCTGGCTCACGGAGCAGCGGCCGATCGCAGGCATCCTCGGAGACGGGCTCGAGCTGCGCCTCTTCAGCTACCGCGACACGACGCCGCTCCGGGCCGGCCAGGTCGACGACGAGCCGTACGGCGGCGGCGCCGGGATGGTCCTGCGCGTCGACGTCGTCGCGGCCGCGCTCGAGGCGGCCTACGGCGACGAGCCGCCGCGCCGGGTGATCGCGCTCACGCCACAGGGGAGGCCCCTGACGCAGGAGGTCGTGGAGGAGCTCGCCGGCGAGGAGGAGATCACGCTCCTCTCGTCGCGCTTCGAGGGCTTCGACGATCGGATCGTGCAGCACCTGTGCAGCGACGCCATCTCGATCGGCCCGTACGTGCTCTCCAACGGGGAGCTGCCGGCGATGGTGCTGCTCGACGCGGTCGCGCGCCGGCTGCCGGGCGCGCTCGCCGAGGGCTCCGGGGAGATGGAGAGCTTCTCAGTCGAGCTCGGCGGGGCGCTCGAGTACCCGCACTACACGCGGCCGCCGGACTTCCGCGGCTGGACGGTGCCGGACGTGCTCCTCTCCGGCGACCACGCGCGCATCGACGCCTGGCGCAGAGGCAACGTCAGATGAGGGACCCGCTCGGCCGTCTCTTCCCGAACCTGCCCCGGCCCGTCCGCGTGGCGCTCGACTGGTTCCTGACGATCGCGGGGGCCATCGTCATCGTCCTCGCCCTGAAGGCGTTCGTCGTCAATCCGTACCGGATCCCGTCCTCGTCGATGGAGCCGACGCTGCACTGCGCGCGGCCCGCGCCCGGCTGCGAGGCCGGCTTCAGCGACCGCGTGCTCGCCTGCCGGATCTGCCTCGACGTCTCCAGCCCCCATCGCGGCCAGATCATCGTCTTCAACACGCCGCCGCTCGCGCTCGTGAAATGCGGCGCCGGCGGTACCTTCGTCAAGCGGCTGATCGGGCTGCCCGGGGAGACAGTCAAGGAGGACAACCAGGGCTATATCTGGATCGAGCCGTTCCGCGGGACCACCTTCTACAAGCTGAAGGAACCGTACGTCCAGGCCGAGCGGCGCTTGGCAGACACCTCTCATTATGGAAAGAGTTGGCAGGTGCCCCTCGGCGACTACTTCTTCATGGGAGACAATCGCGCCCAGTCGTGCGATTCGCGGGAGTGGGGGTCGGTCCCGCGGAAGAACTTGATCGGAACCGTGTTCTTCACCTACTGGCCCCCCAACCGCATCGGGTTCCGCTAAAGGAGCTGGCATGAGCAGGCTCGAACAGGTGGCCCCTGGGCTGCGGCGCTGGTCGGCCTGGCATCCGGAGTGGCGGCAGGAGGTCGGCTCCGTCGCCGTGGATACGCCCGACGGGCTCGTCCTCATCGACCCGCTCGACCCGCCGCCGGAGGTGCGTTCGCCGGCGCACGTGCTCATCACCCTCTATGCGCACGGCCGCTCCGGCGGAGAGCTCGGAGCGGCGCACGTCTGGGCGCCGGCTCGCGGCGTCCGGAAGCTGAAGAACCGCGGCGTCGTCGTCACCGACCCATTCGAGGCCGACCCTGAGCTGCCGGGCGGGATCAAGGCGTTCGCGACCGCCCACGAGGGCGAGGTCGTCTACTGGCTGGCCCAGCAGAAGGCGCTCGTCGTCGGGGACGTGCTCCTCGGGGCCGGCGCGAAGCCGCACGCGACCTCGGAGCCGCTCCGGCTCTGCCCGGAGAACTGGCTCGAGGGAGCGACGACGAAGAAGCTCGTGAAGTCGCTCCTCCCGCTGCTGGACCTGCCGGTGGAGCGGATCCTCCTCGCGCACGGCGATCCCGTGCTCCAAGGCGGCAAAGACGTGCTCACGGCGCTCATCGCGCCCGAGAAACCCTGAATATTCGCTAACCTGCGCTCCGGCCTGCGGGCCGCCTTTTCCCATGAGCAACGTCATCGATTCGATCGAGCGCGCCCAAATGCGCAAAGTTCCCCGCTTCAAGGCGGGGGACACGGTGCGCGTGCACTTCCAGGTGATCGAGGGCCAGCGCCGCCGCGTGCAGGTGTTCGAGGGCATCGTGATCAAGCGGCAGGGCTCCGGCGCCCGCGAGACCTTCACTGTCCGGAAGCAGTCGTTCGGCGTCGGTGTCGAGCGAACGTTCCCGCTGCACTCGCCCAAGATCGAGAAGATCGACGTGGCCGCCGTCGGCGACGTCAACCGGGCCAAGCTCTACTACCTCCGCGGCCGCGTCGGCAAGAAGGCCCGCGTCCGCGAGCAGCGCTACAGCGGCGCAAGGCCGGCGGCCGATGACAGCTCTGAAACTGAGGCGCGTAGCGCAGTGCTCGAGGACGAAGTGCCGGTGGAGGTTGAGACCGAGGAACCGGTCGAGGCCGAAGCTGACACTGTCGCAACGCCCGAGTAGCGCGCTATCGTCGGCCGCGTGAAGCGGACCGGCCAGAGGCTCCTCAAGTTCGACCGGAACCTCGGTGCACGCTTCGTCGCCGGCGCCGATGAGGCGGGACGCGGATCGCTCGCGGGGCCGCTTGTCGTGGCGGGCGTCCTGCTCGACTACGCCGCGCTGAAGGAGCATCGCGTGCGGCCGCTCGCGTATCTCAACGACTCGAAGCAGTGCTCCGAGGAGCGGCGCGAGGAGCTCTTCCACGCCGTGCTCGGCTGCGCGGAGAAGGTCGTCGTCCGTGCGATACCGGCCGGCGACATCGACCGCAACGGCCTGCACAAGTCGAACCTCGCCGGGCTGCGCGCGATGCTGCAGGCGCTGTCGCCGCCGGCGGACGCGTGCCTCGTCGACGGCTTCCGCCTCGGGCCGCTCGCGCCCGAGCACACCGCCGTCGTCGACGGCGACGAGAAGAGCGCGGCGATCGCGGCCGCCTCGATCGTCGCAAAGGTGACGCGCGATCGCCTGATGCGCAGGCTCGACGCGCTCTATCCCGCGTACGGGTTCGCGCAGCACGTCGGCTACATCACGCCCGGACATTCGGCGGTCGTGCGCGAGCGCGGCCCGTCCGCGGTGCACCGCCTGTCGTTTCAGGCTCTCTGTTACCGGTGAACGCCGCGGAGCGCCGGGCTGCGCGCTGGTACCGGCTGCGCGGCTGGCGCATCCTCGGCGCGAACGTTTGGGCGGGACGTAACGAGATCGACCTCGTCGCGCGCCGCGGACGGAGCCTGCGCTTCGTCGAGGTGAAGGAGAAGCGGGGCGTCGCCTATGGAGATCCCGCCGAGATGGTCACAGCGGAGAAGCAGCGCCGCGTCCGCAACGCTGCCCGTGCGTGGCTGGTCGCGCATCCGGAGCTTGGAGGCCTCGACGTCGCCTTCGACGTCGTCGCAGTGTGGGAGGGGCGGCTGCGCAGGATCCCCGACGCGTTCTAGGATCACCGCATGGACTGGTTCGTGCAGAACGCGCGCGACGCGGAGTGGATCGACTGCAGGCTCGGCAAGTTCTGCGACTGGCAGCGCGAGGGCGAGCGCTTCCCGGAGCTCGGCATCAATCTCAATCTCATGCAGCCGGGCGAGCCGATGACGATGTACCACCGCGAGCCGGCGCAGGAGGACTTCCTCGTGCTCGAAGGGGAGTGCCTGCTCATCGTCGAAGGTGAGGAGCGGCCGATGAGGAAGTGGGATCTCTTCCACTGTCCCGCCGGCGTCGCACACGCCATCGTCGGAGCGGGCGACGGACCCTGCCTCGTGCTCGCCGTCGGCTCCCGCGCGGGGGAGCGCGGCGCCCTCTATCCGGCCGACCCGGTGGCGCAGAAGCACGGCGCCGGAGTGGCCGAGGAGACCTCGAGCCCCAAGGAGGCGTACGCCGGGATCGAGTTCCCGAAAGTTCCCTACAAGCAGGGGTGGCTGGCCGACTAGCGAAGTCCTCGCTTCGTGGCCGTCACGCAGGAGGAGCTGTACTCGACGCTGGACCTCGAGCTGTCGTGGTCCGAGCGAGCGCTACCCGAGAACGTGCGCACGAAGCACGTCCACCGGCTGCATCCGTACCACGGCAAGTTCATTCCGCAGCTCGTCGAGGTGCTGCTTGAGCGCTACCTGCCGCCCGGCGGGCGCGTGCTCGACCCGTTCGCCGGCTCCGGGACGACGCTCGTGCAGGCGCTCGAGTCGGGGATGGACGCGACAGGCACCGAGCTGGCGGCATTCAACTGCCTGCTCATGCGGGTCAAGACGGCGCACTACGACGTCGAGGCGCTCGGCGCGGAGCTGCGTGACGTCTGTGCGCGTCCCGGCTCGCCCGCGACGAAGGCGCGACCGACGGCGTACCTACGCCGGTGGTACGAGCCGCAGGCGGCGAAAGAGCTGCTCACCTTCCGCGAGCTGATCGGCGAATACGAGCATCAGGATGTTCTGCACGTCATCCTCTCGCGCGCCGCGCGCTCGGCGCGCCGCGCCGCCCACTTCGACCTCGAGGCGCCGCGCGCGCCGCAGGTCGGGGAATACTGGTGTCACAAGCACCGCCGCACGTGCCGGCCGGTCGAGTCGGCCGCGGCATTTCTCAGGCGCTACACGCTCGACACGCTGGCGCGGATCGCGGAGTTCGCGTCCGTCCGCGACGAGACGCGGACCGCCGCTGTTCTCCATGGCGACTCGCGGACGGTCGAGTACGAGAACGTCTTCGACGGGGTGCTCACGTCGCCGCCGTATCCGGGGCTCATCGACTACCACGAGCAGCATCGGTACGCATACGAGCTCCTCGGCCTGGACGACCGCCGCGAGCTCGAGCTCGGCGCCGCCGAAGGCGGAACCTCGCGGGCAGCGCTCGACGCGTACACCGACGGCATCGCGGCTGCGCTCGCCAACGCCGCCTCCGCGCTGGCACCTGACGCCCCGGTTTTGATCGTCGTGAACGATCGCCGCAACCTCTATCCCGTCATCCTCGAACGGGCGGGACTGCGCCTCGAGGGGCGTCTTCGCAGGCACGTGAACCGGAGAACGGGCCGACGCGCCGGTGAGTACTACGAGGACGTCCTCGTCGCGCGTCAGTAGTCTCGCCTGGTGAAGTCTCCAGTCCCGGATCGTCCCGCCGCAGAGGTGCTCGGCGCCGTGCTGCGCGACCTCGGCTACGAGGGCGACGCGATCTCCGACCTCGTCGGCGACGAGGTCGAGGAGCGCGAAGAGGTCGTCGTCGCCGAGCGCCGGCTGTCGGAGTCTCCGCTCGAGACTGCGATCCGCCTGCTCTACCTCGAGCTCGGCGTTCCCGAAAGCAAGGCGGTCGCCGCGTTCGGAAGCGGGGGCGTCGACGCGCTTCTTGCCACGAATCTCGTCAGCCGGCGGGGCGACGAGTTCGTCCCGCTTGGGCGCATCCTGCCGGTGGATGACACGCTCCTCGCCTCGGACGGCTTCACGCGCGACGCGGACGACCCGCCGGACTACGTGGCGACCTATACGCCGACGGCGCGCACGTGCGATCTGCTGACGCCGCGTCCGCGCGTCCGGCGTGCGCTCGACGTCGGTACGGGCAGCGGGATCCACGCGCTCCTCGCCGCGAGACACGCAGACCACGTCGTCGCGATCGATGTCAACGATCGCGCGCTCGCATACACCGAGCTGAACGCGGCGCTCAACGGGCTGGACAACATCGAGTGCCGTAACGGCAGCTTCTTCGCGCCCGTCGAAGGAGAGACCTTCGGCCTCGTCGTGTGCAACGCACCGTTCGTCGTCTCGCCCGAGCAGCGGTGGGCATACCGCGACAGCGGGTTCCGCGGCGACGATGTCACCGCACACGTCGTCCGCGAGGCGGCCTCACATCTCTCGCCCGGCGGCTATGCGACGCTCCTGGGGAGCTGGCTCATCGTCGACGAGGACCGACCGGAGCAACGGCCGAATTCGTGGGTGAAGGGCACCAGGTGCGACGCGTGGATCCTCACGTCGATCGAGAGCGATCCGCTCGAGCACGCCGCGAGCTGGAACGGCAGCTTCTTCGCCGATGCGAGCACCTATGCGGAGGCGCTCGAGCGCTGGACGAGCTACATCAGCGAGCTCGGCGCGCGCGGCGTGGGGGAGGGCGCGATCCTGCTGCACCGGAGGAAGGGTCGGACGAGCGTGCGCATCGACGAGATCGACGAGGACTCGCTCGAGGAAGCCGACAAGCAGATCCGGCGGGCGTTTGCGAACCGGCGGCAGTCGTCGGACGGCCTGCTCGACCTGCGCCTCGCGCGCGCGATGCCGCTGCGGCTCGAGCGTGAGCTCGGCCGGAAGTCCGCCGAGATCGTCCTCGCCGAGGGCACGTGCTCGATCCTCCCGGCGACGCCCGCGGCGGTGGAGCTCGTCGAGCGGCTGGACGGGAAGAAGACGCTGCGCAAGCTCGGCGCGGACAAGCAAGCCGTGAAGCTCTGTCGCGAGCTGCTCGGGCTCGGCGCGTTGAAGATCGTCGCCTGAGCCGTTACGATCGTCGCGCATGACGCCGACTGCCGCCTGATCTCACGACGTTCGCGCTCCGGTCATGCCGGAGTCGCGGTTCTGTTCCTACGTCGTCGGAGGTCAGAAGGTGGATCGTCATCGAACGTATGACCCCGAATGGGTCATGACCAACAGCATGGGCCCCAACGTGCTCTGGCTCGCGGACTCCCTCAGCGAGGTCGTCGAACTTCGTCCAGGCATGAATGTCCTCGATCTCGGATGCGGGAGGGCGGTGAGCTCGATCTTCCTCGCCCGCGAGTTCGGCGTTCGAGTGTGGGCGACCGACCTCTGGATCCCGGCATCAGAGAACTGGCAGCGCGTCGTCGAAGCAGGCTGCGAAGCGTCGGTCTATCCGATCCATGCCGAGGCGCACGCTCTGCCGTTCGCAGAGGGATTCTTCGACGCGCTCGTGAGCGTCGACGCCTATCACTACTTCGGCACGGACGATCGCTATCTCGGCAGGTACTTCGCACCGCTCGTAAAGGACGGAGGTCAGCTGGGAATCGTCGTACCAGGTCTCGACCACGAGTTCGACGGAGATCCGCCGCAGCACCTCGTGCCGCAGTGGGCGCGGTACTGGGATCACTGGACCTTCCACAGCCCCGCCTGGTGGCGCCGCCAATAGGAGAGGACAGGGCTCGTAGCGGTGGAGGTCGCCGACCTCGTCGAGGACGGCTGGCGTCATTGGATCGAGTGGGACGAGGCGCTGGTCGCGCATGGCCATGTCCCCGAGGACGATGTCGCCGAGGCAAAGCAGTGGATCGACACGATGCGCTTCGACGCGGGTCGAAATCTCGGCTTCAGCAGGATCGTCGCGAGGAAGCCGTGACGGAGCGGTAAGAGAGGCGCACGTAGCGTCCCGCCGTGGACGCAGTGCTACGTGGAGCGCTCACCCTCGCATGTGACCAGGAGCCGTAGGCTGCTTGCACGCGCGATCACGCACGCGCTCGTCGGCCTCGAGCCGCGCCGCGTCGAGGTGGAGGCGGACGTGCACGAGAACGGCTTGCCGACGTTCGCCATCGTCGGCTTGCCCGACCGCGCCTGCGCCGAGGCGCGCACGCGGGTTCGCAGCGGCATCTTCTCC
>DATCBD010000101.1:0-34135 GCA_036512155.1 Gaiellaceae bacterium | reverse complement strand
CCTCTTCGCCTACTTCTATCTCCGCTCGTTGAACAACGCCGGGCTGTGGAAGCCAAAGCACGTCGACGCGTCGGTGACGTGGGGGACGATCGTCATGGCCTGCATCGTGGCGAGCGCGATGCTCGTCCGCTTCGGCAGGATCGATCATGCGGCCGGCCGGCGGGAGGCGTTCCGCCTCAAGGCGCTCGTCGCGCTCCTGCTCGGGCTCGCAGCGCTCGTGCTGCAAGTGCTCGCCTGGCACCAGGCGAGCTTCGGCCCCGCCGACGGCGGCTTCGCGAGCGTCTACTACGGCTGGACGGCGTTCCTGTTCCTGTTCGTCTTCTGCACGTTGTTCTGGCTCGAGACCGTCCTGGCGACGTCGTGGCGGTACCGCAACGATCCGATGGGCGCAGCCGTCGTCGCGCCCGGCCATGCGTCGGGCGATCCGAGCCGGACCGCGCACGACATCCGCAACCCCGTCGAGCTCAACCGCGCCTCGCTCGGCGCGCTCAGCTTCTACTGGACGTTCCTCGCCGGCATCGCCGTGCTGACCTGGATCGTCCTCTACCTCATCTAGATGGATTACCTGCCCCTCGTCGTGTGCGGCGCGGCGGCGCTGCTGTACGCGCTCGGGCGGCGGGGGAAGGTGCGCGTCTGGCGCGAGGTGTCCTTCTACAGCGGGGTTGCAGCAGCGTTCGTCGTGCTCGAGCCGCCGTTCGACGGCTGGGCGGATCATTGGCTCGCGGCGCACATGTCGCAGCATGTCGTCCTCATGACGGTCGTCCCGCCGCTCGTCGTGCTCGGGCGTCCGTGGCCCCGGTTGTGGCTCCCGTTCCCGCTCTCGGCCCGGCGCGCCGTCGGCGGTGCGCTGTCACGCTCGGCGGTGTTCCGTCGCGGCGGCAGCTTCCTGATGCGTCCGCCGGTCGCGCTCGCCGTTCAGTCGGCCGCGATCGCGGTCTGGCACATCCCCGTGCTGTACGACGCGGCCGTCCACAGCCAGTCGGTGCACGTCGTCGAGCATGTGTGCTTCGTCGCGCCGGCGCTCGTCTTCTGGGGCGCCCTGCTCGACGCTCCGCCCGTGCGCGCGCGGATCGACCATCTCCGGCGGGCGATCTGGTTCGCGGCCGCGATGGTGCCGGGCTGGATCCTCGCCATCGTGCTCGCCTTCGCATCGGCGCCCGTGTACAGCGCCTACCCATCGATGACCGATCAGCAGCTCGCCGCCGGCGTCATGTGGGTGCCGGGCTCGATCATGTATTTCATCTTCGCCTTCGCCGCCTTCTACCGCTGGCTCGAGCCTTCGACTGGCGTTGAGCCCCGACAAGAGGAGCTCTCATGGACATGATCGCGTCGTTCCTCGCAGGCTCGATTCTCACTCTGGTGCTGCCGGTCGGCCTGCTGATCGCGGTGGCCATCTGGTGGGGGACGATCCTGCGGCGGCGGTCCGGCGGCGACGCATGAGAGCAGCGGTCGCGGCTCTGGCCGCTGCCGCTGCGCTCGGCGCGGTCGGCGCGACCGTCGCACACGCGGTTCTCGCACGGAGCGCGCCGCCGGCGCTGCCTCAGCTGCACGGGCAGGTGAGCTGGGCTCCGGGCACGCGTCTGGCGCCGACGACCGTGCCGCGGGGACGAACCGCGGTGCTCGCCTTCGTCACTCCCGGCTGCACGGGATGTCTCGCTGAGCTGCGCTTTGCCGTCGACCGGCTGCCTGCGTCGATTCGTCCGACGGTGATCCGTCGCGTCGTGAAGCGGGACTCGCTCGTCCTGCTCGTCGATCGCAGCGGTGACGTGCGTACCGGATACACGTTTCCCTTCGCGCCCGCGTTCGTCGAGGGTGACCTGAGGACGCTCGCACGATGAGGACCTCGGAGGCACCCGGAGCGTTTCTGCGCGCGTGCGCCCTCGCTGTCGCCGGGGCGACGGCGCTCGCGGTCGCCACGGGCGGCTCCGGATCGCTGCATCGCGTCCTCGCGGCGCTCGCCGGGCCGCCGCTCGCGGCGCTGCTCGTCGCCGCCGTCGTCGCGCATCGGCGTCTGCTCGTGCCGACCGTCGTCACCTCCGTGCTGCTCCTTGCGACCGCTGCAGCCCCGGGCGCGGCCCATCTGGCGCTTGCCATTCCGGCGTTCGCCGCCGCCGTCGTCCTCGCCGTGCTCGCGTGGCGCGGTGAGCCTGTCGCCGCCGGAGCGTGGCGCGACTACGTCACGCTGACGAAGCCGCGGATCATGACGCTGCTACTCCTCACGGGCCTGTGCGGCGCGGCAGTCGGCGCGCACGGCCGGCCCTCTCTGACGCTGCTCGCGACGACGTTCTTCGGCCTCGGCCTCGCGTGCGGCGGCGCGGCCGCGCTCAACCACGTGCTCGACCGCGACATCGACAAGCTCATGGGGCCGCGGACGGCGGCGCGCCCCGTTGCGTCCGGCCGGATCACCGCGCCGCGTGCGCTCGAGTTCGGCCTTGCCCTCTCCGCTGCTTCGTTCACCCTGCTCGCGTCGACGGCGAACCTGCTGACGGCGGTGCTCGCACTCGTCGGCAACCTGTTCTACGTCGTCGTCTACACCGGCTATCTGAAGCGGCGCGGGCCGGAGAACATCGTGCTCGGCGGGGTCGCAGGCGCCGTGCCGCCGCTCGTCGGCTACGCGGCGGCGACGGGCAGCGTCGCCGTGCCGGCGCTCTGGCTGTTCGTGATCGTGTGCCTCTGGACGCCGCCGCACTTCTGGGCGCTGGCGATCCTTCTTCGGGAGCACTACGCGCGCGCGGAGGTGCCGATGCTCCCGGTCGTGCGCGGCGAGTCGGTGACGCTGCGGCGGATCGTCGTCTACACGGTCGTGCTCGTCGCCGCGACCATCGTGCCGGTCGCGACGGGAACCTTCGGCGCGCTCTACCTCGTCGCGGCTCTGCTGCTCGGTGGGCTCTTCCTCGCGCTCAGCGTGCGCCTGCTCCGGGCGCCCAGCCGCAAGGGAGCGGCGGGGCTCTTCCACTACTCGCTGCTGTATCTCGCGCTGCTCTTCGTCGCTGCAGCGCTCGATCCCCTGCTCTAAGGGCCCGGTCGAGCGGTGATCGCCGGCTTGCCGCCGCGCGTCACCTCGAACACGTCCCACATGCGCGCTTCCTCGTGTCCGGGGACGAGGCACGCGAACCGGTACGAGCCCACCCGTGACGCGACGAATGAGAACTTCGTGGTCGATCCGGGCGGGAGAATTGGCGTGGCGGCACCGCGGAACGACGGCGTGACGGTCATCGGGCCTGGCACGACCGCGCAGGAGTGCGTCAGCGCGCCGCGGTTCGTGCACGTCACGCGCACGCGCCAGCCGCGCGGGACGGTGACCGTCAGCTCGCCGCGGCCGTAGCCGTCGAAGTTGAAGCCGTTGTTCTCGCCGTTGTAGCCCGCGACGAGCGTGACGACGGCGGTGCGCTGCTTCGCCTCGACGTGCAGGAACTGGGCCGGCGGCGGATGGGCGAGGAACACCCCCACATGATGCCCTGCCGCGAGCTCAGCGGCCGGCGACGTCGAGGCCGCTGGCTGCGACCTCTCCGAGCGCGGTGTCCGGCAGGCGGCCGGAGCTGTCGATGGCGGCGAGGACGTGCCGCTTGCCGTGCTTGTCGGTGACGCAGCGCCACGCCTGGTTCGGCGACCAGTACACCTTGTTTCCGCCCATCTGCAGCGTCTTCTGGGCGTTGCCCCACGCGCGGCAGTCGGCTGCCGCAGCCAGCGGGCGTACCTGCCAGGCCAGCGTCTTGTTCGTCCACTTCCAGACGCCGGCGCGGATGCGCACGCGGTCGCGGAAGACGACCGTGAGGATGCCCGAGCGGACCGCCGCGCCCGACCGGTAGCGATAGAAGAGCGGCGTTCGAGCCGGCAGGTACAGCGTGCCGCCCGACTCGTGCGCGAGCGTCGCGCGCAGCGGAGCGGGGACGTAGCTCCACGCGGGCGTGAACGTGACCGCTGCTGCGGCGACGAGGGGAACGAGGGCGCGCACCGCGACCTACGGTAGCGGCGGCGCGCTCCACGGAAAGTCGATCCAGCGGTCGGTTCGGCGCCAGACGTACTCGCAATTGACGATCGACCGCGGCTTCTCGTACAGGACGGCGACGCGCGCCTCCCGCACCTTGCCGGCGATGAACTCCTTGACGAGCGCCAGGGTCTGCCCGGTGTCGGCGACGTCGTCGGCGATCAGCACGCGCTGGTCGTGGAGGTCGATCGGGTCGGGGACCGGCGGGAGAAGCATCGGCACCGGCAGGCGCTCGTCGATGCCCGTGTAGAACTCGACGTTGATCGTGAACGTGTTCTTGATCTCGAGCGCGTACGACAGCGCTCCGGCGGTCAGGAGGCCGCCGCGGGCGATGCCGAGAATGAGGTCCGGCTCCCAGCCGTCGGCGACGACCTGCGCCGCGAGCTCGCGGGCGCCGTCGCCGAGATCGGGCCACGTCATCCGCTCGCGCTCGGTGGCGACGCTCATCGTGCCGATTGTCCCACACTAGACTCGCGCCGTGGTCCGCGTCCGCTTCGCTCCGAGCCCGACCGGCTCGCTTCACCTCGGGAACGCGCTCAGCGCGGTCGCGAACCGCTGCTTCGCCGACGAGCACGGCGGCACGCTGCTGCTGCGGATCGACGACACCGACCAGGCGCGCAACGTCGAGGGCGGTGCATCGGAGATCGCGGCCGACCTGGAGTGGCTCGGCGTGCGCTGGGACGAGGGGCCTGTCCACCAGAGCAGCCGCTTCATCCGGCATCGGGAGGCGGCGCACCAGATCGGCCAGCCCGACGACGAGGGCGCGCTGCGCTTCGGGCGCACGACGTTGCTGCGCCCCGACGGGACGCCGACGTACCAGCTGGCGAGTGCCGTCGACGACGTCGACTTCGAGATCACGCACGTCATTCGCGGCAGCGACCACCGCGCGAACGCCGAGCTGCAGACCGAGCTGATTCGCGCCCTCGGCGCCGAGCCGCCCGAGTTCATCCACCACGGACTGCTGCTCGGCGAGGATGGAACGAAGCTCTCCAAGCGGCATGGTGCGGCGACCGTCGCCGACCTGCGCGCGGCGGGGATCCCCGCCGAGGCGGTGCGCGCGTACCTCGACGAGCTCGGCCTGCCGAAGCACGACGTACATCTCGATCTCAAGCGCCTGCGCCGTCTCTCGGTCGACGCTCTCGCCGCGCTGTCGGACGACGAGCTGGCCGCGCGCGTCGGCGTGGACGCTTCGCTTGCGCCCGTCCTGCGCGGCGCGCGCGATCTCGCGGAGGCGAGGGAGTACGCGCAGATCGTGCTCGAGCCGGAGCACGTCGACGTCGACGCAGCCGAGACGATGGCACGCTTCCGCGAGCTCGTCGAGGCCGGCGTCGAGCCGCGCGCGATGGTGCGCGAGCTGAAGGCGGTCGGCGGCGATCTGAAGTCGCTGCGACTCGCGCTCACCGGCCGCGACCGCGGGCCTGAGCTGGCGGCGGTGATCGCTGCGCTGCCCCGGGACGAGCTCCTGCGCCGGTCCGTAGGCTAGGAGCGTGCGGCTCTACAACACGCTGACGCGGCGGCTGGAGGAGCTGCCACCGCCGCCCGGGCCGATCCGGATGTACTTCTGCGGCCCGACCGTGTACGAGCGCGCGCACATCGGCAATGCGCGACCGTTCGTCCTCGGCATGTGGCTGCGCGCGTGGCTGCGCGAGCGCGGGTACGAGGCGATCCTCGTCCACAACATCACCGACGTGAACGACAAGATCTACGAGGCGGCGCCGAACGAGAGCGCCGCGCTCGCAGAGCGTGCGACCGCCTGGTACATCGAGGACACCGGCGACCTCGGCCTCGGGATGCCCGACGCGATGCCGAAGGCGACCGAGTCGATCCCGTCCATCGTCCGCTTCATCGAAGATCTCATCGAGGGCGAGTTCGCATACGCGGTCGAGGGCGACGTCTACTTCCGCGTCGCGCGCGACCCCGGGTACGGCCGCCTGTCGGGGCAGCGTCCCGACCAGGTCGAGGAGCAGGAGCCGAATCCGCTCAAGGAGGACCCGCGCGACTTCGCGCTGTGGAAGGCGAACAAGCCGGGTGAGGACACGTCGTGGGACGCACCCTGGGGCCGCGGCCGGCCGGGCTGGCACATCGAATGCTCGGCGATGGCCGAGGACGCGTTCGGGCCGGCGTTCGAGATCCACGGCGGCGGGCTCGACCTGGTCTTCCCGCATCACGAGAACGAGCTGGCGCAGTCGAATGCGCTCGGGCACGAATTCGCGCGTACCTGGACGCAGAACGGGATGCTTCAGTTCGGCGGCGAGAAGATGTCGAAGTCGCTCGGCAACGACGTCTCGATCCGCAACGTCCTCGACACGTGGGGACGCGAGGTCGTCCTGCTCTTCTTCATGACCGCGCACTGGCGCAAGCCGATCGACTTCACCGACGACACGCTCGCGCAGACCAAGGCGCAGGTCGAAGGCTTCCGCAACGTCTTTCGTTCGCCGAGCGAGCCCGGCGGTGACTGGGCGGCGTTCGCGGCCGCGCTCGACGACGACTTCAACACGCCTGAGGCGCTCGCGCTCCTGCACGGCTGGCGCGATCACGAGTTGCTGCGCCGCGGGCTCGAGCTTTTCGGGCTCGGCTCGCTCGCGGAGTCGGAGGACGCGCCGCCCGACGTGGTGAAGCTCGCCGAGGGGCGCCAGGCGGCGCGAGCTTCCGGCGATTTCGCCGAGGCTGATCGGCTGCGCGACGAGATTGCCGATCTCGGCTGGGACGTGCGCGACACGCCGGGCGGCTTCGACCTGTACCGGAGATGAGCCGGGAGCAGGTCTACGGGCGGCGCCCGGTTCGCGAGGCGCTGCGCGGCCAGCGCGAGGTGCTGGAGCTGTGGGCGACCGAGCGCGCCGTGAAGTCCGAACGGTGGCTGCGCGAGCTCGAGCGGCCGCGCGTCCAGACGAAGCTCGACCGCGACATCTCCGAAGAGGCGGGGACGCGTGACCACCAGGGCGTGCTCGCGTGGTGCGAGCCGTACAAGTACGCGGACGCGTACGCGCTCGCGGGACGCGAGCGGCCGCTGCTCGCGTGCCTCGACCAGGTCAGCGACCCGCGCAATCTTGGGGCCGTCTGCCGTAGCGCGGAAGGCGCGGGGGCCACCGGGGTCGTCGTGCCGGCCCACGGGTCGGCGCGCGTGACGGCGGCGGTGTGCCGCGCGTCCGCGGGCGCGGTCGAGCACCTGCCGATCGCTGTGGTCACCAACCTCGCGCGCTACCTCGCAGAGATCAAGAGCGGCGACCTCTGGGTCGCAGCCGCGGCCGGCGAGTCGGGAACGCCGATGTGGCAGGCGGACCTCTCCGGCTCGCTCGCCTTCGTCTTCGGGGCGGAGGGAAAGGGCCTGCGCCCGCTCGTTCGGCGGGCCTGCGACCTCGAGGTCTCGATCCCGCAGCTCGGACAGGTCGAGTCCCTGAACGTCAGCGTCGCGGCGGCTGTCCTCCTGTACGAAGCGCGGAGGCAGCGCGGTGGCTGAGCCGACGCTCTATCTCTTCGACGGCTTCAACCTGCTCCACGCGGGCGAGTTCCGCTCCCCGGAGGAGCTGCGCGACCTGCTCGCCAGCTGGGTCGCCGGCAAGGGCGCCCGCGGCGTGCTCGTCTTCGATGGGCACGGGCCCGACGAGCGCCACGGCCAGCTCGAGGTGCGCTGGGCCGAGAACGCGGACACGTTCATCGAGCGGCTCGCCGCCGAGCGCCGGGGGAGGGAACAGGTTGCGGTCGTCTCCTCGGACGAAGCCGTGCGCGGCACGTCCGGCGCCGAGGTGCGCAAGCTCTCCTCCAGCACGTTCCTGGCCGAGCTCGTCGCGCCGGAGCACGCCGACCGCACTCGCGGCGACATGCGCGACCGGCTCGACCCGGCGACGCTCGCCGCGCTCGAGCGGCTCCGCCGCGGCAAGTGAGCGCGGTCGTCCTTGTCGAGGGGGCGAGCGACCGGGTCGCGCTGGAGACGCTGGCGCGGCGCCGGGAACGCGACCTTGCAGCGGAGGGCGTCTCGATCGTCGCGATCGGCGGCGCGCAGGCGGTCGGCCGCTTCCTCGACGACCTCGGAGGCGCGAACCTCACGATCGCGGGACTGTGCGACGCGGGGGAGGAGCAGGAGTTCCGCCGAGCGTTCGAGCGCGCCGGGCTGGACCCGCTGTCGGTCTGCGTCTGCGTCGCCGATCTCGAGGCCGAGCTGATCCGCGCGCTCGGCGCGCCTGCGGTGGAGGATGTCCTCGAGGCCAACGGCGACCTCGGTTCCTTCCGCACGTTGCAGAAGCAGCCCGTGTGGCGCGACCGTCCGGTCGAGGACCAGCTGCGGCGGTTCATGGGCAGCGTGGCACGCCGGAAGGTCCGCTACGCGGCCCTCCTCGTCGAGGCGCTCGACGTCGATGCAGTGCCGCGGCCGCTGCACGCCGTGCTCGCCCTCGTCTAGGCGATCGAACACACGTTCGTATCATATTGGGTCCATCGCAAATGGACTTGTAAGAATTTGGACCCCTTGCTATGTTCTTCCTCAAGTTAAGGGTGAGAGTTTGCCCTGTCCTCGAACCGGGAGATGCCCGTGGCCGCTCGCAGCACTGCACGCGCGTACTCGCCACAGAAGGCTCAACGCGAGCTGGAGGATCTCCAGATCGTGCTCCGTGCCCGCAACGGGGACAGCGTGGCGATGGACGCCCTCATCCGCCGCTACACCGGCTTCGTCCGCCTGAAGGCGAGCTCGTACTTCCTCGCCGGCGGCGACTCGGACGACCTCATCCAGGAGGGCCTGATCGGCCTGTACAAGGCGGTCCGGGACTTCCGCACCGACAAGGAGACGTCGTTCCGGAGCTTCGCCGAGCTCTGCGTCACCCGCCAGATCATCACGGCCATCAAGACGGCCACCCGTTTCAAGCACGCGCCGCTGAACACGTACGTCTCGTTCAGCCACACGCCGGCCGGCCAGGAGGGCGACGGCGAGTGCACGCTCGGCGACGCGCTGCCAGGCCCTGGCGTCCGCGAGCCGTCGGTGATGGTCATCTCGACCGAGGAGCTGCAGAGTCTCGTCTTCACGCTTGGCTCCGGGCTGTCGTCGCTCGAGGCCGACGCGCTGCGCCTCTACCTCGAGGGCGCCTCGTACGAGGACATGGCGGAGAAGCTCGAGTGCGACACGAAGACGATCGACAACGCGCTCCAGCGCGTGAAGCGCAAGATCGTCACGCACCAGAAGACACGCGAAGTCCTTCTATAGAGACCCGGCCGACCTCGTAGTCG
The DNA here is from genome assembly GCA_036512155.1 of Gaiellaceae bacterium. GTDB lineage: Bacteria > Actinomycetota > Thermoleophilia > Gaiellales > Gaiellaceae > Palsa-739. The sequence goes on along the minus strand of DATCBD010000101.1, from coordinate 24,933 downwards.
GCGGCGAAGCGGATCCGGTCGAACTGGTTGTTCTTCGGCGGATCTACTCGCAGTGCGCCGCGACGCTGGACGGGCAAGTGCGTGATCGGCATGAGGTAGACGCCTGCCGTCTCCGGGCAGTAGACGGCGAACAGGTCGATCTCGCCGTGATAACTCCGTTTCTCGACGACTGGGCTGCGATGATGAGCGTACGAACTGCAGACGTTGAACACCACCGCTCCTTTGCGAAGGCGTCCGGTCTTGCACTGGACACGATCGACAAAACCGTCGCGTTCGAGCATGAGATCGCAACGGGTGTTCTCCCCGTACGGGATGTAGAGGCCATATCCGAGCGAGCGGAGCACTAATGTGATTGCGAGTGTCGAGACGTCGCCGATGTCCTTCGGATGCTCCACGTTGCCACCGTTGCATACGAATCGGCTGGGCCGTGTCCGCTTCGGACAGCCTGGAAGTCGCTTACGATGAAGGCGTGCCGGAGTAGCTCAACTGGCGGAGCAGCGCATTTGTAATGCGAAGGCTGTGGGTTCGAGTCCCTCCTCCGGCTCTCTTTGCAGGCCTGCCTCGTGCGCCGTCGAGGGCTGCGTCGACGCCACCTCGCCGTGCCGCATCCAGGTCCTGATCCAATCCAGGAGATGACAATGCGCGCCTATCGCTATCTCGTCGTCGGCGGAGGCATGACCGGCGACGCCGTCTGCACCGGCATCCATGACGCCGACCCCGAAGGATCGATCGGGCTCGTCGGCGAGGAGGCGTTTCCGCCGTACAAGCGACCGCCGCTGACGAAGGGGCTCTGGAAAGACGGGGACGAGTCCAAGATCTGGCGCAACGTCGAGGAGCACGGCGCCGACATCGTGCTCGGCCGCTGCATCGTCTCCATCGACCCAGCGACGCATACCGCCCTCGACGACGCCGGCGACGAGTACGCCTACGAGCGGCTTGTGCTCGCGACCGGCGGCACGCCGCGCCGCCTCGACGGGGCAGGCGACGACGTCATCTACTTCCGCACGCTCGCCGACTACAGGCGCGTTCGCGCGCTGAGTGACGAAGGCGCGCGCTTCCTCGTCGTCGGCGGCGGCTTCATCGGCTCCGAGATCGCCGCCGCGCTCCGATCGCAGGGACGCGACGTGACCATGGTGTTCCCGGACGAGGGGCTCGGGTGGCGCACGTTCCCGCCGGGGCTCGCGCACTACGTCGCGGACTACTACCGCGAGCGTGGAGTGGACCTCCGGCCGGGCACCACCTTCGAGTCGGCCGAGGGCTTCGACGCCGTCGTCGCCGGGGTCGGCATCGTTCCGCGCACCGAGCTTGCCGAGAGCGCCGGCCTTCCGGTCGACGACGGCATCGTCGTCGACGTCTACGGCCGCGTCGAGGGGCAGGACGACATCTTCGCGGCGGGCGACGTCGCGCGCTTCCCGATGCCCGCACTCGGAAAGAGCGGCCGCGTCGAGCACGAGGATCACGCCAACACGCACGGGCGGCTCGTCGGCGCGAACGCCGGCGGCGCATGCGAGCGCTACGAGCACCTGCCGTTCTTCTACTCCGATCTCTTCGACCTCGGTTACGAGGCCGTCGGCGACCTCGACTCGCGGCAGGACGCCGTCGAGCTCTGGCTCGAGCCGAACAAGAAGGGCGTCGTCGCGTACGTCGACGGTGACGCGCACCCGCGCGGCTTCCTCCTCTGGAACGTGTGGGGCAAGGTCGACGCGGCGCGCGACCTCATCCGCGCGGCCGGCCCTATCGACGAGGAGACGCTACGTGGGCTCGCAGGCTGAGGTGCGCGCCGCCATGTCGCGGTCGCGCTCCGTGATGCCGCCGGCCGAGTGCGTCGTCCAACGGACGAGCACGCGGCGGTACCGGATGTCGATGTCGGGATGGTGGTTCTCCCGCTCCGCCAGCTCGGCGACGCAAGAAACGAATGCGATCGCAGCAGGGAAGCTCTCCAGCTCGTACTCGCGCACGAGCGCTCCGTCCTCCTCGCGCCAGCCTTCCGGCGTGCTCATGAAGCTGACTATGCCGGACCGGAAGCAGCGCGCGGGCTTCGACCTCGTCTGCGAGCTCGTGTTCCGTCCGCCGGCCCACCTGGTCGCCCGCGCGCTCGCGCCGCTGCGCGTCCCGCCGCCCGCCGTCGTGCTCGTGGGCGCCGCGACCGGTTTCGCCGCCGCCGTGGAAGTGGGCCGGCACGCGTTCCTCGCCGGTGCGCTGCTCTTGCAGCTGAAGACGCTGCTCGACAACGCCGACGGCCAGCTCGCGCGCCGGACCGGGCAGATCACGAGCTTCGGTCGCTACCTCGACTCCGAGTCGGACCTGCTCGTCGACGCGGCGGTCTTCGCCGGCCTCGGCGTCTGGATCGGCCCGTGGCTCGCGCTGGCGGGATTCGTCCTGCTGACGACGGTGCTCTCGCTCAACTTCAACCTCGAGCGCATTTACCGCGGCAGGTCTGCTGGCACCGGCGACGGCTCGCTCCTGGCGCGCGTCTATGACGCTGTCTACAGGCCCCAGGATCGCTTCGCCGAGGCGGTCATTCGCCGGCCGCGCCGCGTCACCGTGTTCGCCGCCTCGAACTTCGGTCTCTCGCCTCAGCTCCTCGTGCTCGGCGTGTGCCTCGCCGTCGGGCATCCGCGGGCCTATCTCGTCGTTCTTCTTGGATGTACCGCGGTACTCGCCGCACTCATCTCCATCGACCGGGGGAGACAACCATCGTGAACACCGAACCTGCCGTCGTCCTGCCGTGGCACGGACGCGAGACGTCCGAGCGCCGCATCGCCGACGCCGACTGGGCGCGGCTCGAGCGCCACGCAGCCGAGATCCTCGCCGCCTTCGGCATGGACCTCGGCACGCCCGGCACACGCGAGACGCCGGCCCGGTTCCTGCGCGCGCTCTACGACGCGACCGCGGGCTACGACGGCGACCCGAAGCTGCTGACCTCGTTCCCGGCGGAGCATGAAGGCACACAGTCGGGGCTCATCCTCGAAGGGCCGATCTCGTTTCACGCCCTCTGCGAGCATCACGCGCTTCCGTTCCACGGCTCCGCCCACGTTGCGTACGTCGCCGGGGAGGAGATCATCGGCATCTCGAAGCTGACGCGCATCGTGCGGTTGTATGCGCGTCGCTTCACGGTCCAGGAGCGGATGGGGGAGCAGATCGCGGACGCGCTCGTCGATCTCGTCCGGCCCCGCGGCGTCGCCGTGCACCTCGAGGCGGCGCACCTGTGCACGCAGATGCGCGGCGTGGCCGAGGACGGATCGAGGACGGTGACGACGTTCTGGCGCGGGCTGTTCAACGAGGACGCCGATCTGCGCCGCGAGTTCCTCCTCCAGATCCAGCGGTAGTGGAGCCGCTCGAGCTCCTGTACGAGCCCACGGGGCTGCCCGCGTTCCCGCTCGCGCAGGAGCTCGCGGCGCTCTACCCGGGAACACTCGGTTTCCCCGCCGACTGCGTGTACGCGAACTTCGTGAAGACGATCGACGGCATCGTCGCGCTTCCCGGAATTTCACGCTCGAACCGCGTGATCGCCGACGCAAGCGACGCCGACCTGTTCGTCATGGCGCTCTTGCGCGCGTGCGCCGACGCGGTGATCGTCGGGTCGCACACGCTGCTCGCCTCGCCGAAGAACGTCTGGACGGCGGAGGCTGCATTTCCACCGGCCGCGGCGGAGCTCGCGGAGCTGCGCCACCAGCTGGAGCTGCCCGAACGTCCCGACGTCGTGGTGCTCTCACGCCGGCGCGAGATCGAATCGGCCGTGCTGGGCGACCGGCTCCACGTGCGATCCGACGTCGTCGGCGCCGTCGCCGAGCTGCGCGAGCGCGGCTGCCGGCGCATCCTGTGTGAGGGAGGCCCGACGCTCTTCGGATCAATGCTCGAAGCCGGCCTCGTGGACGAGCTCTTCCTGACGGTGTCGCCGCTCTTCGCCGGCCGCGGGCTCCCGCTCGTCGAAGGCGTCGAGTTCCTTCCGGACCGACGAATCGCCGCAAGCCTCGCCGGCGTCCGCCGCCACGGCGCGCACCTCTTCCTGCGCTACGCCCTCGAACGCTGACGCGCCACGAGCGCGGCCGCGACCGCGAGCAGCTCGTCCTCGAGGCGCGCCTTGCGCACGTAATCGGCGGCGCCGGCAGCGCGGATCTCGAGCACGCGCTCCTCGTAGTCGTGACCGCTGATCGCGAGCACCGGCAGCTCCGGCATGCGCGCGTGCAAGATGCGCGTGGCCTCGACGCCGTCGAGGACAGGCATCTCCACGTCCATCACCACCAGGTCGGGCTGGAGCTTCTCGGCGAGCTCGACAGCCTCGTGCCCGTTGCGCGCGCGGCCGACGACCGCGAAGTCGCCGTGGGCGTGCAGGGCGGTCTCGAGCGCGTCGAGAAATGCCTCGTCGTCCTCGGCGACGAGGATCCGATACGGGTGCGCAGGCCCCAAGCGCGCGACAGGCTAGCCGAGGATCTCGGCTGTTGCCGGACGGCCGTTCCCGGTTGGCTCACGCGTTGTCGAGCGCCTGAGCGAGGTCGGCCCAGATCGCGTCCGGATCCTCGAGCCCGATGCTGAGCCGGAGGAGGCCGCCTGGGACGCGGTCGCCCTCCCAGCGATGGCGGCTCTCCATGAGGCTGTGGACGCTGCCGAGTGACGTGGCGTTGGTCACGAGGCGGGTCGACGTCTCGACGCGCCGGGCGGCCTCGGCGTCGGCGACGTCGAACGAGATGAGGCCTCCGAGCCCGGGGTAGCGGACGAGGACCACCTTCGGGTGGCCGGCGAGCCGCTCCGCGATCACGGCCGCGGTCTCGGCCTGGCGGCGGACGCGCACCTCGAGCGTTCCGAGGCTGCGGAGCAGGAGCCGGGCCGGCTCGGACGCCGGCGAGATCCCGGTCAGCCCGCGGAAGCGGCGCAGCGCCTCGGCAGCGGCCGGGTCCCGGCAGACGACCACGCCGAGGAGGACGTCGTCGTGGCCGCCGAGCGCCTTCGTCGCGCTGTGGAGCGCGTAGTCGGCGCCATGGTCGAGCGGGCGCAGGCCGACGGGCGTCGCCACGGTCGAGTCGACGACGACAGGCGCCGGATGGGCGGCCGCCGCCGGGAGGTCGGGCATCGTCAGCATCGGGTTCGCGGGCGCTTCGAGCCAGAGGAGCTGGACGTCGTCCGGCGCCGGCCCCGTCTGGTCGAACTCGACGTGACGCAGGCCCCACGGCTCGAGCGTCTCGAACAGGCGGCCGGTGCCGAAATAGGCGCCTTCCGCGAGCGCGACGGTGTCGCCGGGGCGAAGCAGCGAGAGTGAGAGCGCAGTCGCGGCGCCGGTTCCGGAGGGAAAAAGGACGGCGGTGCCGCCGTCGAGCTCGCCGAGCGCCGCCTCGACCTCGGCGACCGCGGGGTGGTTGTAGCGCGCGTAGAAGAACTCCCCGACCTCTCCGTTCTCGTACGGCCAGAGGATCTCCATCCGTCGGACCTTACGCCGGTTGCAGTTCTTCCAACGGCCCCATGCGGGCGAGCTCGGGGAAGAGGCGCGTCCACGAGGCGGCGATGCCGATCATCACGGCGCCGCCGGCGACGACGGCTGCGACCGTGCCGATGAGCGACGCGACGACACCCGACTCGAAGGCGCCGAGCTCGTTCGATGCGCCGATGAAGACCCATTCGACTGCGTTGACGCGGCCCTGGAGCTCCCTCGGCGTGACCACCGCGAGCGTCGTCGCGCGGATGTTCACGCTGATCATGTCGACGAAACCGGCGACGGCGAGCGCCGCGAGCGAGAGGGGGAGCCACTTCGACAGGCCGAAGACGATCATCGCCGCTCCGAAGGTGGCGATCACCGCGAGCAGCGCCGGGCCTGCTCGTCGGCGGAGCGGCCGGCGCGCGAGCATGATTCCGGCCGCGAGCGCGCCCAGCGCCGGCGCGGTACGCAGCGCGCCGAGGCCGATCGGCCCGATATGGAGGATGCTCCGCGCGAAGACGGGTGCGAGCGCGATCGAGTCGCCGAACAGCACGGCGATCAGGTCGAGCGAGATCGCCCCGAGGAGCATGCGCGTGCTGAGGATGAACCGGACGCCCGCGACGAGGCTCTCCCAGTCCGGCGGCGGCTGGTCGGCGAGCGGCGCCGCACGGTAGGGCAACGCCACGATCGCAGCCAGGGCGAAGGCGATCAGCGCTGCGGCTACCGCGTAGACCGAGACGGGGTCGACGGCGAAGATCACGCCGCCGAGCGCCGGGCCTGCGACGATGCCGATCTGCGACGCGACGCTCCGGAGCGCGATCGCTCCCGCAAGCAGCTCGGCGGGGACGATCTCCGGCGTGAGCGCGCGCGTCGCCGGGCTGCCGACGGCGGACGCCACGCCGGCGATCACGCCGACGCTCAGGAACGGCCACAGCGCATGCACATCGGTGACGGTGATCGCGAGCAGCACGCCGACCGTCGCGAGCGAGAGCGCGAGCGCGATCGCGGCGATCGTCCGGCGCGAGACGCGGTCGGCGATCTGTCCCGCCGGCAGCGCGAGGATCGGAAGCGGCACGAACTCGGCGAGACCGACGAGGCCGAGGTCGAGCGGGTTGCGGTGGATGGCGTAGACCTGCCAGCCGATCGCGACCGCCACCATCTGGGATGCGAGGCCGTTGGTGAGCGACGACGTCCACAGGAACGCGAAGGCGCGGTCCTGGAGCGCTGGAGGAAGCCGTCGGCGCACGTGGCCAGGTTAGGCTCCTCGCGTGGCGGACCACGAGACAACGGAAGCGAAGCTCGCGTGGCTCGAGGAGCTCCGCGCCGAGGCGCTCCACGCCGGCAGCGAGAAGGCGGTGCAGCGGCGGCGCGATGAGGGCCGCCTCCTTGCGCGCGAGCGGGCGGAGAAGCTGTGCGATCCCGGCACGTTCGTCGAGCTCGACCGCTACGTGCGCCACCGTGAGTCGAACTTCGGGATGATGGAGCGGCGGCCGTACGGCGACGCGGTCGTCACGGGCCACGGCACCGTCTTCGGGCGCAAGGTCTTCGTCTTCTCGCAGGACTTCACCGTCTTCGGCGGCTCGCTGAGCGAGGTGTTCGCGGAGAAGATCTGCAAGGTGATGGATCTGGCCGTGAAGTACGGCTGCCCGGTCATCGGGATCAACGACTCGGGCGGCGCACGCATCCAGGAGGGCGTCGTCTCGCTCGCGGGCTACGCGGAGATCTTCTGGCGAAACGTGCAGGCATCGGGAGTCATCCCGCAGATCAGCCTCGTCATGGGGCCGTGCGCGGGCGGCGCCGTGTACTCGCCCGCGATGACCGACTTCGTCTTCATGGTCGAGGGCTCGTCGTACATGTTCATCACCGGGCCCGACGTGGTGAAGACCGTCACCGGCGAGGAGGTGACGTTCGAGGAGCTCGGCGGCGCCGCCACGCACGCGGCGAAATCGGGCGTCGCGCAGTTCACCTCGCCCGACGAGGAGTCATGCCTCGAGGACGCGCGCTACCTTCTCTCGTTCCTTCCGCAGAACAACCGGGAGCGGCCGGCGTTCACGACGCCGACCGATCCGCGCGACCGCGCGGACGCCGAGCTCGACACGCTCGTCCCCGACAACCCGAACAAGCCGTACGACATGCACGACGTCATCCGGCGCGTCATCGACGACGGCGAGTTCCTCGAGGTGCACGAGCGGTGGGCGGAGAACATCGTCTGCGGCTTCGCGCGGCTCGGCGGCCATGCGGTCGGCGTCGTCGGCAACCAGCCGCGCATGCTCGCCGGCGTGCTGGACATCTCGTCGTCGGAGAAGGCTGCGCGCTTCGTCCGCACGTGCGACGCGTTCAACGTCCCGGTCATCACCTTCGTCGACGTGCCCGGCTTCCTCCCCGGAACGGCGCAGGAGTGGGGCGGCATCATCCGCCACGGCGCGAAGCTCCTGTACGCGTACTGCGAGGCGACCGTGCCGAAGCTCACCGTCATTACACGCAAGGCGTACGGCGGCGCGTACGACGTCATGAGCTCGAAGCACGTGCGCGCTGACTTCAACTTCGCGTGGCCGACGGCCGAGGTGGCGGTGATGGGGCCGGAGGGCGCGGTAAACATCGTGTTCCGGAAGGAGCTCGAGGACGCTGCCGATCCGGAAGCACGCCGCGCCGAGTTGATCGCGGATTACAAGGAGCGCTTCGCGAACCCGTACTCGGCCGCGGAGCGTGGCTACGTCGACGACGTCATCGAGCCGCGGCGAACGAGGCCGGTGCTGATCGACGCGCTCGAGACGGCGCTTACGAAGTCCGAGCAGCGGCCGAGCCGCAAGCACGGGAACATCCCGCTCTAAATGTGTTGACACCGCTTCGCGGTGTCAGACACCCGGTTGACGCGTGCAAAGACCGATGCGCGCTCCGAGCACCACTTCGCGGAGCGGGCTCCGGGGCGGCCCTAGCCGGATAGTCCGGCTTCGCGCAGCGGCCGCCGTGCCCACGCAAACTCGTGCCGGTAGTACCCGGTGAGCTGCGCGACCGCGACGCCGTAGTCCGACGACTGGATGAACCAGCCGTTGCCGAGATAGATCGCCATGTGGTCGACCTGCGACGGGCTCGACCGCGGGCCACGCGCGCCGAAGAAGAGGACGTCGGCCGGCTGCAAATGGTCGAAGTTGATGAGCTCCGAGTGCGGGACCTCGCCGCTCATCACGTACGTCGTCCGGCCGCGCAGCGTCGACGCGAGGCCGCCCTCGTTCGGATACGGCGTGAGCTTGTACACGCGCCACACGAATCCGGAGCAGTCGTAGCCGCCGCGTGCGGCGACGCCGAAGTCCACTTCCGGCCCGTCGCTCGTCCCGCCCCACACGTACGGCATGCCGATCCGCGCGATGGCGGTGTCGAGGATCCGCCGCTGCCACGTCGAATACTGCGGGAGCGAGAACGTGTCGGAGAGGCCCTGCACGATCGGGACGAGCCAGCCCGACGAATGCAGGAGCTGCGCCGCCGAGTACGCGGCCTCCGCGCGCGTCGCCGGGTCGTTGGGCAGCAGCTCGAGAGAGTCCTCGCTCGCGGGATGGTCGGTGCGCAGGCCGAGGAGCCGCGCCACCACCTCGGTCCCGAAGCGCGCGGGGACGTCGAGCCCGGCCGCACGCGCGCCGCGGGCGAACGCCGTCGCGGCCGCGTCGAGGCCGACGCCGTCGACGAGCTGCGCGTCGAGCATCGTCATGGTCGCCGCGGCGGCGCCGTGCGGGACCTTCGGCGGAGTCGCGGGCGGCTGGGGAGGAGGCGGAGGCTCGGCGACGGTCGTCGTCGTCACCGGATCGGTCGTCGTTTGCGTGGGGTCGGTCGTGGTCTGCGTCGGATCGGTGGTCGTGTCGGTCGGGTCGGTCGTCGTCTGTGTCGGGTCGGTCGAGGTCGTCGTCGTGTCCGGCAGCGGCGGCGGCGGAGCGACCGGGGCAGGCGGGGGCGGCGGAGCGAGCAGCTGCTGCAGCTGGAAGACGAGGTTCGCGAGCGCCTGGTCGGTGAGCTTTGCGCCGGGACGGAAGGTCGCCGGCGACTTCGTGCCCATCAGGCCTGCGCCGGTCACGACGCGGATCTCCGGCAGCGCCCATGAGCTCGAGCGATGCGAGCGATGCGTCGACGCCAAAGCGCTCCCCGCCGGGAGCAGCACGAGCACAACAGCAGTGACCCCTATTCGTAGACCCACGTACACCTCAGATCGACCCAACCTCGCAATGACTTTACTCTTTGCATTCATGAAAATCGAGATCAGCCCGGAGCCGAGCGAGGAAGAACGCGCTGCCATCCTCGCTGCGTTGGCGGAAGAGGCGGAAAAGCCTGCGCTCGCACCCTGGGAGCCCGAGGAGGCCGAATCGCCGTAACCGCGCCGCTCGCCGGGCCGTTTCCCCAACATGTTCGACGAGTGCATCCGCTGCAACACGGCCCCCGCCGTGGACGAGCTCGGGTATTGCGGTCACTGCCACCGGGCGGTCCGGGCGGAGGTCGAGGAGGGCTTGTACCAACTGCGCGAGTACCTGCGCAGCTGGGCGCGCTTCGAAGACTGGTGCCAAGCGCGGGGCGCGATTACGCACTGACGCGAGGCCGAAACAGCGCCGGCGCACTGCGCGCGTAGTCCAGCCCCGACGCCCACGTCAGCGCCACCGCGACGAGCATCGTCCACCACGCCACGCCGGTGCCCCACGCTCCCGCGGCGGCGAAGCCGCCGACTCCGGCGGCGACTGCCTGCGCCCACGTCTTGACCTTCGCCAGGTCGCGCGCCGCGATCACGATCCCGCGCTCGATCGCCGCCTGGCGTAGGCCGGTGATCAGCACCTCACGCACGACGATCGCAGCCACCATCCACGCGGGGACGACGTGCTGGCCGACGAGCATCACGAGCGCGGCGAGCACGAGCACCTTGTCCGCGATCGGGTCGAGCAACGATCCGAGCGGAGACGTCCTCCCATGCCGGCGCGCGAGCCGGCCGTCGAACCAGTCGGTCGTCATCGCGACGCAGAACACGGCGGTTGCCAAGTAGGCGTGATCGTGGAACGGCCAAGCGAAGAGGACGACGACGACCGGGACCGAGAGGGCGCGAGCGACGGTCAGCTGATCCGCGGGGCTCACAACGGGGACAATACGGCCCGCTGATGTTCGACAAGGTCCTGGTCGCCAACCGTGGTGAGATCGCCGTCCGCATCTTCCGGACGCTGCGCGAGCTCGGCGCGGGCGCCGTCGCCGTCTACTCGGAGGCAGACCGTGGCTCGCTCCACGTCGCGTACGCGGACGAGGCGTTCCTCATCGGGCCGCCGCCGGCGGCCGAGAGCTACCTAAAGATCGACACGCTCGTCGAGACCGCGCTGCGCGCCGGTGCCCAGGCGGTGCACCCCGGCTACGGGTTCCTCGCCGAGAACGCGGCGTTCGCGCGTGCGGTGCAGGACGCGGGGCTCGTCTGGATCGGCCCGCCGCCCGACGCGATCGAGCTGATGGGGGAGAAGACGCGCGCGCGCACGGTGATGCAGCGGGCGGGCGTCCCGATCATCCCCGGCACGACCGAGCCGGTTGCGACGGTCGACGAGCTGCTCTCGCTCGGCGAGTCGATCGGCTATCCGCTCCTCATCAAGGCGGCCGCCGGAGGCGGCGGCAAGGGGATGGAAGTCGTCGAAGGCCCCGAGCACGCACAGCGCGCCTTCGAGACGGCGCGCCGGCAAGGCCAGTCGTATTTCGCGAATCCCGACGTGTACGTCGAGAAGCTCATCGTCGATCCGCGCCACATCGAGGTGCAGGTGCTCGCGGACGCCCACGGCAACGTCGTGCACCTCGGCGAGCGCGACTGCACCATCCAGCGGCGGCATCAGAAGCTCGTCGAGGAGACGCCGTCGCCGGCCGTGGACGACGAGCTGCGCGCGCGCATCGGGAGGATCGGCGTCGAGGCCGCGCTCGCCGCCGGCTACGTGTCCGCGGGAACGATCGAAGGCCTGCTCACGGCGGACGGCGAGTACTTCTTCATGGAGATGAACACGCGCATCCAGGTGGAGCACACCGTCACGGAGATGGTGACCGGGCTCGACCTCGTGCGCGAGCAGGTACTCATCGCACTCGGCGAGCCGCTGTCGTTCACGCAGGAGCAGGTGTCGCTGCGCGGGCACGCGATCGAGTGTCGCATCAACGCCGAAGATGCATCGCGCGGCTTCCTGCCGGCGCCCGGCCTCGTCACCGCGTACCGCGAGCCCGGTGGCCCCGGCGTGCGCGTCGACTCCGGCGTCGACGGCGGCCGCGAGGTCGTCGCGGCGTACGACCCGATGATCTCGAAGCTCATCGTGAACGGCGTCAACCGCGAGCACGCGCGCCGCCGCATGCTGCGCGCGCTCGGCGAGTACGTGATCGAGGGCCCGACGACGCTGATCCCGTTCCACACCGCGCTGCTGTCGCACGAGTGCTTCATCCGCGGCGAGACGTGCGTAGGCGTCGTCGAGTCGCTCGACCTCGACGGCAAGGCTCCGACGAGCAGGTTGCTCCCCGTGCCGGGACGGACGGTTGAGCGCGTGCGCACCGTGGAGGTGGACGGACGTCGCTTCGAAGTTCGCCTTACCGAGCCGGAGGCGCCGTGGCTCGAGCTGGCACGCCGGCGGCGCGAGCGCGTGAGTGCAGGGGCCGCCGGAGGCACCGACGTGGTCGTGTCGCCGATGCAGGGGACGGTGCTCTCGGTTGCGGTCGCCGAGGGCGACGAGGTGGAAGCGGGCGCGCTCATCTGCATCGTCGAGGCGATGAAGATGGAGAACGAGGTGCACGCCCACCGCGCCGGCGTCGTCGCCCAACTCTCGGTCGCGCCGGGCGATCCGGTCGCGACCGGTCAGGTCATCTGCGTCATCTCGGGCTGACGAGCCCGGCGTCGTACGCGGCGATCACCGCCTGCACGCGGTCGCGTACGCGCAGCTTGCGGAGGATCGCGGAGACGTGCGTCTTCACGGTCGTCTCGCTGAGGAAGAGGTGCTCGGCGAGCTCGGCGTTGGAGAGGCCGGTGGCGAGCAGCCGCAGGATCTCCTTCTCGCGATCGGTCAGCTCGTCGAGCGCGTGGCCGGCGTCGGGCGCCGCCTGCTGCGCGAAACGCGCGACGAGCCGTTCCGTCGCGGCGGGGCCGAAGAGCGAGTTCCCGGCGGCGACGACGCGGATCGCGTCCACGAGCTCGGCGGGCTCGACGTCCTTGAGCAGGAAGCCGCTCGCGCCCGCGCGGATGGCGGCGTACACGTACTCGTCCAGGTCGAACGTCGTCAGCACGAGAATCCGAGCGCGCGTGCCGGACTCCACGAGCTGGCGCGTCGCCTCGACACCGTCGAGGTTCGGCATGCGCACGTCCATGAGGATGACGTCGGGATCGAGCTCGCGCGCGAGCTCGAGCGCCTGCGCCCCGTCCGACGCCTCGCCGGCGAGCTCGAGGTCGGGGCGCTCCTCGAGCACCATGCGGAAGCCGCTGCGCACGAGCGGCTGGTCGTCGACGACGAGCACGCGAATCAGAGCGGGAACCTCGCGGACACGGCGAAGCCGCCGGTGTTCTTCGGGCCAGTCTCGAGCGAGCCGCCGAAGGCGGTGACCCGCTCGCGCATGCCGATCAGTCCGCGCCCGTGGCCGTCCCCGTTGCCTGCGGGTTCGCCGTCGTCGCGCACCTCGACGCCGAGCTCGTCGTCGCTGTAGCGCACCGAGACGTCCGCGCGCGTCGCATTCGCATGCTTCAACGTGTTCGTCAGTGCCTCCTGGACGACGCGGTACGCGGACAGGTCGACGCCCGCCGGCAGCGGCCGCGGGGACCCCTCGATGCTGACGCCGACGGCGAGCCCGGCAGCGCGCACCTGTTCGACGAGGTCGTCGAGACGGTCAATGCCGGGCTGCGGCGCATAGTCGGCGCCGTCGGCGCGCACGACTCCGAGCAGGCGGCGCATCTCGGCGAGCGCGGTGCGCCCGCTCGCCTCGATTGCGCGCAGCGCCTCCCGCGCACGCTCGGGGCGCGTGTCGAAGACGTCGTTCGCCGCGGCGGCCTGGACGACCATGACGCTCACGCTGTGGGCGATGACGTCGTGCAGCTCGCGCGCGATGCGGGCCTGCTCCTCCGCGCGGGCGCGCGCTGCCTCGGCCTCGCGTTCCCGCTCGAGCCGCTCGGTCCGCTCCTCGAGCGCGCTCGTGTACGCGCGTCGCGTGCCGAGGTTGTCGCCGACGACCCACGCGCCTGCGAAGAGCAAGAGATCCGAGACCGTACGGCCCCAGTCAGTGAGCCCGAGTGTGGTGAGCGTCGTGGCGAGCGTCGCGAGGGCTGTGGCCCAGAGACCCTCCGTGCGGCCGAGGTTCGCCGATACGGTGTAGACGGCGACGAGCGACGCCACCGGTGGCCACGCTGAGACGAAGATCGCCTGCGCGATCCACGCACCGGTGACGACCGCGAGCACGGTGCGCGGGTACCGGCGGCGGACGAGCAGCGGCGCCACCTGGACGACGGCGAGGGGCACGCCCTCCGCCCAGTCGTCGAGACGGCTCGCATGGCCGATGTACGCCGCCGCGAGCACGAGCACCACGCCGACGTCGACGAGGCTCGGGTGCCGCCGGAGCCAGTTCCAGACCATGGTCTACGAACGCTACTGCGCGGCCGCAAATCCGCCTCGGGCGCGAGGACGGTTCGGCCTCCTCCGAACGGAGGATTACTCGGCTATGCGAACGCCGGCAAAGACGCCGGCGATGCCGCCGATCGCGCTGAAGAGGACAGACGCCATCGACAGCTGGCCGGCGCCCCACAGGGCCGGTACGAACCCGCCGACCGTCAACCCGAAGGTCCCGCACATCGCGATCACGCCGCGTCCCATACGGCAACTAATCGGCACGGAGAGGCGAGACCGTTAGAGTCACCCGCCGGTGGACCTGTACGAGTATCAGGGCAAGGAGCTCTTCAAGCGCGTCGGCATCCCCGTGTCCGAGGGGCGCCGAGCCGATTCGCCGCAGGAGGCGCGGGCGGCGGCGCAGGAGCTCGGCGGCCAGCTCGTCGTCAAGGCGCAGGTGCTCACGGGCGGCCGCGGGAAGGCCGGCGGCGTGAAGCTCGCCGAGGGGGCCGACGACGTGGAGCAGAAGGCGAAGGACATCCTCGGTCTGGACATCAATGGCCACGTCGTCCGCCGGCTCTGGATCGAGCGGGCCTCCGACATCGAGCGCGAGTACTACCTCTCCATCACGCTCGACCGCGGCGCGAAGAAGCCGCTCTTCATGTTCACGACCCAGGGCGGCGTCGAGATCGAGCAGATCGCGGAGGAGCGCCCCGAGGCGCTCGTGCGGCTGCACGTCGACCCATCCGAGGGATTCCAGCCATGGGTCGCGCGCCGCCTGATCTACGGCGGCGGCGTCACCGATCCATCCGAGCAGAAGCAGATCGCGTCGATCGTCGAGAAGCTCTACCGCGCGTTCGTCGAGTTCGACGCGGTGCTCTGCGAGATCAATCCGCTCATCGTCACGCCCGACGGCTCGGTGAAGGCGCTCGACTCGAAGTTCACGGTCGACGACAACGCGCTCTTCCGGCATCCCGACGTGGCCGAGATGCGCGATACCGCGGCGGCGGATCCGATCGAGGCGTTCGCGCGCGAGAAGGGCGTCACCTACGTGAAGCTCGACGGCAGCGTCGGCATCATCGGCAACGGCGCCGGTCTCGCCATGTCGACGGTCGACGTCGTCGCGCACGTCGGCGGCCGGCCGGCGAACTTCTGCGACCTCGGCGGCGGCGGCTCGGCCGAGGGCGTCGTCGATGCGCTCGAGGTGATCACGCGCGACCCGCAGGTGAAGTCGATCTTCTTCAACATCTTCGGCGGCATCACGCGCGGCGACGAGGTCGCGCGCGGGATCCTCGAGGCGCTCGACCGCCTCGACATGTCGAAGTACCCGATCGTCGTGCGGCTCGACGGCACGAACGCCGAGGAGGGGCGGCGGCTGCTCGCCGAGGCGGGCAACCCGAACATCCACCCGGAGGCGACGATGCTCGACGGCGCGCGGCGTGCGGTGGAGCTGGCGGCGTGACCGACCTCTGGTCCGATCGCGCCGACGCGTATCGCCACAGCGCGATCCACGCGGCCGGGGAGGATCTCGACCTCGTCGTCGAGTGGTGCGAGCCAGGGCCCGGCGTCACCGTTCTCGACGTCGCCACCGGCGGCGGGCACGTCGCGCGGCGCCTGCGCGAGGCGGGCGCGACCGTCGTCACGACCGATCCTGCGCCCGGCATGGGCGCCGACACGACCGCGCCCGCCGAGAGCCTGCCGTTCGCGGACGAGAGCTTCGACGCCGTCGCGTGCCGGCTCGCAGCGCACCACTTCGCCGACGTCCTCACGGCGGTAAAGGAGATGGCGCGCGTCGCCCGCGGCCGCGTTGTGATCTGCGACAACACCTTCGTCAGCGAGTCGTCCGAGGAGGCCGACCGCCTGCGCGACCCGAGCCACGTGCGCAACTACGGCGTGGCCGAGTGGGAGAGCTTCTTCGAGCTCGCCGGGCTCACGATCGCGGAAGAGCGCCACTTCACACGGCCGCTCGAGATCGAGCCGTGGCTCGCTCGCGTCGAATGCACCGGCGAGGACGCGGCGCGCGTGCGCGAGCTGCTCGGCGACCGCGTCGTCGACGGCTGGATGCCGCTGCCGACCCTCGTCCTCAAGGGGACGACGTAATGGCGATCATCGTCGACAACGAGACGCGGCTCGTCGTCCAGGGCCTGACCGGCAGCGAGGGCCGCTTCCACGGCTTGCGCAACCGTGCGTACGGGACGAACCTCGTCGCCGGCGTGACGCCGGGCAAGGGAGGCCAGGACGTCGAGGGCGTCCCCGTCTTCGACACGGTCGCCGACGCGATCGAGCGGGCGGGCGCGAACACGACCCTCATCTTCGTGCCGGCGCGCTTCGCGGCCGACGCCGTGTACGAGGCGGTCGACGCCGGGATCGGGACGGTGATCTGCATCACCGAGCACATCCCCGTGCACGAGATGCTCAGCGCCTACACCTACTTCCGCCCGAAGGGCGTGACGATGATCGGCCCCAACTGTCCTGGCGTGCTGTCGCCGGGGAAGGCGAACGTCGGGATCATCCCGGCGGAGATCTTCAGCGAGGGCGTCGTCGGACTCGTCTCCCGCTCCGGCACGCTCACGTACCAGATCGGGCACGAGCTGACCCAGCTCGGCCTCGGGAACTCGACCATCGTCGGCATCGGCGGCGACCCGATCGTCGGCTCGTCGTTCATCGACGTGCTGGAGAAGTTCGAGGCCGACCCGGAGACGGAGCTCGTGGTGCTCGTCGGCGAGATCGGCGGCGACGAGGAAGAGAAGGCGGCGCAGTACATCGGCGAGCACATGACGAAGCCCGTGCTCGCGTACATCGCCGGCTTCTCGGCCCCGCCCGGCAAGGCGATGGGGCACGCCGGGGCGATCATCTCCGGCTCCTCCGGGACGGCCGTGGCGAAGAAGGAAGCGCTCGAGGCGAAGGGCATCGAGGTCGGTGCGACGCCGACCGAAGTCGCACAACTCGTCGCCAAGCGCCTCAAGTAGCCCTACCCGAACGCGACGGAGCCGACGACCTCCCAGGGCTCGAGGATCGTCGTCCGGGAAGCCGGCATCAAGCAGAGCGTCGCGGTCGCGACGTGCTGATCGCCCACCTCCGCCTGGCGACGCGGCATGAGCACTTCTCGGAGCGGCGTGGGCTCGTGAGGCGCGTTGAACGTTCCGAGAGTGAGATGGGGCAGGAACGTGTTCAGCTGGACACCGCCGATGCCTGCCTCGACTAGTCGACTCACGAGTCGTCGTGGGCCGTCGCCTTCGGTCTCGGCGACAACACCATCGTGGAAGCAGTTGATCCGCGGGTATCTGAGATCGAACGGCGCGATGCCTGCCCACGCGCGCTCTGCTGCTTCGACGGCGGAGCCGATTTCATCAGCCGTGGGGCGGCGCGTTGCAAACGAGACAATGCTGAGCCAGACGTGGAGAAAGTGCTCCGGCGGCAGCGTGATCCATTCGAGGTGCGAGAAGGATCGCTGAACGTTCGTTGCCGCCGGACGAAGCCTCGGGTCGAGCGGGAGCAGCCAGCCGAGGAGAAAGTGGTCGTCGAGCGGGAACCGCGCGAAGAAGTCTTCGAGGTCGGTTTCGCGGTTGACGAAGAACTCCCACGCCTCGTCGAAGCTCGTAAAGAAGCGCCCCACCGGCGCGACCATACTCGGACGGAACAACCGGTTACGCGGCCGCAGGTGCGCGCGGTAGGCTGGGTTTATGGCCGTGATCTCCTTCGCGCGCGGGATTCCCGCTCCCGAATGCCTTCCGGTGGAGGAGCTCGCCGACTGCGCGAAGGCCGCGATCGAGCGCGACGGCAAGGCCGTCCTCTCGTACGGCCCGGGCGGCGGCTACGGGCCTCTGCGGGAATGGATCGCGGCGCGCCACGGGGTCGAGCCCGGCCGCGTGGTCGTCACGAGCGGCTCGCTCCAGGGCTTCGTCTTCCTCGCCGAGCAGCTCGTGCAGCCCGGCTCGCGAGTCCTCGTCGAGGCGCCGACCTACGACCGCCCGCTGAAGATCCTTCGCCGCCTCGGCGCCGAAATCGTCGGGCTGCCGATGGACGACGACGGCCTCGAGCCGGACGCGCTCGAGCAGGCCCTCGCCTCCGGGCCGAAGCCCGCCTTCCTGTACACGATCGCCACCTTCCAGAACCCGAGCGGGCGCACGCTCAGCGAGGCGCGCCGCCGCCGCGTCGTCGAGATCGCCCGCGAGCACGAGCTGTTCGTGCTCGAGGACGACCCCTACGGCCTCGTGCGCTACGACGGCGATCCGCTCCCGACGCTCTTCGAGCTCGAGGGAGGCGTCAACGTCACGTACGCATCCTCGTTCTCGAAGACGGTCGCTCCCGGCGTCCGCGTCGGCTACTTCGTCCTGCCGGCGCCGCTCGCCAAGCAGATCGAGGCGCTCGCTGTGTCGACGTACATCTCGCCTCCGTTCATGACGCAGGCGACGGTGCACGAGTTCCTCCGCCGCGGCAACTTCGAGCCGAACCTCGAGCGCGTGAACGGGCTCCTGGGCGCTCGCCGCGACGCGATGCTCGAGGCACTCGAGCAGCATCTGCCGGACGGCGCGACATGGAGCCGTCCCGAAGGCGGGTACTTCGTGTGGGTCGATCTTCCGCACGACGCACCGACCGTCGCGCAGGCGGAAGCGGCCGGCGTCACCTTCGTCGCGGGCCAGGACTTCTTCTCCGACGGCGGCGGAGCGCAGTCGATGCGCCTCGCGTTCAGCTTCGTGTCGCCGGACGAGATCGCAGAAGGCGTTGCGCGGCTAGCGCCGCTACTCGTCGGCGCTACGGCGCCTGCGCCTGCGGTCTAGCTGCGAGAGCAGGATCCCGCCGATCGCGCCGAGCGCGAGGCTGAGCAGGACGACCCAGACGAGGGAGACCCTCGTCGTCGCGAACACGAAGTGCACGGAGACGTGCTTGCCGTTCTCGAGGACGAATGCGATGGCGTACGCGACGACGAGCGCGAGCGCGATCCAGCGCACGTAGAGACGCGGCTGCCACTGCTCCTCGAGCCGGTCGGCGGCGTCACGTTGGCGGCGCAGAAACCGCATGTCGTGATCCTACGCCGCGGACACTGCGGCCAGCGGCCGGGCGACGAGCCTCGGCTGCGGCGGCGGAGCCAGATGGCCGGCCGCCATGAGTCGGAACGTGGGGCAGATCTCCTCGCCCGGGAGCGCGCACAGGCCCGCGCAGCGGAAATAGCAATCGTTGCAGGTTGTTTTTGGTTTTTTGCTCACGGGGCCTTTTGCTCGATGTCGACAGCCGGATTCGAGGAGCGATCATAGGCCCGTCCGGACCGGCTTGAAAGCGTTGCCGGAGACGAAAACTAACGAGTTTCCGGCAGATTCCAACCAGCCGAAAACTGCTGTTTCTAGCCCTTCTTAGGCAGAGTTGCCAGGGCGCGCAACGCCTGGGGAAAACTTGTCACAGCGATGATGCGGAGGCCGTGCGCGTACTGCCTCGCCTGCGCCGCGTTATCCCCAGCGGCGGGCACGAGGAAGACGTCGGCGCCGGCCGCGCGCGCGCCGTAGGTCTTTTGCTTCACGCCACCGATCGCGCCCACGCTGCCGTCGAGCGAGATCGTGCCGGTGGCCGCGACGCGATAGCCGTGGTCGACCTTCTGCCCGAGCGCCTCCATCACCTGGAGCGTGAACGCAAGCCCTGCCGACGGGCCGCCGACATTGCCTGCGTCGATCTGCACGCGAATCGGAAGATGGATGTCGGCGGCCTGGCCGGGCGCGAACCCGATGATCGAGCGCGACCCCTCGGACGTCGTCTGAATCCGGAGTTTCAGTTTCGAGGAGCCGCGCTCGACGCTGAGCGTGACGAAGGCGCCGGGGCGAATACGCGTCAGCGCGCTGCGCAGTGCCGACAACGTCAGTGTCGCCCGGCCGTCGACGGACGTGATCACGTCCGTCGGCTGAAGCTTGCCGATCGCGTGCGTGCCGCCGACGACCTCCTCGACGATGACTCCGTCGGGCGTCGCTGTGACGTGGTAGCCGAGCCGCCGCAGCGCGACGGCGGCGGCGACGCGCTGCGAGACGCTCATCTCCTGCAGGTCGGCGCGCCGTACCTGCTGGTCGTTCGAGCCCGGCGGCACGATCAGGTTCGCCGGAACGAGCGTCGCGCCCGACCGGATGAACGGGAACAGGGACTCGAGCATGCTCGCCCGCCGCTCGAACACGTCGACGAAGTAGATCGCGCCCGGCCCCTTCGCCGGATGCGCGCCCTGGACGTGCACGAGCGGGGCCACCGGATGCGCGCGGTCGGGGAGCAAGAGGTAGTTGTTCGACGGAACGAGGTACAGCACGATCGCGGCGACGACGACGAGGCCGACGAGCGCGCCGGCGATCTGCGCCGGGCCGACCTGACGCCGCATCAGAAGAGCGCCCGCTGTAGGCCGCCGTCCACGGCGATTGTCTGGCCGGTGATGTAGCGCGCGCGATCGCCGGCCAGGAAGCAGACGACGTCGCCAAGCTCGCGCGGCTCACCCCAGCGGCGCAGAGGGATGTCGGCGAGGTCGGCGTCGGTCGGCCCGTCCGGGTACAGCTGCTCGAGGCGAGCGGTCGCAATCCGACCGGGCGCGACGCAGTTGACCGTGATTCCCTGCGGGCCGAGCTCGCCTGCGAGTGTCTTCAGCCAGCCGGAGAGGGCGGGACGGAACGCGTTCGAGAGAGCGATGTGCCGCACAGGCTCCTTCGCGGCGATCGAGGTGATCGCGACGATGCGCCCGGCGGGGCTCCGCTCGAGGTACGTGAGGCAGAGCTGGACGAGTCGGACCGCGGGCTCGAGCAGCAGCGCGAGCGCCTCCTCGAGCGACTCGGGCGTGACGTCGCGGGCGGTGCCCGGCGGGGGGCCGCCTCCGTTCCAGACGAGGACGTCGATGCCGCCGAAGGCGGCGACGGTCTGCTCCACGGCCCGCTCGAGGTCGCGCGGCGCCGTGACGTCGCCGCGGACGGCGAGGCCGCCGATCCGTTCCGCCTCGCGCTCGAGCAGGTCGCGCCGGCGGCCGACGAGCGTGACGTTCGCGCCCTCGGCGGCGAGCGCCTCGGCGCTCGCGAGGCCGAGCCCGGACGACGCTCCGGTGACGAGCGCCGTGCGACCGCTCAGTCCGAGGTTCAACGCGAGTGCCTTACGTCGTCAAGACGCCGACGACCTCGCGCACGGCCTCCGAGGAGGCCTGCAGCGCCGCGCGCTCGTCGTCGGAAAGGTCGAGCTCGACGATCTGCTCGATCCCGCGAGAGCCGAGCTTGACCGGCACGCCCATGTATAGGCCGTCGATCCCGTACTCGCCTTCGAGGTACGCCGTGCACGGGAGCACGCGCTTCTCGTCGAGCATGATCGAGTCGACCATCTGCGCTGCCGCGGCGCCGGGCGCGTACCACGCCGACGTGCCGAGCAGGTTGACGAGCTCGCCGCCGCCCTTCGCCGTGCGCTCGACCATGGACTGGATGCGTTCATCCGACACGAGCTTGCGCAGCGGGATTCCGCCGACGGTCGTCGCCGACACGACCGGGACCATCTGGTCACCGTGGCCGCCGAGCACCGTTGCCTGCACGTCCTTCACCGACGAGCCTGTCTCCCACGCGATGAACGTGGAGAAACGCGCGGTGTCGAGGATGCCGGCCATGCCGAACACGCGCTCCTTCGGCAGGCCGGAGACGTTTCGCGCCACGTGGCACATCGCGTCGAGCGGGTTCGAGACGACGATGAGGATCGCGTCGGGGCTCTGCGCCACCACCTGCTCGGTGACCGAGCCGACGATCTTCTCGTTCGTCGAGACGAGGTCGTCCCGTGACATCCCGGGGGAGCGGGGCAGGCCGGCGGTGATCACGACCACCGTCGAGCCCGCGGTCTCCTCGTAGCTGTTCGAGCCGACGACGTTCGGCTCGTACCCGAGGACGGCGCCCATCTGGTTCACGTCGAGCGCCTTGCCCTGCGGCAGGCCTTCCTTGATGTCGACGAGGACGACGTCCGCGTAATCGCGTGTCGCCAGCACCTGCGCGCAGGTCGCACCGACGTTGCCGGCGCCGACCACGGTGACCTTCCGCCTGTCGCTCATACGGGGACTCCAGCCTCCAGCTTCTCGATGATCGCGTCGGCGACCTCGCTCGTCCCGACGGAAGTGGGGTCAGTCCGGGTCGGCTTCATGTCGTACGTCACGCTCGCGCCCTCGGCGATGACGTCGGCGATCGCGCGCTCGAGCCGCATCGAGGCGCTCTGCTCGCCGAGGTGGCGGAGCATGAGCATCCCCGAAAGCAGCTGCGCCATCGGGTTCACCTTGTTCTGTCCCGCGTACTTCGGCGCGGAGCCGTGTGTCGGCTCGAACACGGCCACGTGGTCGCCGTAGTTGGCGCCGGGCGCCATGCCGAGGCCGCCGATCATGCCGGCGCAAAGGTCGGAGAGGACGTCGCCGTACAGGTTGGGGAGCACGAGCACGTCGTACTCCTCGGGGCGCTGCACGAGCTGCATGCACATGTTGTCGACGATGCGGTCGTCGAACTGGATGTCCTCGTTCTCGGCGGCGACCTCGCGCGCGACGCGCAGCCACAGGCCGTCGGTGAACTTCATGATGTTCGCCTTGTGCACGGCCGTGATCTTCTTGCGGTTGTTCTTGCGCGCGTAGTCGAAGGCGAACTCGAAGATGCGTCGCGTGCCCGTGATGGAGATGGGCTTGATCGAGATGCCCGCGTCGTCGTGGCGCAGGCGGCCGCCCTTGGACTCGATCCAGCGGATGAGCTCCTCGGCGTCCGGGGTGCCTTGCTCGTACTCGATCCCCGCGTACAGATCCTCGGTGTTCTCGCGCACGATGATCAGGTCGACGTCTTGGAAGCGGGAGCGCACGCCGGGGTAGCTCTTGATCGGACGCACCTGGGCGTACATGTCGAGCTCCTTCCGGAGCGCGACGTTGACCGAGCGGAAGCCGCCGCCGACCGGCGTGGTGATCGGGCCCTTCAGGGCGACGCCCGTGTCGCGGATCGCCTCGAGCACCTCGGGGGGCAGCGGATTCCCGCCGTACTGGTCCATCACGTCGGCGCCCGCTTCGCGCACCTCCCAGTCGAAGTCGACGCCCGTCGCCTCGAGGACGCGACGCGTCGCCTCGGTCAGCTCGGGCCCCGTCCCGTCGCCGGGAATGAGTACGACTCGATGGGTCACGGGTCAGCAGTGTATTTAGAGTCTCCGGCGTGACGTTGCAGGAAGCGGCCGCGCAGGCCGACGCGCTCGCCCAGGCCGGATCGGAGCGTGAGCTCGCGGACCTGCGCGCCCAGTGGGGCGACGAGCTCGAGGCGGCGGCCCGGAGCCAGGACTTCCGCGAGCGCGCGGTCGCGTACCGCGCCATCGGGCAGTTCCACTGGCGCGCGAAGGAGGAGCTGCTGCGGCGCGGGCTCGACGACGAGAGCCCGGCGTGCCGCGGATCGGCGCTCCTGTCCGTCGAAATGCTCTCCCGCGACCATCCGTCCACCGTCAACGGCGTTCGTCCACTGCTCCACTCCCTCGTCAGCGCGGACGGGAACGCGGCGGTCCGCCGGCTCGCCGTGCTCGCGCTGAAGAACGGCTCGCCGCAGCGCGACACGATCGTGCTCCTCGAGGGCCTTGCGGGAGACGACGAAGCGGACGCCCAGTTGCGCAAGACGGCAGCAAGCGTCGCGCAGCAGCTGAAGCGACGAGTGCCGCGGCGCTAGTTCAGGACGCGCAGGTGCTGCAGACGCGGGCGTGGATCTCGCGGCCGCACGAAGGGCAGACGCGCCGCTGGCGCCGCCACTCGAGCGCGTTCTTCTGCACCCCGGCCGTCAGCATCATCCAGCCGACTCCGACGGTGAGGATGGCGAGCATCGCGATGTGGAGATCGATCGTCATGTCAAGCCTTCTTCCGCGCGTGGGGGTGCGCCTGGAAGAACAACTCCCTTCGCCTCCGATCGGATACGTGGGTGTACCGCTCGGTGGTGGAGAGATCGGCATGCCCGAGCATTTCCTGAACGGACCGGAGGTCGGCACCGCCCTCGAGCAGGTGCGTGGCGAAGGAGTGCCGCAGGAGGTGGGGATGGACGCGGCCCGGCTCGAGGCCGGCCGTGGCTGCGAGCTTGCGCAGGATCAGGAAGGCGCCGGCGCGCGTGAGCGGGCCGCCCTGCGCATTGAGGAAGAGCTCGGGCCGGTGCCGGCGGTCGAGATACGGCCGCCCGCGGGCGAGATAGCGCCGTAGGGCCTCCACGGCTTCCCGGCCGATCGGGACGACGCGCTCCTTCGAGCCCTTGCCGAGGCAGCGGACGAGACGGCCGTCCAGGTCGACCGCCGAGCGGTCGAGGCCCACCGCCTCGCTGACGCGGAGGCCGGCGCCGTACAAGAGCTCGACGAGCGCGCGGTCGCGCAGCGCGCGCGGAGCCGTTCCCGACGCGGCCTCGATCAGCCGCTCCGCCTCGCCGGGCGAGAGTGTGCGGGGAAGCGTACGTGCGCGTCGCGGCAGCTCCAGATCCGCAGCCGGGTTGTCGGCGCGTGCGCCGATGAGCATCTGGTGGCGATAGAAGGAGCGGAGCGCCGCGATGCGGCGCGCGATCGTCGTCGCCGCGAGCCCGCGTGCGCGCATGTGCGCGACGTATGCGGCGAGCCGCTCGGGCGTCACCGCGGCGGGCGAGCCCTCGAGGAACGCGGTGACATCGCCGAGATCGCGCCGGTAGGCGTCGACCGTGCGCGGCGCGAGCCGCGTCGCCGAGAGCGCGAGGAACGAGTCGACGGTGGGATCGGCGCTCATGAGCGAGGGTGCGCGTGGTCGTACACGCGGCGCAGGCGCCGTGCGTCCACGTGCGAGTAGACCTGCGTGGTCGAGAGCGAGCTGTGCCCGAGCAGCTCCTGGATCGTGCGCAAGTCGGCGCCGCCCTCGAGCAGGTGCGTGGCGAACGCATGGCGCAGTCGGTGCGGATGCGGGACGAGCCGGCGGAGCGTGCTCGTGTCGAGCCGCTTCCCGCGGGCAGAGAGGAAGAGTGCGTTCTCGGCGCCTCG
>DATCBD010000100.1:0-6055 GCA_036512155.1 Gaiellaceae bacterium | reverse complement strand
CTTTCATTATGCGCGGACTGTCGTTATGCGCAGTCCGGGCGCCAGCACGGCGAGTTCGTGAGCGAGCTTGCTGACGTCCTGCGCATAATCCATTGAGCTGGGCTTCGCGGTCGCCCACGGGGGGTGGCCGACTTTCAAGGAGCCCTCATGATCGCCACCCATGTTCCGTCCTCGTATCCCGAGCTCGAGGCGCTGACCCGCCGCGCGCTGGACCACCTTCAGTCCCTTGGCTACAAGCCGGCCTCACTCCGCCAGCTCAGGCACATTTGGACGCGGCTCTGCGCTTTCGCGCAGGAGTGCTCGTTGCCCGACGGCATCTCCGAGGAGCTGGTCGACCAGTTCCTCGCGCTCCACCGTGTGCCCGGGACCGCCGCCGAGCGGACGTCCTACCATCGACTTCTGCGGAGGGCGACAGGCGCGCTTGCGGCGTTCGCGGTGCATGGCACCGTTGCTCGGAGACTCACTGTACGCACTCCGTCGCAGATACCGGTCCCGCTTCGTGAGGCCCAGACCCGGTACCTGACCTACTGCGCCACGCATCTGGGTTTTCGACCGACCACGCTCCGGGTTCAGCGGCAGCACCTCGACGCGTTCCTTGGTCATGTACACCAGCAGGGTGTCGCGCAGATTGCGGAGATCACTCCTGGCCATCTCTCGGCCTTCATCCGCGCCCGCTGTCACCTCTCGACCGGGTCCGTGGCCTTTTCCATCAGTACGTTGCGCTCGTTCCTGCGCGTGGCCTTCGCGCAGGGCTGGCTACCCTCGGATTTGTCAGAGGACGTGCCCACGGTGCACGTGCGGCCCGACGCGAAGATTCCATCGGTGTGGACGGAGGTGGACGTCGACGCGCTACTCGCGGCCGTCGATCTCGCGTCCCCGATCGGTAAGCGGGACCGCGCAATCCTGCTCCTGGCGTGTCGTCTCGGCATGCGGGCTGGTGACATCCGCACGCTGACGCTAGACGCGATTCAGTGGGCCACCTCGCGCATCACCTTCGCCCAGCAGAAGACCGGGACGTGTATCGATCTGCCGATGAGCGACGAGATCGCCGAGGCGCTCATCGACTACCTCCGCCATGGTCGGCCCGCGACGGCACGGCGCGAGGTATTCCTGCGAGGCCACGCGCCGTTTGAGCCCTTCGGCAGCAACAACAATCTTCACGGCGTTGTCACCCGCTACCGGCGTCTCGCCGGGATCGAGCTGAAGCCCAAGACGCGCCGTGGCCTGCACTCGCTGCGACATACCTTGGCCACACGGCTTCTCGCGCGCGGCGTTCCCCTCGAGACGATCGGCATGGTCCTCGGGCATCACTCGCTCGACGTCACCCGACGCTACACCAAGGTGGATCTCGACGGACTGCGTGCGGCAGCGTTGGAGCTGCCGGAGGTGACACCATGATCCCCATTGAGTCTGACTTCCAGTCGGCCCTCGCACCGTTGCTGCGGGACTTCGTCCTCGAGAAGCGTGCCGTCGGGTATCTCTACGTCACCGAGCAGTACCTGCTGAGACGACTCGATCGGCATCTCATCGAGCATGGCCACGGCACGGCCACGCTGCCCAAACCTCTGTTGGCGACGTGGCTGGGGAGGGCCGTGCACGAGAGCACAAAGACCCAGTCTGCGCGCGTCCGCGTCGTTCGTCAGCTCGCGCGATTCCTCCGGCGAAACGGGGTGGTCGTCGAGTTACCCGCCAGCTCGCCTCGGGCGTTGCCGAGCACTCGCTTCGTGGCGCGCATCTTCACCCCGGACGAGATCGGGCGACTGCTCGTTGCCGTCGACCGAATGCCACCTGACGCGCGAGCGCCGCAACGCCACCGCGTGATGCCCGCGCTGTTCCGCGTGCTCTATGGCTGTGGACTGCGGCTCGGGGAGGCGCTGCGCCTGCGGGTCGAGGACGTGGACCTCGCGGCCGGCGTGCTCACCATCCGCGAGGCGAAGTTCCGCAAGGATCGCCTGGTCCCGGTGGCCGCTTCGCTGCATGCCTATTTGCAGCGCTACCACGCGGAGATGGGCGAGCGCCCAGCGGAAGCGATCTTCTTCGCGGCGCCCCACGGCCGCGTCTACAGCGCGCACACGCCGTACGCGATGTTCCGGAGGATGCTCCGCACCGCCAAGATTCCCCACGGCGGTCGGGGCCAGGGCCCGCGCATCCACGACCTTCGTCACACCTTCGCAGTCCGCCGTCTCGAAGCGTGGTACCGCGAAGGAGTCGACCTGAGCAGCAAACTCCCGGTGCTCTCGACCTACCTCGGCCACGAGTCGATCGCGGGCACGCAGCGCTATCTGCAGTTGACCGCGTCGCTGCACCCGGACCTCTCTTCGGCGCTCGAGCAGCATTACGGCGCGCTCATTCCGCGAGGTCAGCGCGCATGAAGTCGACCGACTTCGCCCTCCACCTCACGGGCTTCCTCACGACGCACCTGGCAGGCCAGCGCAACGCGAGTTCCAACACGATCCGCTCGTACCGCGACACGTTCGTCCTCCTGCTCCGGTATCTGCGCGACGTCCACGACCGGCCTGCCGAGAAGGTCACGGTGGCGACCATCGACGCGCGGCTTGTGACCGCGTTCCTCGAGCATTTGCAGACGGACCGGCACTGCAGTCCGCGCACGTGCAACCAGCGGCTCGCGGCGCTCCACGCCTTCGCGAGGTACGTGCAGGGCGAGGCGCCGGAGCACCTCCTTGCGATGCAGCGAGTCCTCGCGATCCCCGCGCGGCGCTTTCCGCGCCGTCCGGTCGGCTACCTCGAAGCTGCCGACCTTGGTGCCGTCCTCGCGCAGCCCGACGGCTCCTCTGCCGCCGGTCGCCGCGATGCCGTGTTGCTCAGCGTGCTCTACGACACGGGCGCGCGTTGCCAGGAGTTGATCGACCTGCGAGCGAAGGACGTTCGCCTCGAAGCGCCTGCGCACGTGCGCCTCACCGGAAAGGGCCGCAAGACGCGCGTGGTGCCGCTCATGGCCAGCACGGTGACGCTGCTGCGCAAACACATGGAGACGCACGGCCTGATGGTGCCCGACGCCGTCGAGCGCCCCATCTTCTCCGGGCGCCACGGCCGCCCCATGTCGCGCTCGGGGATCCGCTACCTGCTCGCGAAACACGTGCGCGCGGCGGCCGGCGAAAGGATGGGAATCCCGAGCAACGTCGGCCCGCACACGCTTCGCCACAGCAAGGCCATGCACATGCTCCACGCCGGCGTTCCCCTCGTGATCATCCGCGACATCCTCGGCCACGTCGACGTGAAGACCACCGAGGTCTACGCGCGCGCCGATCTCGAGATGAAGCGACGCGCGCTTGAGACCACCGCGACTTCGCCGAGAGCGCCCACGATGCCGAAGCCGAACTGGCGCGAGGACCGCGAGCTGATGGCCTGGCTGACCTCGTTGTAAACCCGCTCGTTATGCGCAGTCCGCCGCGCTCGTCGGGGCGTCGTTGCTCGGCTTGCCGTACGGACTGCGCATAACGACAGTCCGCGCATAATGAGAGTTATGCGCTGCAACCCATAACTTTCAACTCCATCACGACAATATCCTCGCGCTCGCGCGCGAGGATCCACGTCTCGGCCCGGTCCCGAGCTACCCGACGCTCGCGCGATTCATGAAAGAGCAGGGCCTCTTGCGCGCGCGCAAACGCCGCCATCGCGAGCAAGGCAACGGCGAGCCGTTCACTCCGCGCGAGACGCGCTCGTACGAGGTCGCCCACGTGCACGGCCTCTGGCACCTGGACTTCCATCAAGGCTCGCGGCCCGTGCTGACCGCCGCGGGACAATGGCAGACGCCGCAGCTCCTCGGCATTCTCGACGATCGTTCGCGCCTCTGCTGCCACTTGCAGTGGTATCTCGACGAGACCGCCGAGGCCCTCGTGCACGGCCTTTCGCAGGCGTTCCAGAAACGCGGCCTACCGCGCGCGCTTCTCACCGACAACGGGTCGGCGATGCTCGCGGCCGAGACCGTCGAGGGACTCGAGCGCCTCGGCGTCGTCCATCACACGACGCTGCCCTATTCGCCCGAGCAAAACGGTAAGCAGGAATCGTTCTGGGGACAGATCGAAGGCCGCCTCTTGCCCATGCTCGAGGGCGAGCCCGAGCTCACGCTCGATCTGCTCAACACAGCCACCCAGGCCTGGGTCGAGCAGGAATACCAACGCAAGCTCCACTCCGAGATTCGCGAGTCGCCCCTCGATCGGTACCTGCGCGGACCGAGCGTCGGTCGCGAATCGCCCGGCTCCGATGCGCTGCGCCGCGCCATGCGCACCGAGGTCTCGCGCAAACAGCGGCGAAGCGACGGCACCGTCACCGTCGACGGCGTGCGCTTCGAGGTCCCCGCCGCGTACCGCACGCTCCTGCAGCTGCGCCTCCGCGTCGCACGATGGGACCTCGCCAGCGTCGATCTCGTCGACCCCCGCTCGGGCGATCACCTCGTCACGCTGCTGCCCATCGACAAGGCGCGCAACGCCGAGCGGATCCGACGCGTCGTCGCGCCCGCCGACGCGGACGAGCCCGCGCGCCGCATCGGCATCGCGCCGCACCTGCGCGCTTTGATGGCCGACTACGCCGCCACCGGACTGCCGCCTGCCTACCTGCCCAAACACGACCCCGACGACGATCTCCCCGAGGACCCATGACCAAGCTGCTCTCACTCTACGGCCTCAAGTTTCATCCCTTCCGGCCCGACGTCCCGCCCGATGCCCTCTTCACCACGCCCGCCGTCGACAGCTTCGTTCGACGGGTCGAGCTCGGAATCGCCGACGGGGGCTTCGCCATGATCACCGGCGACCCGGGCACGGGAAAAAGCATCGCCCTGCGCGTGCTCTCGGAACGCCTTCGCGCGCTGCCCGATGTCCTCGTCGGCACCGTCGAGCATCCCCAGAGTCGCACCATGGACTTCTATCGCGAGCTCGGTGACTTGTTCGCCGTGCCGCTCGCCGCACACAACCGGTGGGCCGGCTTCAAGGCCCTTCGCACGCGCTGGGCCGACCACATCGGCTCGAGCCGATGCCGACCCGTGCTCATCATCGACGAAGCGCAGGAAGCGCTCACACCCGTCCTCTGCGAGCTCCGAATCCTCGCGAGCAAAGAGCTCGATAGCAAACAGCTCCTCTGCGTCGTCTTCGCCGGCGATGCCCGATTGCCCGAGAGACTCCGATCCCCGGAGCTGCAACCGCTCGGCTCACGCATTCGCCGACGACTGACTCTCGATTACGCATCGCGCGACGAGCTCCTCGCCTGCCTCGACCACCTGCTCACCGCCGCCGGCAATCCGTCGCTGATGACCAGCGAGCTGCGCGTCACGCTCGCCGATCACGCCGCCGGCAATTACCGCGTGCTCATGAATCTCGCCGACGAGCTGCTCGCCGTCGCCGCCGACCGTGAGCTCGCGCGGCTCGACGAGAAGCTGTTCCTCGAGGTCTTCGCCGCACAGGCGCCCAAACCCAAAGCCGCCGCGGGCGCGCGAAAACGATGACCCCCCGGCAGCTCCATCGCTTGCTCATCGCCCCGGAGCTCATCGTCGTCGACCTCGTCGAGGCCGCACTTGTCGCTCTCGAGCGCGCCCTCCTCGTCGAGCACCCGTTGCTCCACGCCCCGCCCCCCACCGAGCACCCACCCGTCCAACGTCATGCTCGCCACGTCCTCCGGCGCGTCGAAAGCCTACGCGCAGGACTACGCGGCTACCGACGCGTCGTGCACGACGTCCTGCGCGATGCCGAGCAACGCG
Organism: Gaiellaceae bacterium; assembly: GCA_036512155.1. Classification (GTDB taxonomy): domain Bacteria; phylum Actinomycetota; class Thermoleophilia; order Gaiellales; family Gaiellaceae; genus Palsa-739. Next base: position 345 of record DATCBD010000100.1, on the reverse strand, counting down.
ATTCGCCCTTCTGAGCTCGCTCCGCCAGGACCCTCAGCATTCTTGATCCGACGCCCCTCAAATTTCGTGGCGACGCTCACTCCGCGAAAACCGTGTGACAGACCGCGCCGCCGCGGCCCACGCCGAATGGCGCCGCGCCCTTGCTGATTCGGCATACGGGCGGGCGGGTATCGAACATACGCTTGCGGAGGATCGTGACCCGCTTTACTCCTTCGCCGTACGCCCGCTCGCCCTCCAGTCACGAACCCGATCCGAGCAGCGCATCGTGCAGCGCCCGACGGCGCCTTCATAGAATGGGGCTCACGCAGGCGATACGCATCCTGCGCGCGCGGCAAGGAGTCCAAG
>DATCBD010000099.1:0-6847 GCA_036512155.1 Gaiellaceae bacterium | reverse complement strand
CGGCCCCGTTGAAGTGGGCGCCCGAGACGTGACCGACCGCGTAGATCATGACCATGATCACGAGGCCGAAGCTGAACGCGACGCCGATGTGGCCGAGTGCGTGGGTCTTCGCGTCGACCATGATGGCGCCGCATCCGGCGAAGACGAGCGCGAACGTCCCGATCGCCTCGGCGACCAGCGCCCGCGCGAACGTGCGGCTCACGCGGCCGGAAGCAGCTGGGCGATCAGGAGCTGCACCCGCTCATCGATCGCGTCGCGGATCGCACGGACCGCATCAATGTCCTGCCCGGCGGGGTCGTCGAGCTCCCAGTCTTCGTAGCGCTTGCCCGGGTAGATCGGGCACGCGTCGCCGCAGCCCATGGTGATGACGACGTCGGCCGCACGCACGACTTCGTCCGTGAGCGGCTTCGGGAACTCCTGCGTCATGTCGACGCCGATCTCGTTCATCGCTTCGACGACCGCGGGGTTGATGCTCTCGGCCGGGTCGGAGCCCGCGGAACGAACGTGGATGCGCCCGTGCGAGCGCAGGCTGACGAGCCCGGCCGCCATCTGGCTGCGACCGGCGTTGTGCACGCACACGAAGAGCACCTCGGGCTGCTCCTTCACGACGTCCCCCTGTGCCTGCGCGAGAGCCTGAAGCCGCTCGCGTGCGAAGCGATGCACGAGCAGCGGGACGTACGTCGAGATCCGTGCCCCGCTGAGCAAGTCGCTCGACTCCTCGATGTACCGAGCGATGGTCTCGCTGGAGAAGATGCCTGCGAACTCCTCGTGGAGCTCCTCCGCTGCGTGCCTGATCTGGTTGCGCGTGATCGGATCGAGCGTCTCGGACATCGGCCGGATCTTGTCGAACACATCGATGGCTGTCAATATCTACCTGGTGAAGACGATCGCGACGCTCTCGTGCCCACCGCTGCTGGAAGGCGCCATCAGCCGGAGCGAGGCCGATCGCGTGGCGGCCGCCCTCAAGGTGCTCGCCGAACCTGCGCGTCTCCGACTGCTCAGCCTCATCCAGGCTCAGCCCGATGGCGAAGCGTGCGTGTGCCATCTCACCGAGCCGCTCGGCCTCAGCCAGCCGACCGTCAGCCACCACCTGAAGGTGCTGCTCGAGTCCGGCCTCGTCGAGCGCGAGCAGCGCGGAAGCTGGGCGTTCTTCCGGGTGAAGCCGGAGCCGCTCGCCGCCCTCCGCGCAATCCTCGCCTAGACCGGGAAGCGACAGACGATCTCGAGGCCTTGGCCCGGGGGGCTGAATGCCTCCACAGTTCCGCCGGCCGACGTCACCACATGCTTCACGATCGCGAGCCCGAGCCCGGTTCCGCGCGACGTGCGCGCCTGGTCGGCGCGGTAGAAGCGCTCGAACAGCCGCGGGAGCTCGCTTTCGCGGACTCCGGCTCCGTCGTCGGCGACGGCGAGCACGGCCGCCGTCCCCTCGTCCTCGACCGAGACGCGGCACGTGCTGTCCGGCCCGGCATAGCGAACCGCGTTCTGGACGAGGTTCTCGGCGACGACGCGGATCATCCGCGGCCGCAACGGAAGCTCGATGGCGGCACCTCCGGTGACGACGATCTCGACGCCCGCGTGGTCCGCGCGGTCGACGTAGGTGCGCGCGACCTCCTCGAGGATCGGGAGCGCCACGGTCCGGCCGAGGGAGACCACCTCCCGGCCCGTCTCGAGCTCGCCGAGGAAGAGCACGTCGTCGATCAGCTCGCCCGCCTGCTGGATCTCCTGCCTGGCCTGCTCGATGAGGTCCTCGACGCGTGCGCCGGGGAGTGTCACGCTCTCGACGAGCACGAGGAGGCGGGCAAGCGGCGTGCGCAGCTCGTGCGAGACGGCTGCCGTGAACCCGGCCCGCAGCTCCTGGTAGGCCGAGAGCTCCGGAAGCGCCGCCAGGAAGAGGACGAGCGGAGCGGTATCGACGAAGAGCGCCTCCTCGGCCACGCGCCGGCCGGGCGTCCCGTCACCGAGCGCGGCGGCACCCGACGGGCTGGCGGCGACCAGCCGCCGCTCGCTGTCGAGCACGATGACCGGCTCGTCGAGCGCGCCGACGAGGGCCTGGACGCGCTCTCTGTTCCCGTTCACCACCCCTTCACCAGTCCTTCACCCGCCGGTGACCCGTCGATTACGGGCTTGTCTCGATAATGATGCCGATGCCCAAGGTGCTCATCGTCGAGGACGACGAGGTTATCGCCCAGGGGATGGCGCGCCACCTGAGCGCGGCCGGCTTCGACGCCGTCTGGGTCGCGAACGGCGAACAGGGCCTCGCCCGCCTCCGCTACGAGCAGCCGGACGTGTGCGTGCTCGACCTCATGCTCCCCGGCATGGACGGCTGGAAGCTGATCGAGACCGTTCGCGCCGAGGGGATCTCGACACCCGTCGTCGTCGTCTCCGCGCGCGGCACCGAGCACGACCGCGTGCACGCGCTCGAGATCGGCGCCGACGACTACCTCGTGAAACCGTTCTCGATGAAGGAGCTCGTCGCCCGCGTGCGCGCGGCGGCGCGCCGAGGGATCCGCCGCGACGAGATCCCGCGCGGAGAGCCGATCGAGATCGAGGAGCTTCGCGTGGATCCGCGCGAGGTGCAGGCCTACGTCGACGGCGCGAGCGCTGAGCTGACGCCGACCGAGTTTCGCCTCCTGTACCAGCTGGCGCTCGACCAGGGCCGCGTTGCGACGCGGGACGAGCTCCTGCAGAAGCTGTGGGGACGTCGTGAGTCGCATCGCGACCGCACGGTGGACGTCTTCGTCCGCCGGCTGCGGGAGAAGATCGACCAGCGCGCGTCGCGCCACACCTTCATCCAGACGCGCTACGGCGTCGGGTACAAGCTCGAAGCCGTACCCAAGTAGACACAGGAGCGTCACCAGAGGGACCCCCACGCTCGGCGCGGCCCGCCGCACCATCCCGAGCATGCGGTTCGTCGTCATCGCGCATCGATGCACGGAAACGAACGAGGCGCTCGCTGCCGCCGCCGAGGCAGTGGGCGTTGCCGCAGCCGTGCTGCCCCCGCGCGACGCGCTTCGAATCCTCGAGCCTGGAGACGTCGCACTGGGGCGGCTCGACGTCCTCGAAGGGCTCGACGGGATCGAGAGCGGCTCCGTCGAGCTCGAGCGGCTGACCGCCGCCGGCGTCACAGTGCTCAACCGGCCATGCGCGCTCGTCGCCGCGCACGACAAGCTGCTCACCACGCGCGCCCTCCGGCTCTCGGGCCTGCCGCATCCGCACACGTGGCTGATCGCCGAAGGAATGCCGTCACCCGCACCCGAACTGCCGCTCGTCCTCAAGCCGCGCTTCGGGAGCTGGGGCCGCGACGTCGTCCTCTGCCGGACAGCGGCCGACCTCGATGCCGCCCTCGAGCGCGCCGCGTTCCGTGGCTGGTTCCGCGAGCACGGCGCACTCGCGCAGGAGCTCGTCCCGCCGCTCGGCTGGGACATCCGCATCGTCGTGTCCGGCGGGCGCATCGTCGGCGCGGCCCGGCGCGTCGCCGCTCCAGGCGAGTGGCGGACGAACGTCTCGCTCGGCGGGCACAGCGAGCCCGTCTCGCCGCCTCCCCTGGCCCGCTCCCTCGCGCTCGCCGCCGCCGCCGCCGTGCGCGGCGACCTCGTCGGCGTCGACCTGCTGCCGACGAACAACGGCTACGTCATCTCCGAGCTGAACGGCGCGGTCGACTTCCACTCGTACTACGCGCTCGACGTCGAGGACGTCTTCACGGAGGCCGTGCTCGAGCTCCTCCGCACCGCCCACGACCGGCGCGCGCTCGAGCTCGTCGGCGCCTAGCTTTCCTCGAACGGCTCCGGCTTCAGGCCGGTGACGACGCCGCGCTTGCCGCCCGATTCATAGACCACGTCGACGTTCTCGTGAGGTCGGTACGACCCCGCGATGCCCAGCCACATCGACAGCCAGCGGACGAAGCCGAGGTTGCCCTCCTGGGCGACGGGCCTGGGAAAGACGAGCGAGCGACCGAGCACTTCGTAATCGACGCCACGATCCTGCCGGACGCCGTTGACGAACACCTCGAACCGATCGGGGACATGGGACGGCAGATCGACCCGCGTGCGCTCGGCCACCTCCATAGAATGCCCGCGGGTTGCGTCGGAAGCTGATGTTCTTCGCGCTCGTCGCGGTCGCCGCGCTGGTAGTCGTGGCGGGCGCCGCAGCCGCCAACGGCGGCTTCACGCCCGTACAGCCGCACTCGCCCAACGCGACGCATATCAACACCGCGTACTACGTGATCCTCGGCTTCACCTCGGCGATCTTCGTGCTCGTCGAAGGCGCGCTCATCACCTTCGTGATCAAGTACCGCAGCCGCGGGCGCGCGCGAACGGACGACGGCGCGCAGGTGCACGGGCACACGCGCCTCGAGGTGATCTGGACCGTCGTTCCCGTGCTCATCCTCTGCGTGATCGGCATCGTCGTCTTCCTCGAGCTGCCGTCGATCTCCAACGCGCCGGCCGCCGCCGACCCGCTGCACGTCACCGTCGAGGGCCACCAGTTCTACTGGCAGTTCGATTACCCGAACGGGGCGCGGACGATCAACGATCTCTACGTCCCGGTCGGGCGCGTCGTCGACCTGAAGATCGTGTCCGCGGACGTGATCCACAGCTGGTGGATCCCCGAGCTCGGCGGGAAGATCCAGGCGATCCCGGGGATCACGAACCACACGTGGTTCCAGGCCGACGATCCCGGTACGTACGCCGGTCAGTGCGCCGAGCTGTGCGGCCTCTACCACGCGTCGATGACCGCTCGCGTCATCGCCACGAGCAACGCGGACTACCGGACGACGGTGACTACGACCGCGCCGGCCAACCTCGGCAAGGCCGAGTTCACCGGCGTCTGCGCGACTTGTCACGGAATGACCGGTCAGGGCGGCTACGGGCCGAACCTCTCCAACAACCCGTTGCTCACGCAAACCGCCGGTCTGCTCGCGATCGTGCAGAGCGGCCGCGGCAAGATGCCGGCCGTCGGCAACACGTGGACGAAGACGCAGCTGCAAGCGCTCGCCGCATACGTCAAGGCGCACGTCTACAAGGGAGCCGTGAGTGGCGGTTAACGCCGAAGCCGTCTACCCGGTGACGTGGAAGGACGGGCGCGTGGCGAGCTGGCTCGTCACCGTCGACCACAAGCGCATCGGGATCTTGTACATCGGCACGTCGCTCTTCTTCTTCGTGCTGGGCGGCATCCTCGCCGTGCTCATGCGCGCGCAGCTCGCGACGCCCGGCGAGAAGCTGCTGACGAAGGGCTCGTACGACGAGGTGCTGACGATGCACGGCACGACGATGATCTTCCTCGTCGTCGTCCCGATCCTCGCGGGCTTCGGGAACTACCTCGTGCCGCTGATGATCGGCGCGCGCGACGTCGCGTTCCCGCGCCTGAATGCGCTGTCGTACTGGCTCTACCTGCTGGGCGGGATCGTCCTCTGGTCGAGCTGGTTCGCGACCGGCGGCACGGCGAAAGCAGGCTGGTGGTCGTACCCGACCCTCTCCGAGGCGCAGTTCAGCCCCGGGCACGGACAGGACTACTGGATTCTGAGCATCCACATCCTGTCGCTCGCATCGCTCCTCGGAGCGATCAACTTCATCGTCACCATCGTGAACATGCGCGCCCGCGGCATGACGTGGATGCGCATGCCGCTGTTCGTGTGGTCGATCTTCACGTACGCGATCCTGCTGCTCGTCGCGCTCCCCGCGCTCTCGGCCGCGGTGACGATGCTCCTGTTGGACCGCCACGCCGGCACGCATTTCTTCATCCCGTCGCAGGGCGGGAGCATCGTGCTGTACCAGCACATGTTCTGGTTCTTCGGGCATCCCGAGGTCTACATCATGGTGTTGCCCGTGTTCGGGATGATCTCCGAGATCATTCCGGTCTTCTCGCGCAAGCCGATCTTCGGGTACAAAGCGGTGGCGTTCGCGACCATCGGCATCGCGTTCCTGTCACTGCTCGTCTGGGCGCACCACATGTTCACGACCGGCCTCGGAACCGGGCTCGACAGTTTCTTCATGATCTCGTCGCTGGTGATCGCGGTGCCGACCGGCATCAAGATCTTCAACTGGGTCGCGACGACCTGGCGTGGCAACCTCATCTTCGACACGCCGATGCTGTTCGCCCTGGGGTTCATCGTGCTGTTCACGATGGGCGGCCTGTCGGGGATCTTCCTCGCCGCGTTCCCGGTGGACTGGCAGCTGAACGACTCGTACTACGTCGTCGCCCACTTCCACTATGTGCTGTTCGGCGGATCGGCGTTCGGTTTCTTCGGCGGCCTCTTCTACTGGTGGCCGAAGATGTTCGGGCGCCTGCTCGACGAGCGGCTCGGCAAGTGGTTCTTCTGGCTGCTGTTCGTCGGCTTCAACCTCACGTTCCTGCCACAGCACATGCTCGGGTTGCTGGGCATGCCGCGCCGCGTCTACACGTACCACCACGGTGGGCTGTGGGAGGCGTACAACCTCATCTCGACGATCGGCTCGGGCGTGATGACGATCGCCGTCGGCGTGTTCCTCGCGAACGTCTACCGCACGCACGTGCTGCGCATGGGCGTGCGCGCCGGAAACGACCCCTGGCTCGCCGACACGCTCGAGTGGTACACGACGTCGCCACCGCCGTTGCACAACTTCGACTCGGTCCCGTATGTCACGAGCGCACGGCCGCTTCGCGACCTGCGGCTGCGGCTCGCGAAGGAGACGTCGTGACGGGTGTTGCGCCCGGGCCGTGGCTGCGCACCTGCGCGCTCGTCGCCGCCGGCGGGGCCGTTCTCGCCGTCGTCTCCGGCGAGGCCCATCTCGGCGCGGCGCATCGCGTCATCGCCGCCCTCGTCGCGCCGCCGCTCGCCGCGCTGCTCGTCTGCGCGTGGCTCGCGCACCGC
>DATCBD010000098.1:0-19575 GCA_036512155.1 Gaiellaceae bacterium | reverse complement strand
AGCGCGCCCGTGATGTCTTCCTCGTCGATTCGCCGCAACAATCGCTGCACCGCTTCGGGTCCGATCGCGCCGCCGGTGCGCTGCGCGTAGAAGCGGATCTCGCGTCCCGACCGTCCCGGGCCTGCTGGCCCGAGCAGTGCGAGCGCGTGCTCGACGTGCGCCTCGTCGTCGATCGTGAGCAGCACACGCGCGTCCTGCCACCTCGGATCCAGGCCGCTTTCGATCTCCATCCACTGGTCGACGAGTGCCATCGAACGAACCATAAACTGCGCGCCGTGGCAAAGGTCGAGACCAAGACGTCCCTCGCGAAGGGCGACCTGCGCGACGTGCTGCGCGAGATGCTGCTCATCCGCCGTTTCGAGGAGAAGGTGGAGGAGCGCTTCCGCGCCGGCGAGCTGCCCGGATTCCTCCACGTGGCCATCGGCCAGGAGGCCTGCGCCGTCGGCGTCTGCCGGGCGCTGGAGGACGGGGACATCATCGCCTCGACCCACCGCGCGCACGGCCACACGCTGGCCAAGGGCACGCACCCGAACGAATTGATGGCCGAGCTGTACGGGAAGACCGAAGGCTGCTCCCACGGCTATGGCGGCTCGATGCACCTGTACGACATCGAACGCGGCAACATGGGCGCGAACGCGGTCATCGGCGGCGGCCTGCCGCACATCACCGGCGCCGCGCTCGCCTTCCAGATGCGCGGCGAGCCACGCGTCGCGCTCGCGTTTTTCGGCGACGGCGCGACGAACATCGGGACGTTCCACGAATCGCTCAACCTTGCGCAGCTGTGGAAGGTGCCTGCCGTGTTCGTGCTCGAGGACAACAAGTGGGCCGAATCGACGCCGGAGTCGCAGCACTCGCCGATCCGCGATCTCTCCGATCGCGCGAAGGCGTTCGGCATGAAGGCGTTGAAGGCCGATGGCCAGGACGTCGAGGCCGTCTACAAGACCGCCCGCCAGGCGCTCGAGTACGCACGCGCCGGGAAAGGCCCCGTGTTCGTGCACCTCGACTGCGTTCGGCTGCACGGCCACTACATCGGCGACCCGCAGGTGTACCGCGACAAGGACGAGGCGCGGAAGCTCGCGGAGACACGCGATCCGATCACGCTGCTGCGTGCCAAGCTCGAGCTCTCGGACGAGGACTTCGACGAGCTGGATACCGAAGTGACGGAGATCGTCGAGGCGTCGGTCGAGTTCGCGAAGAACGGCACCGACCCCGCGCCGGAAGACGCCCTGAAGAACATCTATGCCTGAGCTCAGCTACCGCGAGGCGGTCCGCGACGCGCTCGCCACGGCGATGCGCCAGGACGACAACGTTTTCATCATGGGCGAGGACATCGCCGAGATGGGCGGCTCGATGGGCGTCACGAGCGGGATGCTCGAGGAGTTCGGTCGCGAGCGCGTGCGCAACACGCCCATCTCCGAGATGGCGCTTGCCGGCACCGCCATCGGCGCCGCCATGCAGGGCATGCGTCCCGTCGCCGAGATCATGTACGAGGACTTCATGACGCTCGCCGCCGAGCAGGTCGTGAACCAGGCCGCGAAGCTCCGCTACATGTCCGGCGGGCAGCTCAGCGTGCCCGTCGTCTTCCGCACGCAGGGCGGCGCCGGCTGGTCGCCGGGCGCGCAGCACGCGCAGCAGCTCGAGGCGTGGTTCGTGCACATCCCCGGCTTGAAGGTCGTCTTCGCATCGACGCCGGAGGACGTGCGCGGGTTGCTGTGGTCGGCAATCTACGACGACAACCCGGTCGTGTTCTTCGAGCACCGCACGCTGTACGGCATCAAGGGCAACGTGCCGGAGAAGATCGAGCCGATCCCGATCGGCAAGGCGCGCATCCACCGCGAGGGCGAGGACGTGACCGTGATCGCGACCGGCCGGCTCGTGCACGAGTCGCTGGCGGCGGCCGAGGAGGCCGAGAAGGAGGGCGTCTCCGTCGAGGTGGTCGACCCGCGCACGCTGCAGCCGCTCGACGAGGAGACGCTCGTCGCGTCGGTGAAGAAGACGAACCGCGCGGTCGTCGCGCACGAGGCGGTGACGCGCATGGGCTTCGGCGCCGAGGTCGCGTCGGTGCTCCAGTATCAGGCGTTCGACTGGCTCGACGCGCCGATCGAGCGCGTGGGCGCGAAGTTCTCGCCGCTCCCGTTCGCGCCGGTGATGGAGCAGTTCGTCGTTCCGCACGCGGACGATGTGCTCGCCGCGATCATGAGGACCGTCGGCCGTGGCGACTGAGGTCAAGCTTCCTCGCTTGGGCCAGGGCATGGAGTCGGGGACGATCGTCCGTTGGCTCAAGTCCGAGGGTGAGCAGGTGGCGAAGGGCGAGCCGCTGTACGAGCTCGACACCGACAAGGTGACGCAGGAGGTCGAGGCCGAGGCGAGCGGCGTCCTGCTGAAGATCGAGATCCCCGAGGGTGAGGTGGAAGTGGGGCGGACGATTGCCTTCATCGGCAAGGAGGGCGAGACTGTCGCGGCGGTCGAGGCGCCCGCGCCGAAGCCCAAGGAGGCAGCGGCGGAGTCTGCGCCTGAGCCGAAGGAAGAGCAGCGCGTCTCCGAGCCGACGACGAACGGGCGGATCAAGGCGTCGCCGCTCGCGCGGCGGCTCGCACGTGAGCGCGGGATCGACCTCTCGTCCATCCAGGGCACCGGGCCCGACGGGCGCATCGTCGCGCAAGACGTCGAGACGCCTGCGCCGGCGGCGCCTCGGGCGGCGGTACCCGTAACTCAGGCGCGTAGCGCAGAGGTGACCTCCACGCCGCTGACGAACATCCGGAAGACGATCGCGCGCCGGCTCACCGAAGCGTGGACGGTGCCCGTCTTCACGCTCACCGTCTCCGCCGACATGACGCGGGCGACCGAGCTCGTCGCGCGCCGCCGCGAGCTCGAGCCCGATGTGCGCGTGACCGTCACCGACCTCCTCACGCGGGTGTGCGCGCAGGCACTCGCTCGCCACCCGGAGATGAACGTGCAGTACACGGAGGACGCGCTGCTGTCGTTCCCGAACGCGAACGTCGGCATCGCCGTCGCCGCACCGCAGGGGCTCGTCGTCCCCGTCGTGCACAACGCCGAGCAGCTGACGCTCACGCAGATCGCCCAGGTGCGTGGCGATCTCGTCGCACGCGCGCGCGACTCGAAGCTCCGCGCCGAGGACATCGACGGGGGGACGTTCACGATCTCCAACCTCGGCATGTTCGAGGTCGACCAGTTCGTCGCCGTGCTCAATCCGCCGCAGGCGTCGATCCTCGCCGTCGGCGCGACGCGTGAACAGGTCGTGCCGCGCGACGGCGAGTTCTTCGTCGTCCCGCTCATGACGATGACGCTCACGTGCGACCACCGCGCCGTCGACGGCGCCACCGGCGCCGAGTTCCTGAAGTCGATCAAGGCGTTCCTCGAGTTTCCCGGCCTCGCGCTGTAAGTGAGCGCGGGGCCGACCGTCTGGTACCACGTTCGCGATCTCGACGCCGCGCGCCGCTTCTACCGCGAGACGCTGCTGTTCGAGGAGACCGCGGTCGACTTCTCGAAGCGGTGGGCGCGACTCGAGCGCGGTGGGATGGACATCGGGCTGGCCGAGGGCGAGCCGCAGCCGGACGGCGCGGTCGCGCACGTCGACGTCCGCGACGTGAAGGTCGAGGCCGAGCGATTGCGGTCGGCGGGGGTCGAGGTGGGGATCGTGCTCGAGCTCACCGGCCAGATGCGACTGCTCGACGTATACGACCCGGACGGCAACCGGGTGCAGCTCGCCCAGGAGCTCTGATGTTGCGGCCGGCGGACAGGCAGGACGCGCGCTTCCTGCGCGACATGCTCCGTCACGCGTACCACTGGCGCCTCACCGAGGATGCCGAGCGGCCCGTCTACCGTTACGTCCGCAACTGGGGCCGCACCGGCGACGCCGGCGTGGTCACCATGGACGGCCCGCACGCGTACGGCGCGGCGTGGTACCGCGTGTTCACCGCCGACGAGCCGGGCTTCGGCTTCGTCGACGAGAAGACGCCGGAGCTGACCATCGCCGTCGTCCCGAGCCGCCGCGGCAAGGGCGCGGGCAAGGAGCTGCTCGAGGCACTGCTCGAGCGCGCGCGGGCCGACGGCTTCGAAGCGGTCAGTTTGAGCACCGACGAGCAGCAGGTCGGCTGGTACGAGCGCTTCGGGTTCGAGGTCGTGTCCGAGTCGCCGCATGCCGTGACAATGATCAAGCGCTTGTAGTTACGCTGGAGCGTATGGACGTCGACGTCGCAGTTCTCGGTGGTGGGCCCGGCGGGTACACCGCCGCCATCCGTGCCGCGCAGCTGGGCGCGAAGGTCGCCTGCATCGAGAAGGAGCCCGAGCTCGGCGGCACGTGCCTGCGCGTCGGCTGCATCCCGACGAAGGCGTGGGTGCAGACCGCGTTCGCGCTCAAGGAGGCGGAGGAGCACTTTGCGAAGTTCGGCGTCAACGTCGGCGAGGCGAAGCTCGACTTCGCCGCCTCGAACGCGTGGAAAGACGGCGTCGTCAAGCAGATGACGTCGGGCGTCGCGTCGCTCTTCAAGGCGAACGGTGTCGAGTGGGTGAAGGGAACCGGGCGCTTCAAGGACGCGAACACGATCGCGGTCGAAGGCGGCGAGGACGTCACCTTCAAGCAGGCGGTCGTTGCGACGGGCTCATTCCCGCTCCTGCCACCGATCCCGGGGCTCGACTCGCCGCGCTGCGTCGACTCGACCGGATTGCTCGCACAGGAGCAGGTTCCGAAGCGCCTCGCCGTTCTCGGCGGCGGGATCATCGGCTGCGAGTTCGCGTCCATCTTCAATCGCTTCGGCTCTGACGTGACGATCATCGAGATGCTGACGCTCATCCCGCAGGAGGACGAGGACGCGAGCAAGGAGCTCGCGAAGCAGTTCGGGAAGCGCGGGATCACGCTCCACCTCGGCAAGCAGTGCACGCGCGTCGAGGACAACGGCTCCTCGCTCGTCATCCACTTCGGCGACGGCGAGACGATCGAGGCGGATCTCATGCTCGTCTCGGTCGGGCGCGGGCCGCTCGTCGAGGGCGTCGGGCTCGAAGCCGCGGGCGTGCAGTTCGACAAGCGCAAGGGCATCGCCGCCGACGAGCACCGGCGCACGAGCGTCCCGCACATCTATGCGGTCGGCGACTGCGCCGGGTACTGGCAGCTCGCGCACACCGCCTTCCGCGAGGGCGAGGTCGCAGCCGAGAATGCGTGCGGACACGACGCCGTCGTCGACAACCGCGCGATCCCGCGTCCGATCTACACGGATCCCGAGATCGCCGGCGTCGGCCTCACCGAGGCGCAGGCGCGCGAGGAGTACGGCGACGACGTTGCCGTAGGCCAGTTCCCGTGGGTTGCGAACGCGCGCGCGGTCATGCAGGACGAGACCGTCGGCTGGGTCAAGTCGATCCACGAGACCCGCTACGGCGAGCTGCTCGGCATCGTCATGATCGGCCCGCACGTGACCGACCTGATCGAGGCGGGTGTGGTCGCGATCGACGCGGAGTCGACCGTGGAGACCGTCGCGGACGGCATGGCCGCGCACCCGACGCTGTCGGAGGCGATCAAGGAGGCCGGTCTGGCCGCCCTCGGCCGGGCCATCCACATCCCGAATCGCAAGCCCCGCGCCAAAGCTCCTGCCTGAGCGCAGGTTTTTCGCGAAAACGGGCATCGAGTGGGCATGGCGGCTGTGCCTGGCCTGGACCGATCCTTCGAGCGTCTGTACCGGCGGCATTCGACGCACGTCTACCGCTACGCGTACGGCATGCTCCACAATTCCGCTGACGCGGAGGACGTCACCCAGACGACGTTCATGAACGCGTTCCGGGCGCTCGAGCGCGGTGATGACCCGCGCTCGCCCCTCAACTGGCTCATCTCGATCGCGCACAACGTCTGCCTGCAGCGGTTCCGCACCAACTCGCGGCGCCCACAGGAGGTGGAGCTCGACTACGACGTCGCCGATGCGCTCGTCGAAGAGAGCGACGGCCCTGAGGCTGAGGACATCAAGCGTGCGCTCGGCCACCTCGCGTTCAACCAGCGGGCGGCGATCGTCCTGCGCGAGATCGAGGGGAGCTCGTATGCCGAGATCGCCGAGGTACTGGGCGTGTCGCTGAGCGCGGTGGAGACGCTCATCTTCCGCGCCAGGCGTGCGCTGCGGGAGCAGCTCGAGGGTGCGCTCACGTGCGTGGAGGCCGAGCTCGCGATCTCGAAGCAGCTGGACCGCAAGCTCTCCCGGGCTGAGCGCTCGCAGCTGCGTGCCCATCTCCGCGAGTGCCCGGACTGCGCGACGCTCGCGCGCCGGCAGCGGGCGCAGCAGGCCGCCGTGCGCGGGCTCTTCGGCCCGTTGCCGTGGGCGGGCGGCCTCGGGCTCCTGGCCAAGGGCACGGCGGTGGTCGTCGCCGCCGGGGCGCTCGGCGCCGGGTCGTACGACCTGCGCCACACGATCCTGCCGCCGACGAGGCAAAAGGCCGCTCCGACCGTCAATTCGCACCCGGCCGCACGAGCTTCGCGCAAGTTTTCGCCGCCAGACGTATCTCAGTCATCAGGACGTGCCCTCGTCCCCATCCTCCGGGGCCACGCCGCCCGCGGGCCCCGGGGGATGCTTGACCGCCGCGATCGGATAGCCTCGACCGTGAAAAGGGAGGTCGAGCATGGGCATCGTCAACAGGCGCAACGCGGTGATCGGCTGGTTGGTGGTCAAGCTGGGAAAGCGCGTGGCAAAGAAGAAGGCGCAGGAAGCCGTTCCGGCGGCCAAGCGCAAGGGCGGAGCACTCGCGGGCGCCATCGCGGCCCTCGGCGCGCTGCTGATGTTGAAGCGAAAAAAGCGCTCGGACACCGCTGAGTGAGCGGCGGGCTGTTCCGCCGTTCCATCGCAGATCTGATCCCGTACGAGCCGGGCAAGCCGATCGAGGAAGTCCAGCGTGAGCTCGGCCTCGACCGCGTCGTCAAGCTCGCCTCGAACGAGGGCCCGTTTCCCCCGTTTCCGGCCGCGGTCGAGGCGCTCGAGCGCGCGACGCGTGACCTGAACCGGTACCCGGACGGGGGCGTCTACGCGCTGCGGACGGCGCTCGCCGAGCACCACGGGGTCGCGCTCGAGGAAGTGATCGTCGGCGCCGGCGCCGACGGGGTGATCGACCTGCTCTCGCAGGCGACGCTCGACGCGCGCGACGAGGTCGTGTGCGGCTGGCCGTCGTTTCCGAGCTACGTGCTCGATGCGCTGAAGCTCGGCGCCGTGCCGCGCAAGGTGCCGCTGCGCGACCACGTCTACGACCTGGACGCGATGCTCGCTGCGGTCGGGCCGCGCACGAAGCTCGTGTACGTCTGCCATCCGAACAACCCGACGGGGACGGCGAACGGCCGCGACGAGCTGCTCGCGTTCGTCGAGCAACTGCCCGAGCACGTCCTCGCGGTCGTCGACCAGGCGTATTTCGAGTACGTCGACGATCCCGACTACGCCGACGGCGTCGCGGAGCTGTTCAAGCAGGGGCGGCGCGTCGTCATCCTGCGGACGTTCTCGAAGATCTACGGGCTCGCGGGCCTGCGCGTCGGCTACGGCATCGCGCCGAAGGACGTGGTGACGGCGACGAGCAAGGTGCGGCGCGCGTTCGACGTGGCCGCGACCGCCCAGGCGGCGGCGCTCGCGAGCCTCGGCGACGAGGCCGAGCTGGCGCGGCGGCGGGCGCTCAACCGGACCGGCCGTGACGAGCTGGACGAAACGCTCCGATGCCACGGCCTCGAGCCGGCCGGCCCGGCGCTCGGGAACTTCCTCTTCGCCGACGTCGGCGACGGCGCGGCGCTCTTCGACCGGCTCCTGCGCCAGGGCGTGATCGTCCGGCCGCTCGCGAGCTTCGGCGCGCCGGAGGCGATTCGCGTCACCGTCGGGACGCCCGAGGAGAACGCGTTCTTCGCTGTCTGCCTCGGACAGGTCCTCTCGGGAGTCTCGTAACCCGGACAAAAGGGTGCTAGGTTCGCAGGCGCCCTGACAGCTGTCAGCCGTCAGCTGCTGCCTCTCCGAAACCCGGGTTTTCGCCTCCTGGCGATCGCCACACTCGGGTCGAGCGTCGGCACCCTGCTCGCCGCGATCGCGCTCGCGATCGACATCAAGGACAGGACCAATTCGGGGCTCTGGGTGGGCGCCGTCCTCGTCGTCGCCTACCTCCCGACGGTCGCCGTCGGGATGACCCTCGGGCCGCTGCTCGACCGGCTGCGGCGGCGCGACCTGATGATCGGCGCCGACGTCGTCCGCGCCGCGGTCTTCTTCACGCTCCCGTTCACGAGCAGTCCGGGAGCGATCGTCGCGCTCGCGGCCGTCGCCGGCCTCGCCAACGGGTTCTTCCTGCCGGCGGTCTACGCCGGCATGCCGAACCTCGTCTCGGACGAGGAGCTTCCCGCCGCGAACGCGTTGCTGCAGACGATGGAGAACGTCAGCTGGGCGATCGGCCCGATCCTCGGCGGCCTGCTCACGGCCGCGGCCGGTCCGCACGCCGCGTACTGGATCAACGGCGTCTCGTTCATCGTCTCCGCGTTCCTGATCGCGCGCATCCCGTCGCGCATGCTGCAGAGCGAGACCGCGCTCACGCGCGGCCACTGGCGCGACCTCGGCGACGGCTTCCTCGTCGTCATGCGCTCGCGCGCCCTGCTCGCGGTCCTCATCGCCTGGGGCATCGCCTGCCTCGGCATCGGCGCCGCGAACGTATCCGAGGTGTTCCTCGCGAAGAACACGTTCCACGCGGGCGACTTCGGGTACGGCCTCATCTACGGCGCCATCGGCGGCGGCCTCGTGCTTGGCAGCTTCGCTAGCAGCACGCTGCTCGAGCGGATCGGGCCCGCGCGGACGTACGCAGGCGGCCTCGTGCTGATGGCGCTCGGGTTCGGCGGCGCAGCGGTGAGCCCGAACATCTGGGTGGCGGCGATGTGCGCCGCGGTCGGTGGAGTCGGCGACGGCGCGGCCATCGTGTGCAACGCCGTGCTCGTGCAGCGCGGCGCGGCCGACGAGATGCGCGGCCGCGCGCTCACGCTCGTCATGAGCGCGACGTTCCTCGCCACCGCCGCCGCCAACGGCATCGCCGGTGCTCTGCTCAACACCGTCAGCCCACGCTGGATCTGGGGAGGTGCCGCGATCGCGTACGCCGTCGCAGCCGCCGTCGGCTATCTCCTTGCCCGCGAGCCCGCGCGCGCGGGCGCAACGGTCGAACCGGCGCATTAGCCCGGTTGAAAGTGCTGGCGCACTTTCAACCGCAGAGGTACCGCTTCGCGGAGAGCCCGCCGGCAAAGCCGCCGGGCTCTTTGAGCTTTCGGCGACTGGTCGTTCTGCGCATGCGGTCGTGCCTACGGCAGGACCGCATGCTTCGTCCGGCCGGCTCGAACGCTTCGCGTTCGCTCCGGCCCTGGTCGGTTCTGAGCGTCGGAGCGGCTAAGTAGAGTGGCCTCCCGTGGCGGGGCGTCGCGATTGGACGAGGGAAACGCTCGGGGCCGGCGTCCGCGACGGCGACCGGCGCGCGTTGGCGCGCGCGATCACGCTCGTCGAGAACCGCGATCCGCTCGCCTACGGCGTCGTCGCCGACCTCTATCCGTCCACCGGCCACGCCTACGCGGTCGGCATCACCGGCCCGCCCGGGGTCGGCAAGTCGAGCCTCATCTCCGCGCTCGTCCGCCACGTCCGCGCGCAGGAGACGACCGTCGGCGTCGTCTCCGTCGACCCCTCGAGCCCGTTCTCGAAGGGCGCGCTGCTCGGGGATCGGATCCGGCTCGCCGACCACTTTCTCGATCCCGGCGTTTTCATCCGCTCGATGGGGACGCGCGGACATCTCGGCGGCCTCGCCGAGGCGACGCTTCAGGCGCTGCTCGTTCTCGACGCGGCGGGCAAGGACGTCGTCTTCCTCGAGACCGTCGGCGCCGGTCAGAGCGAGGTGGAGGTGATCGGCATCGCCGACACGGTCGTGCTCGTACTCATGCCCGGCTCCGGCGACTCGGTGCAGGCGCTGAAGGCCGGGATCATGGAGATCCCGGACGTGATCGCGATCAACAAGATGGACCACCCGGCGGCGAAGACGATGCTGAACGAGGTGCGCTCGATCCTCGCGCTTGATCGGGACAGCGACTGGCGGCCGCCGATCATCCTCACCGAGGCGACGCGCGGCGAAGGCGTGCCCGAGCTGTGGGAGAAGATCGCGGCGCACCGCGCGCACCTCGAGGAGTCGGGGCAGCTCGACGAGCGCAGGCGCAACAACCTCGCCGGCGAGGTGTTCGCCGTCGCCTCCGCGCGCGCGAAGACGCACCTCGAGAACGCCGTCTCGGACGATCCCGAGCTGCGCCGCCTGCTCGACGAGGTGCAGCGCCGCGAGCTCGACCCGCTCACAGCCGTGCGTGAGATCCTGGAAAAGGTCTTCCACATCAATGGTTCCGGAACTAGCTGATATCGAAGCGGCCCGCGCGCGCCTGGACGGCGTCGCGCGCGTCACGCCCGTCTACCGCTCGGAGACGCTCTCGCAGACGTGCGGCCTTGACGTCCATCTCAAGGCGGAGAACCTCCAACGCACGGGCTCGTTCAAGATCCGCGGCGCGTACAACCGCATGTCGCTGCTGGACGAGAAACATCGTGCCGCCGGCGTCGTCGCGGCGAGCGCCGGGAACCACGGCCAGGCGGTGGCTTGGGCGGCGCGCGAGGTCGGGGCGCAGGCGCGCATCTTCATGCCGCAGGACGCGGTGATGGCAAAGGTCGACGCGACGCGCCACTACGGCGCCGACGTCGAGCTGACGGGGCCCGGGTTCGAGGAGGCGCTCGAGGCGGCGCAGGCGTACGCCGCCGAGACGGGCGCGACGTTCGTCCATCCGTTCGAGGACCCCACGATCATCGCCGGTCAGGGGACGATCGGGCTCGAGCTCGTCGACCAGGTCGAAGGCCTCGAGACGGTGCTCATCCCCATCGGCGGCGGCGGCCTCGCCTCCGGCATCTCGCTCGCGCTGCGCGCCGTGCGTCCCGACCTGCGCATCGTCGGTGTGCAAGCGGCCGGAACGCTCCCGGGCGGGCCTGGCTACACAATCGCGGACGGCATCGCCGTGAAGAAACCGGGTGAGCTGACGATGTCGATCCTCGACAAAACGCTCGACGAGATCGTCTCCGTCACCGACGAGGAGATCAGCGAGGCCATCGTCCTCCTGCTCGAGCGGACGAAGCTCGTCGTCGAGGGCGCGGGTGCGGTCAGCGTCGCCGCGCTGCTGAGCGGGAGGACGGAGGCGCGAGGCGCCGTCGTTCCGATCCTCTCCGGCGGGAACATCGACGCAAGCCTCCTCATCTCCGTGATGCGACACGGCCTCGCCGCCGCGGGGCGCTACCTCGTGCTGCGCACGCGCGTGCCCGACCGGCCCGGCGAGCTGGCGAAGTTGCTGACGCTGCTCGCGAACGACCGGGTGAACGTCGTCGAGGTCGAGCACCAGCGGGAGACCGGCAACCCCGTGGGCGAGACCGGCGTCGAGCTGACGCTGCTCACGCGCGACCCTTCGCACTGCGACGAGATCGTCGCGAATCTCGGGCGCTGGGGTTACCCCGCGCATCGACTGTCCTAGACTCTTTCGCGTGACTCCCTGCCCCGTCTGCGGGCACGACAACGCGTCCGGCGCGAAGTTCTGCTCGGAGTGCGGCGCTGCGCTCGTGGCCGCGTCCGAGCGCCGCGAGGAACGCAAGGTTGTCACCGTGCTGTTCGCGGATCTCGTCGGCTTCACCTCGCGCGCTGAGACGCTCGACCCGGAGGACGTGCGCGCGGTGCTCGCCCCGTACTGGGAGCGCCTGCGCGCCGAGCTGGAGCGGTACGGCGGGACGGTGGAGAAGTTCATCGGCGACGCGGTGATGGCGCTCTTCGGCGCGCCGGTCTCGCACGAGGACGATCCGGAGCGCGCGGTGCGCGCGGCGCTCGCCATTCGCGACTGGGCGCGCGAAGAGGACGACCTGCAGGTACGCATCGCCGTGAACACGGGCGAGGCGCTCGTGCTGCTCGGCTCGCGGCCTGCTGAGGGCGAGGGGATGGCGGCCGGCGACGTCGTGAACACGGCAGCGCGGCTCCAGTCGGCAGCGCCGGTGAACGGCGTCCTCGTCGGCGAGACGACCTACCGTGCGACGCGCGAGGCGATCGACTACGCGGAGCAGGAACCGGTGTCGGCGAAGGGCAAGTCGGAACCGATTCCCGTGTGGGAGGCGCTGCAGGCGCGCTCGCGTTTCGGCTCCGACCTCGAGCAGCGCGCACTGCTCCCGCTCGTCGGGCGTGCGCGCGAGTTGGAGACGATCCTCGGCGCATTCGACCGCGCACGCACCGAGCGAGAGACGCAGCTCGTGACGCTCGTCGGCGTTCCCGGCATCGGCAAGTCGCGACTCATCGCCGAGCTGTTCGCGACGCTCGACGCCCAGCCCGACCTCGTCTGGTGGCGACAGGGCCGCGCGCTGCCGTACGGCGAGGGCGTGAGCTTCTGGGCGCTCGCCGAGATGGTGAAGGCGCAAGCCGGCATCCAGGACAACGACGACGCGGATGCCGCCGAGGAGAAGCTGCGCGCGAGCGTCGACGCGACCGTGGACGCGGACGATCGCGCCCGGGTCGCGCAACACCTTCTGCCGCTCGTCGGCGTGGAGCAGCTGGACGACGCCGGCGACCGCAGGGACGAGCGCTTCGCCGCCTGGCGCCGGTACCTCGAAGGGCTCGCAGAGCAGCGGCCGCTCATCCTCGTGTTCGAGGACCTGCACTGGGCCGACGACGGCCTGCTCGATTTCGTCGACCACCTCGCCGACTGGGCGGGCAGCGTCCCGCTGCTCGTGCTCGGCACGGCGCGACCGGAGCTGCTCGAGCGGCGCCCCGGCTGGGGCGGAGGCAAGCTGAACGCGACGACGCTCGCACTCACGCCGCTCGCCGACGAAGAAGCGGCGCAGATCATCCAGGCGGTGCTCGAGCAGGCGCTCCTCCCGGCCGACACGCAGCAGGCGCTACTCGAGCGCGCCGGCGGCAATCCGCTGTACGCGGAGCAGTTCGCTCGTCTTTTCGTCGAGCGCGGCACTGCCGAGGACATGCCGCTACCCGAGACGGTGCAAGGGATCATCGCCGCAAGGCTCGACGTGCTCGAGCCGGTCGAGAAGCGGTTGCTCCAGGACGCTGCCGTGGTCGGCAAGGTCTTCTGGGCGAGCGCGGCGGCCGAGCTCGCGGGCCTCGATCGCGACGAGGCCACGAGCGCGCTGCACGCGCTGGAGCGGCGCGGGATGGTGCGGCGCGAACGGCGCTCGTCCTTCGGCGGCGAGGACGAGTACGCGTTCCGGCACGTGCTGGTGCGCGACGTCGCATACGGGCAGATCCCACGCGCGGCGCGCGCCGACCGGCACGTGCGCGCGGCCGGCTGGATCGAGGGCCTCGGCCGCGCGGACGATCAGGCCGAGCTCGTCGCCCATCACTACGCCGCCGCGCTCGAGCTCGGGGCGGACGTCGCCGCCGGCGCGCGGATCGCATTCCGCCGCGCAGGCGAGCGTGCGCTGCGACTCAACGCGTTCGCGAGTGCCGAGCGCTTCTACGCCGAGGCGCTCGCGCTCTGGCCGGATGACCACGAGCGCGCGTACGTCCTGGCCGCGCATGCTCGGGCGCGTTTCCACGCCGAGGGCGGCGCGGGTGGCGAGCTGGACGAGGCGGTCGAGGCCTTGCGGGCGACCGGCGACATCGAGGCTGCCGCGGAGGCTGCCGTTCTCGCGGCCCACGCCGCCTGGCGGGCCGGGCACGAGGTCGAAGCGCGTGAGCGGATCGACACGGTTCGGGCGTGGCTCGCAGGCCGGGCGCCGTCGAAGGCGCTCGCCGCCGTTCTCGCCGAGCAGGCGCGGCTCGAGGTGTTTGCTGGCGGGAATGCGGACGCCGCGGAGATCAGCGCAGAGGCGCTCCGGCTCGCCGAGGACCTGGGGCTAGACGAGCTCCGCGCGAGCGTGCTTACCACGATGGGAGTGGCCAGAACGTTCGCCGGCGACCTCGCCGGCTCGGACGAGCTGTACGCGCAGGTTGCGGCCATCGAGGCGCCGGCTGCTGCGTCCGAGGTCGCGCGGGCCCTCGTGAACCATGTCGTCAACGCCACGTTCAAGGGCGATTTCGCCGAGACCCGTCGACGCCACCGCGTCGCGTCCGAGTACGCCACGCGCATCGGAGACACGCGCATGACGCTCTGGCTCGACGTCAACGAGATCTGGTTTGCGCAGTCGGACGGCCGGTGGGATGAATCGCTCGCGCGTGCGGACGCTTTCATCGCCAAGGTCGCGCCGCTCGGCGGCCACTACATGGAGGACGCCGCTCGCATCACCCGGGCCCAGATCCATGCCTCGCGCGGCATCGAGGCGCATGCAGATCTGGACTGGGTGCTCGCGCGGCTCGACGACTCGCAAGACTGGCAGTCCCTCATGCCGCGACTCCTGCTCAGCGCAAACGTGTGGAGCATCCTCGGAGAGGACGCCGAAGCGAACGCGCTCCTCGACCGTGTGCGCGAGATCACGTTCGTCCCGAGCACACCCGGCGTAGACGGCACGGTGCTTGTGACGATCGTGCGGCTCGGGCGGGCAGAGGAGTGGATCCAGAGATTCTCGAGAACAGCCGACACGCCTCGGATGCGTGCTGCGCACCTCCTGCTCACCGGCCGCACAGTAGAGGCGGCTGATGCCTACGTCCACGTCTCAGGAGCCGCCGACGAGGCCCCTGTTCGCATGCTTGCGGCCGAGCAGTTCGTGGCTGCGGGCCGTCGCGCCGAGGCGGACGTCCAACTCCAGCGTTCGCTCGCGTTCTACCGCGCCGTCGGCGCGTCGCGCATCGTGCGCCGCGCTGAGACGCTGTTCGCCGCTGCGGGCTGAGCCGGCTTCTTCTGCGGCGGGTTGCGCCACGCGTCGCGGAGTGCGTCGACGTGCTGCTGTGCGTAGGAGAAGCTCATGCCGACAAGACGCGCCGGCGGCCGGTCTTCTTCCCTAGCCGCCGCAGCGGCGGAACGAGGCGAGCTCGCCGCCGCGGGCGCGCCACTCCGAGATGCCGCCGACGACGGGGCGCGCCGAGACGCCTGCGGCGCGCAGCACGCTGGCGGCCACCGCCGCCCGCGCGCCGGTCTCGCAGATGGTGACGATCGGCCGGCCGCCGCAGAGGCCGTTCTCGGCCGCCTGGCGGACGTTGCGATATGGCATGTGGTCGGTGCCGGGGATGAACCCTGCGTCGCGCTCGTCTGCCTCGCGCACGTCGAGCACCTCGATCTCGCCGGACGCGAGCAACCGCTCGAGCTCCTCGAGCGTCACCGGCTCGACCTGCTCCTCGCCGCCGCCCGACTGCCAGCCGGCGACGTCGAAGATGCCTACCGCGTAGAGCGAGCGCGCCGCGCGCACGGCCTCCTCGTCGTCGCGCGCGTGCACGACGACAGGCCGCTCGGGCAACACGAACGCCGTCTTCGTCGCGAAGCTCGATCCGGACACGGGGACGTTGACGGCGCCGGGGCGGTGGCCGCCGGCGAAGTCCCGCGCGGGGCGCGCGTCGAGGACGACTGCGTCGCCGGCGTCCGCGATCTCCTGCAACGGCGGCTGCGCTGCCACGAACGGGCCGCGGTTCAAGTCGACGATCCGCTCCATGTTCGGCGGCCGCGGCGGCTGCGGTCCGAGCGCGAGGCCGAGGAACTCGTCCTCATCCTCGAGCAGCGCGTGGTTGTAGCGGCGCTCGAATCCGATCGTCGTCGACGCCTTCGAGCTCATCGCGGCGCCGCACAGGGAGCCGGCCACGTGGCCGGGAAACACCTCGACGCCGTCCCCGAGGTCGACGAGCCTGTGCAGTGACCGGAAGAGATCCTCCGCGCCATCGCGCGCGTCGACCGCGAGATCGGGCCGCGCTGCATCGCCGACGAAGAGCGAGTCGCCCGTGAGGACGAGCCACGGCTCGTCTCCGCGCGTCCGGTCGATCACGGCGAAGGCGCAGTGCTCGGGGCGGTGCCCGGGCGTGTGCAGCGTCCGCACGACGACCTCGCCGAGCTCGATCTCGGAACCGTCGGCGAGCGGCTCGTGCGCATACTCGGCGGCGGCCGCGTCGTGCACGTAGACAGGGAGGCCGTGCTCGAGCGCCAGCCGTCCGTGTCCGGAGACGTGGTCGGCATGTGTGTGCGTCTCGAGCACGGCCGTCAGCCGGACGCCGCGCCGCTCCGCCTCTTCGAGGTAGGGCTCGATCCGGTACGCCGGGTCGACCACGACCGCCACGCCCGCATGCTCGTCGCCGACGAGGTACGAGGCGCATCCGAGGTCGTCGTCCACGAACTGCCGGAACAGCACGGAGCGACGCTAGCAGCGAACACGGCTATTTCTCTTGAAGTGACCCGGCTTTACGACCTGTGGACGTGCTCGCAGCCGCGCACGGTGTCGCCGGGCCGGATGTACGCGGTGTCGTTGCCGGGACCACAGTTGATCTTGTTGCGGCCAGGCCCGGCGTAGATGGTGTCGTTCCCGGGACCACCGCCGATGGTGTCGTTCCCGGGGCCGCCGTAGATCACGTCGTTTCCGGTGCTGCCGGAGAGGACGTCGTTCCCCGGCCCGCCGTCGAGGATGTCGTTGCCGGGGCCGCCTCCGATCTTGTCGTTTCCCGGCCCTCCGTAGACGACGTCGTCGCCGTTTCCGGCAAAGATCGAGTCGTTGCCGCCGTACCCATAGATGAGGTCGTAGTACGGGGTCCCCTGGATGAAGTCGGCCCCCGAGGTGCCGTCGATACGGCACTGGTTCGAACGGCGCACCGGCTGGGCAGGCGGCGACGAGCTCACGACGTAGATGCCGAACCGTTTGCAGTCGCCGACCGAGGAGACCGCGAGCGCGGCGCCGCTCGGCGACCAGCGCGCCGGCGAGTCGGGTGCGGCGGCGCCGATCAGCTCCTGCGCGGGCCCGTCCGGCGGGCCGACGTAGAGCGCGTAGGCACCGCTGCGGTCGCTGAGAAACGCCAGGCGGCCGTCGACCGGGCTCCACTGCGGGAAGCGGTTGTTCGAACCCCCGCTGATCGCCTCGCGAGCGCCGCTGCCGTTCGGGGCGACGAGCCAGATCGCCCAGTGGCCGCTCTCGTCGCTCTCGAACGCGAGGGTCGAGCCGTCCTGCGACCAGCTCGGGTTCACGTTGTCGCCCGCACCGTCGAACGCGACCGTCGCCTTCGCGCCGTCGACGGGCACGATCTCGAGCTCCGAGGCCGCCGCGCCGGCCGTCGAGATTGCGATCGAGGTCCCGTCCGGCGACCAGACCGGCCCGGTCACGTCGGAGCTCGGCGGCGCGATGCCCTTCGCGAGCTGCCGGACGCCGGCGCTGCTCGCCGCCGAGACCGCGAGCACGTCGCCCTCGAGGAACGCGATCTGCGTCCCGTCCGGCGACCAGGTCGCATCGGTTCCGGGGACGCTCCCGACCTGGCGGTCGGTGCTGTCACGCACGCTCGTCGACGAGCCCGTCTCGACGAGCAGCTCGCCGCTCCCGGGCCGGAAGCCACGCGCGCGTCCGGGGCCGACGATGTCGACCTCCCGGCCGCGGACGGTGGGTGTGAACAGCACGTCGCCGCTCCCCAGCTCGGCTGACGCGCGCTGAAACGCAAGGGTCGTCCCCTGCGGCGCCCACCACGGTTCCGTATCGCGCGGCACCGCAACGGGAGACACCACGGCATGTGCCGCGCCGCCTGCGAGCGCCACCACGACGCACAGCACGAGAACGCTCCTCACCGGACACAGTCTCGCAGCGCCGCGGCTCTACCGAAGGACTGTGCGTGCGCCGACCGAACTTCGACTCGTGCCCACCAGCGCGTTCGGCGAGGACACGTTCGGTCGCAAGGCTGAGACGGCTGGCCTTCTCGACCCAGGCCGCCTACGCCGCACCACTGATCCTGCTCGCGCAGACACGGCAAGCCGACCGCGACAAGATCGCGCTTGATCAGCTGGAGGCCCACCGGGAGGAGGTCATGCATCACATGCAGCTACGCGAGACCGCGCTCAAGAAGGAGACCGACGAGCTCAAAGCCCTGCTCACGGCCAACACCAGCCTTACGCAGCAGGACAAGGAGCTGACCGAGAAGATCGAGAGCCTCACCCGGGAGATCCACGCAAGCCTGAAGGCCGGCTGAGCAGCGCCTCGACTAACGGCGCAGGATGTTCAGCGTGTTCGTGCCGTCGTCGACGAAGTAGACGCCTGCGGTGCCTGGGGCCGGGACGAGCCCGAACAGGGTCCCGTTGCCGTTCAGCCCCGGTGGAACAGGGCTCGTGTCGAGCATCTTGACCGCGATTTGCGTTCCGCCCGGTGTGAGCTCGATCAGGTTCCCGTCGCTGCCGTTGACCTCGAGGATGTCACCACCGGGCGCGATCGTGAGGCCGAGCGGATCGTTCAGGTTGCCGCCGGACGAGACCGTCGTGCCGCGGGTGGCGTGGGTGCGAGTCATCGCGGAGGAGATCGCGGTGATCTTGTTGACGACGCTGTTTGCGACGTAGAGCGTCCCGTTCAGGCCGAGTGCGACGCCGGTAGGGCCGACGACGAGGGCGCCCGGGTCGGTTCGCTCAGGGAAGCCGTTTCCGATCACGGTCTCGGACGTCATCGACGGAGAGCTGCCACCGGTGCTCAGCCCGATCCGGACGACGGTTCCCTGCAGAACGGTCTTGGGGCTTGCGGCGACCGTTCCGTTGAGGACGTTCGTGACAAACAGTGTCGCCTTGCTGCCCTGATCGACAGCGGTCATGTCCCACGGCCCGGCAATCGGGCCGCCTGAGATCGTCTTCACGGCCTTCCCGGAGGAGTTGACGAGGATCAGGCAGCCGGCCTGCGCGGTCTTCGACATGCCGTTCGCGGTTGGAAGCGAGCCGACGATCACCCAGCCGCTCTTCAGGACCGCGAGCGCCGTGGTCAGGCCGACACCGCCAGGGCAGCTGCCGTGGAGGTTGCTGGGGGTGAGGGTGGCGAACACGCTTTTCCGCCCCTTCGGCGAGATCTGCATGATCGTCGTCCCAGTCCCCTGCAGGTTCTTCTTGTCGTTGAAGTTGCTGACAAGGATGTCGCCTGCCTTCAGCGAGCCCTTGCTCGCAGGCACGACGGCGATCCCGTAGGGGTTGATGTCACCGCTCTTCGGCATCGTCGAACCGAGGGTCTGGACGTGGTTGAACTGTGCGACGAATGGGGCTGAGTCCGTCGCTCCGGTCGCAATTCCGGCGACCGCCAGCGTCATCGTGGCGGCCAGCACGCCAGCGCCTGCCGGCAAGCAGCGAACGTTCATGGTCCCTCCTGGAGAGCGGTTGTCTCGACGAGTACGTTCCGACGAGACGGCCGGATTGCGACGATTCCGCCTCCGCTCCCTCACTCCGGGGGATGAATGGTTCGGGACACGATCACCCTTTTGCCCCTCGTGCTGGGCGAGGCAGGCGTCGATAGCAGGCCTAGCAGGCGCTCTAGCGCGCCATCCACCCCGTCGAAGGAGATTCCGAATGATCAGCAAGATTCAGAGGCGCCTGGCTCGTGAGGAGAGCGGCTTCACCCTCATCGAGCTCCTGGTCGTCATCGTCATCCTCGGCATCCTGGTTGCGATCGCGGTGCCGTCGTACCTCAGCTTCCGCGGCAACGCGCAGGATGCGGCAGCGCAGTCGAA
>DATCBD010000097.1:0-28229 GCA_036512155.1 Gaiellaceae bacterium | reverse complement strand
CGGCGTCGGTGGTGAGCTTGGAGACGTACAGGCCGATGAGCACGCCTGCCGCGGCCAAGCCGACGGCAACTCCGAGCACCTTGAAGCCCGTGGCGCGCATCCCCGACCGGTTGTCTACCGGACCGCGATCAACGGGGCTCGAAAATGACAAAATTGTCACCACGGCGTCATTTACACGTCATCTGCAACCGGGTTAGAGTCGCGAGGGGGAACGATGCAGATCCTGCTGATCGAGGACGAGACGCGCATTCAGGCGTTCGTTCGGCGCGGTCTCGAAGCGGAGGGCTACGGCGTCGTCACCGCTGACGACGGCCTCGACGGCCTCACGCTCGCGCGCTCGCGGGAGTGGGACCTCGTCGTCCTCGATCTGCTGCTTCCGGGGATGAACGGGCTCCGGGTGCTGCAGGAGCTCCACCGAGAGCAGCCGCAGCTGCCGGTCGTCGTCCTCTCCGCGCGCGGCGACCTGCGCACGAAGCTGAAGGGCTTCGAGCTCGGGGCCACCGACTACGTGTCGAAACCGTTCGCGCTCGACGAGCTCCTCGCGCGCATCCGGGTGCAGCTGCGCCGGACCGTTCCGCCCGGCGACGACGAGCACGTGCTGCACGCCGGGCCTGTGCTGCTCGACCTGGCGCGCCGCCAGGCGCGCGTCGGCGACCTCGTCACCGATCTCTCCGACCGCGAGTTCCGCCTGCTGCACCACCTGCTCCTGCACGCGGGCGAGGTGATCAGCCGCGAGCGCCTGCTCGCCGACGTGTGGGGATACGACTTCGACCCGGGCTCGAACGTCGTCGACGTCTGCGTGCGCCGCCTGCGGCAGAAGCTCGGTCCCGACGCGCACATCGAAACGGTTCGCCATGCGGGCTACAGGCTGGCTGCAGCGTAACGCCGTAGAGGTCCTGTGGGGCCTCTTCGCGATCGCGAACTGGCTGGCCATGATCGCGTGGCCGGCCTGGGAGACGGTGCCGTTCCACTTCGTGTGGATCAGCCTGACGATCGTCTACGGGTTCCGCGTGTGGTCTCCGGGCGTGACCGGCCTCATCCTCTCGACGGTCATCCTCGCGACGGGCGCGAGCATCCTCTCGGATGCGTTTGCCGGCATCCAGCTCTGGGGCGAGCTGTTCGAGGTGCCGCTCATGTCGGCGATGTTCCTCGCCATGGTGTGGCACGCGCGCAGGCGGCAGTCGGCGATGCGCGAGGTCGAAGCGGTGGCCGACATGCGCGCGTCGCTGCTCGAGCGGCAGGAGCGGTTCCTCCACGACGCGTCGCACGAGCTGCGCACCCCCGTCACCATCGCGCGCGGCCATCTCGAGCTGCTGTGCCGGGAGACGCCGGACTCGCCCGAGCTGACGGTCGCGCTCGACGAGCTCGAGCGGATGGAACGGATCGTCGACCGGCTCCTGCTCCTCGCGAAGGCCGAACAGCCGGACTTCGTCGTTCTGCGCGACGTCGAGATCGACCGCTTCCTCGAGGACGTGTTCATGCGCTGGTCGGAGGTGGCGCCGCGCTCGTGGCGGCTCGACCTGGATCTCGCCGGGGTCGCGCGGGTCGATCCCGAGGCGTTGCGGAGCGCACTCGACGCGCTGCTCGAGAACGCGGTCAAGTACACGGAGCCTCGCGCGGAAATCACGCTGCGGGGGCACGCGGTCGGGGGCGAGATCGTCCTCGAAGTGGCCGACGAGGGAATGGGCGTCCCGGAGGACGCGATCGGGACCATCTTCGACCGCTTCGCGCGCGCCGACGACGCGCGCACGCGGGCACAGGGTGGCGTGGGCCTCGGGCTCGCGATCGTCTCCGCGATCGCGAGAGCCCACGGCGGCCGCTGCACGGTCGAGCGCCGCGACGGACAGACGGTCTTCTCGCTCGCCCTGCCGGTCGGAGCGGAGGTCGAGGCCGAGCCGGTCGCCGTGGAACGGCTCGCGCTCGGCCTCGCCCCGTAACGGTCAGGCAGCGCGCGCGAGCTCGTGCTCCTCCTCGCCCGGAACATAGACGGCGTGCGCGAGCTTCGGCACGTGCCGCTCGATCCGGAAGGGAAGGTGGATGAAGCGGGCGAGCGCGGCGACGATGCCGGCCATGAGGATCGCGTTGGCGATGGTTGCGGTTGTGAGTGTCATGCCTGCATCATCAGCCGCGCCGCTTGAGAACCCCTGAGACGTTCCTGAGAGGACACTGGGCGTGACGAGCGAGTATCCTCGGCCGGTGGCGCTCGTGCGCATGCGCGGGGCGATGTTGGGGGTTGCCGTTCTCCTTCTCGCCGGCTGCGGGACCTCGCCGGCGATGCAGTCCGGCGGCGCGATCATCGGCGGCCCGGCGACGAAATGGGCCTCCGGTGCAAAGCGGGCGCCGAAGTTCTCGCTCAAAGATCAGAACGGGAGGCCGATCTCGCTCGCGGCGTACCGCGGCCGAACCGTCGTCGTCACGTTCCTCGATCCGCTGTGCCGGAACTACTGCCCGATCGAGGCAGCGCGACTGGGCGACGTCGTCCGCAGTCTCCCGCCGGCAGCTCGACCCACGATCGTCTCGGTCAGCGTCAATGTCTTCGGAAACGCGCGCCGCTACTTGCTGCAGGACATTCAGAAGTGGAAGGTCGGGAGCGAGTTTCGCTGGGCGGTCGGAACGCCGTCGCAGCTCGCCTCCGTCTGGAAGCGTTACGACATCGGCGTGCTCGACGAGCCGAAGACGATCGCCGGCATTGAGGTGCACAACATCGTTCACACGGAAGCCGCGTACGTCGTCGACGCGCAGGGCTACGAGCGCGCGCTGTACCTCTGGCCGTTCACCGCCGCCGACATGAAGTCGACACTGACGGCGTTAAGCGGCTGAGTCGCCGTCCCCGACCGGCTCGACGTCGTCCTGCGGCGCTTCGACGCTCTCACCCGTGTCCGGATCCTCGAGGAGGAAGCGGCGCGGGCTCGCGCTCATGGGCGAGATACCGCGGACGCGGAACACGCGTCCGCGGTAAATGACGTCGTCACCGACGTGAATGTCAGCCATGAGCCGCAGAGCCACCTTGCCATTGCCATCGACCCCGCCCGCAATGCGAAGTCGCGATGCAAAGGTCATCGGCGGCCCCCACGCGCGAGTCGATCCCTCAGGGAGGGTGCCTCAAACGGTGTTGACAACGCGCGAGCCGAGTGCGCCGATCGCCGCGTCGACGTCGTCGTCCGACACGTCGAGATGCGTGACGGCACGCAGCCAACCGGGGCGAAGCTCACCGAGCGCGACGCCGGCGTCGGCCGCACGAGCGATGCCGTCACCGTATGGATCCGGGATGGCGACGAAGTTCGTCTCCACCTCGGCGGGACCGATCCCGATCCCTTCCGCGAGACGACGGGCGCGCGCGTGATCGTCCGCGAGACGGTCGACGTGATAGTCGAGCGCGTACAGCGCCGCCGCAGCAAGGATGCCCGACTGTCGTAGCGCGCCCCCGAGCAGGTACTTGCTCTCCCACGCGCGCTCGACGAGCGCGGAGGAGCCGGCGAGGATGGCGCCCGTTGGGCAGCCGAGCCCCTTCGAGAAACAGATCGTCACCGAGTCGGCGATCCGCGCCCAGTCCGACGGTGCGCGGCCTGCGGCGACCGACGCGTTGAACAGGCGCGCGCCGTCGAGGTGCACGGCCGCACCGCGCTCACGGGCGGCGGCGGCGGTCGCCTCGAATTCGTCCAGCGGCCACACGCGCCCGCCCGAGCTGCGATGCGTGTTCTCGAGCACGACGATCCCACCGGGACCGAGATCCGGGTCGAGGACGGCGGCGACGTGCTCCGGCATGACGCGCCCCGCCTGCGCGCGCACGCCGCGCATGATCAGTCCGGAGTGGATCGCCGGTCCGCCCCACTCGTACACGAGGATGTGCGTCCGCTCCTCCGCAAGCAGCACGGACCCGGGCTTCGTCTGCGCGCGTAGCGCCGCCTGGTTTGCCATCGTCGCGGTCGGCAGGAAGAGCGCGGCCTCGTGGCCGAGAAGCTCCGCCATCCGGCGCTGCAGCTCGTTCGTGGTCGGATCCTCGAGGTATTGCTCGTCGCCGACCTCGGCGGCTGCCATCGCCGCGCGCATGCCGGCGGTGGGCTTCGTCAGCGTGTCGGAACGGAGGTCGATCACCGGGGCACAGCGTAGTCTCCGACCGTGGAGGCGGAGCTCCTCGACTGGTACCGGCGCAACGCCCGCGACCTTCCGTGGCGGAAGACGCGCGACCCGTACGCGATCCTCGTCAGCGAGGTGATGGCACAGCAGACGCAGGTCGAGCGCGTCGTGCCGCGCTGGGAACGGTGGCTCGCGCGCTGGCCGACCGCCGACGCGCTCGCGGCGGCTTCACGTGCAGCTGTCATCACGGAGTGGCAAGGCCTCGGCTACAACCGCCGCGCGCTCAACCTCCACCGCGCCGCACAGCACGTCGCCGCGCACGGGTGGCCCGACGACCTCACCGAGCTGCCCGGCGTCGGGCGATACACCGCCGACGCGGTCGCGTGCTTCGCGTTGGGCCGCGACGTCCTGCCCGAGGACGTGAACGTCCGCCGCGTCACCGATCGCACCGGGTCGACGTTCTCACCGACAGCGGCGCAGGCGCTGATGGACCTCGGCGCCACCGTCTGTCTCGCACGCATCCCACGCTGCGGCATCTGCCCGCTCGCAGAGAGATGCCCGTCACGTGGCCGCCGCTACGAGCCGCTGCGCAAGCAGGGCCCGCTCGAGGGCTCCTTCCGGCAACGGCGAGCACAGGCACTCCGTGCGGTCGTGGCCGGCGGGCAGCCGTCGGACGAGGAAGCCGTCACGGCGCTCGCCCGGGACGGTCTCGTGCACGTGCGAGACGGCCTTGTCTCGCTACCATCCGCGCCGTGATCGCCTCCATCGTCACGCTCCTGATCCCGCTCTGGATCCTGCTCGGGCTCCTGGTCCTCATGGGCGTCCTGGCCCTGCTCGGCCGCATCCAGAACGGGCGCTTCCTCCGCCCGGTCATCACCCTCATCGCGAAGGTGCCGCTGTTCAAGCGCTGGCTGGAGAAGGCGTCCACCGCGGCTCTCGAGCGCTCCAATCCCGAGCTCGCGAGCGCGATGCGCAAGCTGCAGCCGCACGCGAAGCAGATGCACGATCCGCAGCAGGCCCAGAAGGCGATGTCGAGGCTGACGCGCGACGAGCGACGAGCGCTGATCGAGATGCAGGACCAGCAGGGCGGCGGGGTGGCCGAGGAGGCAACGAACCGGCAGATGCGGCGGCGCCTCGACAAGCAGCGCCGCGATGCACAGCGCCGCGGCCGGTAGCAGTGATGTAACACTACTAGTACGGCTGCGGCTCCTCGATCGGGTGCCGCATCCAGACGTTCGGCTCGACGTACGTCCCGGTGCCGCCCTCGAAGCGCACCGGAGCGAGCGCGCCGGGAACGACGTACTCGCCGTCCTCGGGGAACTGGAGCGATGTCCAGTCCTCCCACTGCTCACGCGTCCCGGTGACGGTCATCGAGCTCGGCGCCGGCGCGAGCAGCTCCGCGCCGAGCCGTTCGTGCGTCCGCAGCCAGGGGTCGTAGAGCAGCTCGTCTTCCCGCCGCCAGTCGACGTAGCGCTCGATCGGCGTGAGCGGATAGCGCTCCTTCCAGAGCGGACGCACAGGCGCGATCATCGAATCGAGCCCGTGCGCGGCGGCGAGCTTCGTCATGCGCCCGAGCACGACCGCGCTGATGCCGTGGCCGCGGTACTGCGGGACGAGCCCCGCGACGATCGCGCACAGCGTCGTCGGCATCCCGCCCGGCCCCTCGGTCACGGCCCAGTCGACGCCGTTCGGCCGCGGGACGCCGTCCCACACCACCGGCAGCGTGCACGCGTACCCAACGAGCCGCCTGCCGTCGAGCACCCACAGCTGGAAGTCGGGATAGACCTCGTACAGCTGCGGCCAGAAGGACGAGACCACCTCGTCGTGGTGCATGAACTCCGGCCACAGGTCGGGAAGCTTCCCGCGGAGCTCCGGGTGCTCCACGTGCGTGACGATGCGCAACTTCATCGGCGCAGCAGCGCAACGGCCTGCGCGGCGAGCCCTTCGCCGCGGCCGGTGAAGCCGAGACCGTCGGTCGTCGTCGCCCGCACGGCCACCCGTTCCGGCTCGACACCGAGCGCGCCGGCGAGCCGCCCACGCATCGCGTCACGGTGCGGCGCGAGCCGCGGCTCCTCGCCGATGAGCACGACGTCGGCGTTGACGAGCTCCCAGCCGGCGCTCTGCAATTGCCGCCACGCCTCGCGCAGGAGCTCGACCGAGTCCGCGCCGGCGTGCGCCGGATCGTCGGACGGGAAGAGCGCGCCGATGTCCTCGAGGCCTGCGGCGCCCAGGATCGCATCCGTGAGCGCGTGCGCGAGCACGTCGCCGTCCGAGTGGCCGGCGAGCCCGCGCGGATGGTCGATCGCGACCCCGCCGAGGACGAGCGGCACGCCGTCCTCGAGCATGTGCGCATCGAGGCCGGTGCCGACGCGATACTCGCTCACCCGAGCGGCTCCTGTCTCCGCACGCGCCCGTCGAAGACGCTCACCGTGTCGCGGCCGTTCGCACGCGCGAACGCGACCGCTCCCTCGAAGTCTTCGCCGACGAGCACGGGCTCGTGGGCGTCGGACGCGAACGTCACCGGCGCCGACGAGAGCCGGAGCAATCGCGCGTCGGGATAGAGCTCGCCCACCGGCTTGCGCAGACCTGCGGTCGAGATCTCGAGGGCGACGCCGGACTCGTCGACAGCGTCCGCCAGTTCCCGGTACTGCTCGTCGCTCCCGCGCACGCCGTAGATCTTGGCGAGATCCGGGTGCGAAAGCACATCGAAGTGTCCGCTGCGGGCTGCGGCCGAGAGCGTCTCGACGTACCGCTGCCACACCTCGTCCTCCGGCAGCTCGGCCCAGAGGCCGGCCCCGTTGTCGATGGCGTGGTCGTCGACCATGTGCACCGACCCGAGAAGGAAGTCCCACGGGTACGGGGCGAGGACCTCCGCGAGCTCATCTGCGCGCTCGCCGGCCCAGTCGACCTCGAGGCCGAGCTTCACCGGCATACCGCGGCGCTTTGCCTCGAGCACAGCGTCGACATACGTGTCGAGATCGAAATGACAGCGCTCGATGTAGTACGGCCAAGGCCAGAACGACCGCGTCTGTTCGAAGTAGTAGACGTGCTCGGTGAAGCCGATCTCGCCCACCCCGCGCTCGCGCGCGCGCTCGACGAACGGCTCCACCGCGCCGGCG
Organism: Gaiellaceae bacterium; assembly: GCA_036512155.1. Classification (GTDB taxonomy): domain Bacteria; phylum Actinomycetota; class Thermoleophilia; order Gaiellales; family Gaiellaceae; genus Palsa-739. The sequence goes on along the minus strand of DATCBD010000097.1, from coordinate 21,033 downwards.
GTGTGGTCGATGCCGCCGCGCTCGTTGCGCAGGTGCATGTGGTAGTCGACGATCACAGCAGCGAAGCCACCCGAGCGAGATCCTCGGCGGTCGTCACCTTCAGGAGCAGCGGATCGCCGGGAACGACTTTCACACGGCCCCCGGCCGCCTCGACGAGGCCGGCGCAGTCGGTCGCGTCTGCGCCGCCGGAGACGGCGCGGCGCAGCGTGTCCACCGGAAAGGCCTGCGGCGTCTGCACCGTCCAGAGCCCGTCGCGCGCGACCGTCTCCTCGATGCCGCCGTCCGAGCCGACGCGCTTCACGGTGTCGGACACCGGGAGCCCGGGGACGACGCCCTCCCAGCCGTCGGCGAGCGGCGCGAGCACGCGCCCGATCACCTCATCCGTGAGCAGCGGCCGCGCCGCGTCGTGCACGAGCACCGCAGCGGCGTCGTCCGGCACCTCGGCGAGGCCGGCGCGCACCGAGTCGGCGCGCGTCTCCCCGCCGGCGACGCACGCGCGCACCTTGGCGCAGCCGAGCTCCTCGGCCAGCAGGATCGCCGGCTCCTCCCACCCCGGCGGGGCGACGACGACGATCGCGTCCACCCACTCGCTGTCGTCGAGACGGCGCAGCGGCTCCGCCAGCAGCGGTAGCTCGCCCAGCTTCACGAAGGCCTTGGGCTGGTCCGACCCGAGTCGCTCCCCGCGGCCCGCAGCCACGAGGATCGCCCAGACGGACATGCGCGTGCCGCCGGCTAGACGGCGGCGGCGACGGGCTTCTTCTTCGCCGTCGCCTTCTTCTTGCCGTTGCCTTCAACGCCGGTGAGCACGCCTTCGAGCCACTCGGCGCACTCCTCTTCGTCCATGCCCTTGGCGTACATCAGCTCGGAGGCGAGGATCTTCTTCGCCTTCACGAACATCTGCTTCTCGCCGGTGGAGAGGCCCTTCTCGTTGTCGCGCAGCGAGAGGTTGCGGACGACCTCGGCGAGCTCGAGGATGTCGCCGGTCTTCATCTTGTCGCGGTTGTGCTTGAAGCGACGGTTCCAGTTCTTCGGCATCTCGGTCGAGCCGCCGGTGAGGGCCTTGATGACGACCCCGACCTCTTTCTCGCCGATGACGCGCCTGAGACCGACCTGGTCGGCGTTTTCGCACGGGACCTGCACGGTCATGTCGTTATGCAGGATCTTGATCGTCAGGTACTCGCGCTTCTGACCGAGCACCTCGCGGGACTCCTTCTTGACGACCGTCCCGGCACCGTGGTGCGGATACACCACCTTGTCGCCGACCTTGTACAACGCCGACCTCCCCTTCTCGATGCGTGTTTCGCCAAAAGAGCCGGCGCGTTGTGGGCGCCGGCCCGATGAACCCAAGGTTAGCAGAAATGGCTGGAAAAGGCACATTTCCGGCCTTTCCTGGGGTTTTTACAGCTGCAAGTACCGGTCCACCAGGTTGTGCTCCTGGAGCCGGCGGAGCCCGGCCCTGATCTCTCGTGCCCGCACGGCGCCGACCCCCTCCACGCCCTCGAGGTCGCGCTGGGAGGCCCGGACGACGGTGTCCAGGGAGCCGAAGTCGTCGACGATCCGGTGGACGATCGCGTCGGGCAGCCGCGGGATGTGCGAGAGCACGCGGTAGCCCCGCGGGGAGACGCTGAAGTCGAGCGGATTGACCGTCCGGTCGTAACCGAGCAGGTCGACGAGGCGGTCGAACTCGAGCAGCTCGCGATACGAGAAACCGCGCAGCCGCTCGAGCGCCGCGGTCGCTTCCGGCGCGGATCCGCCCGAGTGGTAGTCGCGCACGATCGCGTCGCGCTCCGCCGGAACGTCGCCGACGAGCTCGTCGAGCTGCAGCCGGATCAGTCGCCCTTCCGCACCGAGCTCGATGCAGTCGCGACTGATTCGATCCGCGATGCGCGCCGTCATCTCCGCGCGCTGGAGGACGACGAGCACGTCGTCGAGCACGACCGCGTTCTGGAACTCGAGCGAGGTCAGCCGGGTCAGCACCTGCTCCAGGCGCGCCTTGTACGTCTCGAGCGTGCCCAGCGCCTGGTTCGTCTTCGCGAGGACGTCCGCGACCGGGTTGAGCTGATATCGCGCGGGGCCGACGAAGATCGTCACCGTCTCGCGCTGCTGCGACACCGAGATGACGAGCGCGCCCGTCTGCTTCGCGACGCGCTCGGCCGTGCGATGGCGCGTCCCGGTCTCGTCGGACGGGATGGTCGGGTCGGGCATGAGCTGGACGTTCGCCCACGCGAGGCGCTTGATCGCGGTGTCGACGATGATCGCGCCGTCCATTTTCGCCAGCTCGTACAGCAGTTGAGGCCGGAAGGGCGCATCGAGGCGGATCCCGCCCGAGTAGAGGAAGGCGAGCTCGCTCGGATCGCCGATGACGATGAGGGCGCCCTCGTGCGAGCGGATGACATCGTCGACCGCCTGCCGGAACGGCGTCCCGGGCGCGATCTTCTCGATCGCGGCCAGCAGCGCCGCGTCGCGGCGCGGATCGTCCTCCGAGGGCGTGCGTGTGAACCCGAGCTCGCCCAGCCGCTCGGCCCTACGCTCGCTCGTCTCCTTCGTCGGCTCTGTGGTCATCGAGTCCCGCCCGGATCGCCTGACGCAGCGTCTCGGCCTGCGCCACCTGGAGTGTGCCATGGGCGGGCGAGCCCGCCGGGACGACCACGAGCCGGAGACCCAGCTTCGCGCACTCCTCCAGCCTGCGCTCCGCCTGCGCCGCCGGCCGGAGACGGCCCGTGAGGCCGATCTCGCCGAACGTCGCCATGGCGGCGCGCACCGGTATGCGATTGGCGGCGGAGGCGATCGCGAGCGCGACGGCGAGGTCGGCGCCGGGCTCGTCGACCCGAACACCGCCGGCGACGTTGACGAAGACGTCGGCCTGCCCGAGCCCGATGCCGGCGTGGCGCGCGAGCACGGCGACGATCATCGCGAGCCGCTTCGGATCGATGCCCGTCGCCACGCGGCGCGGCATCGCCAGCTCGCTTTGCGAGACGAGCGCCTGGATCTCGAGCAGGATCGGCCTCGTCCCCTCCAGTGCGCACGCGACTGCGGCGCCCGGCTCGCCCTCGACCGTGTGACCGAAGAGCGCCGACGCGTCAGGGACGCCCACGAGGCCGGCGCCGGTCATCTCGAAGACCCCTAACTCGTTCGTCGAGCCGAACCGGTTCTTCGCCGCACGCAGGATGCGATGCGCGTGGTAGCGATCGCCCTCGAACTGAAGGACGCAGTCGACCAGATGCTCGAGCACGCGCGGGCCTGCGACCGTCCCGTCCTTCGTCACGTGGCCGACGAGGATGGTGGCGACGCCGGCTTCCTTCGCGACGCGCAGCAGGCGGGCGGCAGCCTCGCGCACCTGCGCCACCGACCCCGGTGCCGAGCCGAGCTCCGACGTGTACAGCGTCTGGATCGAGTCGATGACGCAGACGTCGGGGCGCTCGGCCTGCAGCGTCTCGCAGACGACGTCGAGGTCGGTCTCGGCCAAGACCTCGACGTTCGCCGCGCCGCCCAGTCGTTCCGCCCGGAGCTTCACCTGCGCGATCGACTCCTCGCCGGTGATGAGGAGCGTCCTGTGCGTTGCGCTCATGGCCTGGAGGGCCGTGAGCAGCAGCGTCGACTTGCCGACCCCGGGCTCGCCGCCGACGAGGACGAGCGAGGCGGGCACGAGCCCGCCGCCGAGGACGCGGTCGAGCTCCGGCACGCCGGTGGAGATCCGCTCGGCCTCCTCGGCGGAGACGTCCACGAGCCTGAGGAGCGGCTTCGGGGGCGCCTTGGCCCCCGTGACCTGGCCGACGACTTCCTCGACAAGCGTGCCGAACGTCGCGCAGCCGGGGCATTTCCCGAACCAGCGCCCGGAGGCGTAACCGCACTCCGTGCAGGCGTACTGGACCGCAGGCTTCGCCAAGCCTACGGCTCCTGGTTACAGGCGAAACGAGAAACGCCGAGGAACACCGTGGTCATGCTCCCAGCCTACGGAGCGAAGCGGACGAGTTCGTCACGGCTTCCGGCCAAAGAAAAAGCGGCCCCCGCCGCAGGGAGCCGCTTTCGTATCGCCCGAGGAGAGCCGAGCCCCCGCCGCATCGGGGCCCCGTTCCTGTTGACGTGATCCTCCGCTCGCGGGGGCGCTTGACTCTTCCCCCTATGGGTGGTTCAGCGGGCTGCTTCACCCGCAGAGGCGATGGGGGAAAGCCGCAGCGAGGTTCCGCGTCGACCCTGCTGGCGGCGGGAGGTGTGCCGAGCACGATGACCCTCAGTACTCATGGAAGCCAGATCGGAGGAGAAGTCATGAAACGGATTCTCGAGCTCGGTGGAGTCGCCGCCGGAATCATCCTGATTGCATTCGGGATCGCGGCGATCGTCCTCGGGAGCAACGGCAAGAACACCGTCAGCTCCGAGCTGAAGCAGCAGCAGATCGTCGGCACGTCCGACATGACCCCGGCCGGGATCAAGGCCGAGGCGGCGGCCGCCGGCCTGAAGAACATCAGCCTGCCGACGTGCAGCGTCGCCGGTCAGTCCGTCAACTCCGGTAGCCGCGCGCGCTGCTTCGCCGAGTACATGAATATCCATGCGCTCGAGGCGACCGGCGGCTTCGTCTATGCCCAGATGGGCCAGTACGTGGCCAAGCCCGGCACGCCGAAGGCTCAGCTGACCCCGGACGGCGCGACGAGCAACAAGGCCTTTGCGGCCATCGATCCGCAGACCAAGCAACCCGTGGCGAACGGCGCCCGCAACGTGTGGGTGACCGAGACCGCGCTGACGACCGCCCTGAACACGTCCTTCATGGCGGAGCAGCTCAGCACCTTCGGGATCGTCGTCGGAATCGCGCTGCTGCTCAGCGGCATCGGATTCCTCGTCCTCACCGCCGGCGGAGCACTCCGCACCGGCACCCGGTTCTTCGGCCTGCGGGCCGCAGCGCCGAAGCCAAGCCCGGTCATCGCGGCGTAGCGAGCACTGAACGAACGACGAAAGGCCCCGGCATGCCGGGGCCTTTCGTCGTTATTCGTCGGTGTCTTCGGCCTCCGCTGCGGGCTCGTCCGGCGGGACGGTGACCTTCTCCGGGGTCATCTCGCCGGGGATGATGGTGATGTCCACCTCGTCTCCGTCCGCGCCCTCCTTGCGACTGACGAGGATGGTCGAGCCGGGCTCGAGCTGCCGGCCGAGCACGTAGTCGGCGAGCGGATCCTCGATGTAGCGCTGGATCGCGCGGCGCAGCGGCCGGGCGCCCATCGCCGCGTCGTAGCCCTTGTCGACGAGCAGGTCCTTCGCCTCGTCGGTGAGCTCGACCGTGACCTCGTGCGTCGCCATTTGCTCGCGCAGGCGCTTCAACAGCAGGTCGACGATCGTCTTGATCTCTTCCTTGTCCAGCTTGTGGAAGACGATGATCTCGTCGATGCGGTTGAGCAGCTCGGGGCGGAAGACCTTCTTCAGCTCGCCCATGACGCGGGACTTCATCTCGTCGTACGAGAGGCCGCTCTCGTCGCCGACCGAGAAGCCGAACGACTGGTTCTTCGAGATCGAAGCGGCGCCGATGTTCGAAGTCATGATCACGATCGTGTTTCGGAAGTCGACGCGGCGCCCCTGGGCGTCGGTCAGCTTTCCCTCCTCCAGGATCTGGAGCAGGATGTTGAACACGTCCGGGTGCGCCTTCTCGATCTCGTCCATGAGGACGACCGAGTACGGCTTGCGGCGCACGGCCTCGGTGAGCTGGCCGCCTTCGTCGTATCCGATGTAGCCCGGGGGCGAGCCGACCAGCCGCGACACGGAGTGCTTCTCCATGTACTCCGACATGTCGACCTGGATGAGCGCGTCCTCGTCGCCGAAGAGGAACTCGGCGAGGGTGCGCGCGAGCTCGGTCTTGCCGACGCCGGACGGGCCGAGGAAGATGAACGAGCCGGTCGGCCGCTTCGGGTCCTTGATGCCGGCGCGGGCGCGGCGGATCGACTTGGAGACGGCGACGATCGCCTCCTCCTGGCCGACGACGCGCTTGTGCAGCTCCTCCTCCATGCGGATGAGCCGCTGCGACTCCGCCTCGGTGAGCTTGAACACCGGAATGCCCGTCCACATGGAGACGATGTCGGCGATCTCCTCCTCGCCCACCTCGGGCTGCTCCTCGAGATTCTCGGCGCTCCGCCACTGCTCCTCGAGCTCACGCTTCTTCTGCGTCAGCTTGCGCTCCTTGTCGCGCAGCGAGGCGGCCTTCTCGAACTCCTGGGCCTCGATCGAGGCTTCCTTCTCCTTGCGGACGCGGTCGATCTCCTCTTCCAGCTCGCGGTAGCGCGGCGGCGCGCTCATGGAGCGGATGCGGATGCGCGAGGCGGCCTCGTCGATGAGGTCGATCGCCTTGTCGGGGAGATGCCGGTCCTGGATGTAGCGGTCGGCGAGCTCCGCGGACGCGTGCAGCGCCTCGTCGGTGATCTTGACGCGGTGGTGCGCCTCGTAGCGGTCGCGCAGGCCGCGCAGGATCTGGACGGTGTCGTCCACCGTCGGCTCCTCGACGCGCACCTGCTGGAAGCGGCGCTCGAGGGCGGCGTCGCGCTCGAGATACTTGCGGTACTCGTCGAGCGTCGTCGCGCCGATCGTCTGCAGCTCACCGCGGGCGAGCGCCGGCTTGAGGATCGAAGCCGCGTCGATCGCGCCTTCCGCAGCGCCGGCGCCGACGAGATTGTGCAGCTCGTCGATGAAGAGAATGATGTCGCCCCGCTGCATGATCTCCTTCATGACCTTCTTCAGGCGCTCCTCGAACTCGCCGCGATACTTCGAGCCGGCGACGAGCGCAGCGAGGTCGAGCGTGTAGATCTGCTTGTTCTTCAGCAGCTCCGGCACCTGGTTGGTGGCGATGCGCGCGGCGAGGCCCTCGACGACGGCGGTCTTGCCGACGCCGGGCTCGCCGATCAGCACGGGGTTGTTCTTCGTGCGGCGCGACAGGATCTGCATGAGTCGCTCGATCTCCGTCTGGCGCCCGACCACCGGGTCGAGCTTGCCCTCGGCCGACTGCTTCGTCAGGTTGCGGCCGAACTGGTCGAGCAGCTTCGAGCTCTTCGACTTCTCGCCGGCAGGGCCGGCCGCGCCCGGTCCCTGGCGGCGTCCAGGGCCTGAGAGCATGCGGATGATCTCGTTGCGAATCTTCTCCGCGTCGGCGTCGAAGTCGAGCAGGATGCGCGCGGCGACGCCTTCGTTCTCGCGCACAAGGCCGAGCAGGATGTGCTCGGTGCCGATGTAGTTGTGGCCGAGGGACAGCGCTTCGCGCAACGCGAGCTCCAGCACCTTCTTCGCGCGCGGCGTGAACGGAATCTGGCCGGTCGTGACCTCGTCGCCCTGGCCGACGATGCGCGCGACCTGCGCGCGTACTTCCTCGACGGTGATGTCGAGCGACTCGAGCACGCGCGCGGCAAGGCCTTCCTCTTCGCGGAGGAGGCCGAGCAGGATGTGCTCGGTGCCGATGTAGTTGTGCTTGAGCGCGCGCGCCTCGTCTTGGGCGAGGACGACAACCTGACGAGCTCGTTCAGTGAAGCGTTCGAACACTCTGTGCAACCCCTTTCCCTAAGAGGAGCCATCGTAGCCGACCCCCATGACTCGACCGAGCCGCCCAAACCGTTTCCATACGCGTCGGATGTCCCCTCAAACGAGGTCTCCGAACGTCTCTTGGATGAGCGAGTCGAAGCTCGCAGGAAGGCTCCCGTCCGGCGCCGCGTAGGCACGCAGCGAATAGAGGTAGGACGTCCATTCCTCCACGCGGTCGGGGAATTCGTGGCCGCGCTGCTCGACGAGCCGGTCGAGGGCGAGGACGTTCCAGCGGCCGGGCGCGTCGGCCGCGGGAGCGGCGGGCGGTTCCGGTTCCGGTTCCAAGTAAGGCTCGGGCTCGGGCGGAGGCACCGGTGCGGGCTCGGGCGGAGGCGCGGGCTCGGGCTCGGGCGGAGGCGCGGGCTCGGGCTCGGGCTCGGGCTCCGGCGCCGGCTCGGGGGTGGGCGGAAACGTCGGCGGCGTGACCGGCGCGGGCGCCGGCGGCGGCTCCGGCGGCAAAGGGGCCGGCTGGCGTTCGCGCACGGCCATCTCGGCGGCGCGGCGGGCGAGCTCCAGCTCGCGCTGTGCAACACCGGCGAGACGGGTCGAGATCGCGCGTTCGCGCTCCTCGAGCTCGGGGGTCGCGCGCGGATCCACGGACGGGGGCGGCGGCGGAAGGGGCGCGGCCTGGCGCTCACGCGCGATCGCGGCCTCGCGCGAGGCGAGGTCGGCCGCCTGCTTCGCGATCTCGAGCTCGCGCGCGCTGTATGCCTCCTGGCTGGCTGCCTCGCGGTCGACGATGGCCGCCTCGCGCGCAGCGAGTGTCTGCTCCCATTCGGTGAGGCGTGCGATCCGCTCGTCGGCTGTGCGCTCGAACTCGCTTTCGCCCGCGGCGAGCGACGCCTGCCGCTCGTCGAGGCGTCGTTCCTCCGCCCTGAGCCGTTCGAAGGTGGGGCTGAGCTGCTGCTCGACGTCCACGGCGGCGGCGACGCCGCGGGCCTTCTTCTCCTTCTTCTTGCGCACCTTCGGCTCCTTGAGCTCCTTCGGCTTTCCGCCGCCGTCCGCCGTCTTGCCTCTCCGGAGCAAGAGCAGCAGCAGGAGCAATAGAAGGAGAAGGATCACCACAGCCGCGATCGGGATCGCGTGGTGGCGCTCGCTCACCCAGTGCGGCGTCGCGAATACGAGAGTCTGGGCCGTCATGCCCCCATTATCGCCGCCCGGGTGGCTACCATCGCCGTGCCTTGGGCAGCGCACTCATTACAGGCGGCGCCGGCTTCATCGGCTCGCACCTCGCCGAGCTGCTGCTGGCCGACGATTGGGAGGTCTGGGCGCTCGACGATCTCTCTACCGGCGAAAACCAGAACGTCAACGGCCTGCGCGATCATCCGCGCTTCCACCTCGTCGTCGACTCCATCCTGTCGCAGTCCGTCGTCAGCGAGCTCGTCCACCGCGTCGACGTCGTCTACCACCTGGCCGCCGCCGTCGGCGTACGCCTCATCGTCGAGCAGCCGGTGCACACGATGGTGACGAACGTGCAGGGCACGGAGAACGTCCTGCAGTACTGCGCGAAGTTCGGCAAGCGCGTCCTCATTGCGTCGAGCTCGGAGGTCTATGGCGACCACCGCGAGGAGCGGCCGCTGCACGAAGGCGACCGGCGCGTGTACGGGCCGGTCACCGAGCGGCGCTGGCTGTACGCCGACTCGAAGGCCATGGACGAGTTCCTCGCGCTCGGCTTCCACGACGAGCGCGACCTCGACTGCGTCATCGCCCGCTTCTTCAATACGGTCGGTCCCCGGCAGCAGGGCCAATACGGAATGGTCATCCCGCGCTTCGTCGGTCGCGCGCTTGCCGACGAGCCGCTCGAGGTGCACGGCGACGGCCTGCAAACGCGCTCCTTCTGCCACGTGCAGGACACGATCCGCGCCGTCTACGGGCTCATGAGCGCGGCGCACATCTCCGGCGAGATCTTCAACGTCGGATCCGCCGAGCGCGTGCGCATCATCGACCTCGCACAGCGCGTGCTCGACCTGACTGAGTCGCGGTCCGACCTCACGTTCATTCCGCACGACCAGGTCTACGGCCTGGGAATCGAGGACGTCCTCCACCGGGAGCCGTCCATCGAGAAGATCAACAGCGCGATCGGGTGGCAGCCCACGCGCACGCTCGACGAAATCCTGCGCGACGTCGTCGAGCACGCCGCGCGGCTGTCGTCGCCTAATCCTTCTCGCGCAGCGCCGGGAAGAGGATGACGTCCCGGATGCTGTCCTTGCCGAGCAGCACCATCGCCAGCCGGTCGATGCCGATGCCGATGCCGCTGTTCGGCGCCATGCCGTATGACATCGCCTCGACGTAGTCGGGGTCGCCGGGCTCTGCCTCGGCGTCGCCTGCCTCGCGCTCGTCTGCCTGCGCCGCGAAACGCTGCGCCTGTTCTTCGCTGTCGTTCAGCTCGCTGAACGCATTGGCGAACTCCATGCCGGCCACGACGACCTCGAAGCGCTCGACGACGGACTCGTCGTCGTCCGTCGTCCGGGCAAACGGCGACAGCTCGATCGGCCAGTCGTAGACGATCGTCGGCTGGATCAGCTCTGGCTCGACGAAGTGCGCGTACGCGTGGTCGACGAGCTGTGACCAGGTCTTGTCGCGCGCGACGTCGACGCGGGCCGCGGTGAGCTTCGCCCGCAGCTCGGCCTCGTCGCGCGTCCAGACGCCGTGCGCGTCCAGCGCGTCCACGAACTTGACCCGCGCCCACGGCTTGGCGAGCTCGAGGCCGTGCCCGCGGAAGGTCGTCTTCGTGCCGCCGACGGTCGCGCGCGCCGCCTGCTCGACGAGCGTCTCGCAGCGCTCCATCGTGTCGGTGTAGTCCGCGTACGCCTCGTACCACTCCACCTGTGTGAACTCGGGCGAGTGCTTGTACGAGTAGCTCTCGTTGCGGAAGTCCTTGGACAGCTCGTAGACCTTCTCCAGGCCTCCGACGATGAGTCGCTTGAGATAGAGCTCGTCGGCGATGCGCAGGTAGAGATCCTGGTCGAGCAGGTTCGAGTGCGTGACGAACGGCTCGGCGAAACCGCCGCCGTAGCGCGGTTGCAGAATCGGGGTCTCCACCTCGATGAAGCCCTCGGCGTCGAGGTACGCGCGGATCGCGGTGACCATGCGCGCGCGGAGGATGGCGTCGCGCCGCGACTCCTCGTTCATCAGCAGGTCGAGGTAGCGGCGGCGGTACCGCGCCTCGACGTCCGTGACGCCGTGGAACGTGTCGGGAAGCGGCGTGCGGATGCGCGCGAGGATCTCGAGCGAGTCGACGTCGAGGGACGGCTCGCCGCGTTTGGATTTCGAGGGCGAGCCCGTGACGCCGACGATGTCGCCCAGGTGGACGTCGATGTCGCCCGTGCGCTCGACGTGACAGAGGAGCTGGATGCGGCCGGAGCGGTCGACGAGGTCGAGGAAGACGAGCTTCCCCATGTCGCGCCGCGCAAGCACGCGGCCGGCGAGCCGCCGCTTCGTCTCGGCGGCGGCGCCGTTTTCAAGCGGGTCCGCTTCCACGCGAACGGCGGCGATCTCGTCTCGGTCGCGGAAGTGCTTGGGCGCGGTCATCCGCGCGAGTCTAGAGCCGCGACCGCTCTAGGCTGCTTTGATGTCCATGATCTTGAACTTCATCTTCCCGCGCGGCGCGGCGACCTCGACGATCTCGCCCTTCTTGCGGCCCATGATCGCCTTGCCGACCGGCGACTCGTTCGAGAGCTTGTTCGCGGACGGATCGGCCTCGGCGGAGCCGACGATGTGGTACTCGACCGTCTTGTTCGCCTTCACGTCGCGGAGGCGGACCTTGGTCCCGATCGAGACCTCGCCCGACTTGATCTCCTTCTTCGTGACGACGCGCGCGTTCTTCAAGCGCTCCTCGAGCATCGCAATGCGCGCTTCGAGGTGGGCCTGCTCGTTCTTGGCCGCGTCGTACTCGGCGTTCTCGGCGATGTCGCCGAACTCGCGGGCAGTGCGGATACGGTCCGCGATGTCGCGGCGCTTGTCGTTCGACAGGTACTCGATCTCGTCCTTGAGCTTCTCGAAGCCCTCGGGCGTCAGAATGACTTCCTTCAACTGTTCCTCCTGAAAAAGACCCCGCGGCAGCTGCAAAAGGGGGCCGGTGACTGGCCTCCGGCGGGGGCGGATGGTACCTCCGGTCGACAGGGTCGTCAACGGGGGTCGGGCTACCATCCCCGCGTGGCCCTGGAACTGCGCGAATCCTGGCGGATCGGCCCGGTCGAGATGGAGACCCGGGTCGTCCTCGCCCCCATGGCCGGCGTGAGCGTCCAGGCCTTCCGCCGGCAGGGGCGGCGCTACGGCGCCGGGCTCGTCTGCTCGGAGATGGTCTCGTGCGCCGGGATCGAGCACCGGAACGAGCGCACGCTCGACTATCTCCGCGTCGGCGCCGACGAGCACCCGCTCGCGATCCAGATCTTCGGCTCCGAGCCGCCGGCGATGGCCGAGGCGGCCCGGATGGTGGAGGCGGCCGGCTCCGACATCGTGGACATGAACTTCGGCTGCCCCGTCCGCAAGGTGACGAAGACGGGCGCGGGCGCCTGCCTGCTCGAGGACGCGGAGCTCGCCTGCCGGATCACGGAGGCGGTCTCGTCCGCGGTCTCGGTGCCGGTGACGGTGAAGATGCGGCGGGGCGTCGAGGACGGCTCGCGCGCGTGCCTCGAGCTCGGCCCGCGACTCGTCGACGCCGGCGCAGCGGCGCTGACGCTCCATCCCCGCTCGGCGAAGCAGATGTACACCGGCTACGCGGATCACACGCTGACGGCCGAGCTCGTCGAGCTCGTCGACGTGCCCGTGATCGCCTCCGGCGACATCGTCTCGCACGCGAAGGCGCAGGCGGTGCTCGCGTCCACCGGCGCGGCCGCGGTCATGGTCGGCCGAGGCGCTCAGGGCAATCCGTGGGCGATCCGCGAGATCGTGCTGGGCGACGGCGTCGAACCGACGCGCGAAGAAGTGGCCGCGGAGCTGATCCTGTTCGTCCACGAAACGGTGCGCGAGCTGGGTGAGCGGCGCGCATCCGGCTTCCTGAAGAAGTTCTACGGCTGGTACCTCGGCCACGGGCGCTTCCCGAAGCCGTTCAAGAACGAGCTCGTCCAGCTCTCGTCGACGGAGGAGGTCGTCACGCGTCTGCTCGCGGCAGCGCCCGGCGCGGCCGAGATCGTCGAGCGCCTCGAGGCCGAGCTGCCCGACCCGGAGGACGAGATCCTCCTGGAGGGCATGCCGATCTCGATCTACGGCGGCGGCTAGTGATGTGGCCGGTGACGTTGCACGGTTCCCGGGTCGCGAGCACCAAGCGATGCAAGGACGCAGCGCGCAGCGTGATCGCGGGCCGGGGACCCTGCGAACGTTGCCGGTTACATCACTAATACAGACCTTCGCGGCGGGCGTAGCGCTCCGCACGCGCCCGGTCGTACTCGTCCGCGTCGAAGGCCGGATCGTTGAGCGAGCGGAGGATCTCGCCCGAGCTCGGCAGAGCCGACCGATCGATGTGTCGCTCGGGGTTCCAGAGGTCCGAGCGGATCAGCGCTTTCGAGCACTGGGTGTAAGCCTCTTCGATCGATACGAGGATCCCGAGCTTCGGAACGGATCCCTCGACCACACTGGGGACGAGCAACTCTCGATCGTCGGTGATGACACCGCGCCCGTTGACGCGAAACGAGTCCCCCACGCCGGGGATCAGGAAGAGCAGGCCGATCGACGGGTCGGCGAGAAGATTCGTCAGCGTGTCTGCGATCCGGTTGCCCGGCCGCTCAGGGACAAACAGCTCGCGATCGCCGATGATCCGCACGAAGCCGGCCGGATCGCCGCGCGGTGAGACGTCGATTCCCCCGTTCGGCATCTTCGTGGCCACGCAGACGAACGGCGAGCGCTCGATGAACTGCCGCGTGAGCTCGTTCAGGTGATCGGAGATCTTCGAAACGACAAGCTCTTTGGGTGAGCCGATGATCGCACGAAGGTCAGCGTCGTTCGTGATGGTCCGCACGGCTAGCGGTTCCGTTCCCAGACGATCCGCAGCCCCTCGAGCGTGAGGAACGGATCGACCTTCGAGATCGTGCGCGAGTGTGGCGCGATCAGCTCGGCCAGCCCGCCGGTCGCGATCACTGATGCATCCGCGCCCAGCTCGCCGCGGATGGCGTCGACGATGCCGTCCACCTGGCCGGCGAAGCCGTACACGAGCCCCGAGCGCAGCGCGCTCTCCGTCGTCTTGCCGATCACTGACGGGGGCTCCACGTAGTCAACCTTCACGAGGCGCGCGGCGCGCGCGAAGAGCGCGTCCATGGAGATCTCGATGCCGGGCGCGAGCACGCCGCCGACGTAGTCGCCGGCCGCGGAGACGACGTCGAAGTTCGTCGACGTGCCGAAATCGACGACGATCGCCGGCGCGCCGTAGCGCTCCTTCGCAGCGACTGCGTTCATGATCCGGTCGGGCCCGACCTCGCGCGGGTCGTCGTAATGGATCTGGATTCCCGTCCTGACCCCGGGGCCGATGACGAGCAGCGGCGTATGCGCCCAGCGGTCGGCGACGTGCTCGTATTCGCGGATGAGCCGCGGCACGGTGCACGACAGGCAGATGCCCTCGAGGTCGCTCAGCTGGAGGAAGTCTCCAAGGAGCGCGCCGAGCTCGTCCCCCGTGCGGTGCGCCTCGGTGGCGATGCGCCAGCGCTCGCCGAGGACGTCTCCGTCGTAGAGCCCGAAGACGGTCTGCGTGTTTCCGACGTCGACCGCGAGCAGCATCGCGAAAACTTAACTGTGTTTAGAAGTCTTCTTCGTGCGGCTGCGTCTCGCCGATGCGCTCGGCGAGCGCCTCGGGAGTCAGCGTCGGCTCGTCGCCCTCGCCGCGCAACTCCTCGATCGTCACGTCCCCAGACGTGAAGATCTCGGTGCGCGGGATGATCCGCGTCGGCCGGTTCTTGTCCCAGACCCAGACGTCCTCGAGCTTCAGGTGGAAGAACGGGTACGTCTGCTGCGGCACGTAGGTGCGGTCGAGCTTGTTGCACAGGTACGTCGCGTCCTGCGTGAGCACGCAATAGCGGAAGAGGGTGAAGACGGCCTGGTACTCCCGCTTCAGCTGGAGCTCGAGATCCGCCTCGTACTCGTCGAGATCGTCCAGATGCGACATCCCGAGGTCAGTGTAGCCGTGCCAGGAGGGTCTGGACCCGGCCCTTTCCAGGGACTTCCAGGTCGGGAGCGAGCTCCGCGAGCGGGCCGAGGACGAACGCGCGCTCGTGCAGGCGCGGGTGCGGAACACGCAGGCCGGACTCGTCGATCTCTGCGTCACCGTAGAGCAGGAGGTCGAGGTCGAGCGTCCTCGGCCCCTGCGGAACGGAGGCGTCGCGTCGACGTCCGAACCGCTGCTCCACATTCAGCAGAACGGCGAGCAGGTCGCGCGCCGAGAGCTCGCTGTCGAGCGCGGCGACGCCGTTGAGGAAATGCGGCTGGTCGACGACTCCGACCGGCTCCGTGTCGATCAGCGCCGAGACGGCGGTCACGGCGATGCCCGGCTCGGCGCCGAGAGCCTCGATCGCGGCATGGATGGTGGCCTCCCGGTCGCCAAGATTCGATCCGAGGCCGATGTAGGCGTGCGGCACGCGCGGGAAGGTAGCGCTACGCTCAGGCAGCGTGCACCGCCGGCTGTCGATCGTCGTCGTCGCGGCGCTATGCGCCCTGGCGATGGCCGCGGCCGCAGCGGGCGACACGCCGCCCGAGTGGTGGCTGCACTCGATCGGCGCCGACCAGGTGACGGCACCCGGGCCCGGCGTCCCAATCGTCGTCATCGACGGCGCCGTCGACGCGACGCAGCCCGCGTTCACCGGACGGGCGAACACGACGTACCTCGACAGCCCCTCCCTCGCGGGACCGGACGACTACCACGCGACCGCGGTCGCCTCGCTCGCGGCGGCGCCCGACTCGGGCGGCTTCACCGGCGTGTACCCGCAGGCCGTGCTCGAGCTCTGGGACGCGGGACGCGGAGAGGACGGGATCGACGCCGGCTCCGCCGCGCAGGGCATCGTCACGGCGTCGAAGCATTGCCCAGCGGTGATCAACCTCAGCTTCGGCGGGACCGAGCCGAATCCGGAGGTGCAGAGTGCGATCCTCCACGCCGTGCGCGCGGGCTGCCTCATCGTCGCGGCCGCGGGCAACAGCGGCCTGGACGGAGATCCGCCGACGTACCCGGCCTCGTACGCGCACGTCCTCGCCGTCGGTGCAACCGACGAGCAGAACGCTCCGGCGCCGTTCTCGAGCTCGGGTGACTGGGTCTACCTCGCGGCGCCCGGGACGGACATGAGCGCCGACGTCCCGCTCTCGCACGACGCGAGCGGCGTCTCGACCGGCCTCGCAGGAACGAGCTTCGCCGCACCGCTCGTCAGCGCGGCGGCCGCGTGGATCTGGACGGTTCGCCCCAACCTCAGCGCGAGCCAGGTGGCGGCGCTCCTCCGCGAGAGTGCGCAGCCGGTCGGATCGCAACGGTTCGACCCGAAGACCGGGTACGGCGTCCTCGACATCGCCGCGGCGCTCGCACTGCCGGCGCCGGTCAACGATCCGAGCGAGCCGAACGACGATATCCCCCAGGTGAAGCCCGGCCTGTTCTTCTCCAACGGGCAACCGCCGATCACGACCGCCGCCCGGCCGTCCATCCGGATCTCGGGAACGCTGCAGCAGGCGGAGGACCCGCTCGACCTCTACCGCATCTGGGTGCCTGCGCACAAGACCGTGCGGGTGTCCCTCCACTCCAACGGCTCCGCCGTTGCTCACATCTGGGGGCCGCGGACGTACTCCGTCGATGAGTCGCTCGTGTTGCGGAAGCGCGACTTCAACGGCTCGTCGATCACCGGCGGAGCGGTCGGCGCGTACGCCTACGCCGAGGTCGCGCTCACGGGGCGTTCAGAGAGCCTCACCTACGTGTTGGCGGTCAAGGCCTCGACGCGGTGACCGACGCCGCGCCCTCGAGGCCGGCCGGTTTCACCGAAGACTTCGTGACACGCACGGTCGCGCGGTCGACGCCGAAGCGCGCGCGCAGCTCGTCCGCGACCGCTATCGCCAGGGCCTCGAGCAACGAGAACGTGTGCGCATCCGAGATCTCGCGCACCGTGCGCGCCACTGCGCTGTAGTCGACGGCGTCCTCGATCCGGTCGGAGGAGCCGCGCTCCCCCACCTCGAGCTCGACGTCGAAGAGGAAGTCCTGGCCGCGCTCGCGCTCCTCCTCGTAGACGCCGTGGTGACCGAACACGCGGAGGGCGCGCAGCTCCACCGTGATCATGCGAACGCCTTGGCGACGATGAGCGCGTCGACGTGCGCAGCGACGTCGTGCGCGCGAATGATCGTGGCTCCTCGCTCGTACGCGGCAACCGCCGCGCCGACGCTCGCGCTCACCGGGTCGCTCGCGCCGAGACGGGCGAGCGTGCTCTTACGCGAGATGCCGATCACGATCGGGCGGCCGAGCGCGAGCAGCACGTCGAGGCGGCGGATCAGCTCGAGGTTGTGCTCGACCGTCTTCCCGAAGCCGATGCCCGGATCGAGGCAGATCGCTTCCTCCGCGATGCCCTGCGCGACCGCGTAGGCCATCCGCTCCTCGAGGAACGCGGCCACCTCGGAGGCGACGTCGTCGTAGCGAGGGTCGACCTGCATCGTGCGCGGCTCGCCCTGCATGTGCATGAGGCAGAGATAGACGCCGGTGTCGGCGACG
Source organism: Gaiellaceae bacterium (assembly GCA_036512155.1). Classification (GTDB taxonomy): domain Bacteria; phylum Actinomycetota; class Thermoleophilia; order Gaiellales; family Gaiellaceae; genus Palsa-739. The sequence goes on along the minus strand of DATCBD010000097.1, from coordinate 3,833 downwards.
ACGCCCGCGAGCTCGGGGTCGGCGCGCAGCGCGGTGACGTCGTTGACCATCTCGGCGCCGAGCTCGATCGCGCGGAGCGCGACCTCGGCCTTTGTGGTGTCGATGGAGATCGGGACGTCGCGGTTGAGGCGCTCGAGGACGGGAACGATGCGACGGAGCTCCTCTTCCGCAGAGATACCGTCGGAGCCGGGGCGCGTCGACTCGCCGCCGACATCGACGATCGCTGCGCCCTCATCGATCATGCGGCGCGCGGCCGCGGCCGCGACGTCGGAGTCGAGGTGGACGCCTCCGTCCGAGAACGAGTCCGGGGTGACGTTCACGACGCCCATGACGGACGGCCGCGGGAAGCGTTGCTCGATGGGGATCACGTCGAGATCGTTGCACGAAGTCGTCACTCGCCCGTAACCCGCTTCCGGAGAGGCTACGAATGTGAAGCGTCGTCCCCGGGGTAGCTCAATTGGCAGAGCACGTGACCGTCACTCAGGGAGATGCCGGTTCGAATCCGGCGCCAGGGGCGCCTCTTCATGGCATACTCGCCGCGAGTGACGGTTGCGAGCACTTGAGTTGCCCAGAAGGCTCGCTCCGGCGGGCCTTCGCTTTGCATCGAGTGACGGCACGCTCGCGCAAGGCGAGCGCAACCGCCTTTTAGGGCACACGATCGCTTGATTACACGGCCTCTCGCGAGGCGTCTTACTTCCGGACTCGCGTTGTGAACACTCGCGACACCGTTGAGCTGCCGAACGTGACTGACATTTTCGCCGTGAGAACAGCTCCTATAAAGCGTGTCGGCAGGCGCCAGGTACAAACGGCTGCCGTCTTCGGTCCGCCTTTGTACCACGGCACCTTGATGAAGCCTCTCTGGAAGACAGAGACGGTTACTCCGCGCAACGCGAGCCTGCACTTAACCGTTCCGCCACTGACAACCGGAGCTCCTGTGTCGGAGCGGGTCACCAAGAGTGCAGTCGAGAAGATCTTTCCGGCGTGCGCGACGGCAGAGTCTTCCCAGTCGGCCAGTTGCAGTTTGATGATCGCCTTCGACTGCATGGAGTAATGGGCGTTGGTTCCGTCTTCGGGGATGAAATCGATTTGGGAGCTCTGCGAGTCGCCCGGCCCTACGGCGGCGGATACGTTGAAGTTGAAGCCATCCGTAATGCCGAGCTCCGAGGCTGCAATCACGAAGTACTGACTGTCTCCAGAGAAGCTCCCCGTCAGCGAGGCGCTTTTCACGAACTGGTACGAGGAAGTTCCGTCCCACTTGAAGAGAGCGAGGCCGCCGTTCGGAGTGCCGTCGTACTGAAGGAGGTAATCGGTGCCGGCCCCAGATGGATCACCGGTCGTCGGATTTTGATCTGCGTCGATGTAGATGTTGTAGTTGTCTTTGCGCCTGTTGCTCAGTCCCTGGCGCGAAGTTGAGCTGAAATGTGATCAGGCCCTGCGTGCTGTCCGAGACGAGGACGCTCGTGATATCTGGTGCGCCCGATACATCCGGGCTCACGTCGGTGGCCGTGTACGTCACTGGATTAGACGCCAGCGCAGGCGCAGGAGCTAACAGCACCCCAAGCGCGCCGAGACTTCCGACCAGACCAGAAACGAAGACCTGACGCGACATGCCACTCCCTCCGCAGAACCGCAGGCGCGGTCGCGTTGCCAATGGACCTCGACCCTATACCGCTGGAGCCGCGCGTCAAGGCTCGGTCGCCCGCGGGCTCGCGACCCCGCGAAGCGCTCGCAGCCAATCGATGGCCTCCGCACCCTGGGTCGCTGGGCGGTTACGCCGAGCGCCAGTACCACTGGTCGCCAGGGCTGTAGAGCGCGTCGAATGCGCCGTTGATCGCAGGGAGCGGCACCAATACAGAAGGTGCCCCGCCGGCGCAACGCTACGCTCCGCGCATGACGAAGTTCGTCGTCGACGCGGGCGCCGTCCTCCATCTCGCGAGCACAGAGGCCGAGGTCTCCGCCAAGCACAAGCTGCTCGCGCCCACCCTCCTTCGCTCTCAGACCTTGTCGCTGCTCCATGAGGCTGTCCAACGAGGCGAGATCCCCGCCGAGGCTGCGCGCGACCGCCTCAAGCGCATCGGGCAGATGCCGATCAGGCTCCTCGGTGACGCCGTGCTCCGCCGCCGGGCATGGGACATCGCAGAGCAGCTCGGCTGGGCGTCGACCTACGACGCCGAGTGCGTCGCGCTCACGCAGCTGCAGGCGGACGCGCTCGTGACGCTCGACGCGAAGCTCGCGCGCAGCGTCAAGGGCATCGTCGAGACCGTGTCGATCGGCGCGCTCTTTTAGGAGGCTCCGGCGAAACAGTGACTGTGTCGCAGATGATGCGCTGGATCGGCGCGCTGCTGCGTCCTCGGTCGCGCCCGTAGCCACCGGCTACGAACGCGACCTGCGTCCTTGCATCGCATCCGCCCAGCGCATCCCTGCGACGAGCACCGTTCCGCCGGAGCCTCCTAGGCCGCGTCGACGCGACGGCCGCAGAGCTCACACACGACGGCGTAGCGCTTGATGCCGGCCGCGGTGACCGCGATTTGACGCCGCACGAGCCTGTGCTTGCACGCATGGATCTCCGGCAGACGCTGCGGCAGCGGCGGCAGGTCGGGAATGTGCCGCACTGCGCCGCCGACCGCGGGACATCCGGCCACGTGCTCCGCCCACACGTGATGGGCCGGCTGGTTCGTGAGGGCGAGCCAGCCGCACGCCTCACACGAGATCTCGATCATGAGGCTAGGACTTCGCGGGATCCGGCGGCGGCTGCATGGTCGCTCCCGGGATCGGGAACGGCCGCGGCCGCGGCTTGCGCTCGCGCTTCGGTTCCTCCTGCGGCTGCGGAGCCTCGGCCGGCGCAGCCTCCTCGGGGAACACCGTCCCCTCGTCCTCACCCGCAAGCAGGCGCTCGAACTGATCCCGGTCGATCGTCTCGCGCTCGATGAGGATCTGCGAGACGAGGTGCAGCTTTTCCATGTGCTCACGCAGCACGGAGAGAGCGAGCTCGTGCGACTCCTCGATGACGCGGCGGATCTCGTCGTCGATCTCGCGCGCGATCTCCTCGGAGTAGTCGGCCTCGGCGCCGTAGTCGCGGCCGAGGAACGGCATGTCATGGCTGCGGCCGAGCACGCGCGGGCCGAGCTTCTCACTCATGCCGAAGCGCATGATCATCGACTTCGCCGTCGACGTGACCTTCTCGAGGTCGTTCGCGGCGCCGGTCGTCACCTCGTGGAAGACGATCTCCTCCGCGGCGCGGCCGCCGAGCATCATGCCCATCTGGTGCATGAGCGCGGTGCGCGTCGTCAGGTAGCGATCCTCGGTCGGCAGCGAGATGGTGAGGCCGAGCGCCTGGCCGCGCGACACGATCGTGATCTTGTGGATCGGATCGGTGTGCTCGAGGTAATGCCCGACGAGCGCGTGGCCCATCTCGTGGTACGCCGTGATCTTGCGTTCGTGCTCGGAGAGGAGGCGCGCCTTCTTCTCGGGGCCGGCCACGACGCGCATGATTCCTTCCTCGAGCTCTTCCTGCTCGATGATCTTCTTGCCGCGGCGCGCTGCGAGCAGCGCGGCCTCGTTCACGAGGTTCGCCAGGTCGGCGCCGGTGAAGCCCGGCGTTCCGGACGCGAGCGTGTCGAGATCGATCTCGGGCGCCAGCGGCTTGCCCTTCGTGTGCACCTCGAGGATCTTGCGGCGGCCGATGCGATCGGGACGGTCGACACTGATCTGCCGGTCGAAGCGGCCCGGGCGAAGCAGCGCGGGATCGAGGATGTCGGGCCGGTTCGTGGCGGCGATCAGGATGATGTTGTCCTTCATCTCGAAGCCGTCCATCTCGACGAGCAACTGGTTCA
>DATCBD010000096.1:0-4035 GCA_036512155.1 Gaiellaceae bacterium | reverse complement strand
CTCGGGTCGCAGCGACGCGCGTCGACGTCGGAGAAGCGCGCGGCCGGCGCCGGACCTAAGGGGGCGTGGCAGCGGCAACCGTGCGAAAAATTGCTCTCCGCCTCTCCGGCCGGCGTCGGGCGTGCCACGATGATTGCGTGGCTCACCCCTCAACGCTCCTCTTCGTCGCCACGATGCTCCTCGGTTGTCGCGGCGCCCAGCAACAGCACGTGGGCGAGCCGGATCGGGCGCAGGCGCACGCGGACGCCAGCGTCGCCGCCGGCAGCGCCGCGATCGCTGCCGCCATGCGCGGATCGCATGTCACCGCCGGTCAGCGAGGGTCCCATTTCCACCGGAATCACCGGGACCCGGGTCCCACGACGGTCTGAGGGGCGATGTCAGGCTCGCAGCTCGAGTTCCTTGAGCCTCAGATTCATCAGTACTCGGGTCTCCGCGTCGTGATGCGGATGCACCCGCACGATGGCGATGGCGCGACGGAGAAGCTCGGCGGCGCGTTCGCGTTCCCCTCGGGCTTCCGAGACCATGGATAGCAGGTCGATCCCCTCGACCTCTCGGGGGAAGTCTCGCATCAGATCGTGAGCCATCGCCTCGGCGTCGTCGACGTGACCGTCGAGGATCAGGTCGAGGGCGCGGTCGGCTCGCTGCTCCAAGTCTTCGAGGCAGCAATCGCAGATGTCGTCGCCGTCCACGACGGAGTCGGCGATGTCCGCCGCAGTGGTCGCCGCGTGGGGGTTCGCGACCTGCGCGGTCAGACAGCACCGCTTGTACTTCTTGCCGCTGCCGCACGGGCAGGCGTCGTTGCGTCCGATCTTGGCCATGGTGCCCGGTCCCAGGATCCGATGGTCCCGATGGACGGGCAAGTTGATGGCGAGGCCCCCTCCGAGCCCCAGCTCAGAGTCTTCTTCTGCGCGCTCTGCGGGCGCGAGGTCTACGTCTGCGTACCGTGCGATCGAGGCCAGATCTACTGCGCGGGGGACTGCCGCAAGAAGCGGCGACGCGAATCGCTACGCCGCGCCGGGGCCCTCTACCAGCGCTCGCGCAAGGGAGCTCGAAAGCACTCCCGTCGGCAGCATCACTGGCGGGGCAAGAATTCTGCGCAGAAAGTGACGCATCACGGATTCTCTTCGGCCCCCCTCGACGTCATTGTGACGACGTCGGCACCTGCTGCGCAGACGCGCGCCGATACGGAGAATCGCGATGGCCCTGTGGTCGACGACGCTGCGGCTCGGCGAGGACCTGAAGTTGCTCGTGACGAGTCCGGAGGGGGACGACCTGATCAAGGCGCGGCTCCCCATCCGTCCGCCGCATCCGCGGGCGTTGCTCACGCTGCTGGAGGGGATCGCGCTCTTCAGCGGCGAGCCGCTCTACGCTGTGATTTCTGCGGGCGAGGACCGCGACGCGTGGCTCGGTTCCGAGCAATGGTGCGAGGACCTGTGGCCCGCCGAGAGTCCGCTCGTACGATTCGACTTCGCGATCCCCCCGCCGCGCGCCCGCCGCCGCCTCCGCGGCGTCGGTGACTTCCGCGACGTGCGGCGACAGCTCCGGCTCGTCTGGTCTCGACGATGAAGCCACTGGATTCCTCCGGCCGCGTCGCCGAGGTGCTGCGTCTCGGCCTCGTCGAGGGCGTCGCCGTGCGCGCGATCGCCAAACGCCTCCGCATGGCGCGAAAGACCGTCCGCAAGATCCTCGGGCGCCATCGCGCGCCCCCCAAGCCGGCGGGCGATCCGCGAGGCTCGATCCTCGACCCGTACGAGCCCGCGATCCGCGCCGTGCTCGACGACACACCCGAGATGCTCGCGCCCGCCGTGCTCGAGCGGTTGCGGCCGCTCGGGTACACGGGCGGCGTCACCATCCTGCGCGACCGCCTGCGGCGGCTGCGCCCCCGCGGACAACGGGCGGCGTTCTTGACCCTCGACTTCGCGCCGGGGGAGGCGATGCAGGTGGACTGGGCCGACTTCGGCTTCGCACTGCCGGGGGTCCCACGTCGCGTCAGCGCGTTCGTCGCCGTCCTCTGCTACTCGCGACGGCTCTACATCGAGTTCACCCTCAGCCAGTCGATGGGCACCTTCCTCCGCTGCATGGAGCGATGCCTGCGCTTCAACACCGGCACGGCCCTCGTCGACATCTTCGACAATATGAAGACCGTCGTGCTCTCGCACACGCAGACGGCCACCGTCTTCAACCCGAAGTTCCTCGAGTACGCACGCGCGCGCGGCTTCGCCGTCCGCGCCTGCAACGTGAGAAAGGCCAATGAGAAGGGGCGCGTCGAGAGACCGATCGGTTTCGTCCGACAGCGATTCTGGCCAGGACGCCGCGTCCGCGATCTGCTCGACCTTAACACCCAGGCCGCCCGCTGGCGCGACGACTTCGCCAACGGCCGCGTGCACGAGATCACCGGCAAGGTCCCGCAGCTCGTCTTCGAGCACGAAGAGAAACAGCGCCTCAAGCCCATCCCCTCGACGCCCTTCGACACCGACGACGTCGAGGGCATGGGCGTGACCAAGATGTTCCGCGTCCCCTTCGACCGCAACCGCTACTCAGTCCCGTCGAGGCTCGCCTCGCAGCAGGTCATCGTGCGCGCCGACGACGACTTCGTCTCGATCTTCCTCGAGACCAAGCAAGTCGCCCAGCACCGCCGCGTGTGGGACATCGGTCAGGACATCGAGCACCCCTCGCACAAGAAGACCCTGCTCGAGCAGCGTCCGCGGGCCGCCGGCGCGCTGCCCCCGGCGCTCATCGCGCTCGGCGAAACCGGACACGCCTACTTCAAGATCCTCGCCGCTGGCTCCCGGTCCGTTCATCGCGAGACCCTCCGGCTCACCTTCCTCGTCGAGGTCTTCGGCGCCATCGCTACCCAGAGCGCCATGAGGGAGGTCATGCAGACCGGACACGTCGGCGCCGAGTATGTCGAGTACGTCATGCGCCACAAGCGCGGACTCGTTCCGCAGCCCGCTCCCCTGCGCCTCGGCAACGACGTCCTCGATGCCATCTCTCTGCCCGAGCCCGACCTCTCCGTCTACGACCAGCTCTCGCCCACGCCCATGACGCGCGATCCGGGAGAGCCTCCGCCCTCGACCGAGGAGCCGTCATGAAGAAGAAGGACGACGACGGCACCACCAGCAGCGACGACCTCGATCTGCTCGTGCAAAAGCTCCGCTGGCTCAGGCTCCCAGGCATGGCAAAGGTCGTCGCCGCGATCCTCGAGCGCGCGGCCAAGGAAAACCTGTCGACCACCGACGTCGTCCACCGCCTCTGCGACGAGGAGAAGCAGAGCCGCATCAAGAGCGCCGTCGACCGTCGACTCCGCGATGCGCGCTTCCCCGAGATCAACACCGTCGACGCCTTCAACTTCGACTTCGACCCGGCTCGCAAGAAGCTCCGCGCCCGCTACCTCGCTCTGCACGATCTCGACTTCCTCGACAAGGGCATCAACCCGCTCTTCATCGGCACGCCCGGCACAGGCAAGACGTTCCTCGCCCGCGCCCTCGCCTACAAGGCCTGCCTCGATACCAGGCGCGTCGTCTTCGTCTCCGCGCCCCGCATGCTCAGCGAGCTGCACGGCGCCGAGCTCCACGGCGTCCTCGATCGCGCCCTGCGCCGCTTCGTCCGAGCCGAGCTCCTCGTCATTGACGACTTCGCCGTTCTCGCGATGGACGCCGCTCAAGCCAAGCTCGCCTTCCAGGTGATCTCCGAGCGCTACGACTACCGACGCGCCACCTGCATCACCACCAATCGCCCTTTCAAGGACTGGCCCAAGGTCTTCCCTGACGCACTCAACGCTCAGGTCATCGCCGAGAGGCTCACCGAACGCTCCGAGCACTTCGTGCTCGAGAAGGGCTTCCGCATCGCGCGCCCCTGATCCCTCGCCGCCCTCACCGGAGAGGAACACCACACTCCGGAGCGCCTCGAGCGCTTGGCCCCACGCGCGTCCGTCGCGGTGCCGGCGGCGCCGAGCTCCGCCCCCCAGCCAGCGGGTGGGTCCCTGGGTACCGGTGATGCCGCTGAAAGTGGGCCCCTACGTCGCCGGTGGTGACA
>DATCBD010000095.1:0-11517 GCA_036512155.1 Gaiellaceae bacterium | reverse complement strand
GAGTACGAGCGCAAGCTGGACGCGCCGGAAGGCTTCGAGCTCCCCGACCTGGGCGGGGAGCCGCTCGAGCCGCGGGTGTTCACGTCGATCTACCACGACACGGCCGACCGCTCGCTGGCGCACGCCGGGATCACGCTGCGCCGGCGCACCGAGCGGGGACGGAGCCTCTGGCAGCTCAAGCTCCCGGCCGGCGACGCGAGGCTCGAGCTCGAGGAGGTGGGCGGGCCTGCGGGGGCGCCGAAGTCAATCGCGCAACTGTTGGTCGCGCACCTCCGGCACGGACCGGTCGCACCCGTTGCCGAGCTTCGCACGCGCCGCCACGGAGCGCTCGTGGCGCGCAACGGCAGCACGGCCGAGGTGACGATCGACGACGTCTCGGTCATGGACGCGCTTCGCGTCGTCGAGGAGTTCGTGGAGATCGAGGTCGAGCTGAAGCAGGGCAAGCCGAAGCAGCTGGGTGCGATCGCGAACGAGCTCGAACACGCGGGCGCCCGGCCCACGGATGGCACCCCGAAGCTGTTCCGGGTGCTTCGCCTTCCGGTAGACGACCGTGCGCCCACGGGTCCGCTCGATGCCCTGCGCATCCAGCTACGCGCGCAGTTGCGTACCGTGCTCGCCAACGATCCCGGCACGAGGCTCGGCCGCGATCCGGAGAGCCTGCACGACATGCGCGTCGCCGTCCGCCGCTCGCGCGCGCTCTTGCGCGCCGGACAGCCGCTGTATGCGAACGACGTGAGCGGTCTCACCGAGGAGCTGCGCTGGGTTGGCGAGAAGCTCGGAGCCGTCCGCGACCTCGACGTTCTCCTCGAACGCCTGCGCGCGGAAACCGAGGATCTCGATCCCGCCGACCGCACGGCGTCTCGTGCGCTGCTGCGAACGCTCGAGCGCCGCCGCACGAGCGCGCGCACGGCGCTGCTGAAGGTGCTCGGCGGCGACCGGTACTTCGCGCTGCTCGATCGCTTCGCCGCAGAGGTCGACGCGCTCACGCCCAGCGGCGTCGACGTCACGCTCGACGATCTCGCCAAGCGCGAGCTGAAGAAGCTGCGCAATGCCGTCCGCGCGACGGGCGCGGAGCCGGCGGACGACGAGCTGCACGCACTGCGCAAGCGCGGCAAGCGCGTCCGCTACGCGTACGAGCTCGCCGGCAAGGACGCGGTGGTCAAGCGTGCGAAAGCGCTGCAGGACGTGCTCGGCGAGCACCAGGACTCCGTCGTCGCGGAAACGACGCTGCGCAACCTGTCCTCCGCGCCGGAGCGGGCGATCGTCGCCGGCCGCCTGATCGAGCGCGAGCGCGCCCGGCGCGCAAGCGCGCGCAATGGTTGGCGCAAGGCCTGGAACCGTCTCGCCCGCACCGCGAAGTGACCGACGTCGTCCGCGCAGCCGGCGGCGTGGTGCAGCGCGACGGCGACGTGCTCCTCGTGCACCGTCCGAGATACAACGACTGGACGTTCCCGAAGGGGAAGGCGGAGGAGGGCGAGTCGGACGAGGACTGCGCGCTACGCGAGGTGCACGAGGAGACCGGTCTGCACTGTGTGCTCGAGGATGAGCTCCCAGCCACGCACTACGTCGATGCAAAGGGCAGGCCGAAGCGCGTGCGCTGGTGGCGCATGAGCGTGCAGGCGGACGACGGCTTCACCGCCAACGAGGAGGTCGACGAGCTGCGCTGGATCGACCAGGTGACGGCCGCAGGGCTACTCAGCTATCCGCGCGACGTAACGCTGCTCTAGGCCGCGAGCTCGGCGACGGTGGCGAGCACGGCGCCCTCGCGGATGCCGCCGTCGCACACGTGCAGCGGAACGCCGAGCCGCTGCTGGACCTCGGTGAGGAGCACGATCCCGGCCGGGAGGATCCGGGCGCGGGTGCGATGCACGCCGTACCGCCGCGCGATGGTCTGCTCGCGTTTCGTCTCGACGATGCGCAGCGCTTCCGCCAGCTCCGCCTCGCCGAGCCAGGGACCGACGAGCCGGCGCGCCGCGCGCGCGCTGCCGCCGACGGCAAGAGCGACCTGAACCTGCGGCGGCACGACCGCCTCGAACGCCCGCGACGCTTCGGCCTGCGCAGCCTCGGTTCCTTCGACGCGCTCCGTCAACCGAACGGAGCCGAGGTCGACCGACCGCACCCAGCGCGGATCCGCTCCGGGAGCCCCCACGGCGATCTCCGTCGATGCGCCCCCGACGTCGCAGACCGCGATCGCACGGGGCAGCGCGACGTCGGCGGTCGCAACCGCCCCGGCGTAGGCGAGCCGTCCCTCCTCCTCGGTGGAGAGCACGCGCACCACATGTGCCGCGCTGCGCGTGATCGCGGCGACGAGCGCGTCGGCATTCCCGCTCTGCCGGCCTGGCGCGGTGAGGAACACGTCAAGCATCTCGGCGCCGCCGCGGCGTGCGAGGCCGCAGAGCTTGCCGACCGCCTTAGCCGCCGCCGCGATGCTGACGTCGGAGACGACACCGGTACGCTCGATCTCCGCGCCGAGCGAGAGCCGCACGCGCTCCTTCTCCAGCGGGACGAGGACGCGGCCGTCGACCTGCGCCAGGAGCAGGCGAATGGTGTTCGACCCGACGTCGACGACTCCGATCCGCACAACCGTGCATGGTAGGTCCCCCGCCGGAGGACGGCTCAACCGGGCCGTGAACAGCCGGTGTCGAAGTCGTGAGAACGTGGCTACCGGGCCGCGCGGGCGAGCGAGACCCGGCGGCGGGCCCGCCGCATCATCGTCGCCTGCGCCGAGCGGATGCGCTCGTCCTTCTTCGTCCGGACGCGCTCCCACGTTCCATCGGAGCGAAGCTCCCACGAGGACGTGTTGTCGGTGAGCAGCGTCTCGAAGGTCGCGGCCAGTTCGGCCTGGATCGCGACGTCCTCCACCGGCGCGACGACCTCGACGCGATGGTCGAGGTTGCGCGGCATCATGTCCGCGCTCCCGAGGTAGTACGCGCTGCGGTCGCCCGCCTCGAAGAAGAAGAGGCGGCTGTGCTCGAGAAAGCGGCCGAGCACGCTGCGCACGCGGATGTTGTCGCTTAGTCCGGCAATACCCGGACGCAGCGAGCACACGCCGCGCACGAGCAGTTCGATACGCGCACCAGCCTCCGAGGCCGCGTAGAGCTCGTCGATCACGTCCGTGTGCGTGAGCCCATTCACCTTGATGCGGATGCGAGCCTTGCGACCGTCGCGCGAAGCCGCTGCAACGCCGCGAATCTCGTCGATGAGGCGCTGCCGAAGCGTGAACGGTGCGACGAGCAGCTTGCGGAAATGCGCCGGGCGGCCGAAGCCCGTCACGTAGTTGAAGAGATCGGCGACGTCGGCGGCAATGTCCTCGTCCGCGGTGAAAAGACCGAAGTCCTCGTACGCGCGCGCGGTGACGCTGTTGTAGTTGCCGGTGCCGATGTGGACGTAGCGGCGGAGGCCGCCTCCCTCGCGGCGAACGACAAGCGTCATCTTCGCGTGGATCTTCAGCGACGGGAATCCGTATGCGACGTGCACGCCCGCCTGCTCCATCGCGCGGGACCACTCGATGTTTCGCCGCTCGTCGCCGCGGGCCTTGATCTCGACGAGACACACGGTCTGCTTGCCGTTCTCAGAGGCCTCGATCAGCGCCGGCACGAGCGGCGACTCGTCGCTCGTGCGATACACCGTCGACTTGAGCGCGATGACGTCCGGATCCTGCGCGCATTCGTCTGCGAACGACTGGAAGCTCGCGCCGAACGAGTCGTACGGATGGTGGACCAGCACGTCGCCGGCGCGGATGACCGCGAACTGCTCGTCGGCCTCGACGTTCGCCAGCGGCGGCCGTGCGACGGGCAGCCACGGGTCGAGCTTGAGGTCGGGCCGGTCGAGTCGCGTCAGCTCGCTCGCGTCGACGAGGTCGAGGATCCCTGTCACGGGATAGACGAGGTCGTCGGCGACTCTGAGGCCCTGCTGCAGACGCTCGCGCATCGGGCGGGACATCGAGCTCGACACCTCGAGACGCGTGACCTCCCCGAAGCGCCGTCGGCGAAGCTCGAGCTCGACCGCCTCGAGCAGGTCGTCGGCCTCGTCCGAGACTTCGAGGTCGGCGTCGCGCGTGACCCGGAACACCGAGCGCTCGAGAATGTCCATGCCCGGGAACAGCGAGGGCAGGAAGTGCGTCAGCACCTGCTCGAGCGGGACGAAGCGGCCGGCGTCGCCGACGGAGACGAAGCGGGGCAGACCCTCGGGAACCTTCACGCGCGCAAATCGCTCCTCCCCCGTCTCGGGATCGCGGGCGAAGACAGCGAGACTGACGGAGAGCGCAGAGATGTACGGGAAGGGCTGGCCCGGCCCCACGGCGAGCGGCGTCAGCACCGGGTAGATCTCATCCTCGTACAGGTGCACGAGCTCCTTCAGCTCATGGCCGCCGAGGTCGTCGATGCCGGAGACGACGATCCCCTCGTCGGCGAGGGCCGGACACAGCTCGTCCGACCAGATCCGCGCCTGCTCCGCGTACAACTCGAGAACCCGCGCGCGCGACTCTGCGATCGTCTGCTGCGGCGTCCGCCCGTCCGGCGAGCGGACGGCGACGCCCGCCGCCGCCTGGCCCGTGAGGCCGGCGATGCGCGTCATGAAGAACTCGTCCAGCATCGAGGAAAAGATCGCGCAGAAGCGCACGCGCTCCAGGAGCGGCAGGCTCGCGTCGGAGGCGATGTCGAGCACGCGGGCGTCGTAGTCGAGGAAGGACAGCTCGCGGTTGATGAGCCGATCGCCGCCGGTCGGGGCCCGCTTCTTTCCGCGCACAGCTGCCATGGGGACAGACCACACTACGCCTCCGAGCCCTCGCGGCGGGTTGCGATCCGGTTACGAGACCGCGAAATAGATCGTGGCGGCGGTGCCGGCGGCGGCGCAGTAGATCGCGAACGGCAGGAGCGTGTTGGTCTCGAAATAGCGCATGAGGAACCGGACGGCGAGGAAGGCGGTTACGGCCGAGCAGAGCGCGCCGACGAGCGCCGGACCGCGCACGCCGTTGCCCTGCGAGCCGGCTAGGTCCGGCAGCTTGAGGACGGCCGCGGCGATGATGATCGGCGTCGCGAGCAGGAATGCGAAGCGCGCCGCATCCTTGTGGGAGAGCCCGACGAGCAGGCCGCCGCCCATCGAGGCACCCGAGCGCGAGAAGCCGGGGATGAGCGCGAGCGCCTGTGCCGCGCCGACGAGTGCGCTGTCCCGCCAGCCGACCGTGCGCGCGATGCGCTCGTCGTCGTCCTCCGCCGTCACGGGCGCCCGGCGCCGGAGAAGCTCCGCCCCGAAGAGCACGAGCGCGTTGAGCGCGAGGAAGATGGACGCGTACTGCGGCGAGGCGAAGAGCGATCGCAGCTTGTCCTGGAGCGTGAGCCCCAGGATCCCCGCCGGGATGGTGCCGACGACGAGCAGCCAGCCGAGCTTGGCGTCGGCGTCGTCGGGGGCGATCTCGCGGTCGCGCAGCGAGCGGCCGATGCCCTTGACGATCCGCACCCAGTCGCGCCAGAAGAAGGCCAGCAGGACGAGCGCCGTCGCGAGATGGAGCGCGACGAGGAAGGTCAGGAAGTACGGCGCGTTCTGGTGGATGTTCCAGCCGAGGAGCTTGGGAATGATGACCGTGTGCCCCAGGCTCGACACCGGGAAGAGCTCGGACACGCCCTGGAGGAGGCCGAGGATCGCCGCATGGAAGTAGCTGATCGGCACTACACGGAAGCCGCGCGCGTCTTCTTCGGGCCGGTGTTGAACCAGGCGAAGGCGAAGCACGCGAGCCCGACGAGGAACGACGCTATCCCGTGTTTCGTGTGATGGTGGCTCGAGCCTGCCTGGTGACCGGGGAAGAAGGATGGCAGCGACTTCGCCGGCTCGACCCAGTAGACGATCGCTATCGCGATGAGCGCGATCCCGAGCGCGATTGCGGCGGTCGCGAGGAGCCGACGGTTCACAAGGCGGATTCTAAGACTCGACGGGGTGCGAGGCGTCGGTGAACTCGCGGAACTGGGCGGTGAGCAGGTAGGCGGTCTGCTCGCCGATGTCGACGGCGCGGTCTCCGATGCGCTCGATCGTGCGGGCGACGACGACCATGCGCAGTCCCCATTCGCGCAGCGAGGGCTCAGCCATGACGTCGACGAGGCGCTCGACGAAGCGGCGGTTCGCCCGGTCGATCAGCTCGTCCAGCTCGACGAGGCTCTCCGCGCCGGAGAGATCACGCTGCGAGAACGAGTCGAGGGCCACGCGCAGCATCTCCTCCGCACGGTCGCCCATCTCGACAAGGACGCCCACGAGCGCGGGATCCGGGTCTGCGTCCACGACGAGCTTGGACAGCTTCGCGACCGTAACGCAACCGTCGCCGGAACGCTCGAGCAGCAAGTTGATGTGCAGGATCGCGAGGAGGAGCCGCAGATCGCGAGCGACCGGCGTCTGCAACGCGAGCAGCGCCTGGATCGAGCCTTCGATGCCGAGGAAGAGCTGGTCGATCTCGTCGTCGAAGGCGATGACCTCGTCGGCGAGCTCGACGTCGGCCTCCTGGAGGGCCCGAATCGCGCCCCGCACGGCCGAGAGCACTCTCTGGCCCTCCTCCTGGAGCTGCGCTTCGATCCGGTCGAGGGCTTCGTCGATGGCCATCGCAACACCGTACACCCGATGGGTGCTGGGATTGGAGTGTACGTCACCACTCCGTAACCAGGCTGCAACAGGCCGTTTTCCCACTCGCCTCCGGCTCGGCCGTACGTTGGCCGCGAACCCACGGAGGAGGAAATTCAATGCCGAAACTCGGCACTTCGATTCGCATCACCAGCGCCGTCGCGGCGGCCGCGCTCCTCGCGGTCGTTGTCGCCGGTGCGGCAAATGCAAGGACCGCTCGCCACGCCACGACCATCTCGGGCGCAGGCAGCACGTTCGTCGCGCCGCTCGTCGCCCAGTGGGTGGCGGGTGTCGGCTCCGCCTACGGCATCGAGCTGCAGTACAGCGCAGTCGGCTCCGGCGCCGGCGTCACCGCGATCACGTCCCGCACCGTCGACTTCGGCGCAAGCGATGCGCCGCTCACGCCGGACCAGTTCACGGCCTGCAATGGTTGCGAGCAGATTCCGTGGGTGCTCGGCGGCACCGCCATCATGTACAACCTGCCCGGCGTCAAGAACCTCCTGCACATGGACGGTCCGACGCTCGCCAAGATCTTCATGGGCCAGATCACCAAGTGGGACGACCCCGCGATCGCCGCGCTCAACAAGGGCGTGTCGCTTCCGGATACGGCGATAACGATCGCGCATCGCTCCGACAACTCCGGGACGACGTACAACCTGACCGACTACCTCTCGAGCGTGAGCCCGGCGTGGTCGTCGCAGCTCGGCAGGGGCGTCGCGGTCAACTGGCCCGTCGGTGTCGGCGGGAAGGGCAGCTCCGGCGTCGCCGGCGTCGTGTCCTCCACCCCGGGCGCGATCGGCTACGCGGACGTCGCGTACTCGCTCGCGAACCATCTGAAGTACTTCTCGATCAAGAACCGCTCCGGCAAGTTCACAACGCCGGGCGCACGTGGGATCCTCTCGGCCGCGACGAGCGACCAGAAGCCCGCAGCGGACAACTCGCTCTCGATCGTGAACCCGCCGAAGAAGTACGCCAACGCGTACCCGATCGCGACGTTCTCGTACGCGATCGTGCCGCTTCAGTCCAGCAAGGCCTCGGACCTGAAGCACTTCCTGTTCTGGGCGGTGACGAAGGGGCAGACGGGCCCATACACCGCCAAGCTCCGCTTCGTCCCGCTGCCGAAGTCGGTGCTGGTCGTCGCCGAGAAGGCGATCGCCAAGATTCATAGTTAGCGCCGCATGTCCGCGGCCGACGTCAGCGCAGGATCGACCCGCCGCCCCTTCACGGGGCGGCGGGTCCGCTTCGGCGACCTGGCGCTCCAGCTCCTCGCCGGCGCGGCAGCCCTCGGTGCGACCGTGCTGGTCGGCCTCATCGTCTGGAAGCTCATCGATGGGTCGCGTCTTTCGCTCTCGAAGTACGGCCTCGGCTTCGTCACGCGCGTGGCGTGGAACCCGGTCATCGGACACGAGCTCTATGGCGCCGGCAGCTTCATCTTCGGCACCGTAATCACGTCGTTCTTCGCACTCCTGCTCGCGACGCCACTCGCGATGGGAGTCGCGCTCTTCCTCACCGAGCTCGCACCTCGCGTCCTGCGGGCGCCTGTGACCGCACTCGTCGAGACCCTTGCCGCGGTGCCGAGCGTCCTGATCGGCCTCTGGGGCATCCTCGTGCTCGGGCCGCAGCTGCGGACGCACGTCGAGCCGTGGCTTCACTCCACGCTCGGCTTCATCCCCCTCTTCGGGCCGCCCTCGGCGGCCGGCGCGAGCATCTTCACCGCGATCATCGTCCTCTCGATCATGATCCTGCCGATCGTGTCGAGCATCAGCCGGGAGCTCTTTCTCGGTGTGCCGGCCGAACTGAAGGAAGGTGCGCTTGCGCTCGGGACGACTCGGTGGGAGATGGTGCGCGGCGTCGTGTTCCCGTACGCGCGCGGCGGTGTCGCGGCGGCCCTCATCCTCGGTCTCGGCCGCGCGATGGGAGAGGCGATCGCCGTCACGCAGGTGATCGGCGGCGGCGTCTTCATCCATTGGAGCCTGTTCGGCGGCGGCGACACCCTCGGGAGTAAGATCGCGGCCTCGTACCAGGGAGCGAGCACGAATCTGCAGGCCTCGTCCCTCATCTACCTCGGCCTCATCCTGCTCGTGCTCTCGCTCGTCGCGAACATCGTGGCGCAGTGGATCGTGCGCAAGGTCGCCCGAAAGCACGGCGTCACGCGCGGGGGCCACGCGTGAGCGCGCACGGGCTGAGCGGGCCGGGCCTCAGGCTCGACCATCTTCCTCGGCGCCGGCGCGTCAACCGCGGGATGGAAGGGCTGGCGTGGCTCGCGGCGGCGATCGCGATCGCGATCCTCGGCGTCGTCGTCTGGTCGGTCGCCCGCAAGGGCTGGAGCGAGCTGAACCTCGACCTGCTCACGAAGTCGCCGATCCCGTTCAGCCTCACGAACGCGCCGCAAGGTCTCGCGAATGCCTTCGCCGGGACACTCGTGATCGTCGGCCTCGCGACGGCGATGGCTCTGCCCGTCGGGATCCTCGTCGCCGTCTACCTGAACGAGTTCGCGCCTCCGTCGATCCGGACCGGGGTCGGCCTGGTGCTCGACGTCCTCGCCGGGGTGCCGGCGATCGTCGTCGGGATCTTCGTCTTCGTGCTGCTCGTCACCGGCAGCGGGCAGAGCGGGATCAAGGGCGCGTTCGCGCTCGCGATCCTGATGCTCCCGTTCGTCGCGCGGACGACGATCGAGGTGCTCGCGCTCGTACCGAATGCGCTGCGCGAGGCGAGCCTCGGTCTGGGCATCCCGCAATGGCGGACGACGCTGAGCATCGTCCTTCCGCGCGCGATCGGCGGCATCCTCACGGGCACGGTGCTCGCGGTCGCACGCGTCGCCGGAGAGACTGCGCCTCTGCTCTTCACGTCCTCGCTCGTCGGCACGCAGACGAGCTGGAACCCGACGCATGCCCTCCAGACGATTCCGGTTGCCATCTTCGAGCTGTCGGAATCTCCGGACCCGAAGGATCACGCACGTGCCTGGGCAGCAGGATTCGTCCTGCTGATCTTCATCCTCTTCGCCAGCTTGACCGCACGCTGGCTCGCCACCCGTAACGCCCGCAAGATCGCCGGCCGTTGATGGAAGGAGCAGAAGACATGTCAACTACCATCGAACCGACCATGAGGGTCGAGACCCGCCGTCAGCCGCTCCCGCCACGCGAGCAGCTCGAGTCGATCTTCGAGGTCGAAGGCCTCGACGCGATTTACGGCACCAAGCCTGCGATCAAGGACGTCTCGATGGTGGTCTACAAGAACCTCGTCACGGCCATCATCGGTCCCTCGGGCTGCGGCAAGAGCACGTACATCCGCTGCTTCAACCGGATGAACGACCTCATCCCGAGCTTTAGACAGACCGGCACGATTCGCTACCACGGGCAGGACATCTGCACGTCGAACATCGACCCGGTGGCCGTGCGCCGGAACATCGGCATGGTCTTCCAGCGGCCGAACCCGTTCCCGAAGTCGATCTACGACAACGTCGCGTGGGGCTGCCGCGTGCTCGGCATGAAGGACGGCCTCGACGAGCGCGTCGAGCGCGCACTCACGCAGGCCGCTCTCTGGGACGAGGTGAAGGACCGCCTCAAGGCGAGCGGGCTCTCGCTCTCCGGCGGCCAGCAGCAGCGCCTCTGCATCGCGCGCGCGATCGCCGTCGAGCCGGACGTCGTGCTCATGGACGAGCCCGCGTCGGCGCTCGACCCGATCGCAACACAGGCGATCGAGCAGCTCATGCACCAACTCAAGAGCCAGTACACGTTCGTCATCGTCACGCACAACATGCAGCAGGCGGCACGCGTCGCCGACATGACGGCGTTCTTCTCCATCTCGCGCGGCGAGGAAGGCCAACGCTACGGCGAGCTCATCGAGTACGACGCGACCGAAAAGATCTTCACCGCGCCCTCCGACAAGCGCACGGAGGACTACGTCACCGGCCGCTTCGGCTAGGCGCGCAGGTACCGGTACGTGAGCGCCGCCAGCGCGGCACCGAGAGGCGGCGCGACGAGGTAGAGCCAGAGCGCGTGCAGGTCGCCGGAGACGAGCGCCGGCGCGAGCGAGCGCGCGGGGTTCATCGATGCACCCGTGACGGGACCGCCGAAGAGCGCGTCCAGCCCGACGGTGCCGCCGACCGCGATCGCGGCCGCTTCGCCAACCGCACGTGTGTCGGTGGCAACGGCCATGATCACGAACATCAGGAAGAACGTGAGGACGATCTCCCACAGGAACGCCTGGCCTTGCGATCCACTCGGAAGCGTCGCGCCGTCGTGCGCGTGGTTTCCGAGCGAGCCGCGGACGAGAGCGGCGGCCACGAGTGCGCCGGCGATCTGCGCGGCCCAGTAGCCGAGCGCACGTGACCACGGGAAGTGGCGCGAGAGCGAGAAGGCGAATGTCACCGCAGGGTTGAAGTGCGCGCCGGAGATGTGCCCGAGCGCATAGATCATCACCATGATCACGAGGCCGAACGTGAGCGCGACCCCGAGATGACCGAGCGCGCCGGTCTTCGCGTCGACGACGATCGCGCCGCAGCCGGCGAAGACGAGGGCGAATGTCCCGATCGCCTCCGCGAGGAGCGCCCTCACTCGGGCAGAAGCTCGGCGATCAGGCGCTGCACTCTCGCGTCGATGTCGTCGCGGATCTTCCGCACCGCGTCGATCCCTTGGCCGGCGGGATCGTCGAGCTCCCAGTCCTCGTACTTCTTGCCCGGGTAGATCGGGCAGGCATCGCCGCAGCCCATCGTGATCACGACATCCGCCGCACGGACAACCTCGTCGGTCAGGGGCTTCGGGAACTCCTCACTCATGTCGATGCCGAGCTCGCGCATCGCCTCGACGACTGCCGGGTTGATCTCGTCAGCCGGCGTGCTGCCTGCCGATCGGACGTGGATGCGACCGCCGGAACGGAGGTTGACCAGGCCGGCCGCCATCTGGCTGCGGCCTG
>DATCBD010000094.1:0-3669 GCA_036512155.1 Gaiellaceae bacterium | reverse complement strand
TGAGGGTGGACGCAGGGCTTCGCACGCGACACCTGTGGTTGTGGATTGGAAGCAGCCGCTCAGCGCCGCCTACAAGGCGATCAACCTCGCGGGAATCGCGCTACCACTTCTCGGGCTCGCCCTGGCGGTTGCCCTGCTCTGGGACCGGATGGTCGGAGTCACGGAGATTGCCATCCTCGCCGTTGGCTATCTCACGACCGGCCTCGGGATCACCGTCGGCTTCCACCGTCTGTTCACGCACCGGTCATTCCAGACATCGCCGGCGGTGCGCTACACCCTCGCGATCCTCGGGCAGATGGCGGTCGAGGGCGACGTTCTGACCTGGGTCGCAGACCATCGCAAACATCACCAGTACTCCGACCGCGCGGGAGATCCGCACAGCCCGCACGTCGATTTCGGCGACGGCCCCATCGAGAGCATCAAGGGCCTCTGGCACGCGCACACCGGCTGGCTGTTCTCCCATGTCGGGCGCGCCAACCGCGAGAAGTACGCCAAGGACCTCATCGCCGACGCGGGGCTGCGAGCAATCGCCGGAATGTTCCTCCCGTTGGTACTCGTGTCGCTCCTTCTCCCTGCACTCGCAGGTTGGCTCCTGCTCGGCGGTTGGTACGGCTTCCTCGCCGGCCTCGTCTGGGGTGGAGGCGTGCGGATCTTCCTGCTCCACCATGTCACCTTCTCGATCAACTCGATCTGCCACATGTGCGGCCGCCGCCGCTTCGCCTCGGGCGATGAGTCACGCAACGTCTGGTGGCTCTCCTGGCTCTCGTTCGGCGAGTCCTGGCACAACAACCACCACGCCTTCCCCTCCTCGGCCTTCCACGGGCTCCGTGGCTGGGAAATCGACCCCGGCGGCTGGTTCATCCGGGGACTCGAACTGTCCGGCCTCGCGTGGAGCGTCGTCCGGATCGACACCAAGCACCAAAGCCGAAAGCTCTTGCAGGCGCGGTAGTCATCCGCCGCGTAGCTGCGCGAGCAACGCCGCGTAGGCGTCGCGGTCGACCGGCAGCGGCACAGCGCGCTCCTCGTGCGTCGACAGGACGATCGCGTTCGCGAGCTCGAGCGAGCAGAGCGCATCGCGCGCGGGGACACGCGGTTCGCGGCCCTCGCGGACAGCGGCTGCGAAGTCCGCGTGCACGTCTCGATGGTCGCCGCGACCAGGCGGCAGCTCGACGGCCTCGGCGACGCGCTCGGGCTCCGCGAACATCTCGGTCGCGTTGGTCAGATGCTCCGAGATCGGCGGCTCGAAGCGCTCGAAGATGATCGACTCGCCGACGATCTCGATCCGCGCGCGGTCGCCGACGAGCTCGATGCGCTGCACACCCGGCTCGAGCGTCGAGACGGCCACGGTGCCGATTGCGCCGCCTTCGTACAAAAGGAGTGCGGTCGCTGTGTCCTCCGCCTCCATCGGCTGCGCGCGGCGCTGCGCGACGCCCCACACCGTCACGGGCGGCCCCGCGAGATGGCAGAGGAGATCGAGCGTGTGCGGCGCCTGGTTCATTAGCACGCCCCCGCCTTCGCCCTTCCACGTGCCGCGCCAGCCCGCGGCGCGGTAGTACGCGTTCGGCCGGTAGAGCGGGTCGACGATCGACGCGCGCACGAGCGCCCCGAGCCTGCCGTCGTCGACCAGTCGCCGGGCGGCGGCGATCACCGGCCGGAAGCGCTGCTGGAAACACACGCCGAGCAGCCGGCCCGCCCGGTCGGCCGCGGCGATCATCGCGTCCGCCTCCCGCGCCTCGGGTGCGAGCGGCTTCTCGCACAGGACATGCGCGCCCGTCTCGAGCGCCGCGATCGTCAGCTCGGCGTGCGACGGGTGCGGCGTGGCGACGACGACGACGTCGAGCTCCCACGCAAGTAGCTCATCGTTCTCGGCGAAGGCACGGCTGCCGTATTCGCGCGCCCGCATGGCAGCCGACTCCGTGTCGTGCGCGGCGATGCCGACGAGCTCGATTTCGTCGAGCGCTGCAATCGCCTCGAGGTGCATCCCCGCGACGACGCCTGCACCGATCAGGCCGTAGCGCAGCGTCACGCCAACGACCTGAGCGCGTCGATGCAGTCGCGCGTCGCGAGCTCACCGCTGCCGTCGCGCACGTAGTGCGTCTCGACCGCCAGATAGCCGTCGTAACCGGCCTGCGCGAGGCAGTCCAGCTGCGCCCGGAAATCGACGATGCCCTCACCGACCCTCGTCCACTCCCCCGCCGCGCTGACGTCCTTCACGTGGACGTGCGCGACGCGGTCGACGATCGCTTCGAGCCCGCCGAGCCCGTTCCACGCGGCTGGATCGAGCATCGCGGCGTTGCCCGGGTCCCAGATGAGGCGCAGCTGCGGCGACTCGGCCGCGTCGAGCGCGGCGCGCGCCTCAGCCGCGGTGGCGACGTTGCACTCGTACTCGTTCTCGAGCGCGAGCGTGACGCCCGCAGCGTGCGCGCGCGGCGTCGCGTCGTGAAGTGCGCGACCGAGGTCGCGCAGCGCGGCGGCGGGATCGGGCTTGCGCCAGTAGCCGAACGCGCGCACGACCGGCGCGCCGAGCGTGGTCGCGGCGTGCAGCGCGCAGGCGAGAACTTCGTCCTGGTCCTCGCCGCGGTCGCACTTGAGGAATGGGGAAGCGATCGCACAGACGGCGAAGCCGCGCCGGTCGAGCTCGGCCCGGATCGCGACCAGCTCGGCGTCGGAGCGGTCCACGACCTGCACGCCGTCGAGGGTGCGCAGCTCGACTGCGTCGATCCCGAGCTCCTCGCAAACGTCGAGCGCCCGCGCGAGGCCGGGGTCGATCTCGTCGGTGATGACGCTCAACCGCACCGACCGTGCTTGTATCACCTGGATGGATTCCGATCTCGAGGGTCGCGTCGCCATTGTTACCGGCGCCTCCGGCGTGCTCGGCGGCGCGATCGCCCGCGGCCTCGCGGCGGCGGGCGCCCGGGTCGGATTGCTCGCACGCCGGCGCGACCGGCTCGAGGCGCTCGCGGCCGGGCTCGAGGGCGCATTCGTGCTCGAGGCGGACGTGCTCGACCGCGCGTCGCTCGAGCGCGCCCGCGCGCAGCTCGATCGGCTCGACGTCCTCGTCAACGCCGCAGGCGGGAACGTCGCCGCGGCGACGACCGGCAAGCAGACCTTCTTCGAGCTGCCGGCGTCTGCGATCGACGAGGTCGTGAAGCTCAACTTCAACGGCACGTTGCTGCCGTGTCAGGTCTTCGGCGAGGTGATTGCGGAGGGCGGATCGATCGTAAACATCTCGTCGCTCGCGGCCCACCGCGCGCTGACGCGCGTCGTCGGCTACGGCGCGGCGAAGGCGGCGGTCGAGAACCTGACGCGGTGGCTCGCCGTCGAGCTCGCGCCGCGAGGCGTGCGCGTCAACGCGATCGCGCCCGGCTTCTTCGTCGGCGAGCAGAACCGCGCGCTCCTGTTCGACGAATCCGGCGCACTCAGCGAGCGGGGTGCGCGAATCGTCGCGGCGACTCCCGCCGCACGGTTCGGCGAGCCGCACGAGCTCGCCGGCACCGTGATCTGGCTCTGCAGCGCGGCCGCGTCGTTCGTCACCGGTGTCGTCATCCCGGTCGACGGCGGCTTCGACGCGTTCAGCGGCGTCTAGAGCCGGTAGGCGCGGCGAACGAGCCCGTCGGCGAGCTCCGACGCAAGCCGGTGGGCTTCGGCCTCGTCGAGGAAGCCTGCTGC
>DATCBD010000093.1:0-10793 GCA_036512155.1 Gaiellaceae bacterium | reverse complement strand
ATGCGCCTGCGCTCCCTCCTTCGCAGCCGCCGGAAGTGCGACCGCCAGCGCGACGACCACAACGCCGCAGAAGCGTCTGGTCATGCTCAACATACGCACCAAAGGATACAAGACTGTGCTGCGCGAGCGTCTTCTCACTTGAGCGTTCGCCTTGCTCTCTGTCGACTTAAGTTGTCTGACGCGCGCGCGTATATCAGATCGGTTAGCTGAGGGACAGCTAAGTCTTCTCCCCGCAGGATCTGTTTCTAGCCCTGTCTCTCTGATCGTGGCTGCCCTCTGTACCTAGCTTTCCAGCCAACGTCGAGATTGGTAAGAACTTGGTAACCCAACCCGGACCGTAGAGCCTCGCAAGGTCCATGCGGTTAAGATGAAGCCGCTTAACCATGCGGCTGAGGAGGTCTCCTGAGGGCTGCGTCCGCCGCCGCCTCCGCTTGCCAAAGCCGGCGCTCTCCCAGCTGAGCTAACGCCCCGCGCTGCGGCTCAGTGTAGAGCGCGGTCCTGCGAGAGGCTCTGCGCCACGACCTCGGCCCGCTCGGCGCGAAGCCGGTCGCGCTCCACCTCCACCTCGCGTGTCCGAGCGATGAGGCCTTCCCGGCGCCGCTCGTACTCGGCCTGGATCGCCGCCAGCTGCTCCCGCTGCGCGGCGACGGCCGCGAGCGCCTGGTCGAGCTGCCGCTCGCGCCGCTCCACCGCACGCAGACGCCGCGCCAGCTCCGTCTCGGAAGGCACTTGGTCCGGCAGGGGGAAAACGGTCACGCGGCTGGCTCCTCGAAATTCGATCTGTGCCGCAGACCAAAAACAGCATCCGACGCCGGCGCGTCCCTGTCAACCCCGAAAAAGGGGGGCAGGGACGCGCCTGCCGGAGGGAATTTAGGCCGCGCGCTCGAGCCGCTCTTCGACCCGCGCGCGGGCGACGATCTTGTTCCGGTCGCCGAAGCGCACCCGGGCGCGCAGGGCGCGGTGCTCGTCCCAAAGCCGGTCGAGCTCCGCGTCGAGGCGGTGGATGTCAGCCACGATGGCCGCGTCGTACTCAGCGGAGAGCTGCTGGTACAAGCCAACGCGCTCCGCGCTGAGGCGATCGATCTCCTGGTGTATCTCCTGGAACGTTCTCATGACTTGTGAAACGCATGACCTGCCCGGAGCATTCCGCAGGAAACGGAGAGCCGTGTTCAGCCGTATCCGAGTTCGTCCAGCCGGTCCTCGTCGATCCCGAAGTAGTGGGCGAGCTCGTGGAGAACGGTCACCCGGATCTCCTCCTCCAGCTCGGCCGGGTCGGGGAACGACTCCACGAGCGGGAGCCGGAAGATCCGGATCCGGTCGGGGAGCGCGCCCGCCCAGTCGCCCCGCTCCGGCAGCGGGACGCCCTCGTACAAGCCGAAGATGTCGGGGTCGTCGGGATGCTCGTCCTCGACCGAGATCTCGATGTTCTGGAGCGCCGCCCGCAACTCCGGCGGGAGCGAGGCCACCGCTCGCTGGACGTGGTCTTCGAACCTCAATAGACCGGGTACTTCGACACGGGCGCACTTGGCTTGTTCCTCGCCACGAGCAGGATGGTGGCGATGCCGAAGGCGAAGCCGCCGATGTGTGCGAAGAAGGCGACCCCGCCGCCGGCCTGCGGTTGGAGGAACGAGAGGCCGCCGTCCCAGATCTGGAGACCGATCCAGATGAGCAGGAACCAGAAGGCCGGGATCTCGCGGATGAGGATGATCCCGAAGAAGATCAGCGTCAGCACGCGGGCGCGGGGGAGGAGGACGAAGTACGCCCCGAGAACGCCCGCGATCGCGCCACTCGCTCCGATGTTCGGGATGCTGGCTCCGTTCACGCCGGCGAAGTGGAGCGTGATCGCCGTCTGGAGAGCCATCGCGACAACGCCGGCGCCGAGGTACCAGAACAGGAACCCGATCGAGCCGATCGCGTCCTCGACGTTGTTGCCGAAGATCCAGAGGAAGAGCATGTTCCCGAGGATGTGCTCCCAGCTCGCGTGCATGAACATCCCAGTGAACACGCCCTCGTACCAGGGCAGGGCGTGGAACCCGAGCGACAGGTGGCACGGCCCCTGCACCGCGCACGGGTAGAAGCCGTCCCGGAAGACGTGGACGTCGACGCCCGGCTTCGACAGCTCCCAGAACCAGACGAGGAAGCAGGCGACGATCAGCCCGATGGTGACGTACGGGAACCGGCGGGTGGGAACGTTGTCCCGGAGCGGGATCACGGCGGCCCGAGTCTAGAGCGCTTCGCGGATCCTGTCCGCGACTGCCTCCAGCTGGAGGTCCTGGCCGCTCACGTCCGCGAGGATCTCGTCCGCGGTCGGCTTCTGCCCCTCGTTCCAGAGCTCGCGCAGGAGCGCACCGGCCTCCCGACGCGTGAACCACGCGTTGCCCCACCGCTCGCGCAGGTAGCCGCGCAGCTGCGCCTCGAACGCCCACGCGCGCAGGTACTCGGACGAGTAGAAGCCCTGGTCGACGTCGTCGAGGTAGTCGGTGTCGCTCGGCGTCACCTTCAGCGCGTCGCTCAACAGCTCGACGTACCGCGGACGGAGCGCAGCTACGTCGGGCGCCGCCTGGAGCTCGAGCTCGTACAGGAGCTTCGCGCAGTAACGGCGGAGCATCCACAGGAGCTGCACCGCGCCCTCGGCCGCGTACTCGCGCGGCCGCGGGAAGTCGAGTCGCCGTTCGAGCCACACCGGGTCGATGGTCAGATGCTCGAGCAGCATCGCCCAGCCCTCGGTGACGGCATTGTCGCCGAGACGCTTCTCCTCGACCGTGAGCGACGGCGACGTATGGGCGTAGTGCTCCGTGTGCCCGGCCTCGTGGAAGAGCGCGCCCCAGTCCTCGGGGCCGCCGGCAGGCTTGATCACGAGCACGACGCGGCCGGGGATCTCGATCGGGACGCAGAACGCGCGCGGCGACTTCTTCGGCCGGTCCTCGAGGTCGAGCTCGACGTTCCGCTGCGCGCGCAGGTCGACGCCGAGGTCGGCGAGGCTCGCCTCGAGCGCCGGCACCATGCGTGCGGCGGGGAAGGCGGCGTCCCACCCGGCGCCGCGCCAGACGCGGGCGACGTCCCAGCGCTCCGCCTCGCCGATGCCGAGCCCGACTCGCCCGCGGAAGAAGCGGTCGCCCGCCTCCTCCCACAGGCGCTCGGTCGAGTCGAGGAAGTCGCGGCACTGCTTCGCAAGCGCGTCGAGCCCGAAACCGAAACCGCGGTACAGGTCGACGTAGTTCGGCGCTCCCAGTCGCGTGGTCTCGCGATGGACGATTTCGGCCGCGCGCAGGTGCAGCGGGTTCAGGTGCTCCTCGGTGAGCTCGTTGCGCTCGCGCTCGAGGCGCTCGCGGCGCGCGCGGTCGGGCTCGTTCATGATCGACGACCGCATGTTCCGGTACGGGATCTCCTCGCCGTCGACCTCCGCCGTCAGCGTTGCCTCGAGCTCGGCGGCGCGCTCGGCCTCGTCGCGGACGAAGTTGCCGAGATAGCCCTCGCACGCGAATCGCCACAGCTCGCGCGTGTTGCGGTTCCCGTCCACCGAGGCGCCGACCGAGAGCGCTGTCTCGAGCTTCGTCAGCTCCTCGTGCCGCTCGTAGATCGGCGTCAGCTCGTACCCGTCCTTCAGGCCGGCGAAGTGGAGGTACGTCTCCTCGTCGAGCTCGGCGATGAAGCGGTCGGCGTCGGCGCTCAGGTCGTCGAGCTGCCGTTGGCTCAGCGGTTCGGCCACGAGCGTCTCAGGCGCCGCTTGTCGGCGCCGCCCTCAGGCCGCGCGGGTTTCCCGCGCGGCCGTCTTCAATACCGGACTCCAACGCTCGAAACCGCGCCATGGCTTTAGGATAGTTACGCCGTGCAGGAGATCACCCTCAAGACCGACCGGAAGACGCAGCTGATCGAGATCACCGATCTCGTCCGCGAGGCACTCGGGGAGACGAACGGGGCAGCAGCGGCGCTCGTATACGTGCCGCACACGACCGCGGGCGTGACCATCAACGAGCGCATCGACCCCGAGCTCGTGGACGACCTCGAGAATGCGTTCCACCACGTCGTCTCGGACGAATGGGAGTGGAAGCACGACGACGCCGACGGGCCGAACGCCCCGTCGCACGCGCGCGCGTCGCTCGCGTCGAGCCCGCAGGTGCTCATCCCGTTGCGGGAGGGCGGCCTCGGCCTCGGCACCTACCAGGGCATCTTCTTCTGCGAGTTCGACGGCCCGCGCGAGCGCAAGGTGTACGTCACTACCTTGCAGTAACCACGGCTCAATCTCAGCTCAACAAAGCCGCCGTAGGTTCGACGTGTGCGGCGGGCGGCCCTCATCGTGGTCACGCTCGGCGTGGTCGCCGCCTTCGCAGCCGGTGCGTCGAGGGGGACGTCGCAGCCGACGGGCATCCACCTGATCCGGCACGTGGTCGTGATCATGCAGGAGAACCGGTCGTTCGACTCCTACTTCGGCACGTATCCGGGAGCGGACGGCATCCCGAAGAACGTCTGCCTCCCTGACCCGCTGACGCAGACGTGCCAGCGTCCGTATCACGACCACTCGAATAGGAACGCGGGCGGCCCGCACGACCACGTCGACGCGATCAAGGACATCGACGGCGGCAAGATGGACGGCTTCATAGAGCAGGCCGTGACCGGGCGCAAGCTCGCGTGCTCGGTCGAGATCGACGCGCCGACGTGCTCGCTCGCGCCGAAGAAGCCGGACGTGATGGGGTATCACGACTGGCACGAGATCCCGAACTACTGGTCGTACGCGCGCCACTTCGTGCTGCAGGACCACATGTTCGAGTCGGATACGTCGTGGAGCCTTCCCGCGCACCTGTTCCTCGTGTCCGGCTGGTCGGCGAAGTGCACGAAGAAAGATGATCCGATGAGCTGCCGCGCTGCGGTCCAGGCGCCGGGATCGCCTCCCGGCAATCCGCAGAACACGACGGGCGCGGCTCCGGACTACGCGTGGACCGACCTCACGTATCTCCTGCACAAGCAGCACGTCAGCTGGGGCTACTACGTCGCGAAGGGCTTCCAGCCCGACTGCGACGACAACGCCATGTTCTGCGCGCCCGTTCCGCAGAACGCGAAGACGCCCGGAATCTGGAACCCGTTGCCGTACTTCGACACGGTGCGGAAGGACGGGCAGCTGTCCGACATCCGAGCGCTCACGTCGTTCTACACGGAGGCGCGCAAGGGAACGCTTCCCGCCATCTCGTGGATCACGCCCGCGCAGGCGGTCAGCGATCATCCGCCCGCGCTCATCACGCGCGGCCAGGCGTACGTGACGGGGCTGATCAACACGATCATGCGCAGCCCCGATTGGAGCTCGACGGCGATCTTCCTCGCATGGGACGACTGGGGCGGCTTCTACGACCACGTCAAGCCGGCGCAGGTCGATGCCCAGGGCTACGGGCTGCGCGTGCCGGGCCTCGTCATCAGCCCATATGCGAAGAAGGGCTACATCGATCACCAGGTGCTCAGCTTCGACGCGTACCTGAAGTTCATCGAGGACGACTTCCTCGGCGGCGCGCGCATCGACCCGAAAACGGACGGGCGGCCGGATCCGCGGCCGGACGTGCGCGAGAACGCGAAGATCCTCGGGAACCTCATGCGGGACTTCGACTTCACGCAGAAGCCGCGCCGCCCGATCGTCCTGCCGCTGCACCCGCCGTTCAGCTGACCGTCGCTAGGGTGGCCGAATGGCCGCCCCGGTGACGAGAGACGAGGAGCTCGAGCTCGAGATCGAGTCGCTCGCGTACGGCGGCAACGGCGTCGCGCGCCTCGACGGCTACGTCGTCTTCGTCCGCCGGGGACTGCCCGGCGACCGTGTGCGCGCGCGCGTCACCAAAGTGAAGCGCAGCCACGCCGAAGCGCTCGCCACCGATGTGCTCCGTGCCGGACCGCACCGGGTCGAGGCGCCATGCATCCATTTCCCGGCCTGCGGCGGTTGCCGGTTCCAGGATCTCGCCTACGAGACGCAGCTGGAGCAGAAGCACTCGCAGGTGTACGACGCGTTGCGGCGCCTCGGCGGTATCGCGGAGCCCCCGCTGCAGGAGATCGTCCCCTGCGAGCCGGAGATCTTCCACTACCGCAACAAGGTCGAGTACTCGTTCACGCAGACGCCTGAGGGCCCGGCGCTCGGCTTCCACAAGGCGGGTCGCTGGGACGAGGTGCTGAACCTCGAGAAGTGCTGGCTCACGACCGACGTCGGCAACGGCGTCCGCGATGCGGTCCGCGACTGGGCGCGCGAGGAAGGCCTCGCGCCGTACTCGCAGACCGACAACACCGGCTATCTCCGGCATCTCGTCGTGCGCGAGGGCCGCAACACGGGCCAGGCGCTTATCCAGCTCGTGACTGCGCCCGGCGAGCATTTCGAGCCCGGCTATTTCGTCGACGTCGTGCGCCGCTTCCCGCAGGTTCGCTCCGTGCACTGGTCGATCAACGACCGTCCCGCCGAGGTCACGAACCTGCCGACGAAGCTGCTGTGGGGCGAGGAGTGGATCGAGGAGGAGATCGGCGGCCTCCGCTTCCGCGTGCGTCCGAACGCGTTCCTGCAGACGAACACCGCCATGGCGGAGAAGCTGTATGGCCTCGCCGCCGAAGCGGCCGGCCTCACCGGCAGCGAGACGGTCTGGGATCTGTACTGCGGCATCGGCACCATCGGCCTGACGCTCGCGCGCAGCTCGCTGACCGTGTGGGGCATCGAGGTGTCGGAGGAGTCGGTCGCGTGCGCGCTCGAGAACGCCGAGGTGAACGGCATTACGAACGCGGCGTTCTTCGCCGGCAACGTCGGTCAGGTGGTGGAGGAGCTCGTCGAGCGCTCCGGCGCGCCGGACGTCGTCGTCGTCGATCCGCCCCGGGCCGGCCTCGCCGGCAAGGCGCTCCGGCATCTCGGCCGCCTCGGCGCCCCACGCCTCGTCTACGTCTCGTGCAATCCGACGACCCTCGCCGGAGACGTGAAGACTCTGCGCGGCGAGTACGGCTACGAGCTGCTGAACGTCACGCCGGTGGACATGTTCCCGCACACGCCGCACGTCGAGTCGGTGGCGTTGCTCGAGCGGCCCTAGGCCATGATCTTGTGGCCGTCCGGGTGGTGCTTCTTGCACACCGGGTGGCCGTTCACGGGATGCGGGTGCCAGGCGAGTCGCGGGCACCGATCCACGTGACAGTTGTGATGGCGGAGGAAGAGATAGAGCCACCCGACGAACGCCGTCGCGAGCGTGATGTCCGCCAGCGGCCCGCTGACGAAGTTGTAGCCGCCGTCGACGGGCCAGTGGACGATCGAATGGAGGCTGGCGATCACGGACGCCACGGTATAGGGTCGTCCGGTCAAATCGGGAACACGGAGGCAGGAATGACAGACTCTTCTCCTCCGGTTGCGGCCCGGATCGATGCGGCAGAGCTCCAAACGGACGCGAACCTGCACGTGCAGGTCGGCGCTCCGGTGAAACGGTTCCACGTGTGGGTGCAAGGCCCGGCGTGGGCGCTGTGCTTCACGATGGTCGCACTCGGCTTCACCATGGTGGCGACCGGCTACGACTCCGGCGGCGGCTGGTTCGCCGTCGCGATCGGGATCATCTTCGCGGTGATCGCATCGTTCCGCGCGCCGTTCACGTTCGGCGAGTCCGCGATCAGTAGTGCTCCGGGGAAGCATCCGCCGGCTTCCTGAGCCTCGTCCACAGCAGGTCACCGTTGGCGACGAGGAAGCCGAACGAGAGGAAAGGCAGCGCCGGTAGGCCGCCGACGTCGATGGCTGTCGCGAGGACGATCGTGAGCCCGTACATGAGGGTCATCGCGAACCACGTCCGCCACACGCGCAGCCCCCAGCGCGCCGTCGCCGCGAGGAAGAGTGCGTAGAACATGATGTCGGGCGGCCCGAGATACGCAGCCGTCCCGTGCGGTACGAGGAACGCCACCGCGACGTCGAGGTACACGTGGAAGTGGTGCGTCGTGATCGAGTGCGTCGGCCCGCGCCACACGGAGAGCGCATCCACGAACGGGACGATGAACGCGACGATGACGACCCACGACAGCTGCTCGAAGAGCAGCAGGAACGACCAGCCGGCGAATACCGCGGCGAAGAGCTTCGCGAAGTTCGCCGGCAGTCCCCAGCCGGCCTCCGAGAAGCCGAACGCCGCAAGCGCGAGCACGACCGTCGCAGCAGGCAGCCAGCGCCGCGTGTACAACGGCAGCGCCAGCGGGACAAGCAGCAGCGTCGCCGGCAAGATCACGAAGCTGACGAGGATGACGTCGGTCCACAGCGAGAGGTTGGGCGCGTGCGGCGCGGCGATGAACCACGCAACGACCGCGGCCGCGACCGCCGAGAACCTCAGTACGGCGGGAGAGATTCCCACCACACGCCGAGCGGCTTGAACGCGTTCCAGAAGCGCGTCTTCTGCGCCTGCTCGTCGAGCGACTCGTCGATGTCGGGCGTGTACAGCGCCTCGATCGTCGGCGTGAACGTCTGCCGCTCGCCCTCGGTCGGCTCGAGCGGCCGCGCGAGCGGGAAGCCGAGGCCGTTCAGGAAGGCGAGCGCCTGCTCGCCCATGACGACGACGAGCTTCGGCTGGACGATGTGCAGCTCACGGAGCAGAAAGGGGCGGGACTCGTCCTCCGTGCCGTCCGCGAACTTGAGGCAGTTCGTGCCATAGATCGCCATGGGATCGACGTGCAGCCGCTGGAGCGACTTGAGGATCGCGTTGCCCGAGCGGCCGAAGAACGCGACGCCTTCCTGCAGCTCCGATGCGCGCGGCGCGTACTTCAGGAGCATGACGTCCGCGAGCGGGTGACCGGAGCCGACGACGGGCACGCGCGTGCCTCCGCCTGCCTGCGTGACTTCGTCACCGAGAGTGTTGATCTCAGTGATCGCTTTTTGCAGGTACTTCTCGTAGATCTCGTCGGTCGCCACGGTCACGTAAGCCCCCACCGTTGGTTCGCGCTCAGCGCACTCTCTCCTTGGCTTGCGCCACCCACTTGAGGCCCTGGAGGTACGCGAGCGACTTCGGGCGGCGCAGAATCTCGGCGCTTCGCAACGAGACGAGAAAGTCCTCCGGCCCGCTGAAGCGGCGCATCTGCACGGCCCCGGTTCCGATCCCCGGGAGCACGTGCGCGTCGGAGCCGGCGCCCGTCGTGAGGTTGTACTTGCGCGCGAAGCGCAGCGCTTCCTCGTTGTAGGCCTCGAAGAGCAGGCGCGCGTTGTAGACCTCGAACACGTCGATCTCGGCGAGATGGCGGTGCAGGGTGGCGGCGTCCGGGATGGCGTGCATGCGGTCGAACGGGTGCGGCACGTAAACGAGGCCGCCCTGGGCGCGAATGGCCGCCACGGTCTCGGCGAACGACATCCCGCGCGGGATCTCCTCACGCAGGAAGAGGCCGATCACCTCGCCCTGCCCCGCGGTCTTGATCTCCTCGCCCGGAATGACGACGAGCCGGCGCCCCCGCGCGCGCTCCACCGCCTCGAGTGCCCCGCCGAAGACGTTGTGGTCGGTGACCGCGATCGCGCCGAGACCTTCCGCCTCGGCGTAGTCGAGCAGGTCGTCGACCTCGATCGAGCAGTCGTGCGACCAGTTCGTGTGCAGGTGGAGGTCGGCGACGATCCAGTCGCGCTCGCTCGCGGAGCGCGGCGCCTGCGCGCGGCGGCGGCGCGTGATGCGACCGTAGACCTCTTCGACGCGGTCGGCGAGCACGCCGAAGCTTTGACCGGCCGCGGCGGCTGCCCCCTCGTCGCTTCGCCGCGCCCGGAACGCGTCGTCCTCGAGCAGGCGCGCCGTCTCGGCCGCGGCGAGCTCGGGCTGGAGCTCGCGCCCCGGCGGGTCGGCGATCGCGACGCCGGCCGCCTGCGCCTCGACGACTGCCCGCGGCACGCCGTCGAGCGCGGGGACGAACACGGACGCGGTCCGGAAGATCTCCGCCCGGCTTTCGCCGTCGAACCCGGTGCGAACACGCAGCCGTCCGCGCAGCGCGCGCGGCAGCGGCGGGCGCCCGCTCAGTGGCCGTGTGCGCAGGAGCACGAGCTCCCAGTCGGGCAGCGCGGCGACCTCTCGCACGATCGCACGCAGGAGCGGCCGCTCGAGCTGCCGCCACTCGACGACGACGGTCTTTCGCTTCAGTCCCGCCGCGTGCCGCTCGAGATCGACGCCCAGGGGCACGAGCTCGTACGTCCCCGGGAAGCGGAGCGCAGCCGCCCGCGCCGTCTCCTCGCTCGTCGCCAGCAACGCGTCGAGCCGGCCGAGGAGCCGTGCGCGCTGCGCCCGGCCGGGCGGATACGAGAGCCGCTCCGGGGAGAAGAACGTCGCCACCGTGAGCGCGTCCGCGTGCCGGAGCGCGAGGTACGAGAGGCTGGGCAGGCCCGGCTCGAAGCCGTGGACGACGTCGAAGCGTCCGCCGGCGAGCGCGACCGCGAGGTTCGCCCGGACACCGACCGGCACGCCCATGCGGCT
Source organism: Gaiellaceae bacterium (assembly GCA_036512155.1). Classification (GTDB taxonomy): domain Bacteria; phylum Actinomycetota; class Thermoleophilia; order Gaiellales; family Gaiellaceae; genus Palsa-739. Next base: position 384 of record DATCBD010000093.1, on the reverse strand, counting down.
GCGGCGCGAGATGGGCACGGCGGGGCCGAGCGCCACGAAGTCGGCGTCGAGGCCCGTGGCCAGCGCCCGCCGCCCGGCCGCGAGGTCACGCGCCCGGTTGGACGGCCCCAGCACGGTCGCCCGGTGGCCGCGCGCGCGGAGCTCTGCCGCGAGCCCGGCGACGTGCTCGTTCACGTCGTGCGGCTGCGACCAGGAGAAGGGGGTTACGAGCGCGACGCGCAGTGCCATCCCGGTCACCGAGTGTAGTAGCGCCGGGCCGGCTGTCAGCTGAGCGTCTCTGCCGAGATCTTCGAAGTCGCTCGGTGGGGGATCTGCCGGGGCGCTGCTGCGGCGTCTGACACCTGAACGACGGGCTCGACCGCTCAACCATGCGCCGCGCTGGAA
>DATCBD010000092.1:0-24167 GCA_036512155.1 Gaiellaceae bacterium | reverse complement strand
GGACATCGTGGAGGACGAGGGAACGGCAGTGGCCGGTCCCGGCGGCTCGCCCGAAGACCCGCTCGACGCGCAGCGCCGCGTGTCCTAGCCGCGCCGCGCGAGCCTGACCGCGAGCCCCACGACCGCGACCGTGCCGGCCGCGCCGAGGACGGTCCAGGCGAGCCCACTTCCGGCCGGCGCCGCCGCGAGGGCGACGACGAGCGCGGCGAGCGCGAGCGAGCCGAACGCGAGCGCACCGAGCGCGACCGCTCGCGCGCGGCGCACGGCGCGTTCCGCGGAGATGCGCAGCCGCTCGTCGACCGACCACGCCGCGAGCTCGCCGCACAGCAGCAGCCCGACGGCAATGAGCGGCGCCGCGCCGTCCACGCTCGAGCCCCGGACGACGAGCTCGACGCCGTATGCAACACCGAGAAACGCGAGCGGCCACGGCACGAGCTCCGCGTTCGCGCGCACGAGCACGACGACGAGCAACAGACCGCCGACGCTCCCGAGCGCGCCCGTCGCCGGCAATGCCCTGCCTGACCGCGCGAGCGTGTACGCGAACACGCCGGCGTAGCTGCACGCGGACAGCGCCGCGAGCGTCACGCGCGCGCGGGCTTGGCGTAGCGCCTGAATGCCGACACCTCCTCGAGCGGGACGTTGAGGGGGACGCCGTCGGCCCACTCGACGATGGGCACGCCCGCCTGCTGGTAGCGCGCGCGCAGCGCCTCGCGCGACAGCCGCCAGAGCCGGTACGACAGTTGTTCGAGCTCGCCGCCGCCCGAGTCGACGAACGGCACCGGCGACACCTCGACGACGACGAGGTCGAAGCCGCGTGCGCGGAGGTCGAGCAGCGCAGGCCCGGTGCGCGGATCGAGCATCGGCGTCAGCGCGAGCACGAGCGCCTTCGGCGGCAGCGAACGCGGCGGCAGGACGGCGACGTCGCGCGCGGCGAAGCTGAGGACGATGTCCATCTGCAGCAGCGAGTCGACGATGCGGTACAGCTGCCGCGTGCCGGACTCGGGCTCGAGCCACGAGAGGTAGCCGCCGAAGCTGACGAGCCCGACGCGATCCTTGCGCTGGAGATAGCGGTGCGCGAGCGAAGTTGCTGCGCGCACGGTCAGGTCGAGCGTCCCGCGGCCGCCGGACTGCGCATCGGTGAACGTGTCGAGGAAGAGGACGACGTCGGTGTTGCGCTCCGGATGCTGCTCGTTCACCCACAGCTCGCCGCGCCTCGCGGTCGCGCGCCAGTTGATGCGCCGCGGGCGATCGCCGGGGCCCCAGGCGCGAATGTCCGCGAACTCGATCCCGTCGCCCTTCGTCCGTGAGACCTGATTGCCGACGAAGACCTGCGTCTCGAGCGGAGCAAGGAGCGCGTGCAGCGTCTCGACGCTCGGATAGACCCGCAATGCAGCGCGTCCGCCGAGCCGCGTTTCCCAGGAATAGAAGCCGAGGCGGTCGTGCGCACGCAGGAGCGGAGGGCCGAGGACGAAGGCGCCCCAGCGGTTGCAGCGCAGCGGGAGCTCGAGCGTCCGCTCCTCGCCGGCCGCGAGTGCTAGTGCCCGCGGGTTGCGGCCCGCCGTCGAGAGCCCGGGCGGGAGGTCGAGGAACACGTCCAAGCGCCCGTACTCCGCTGCGGTGAGCGAGAGCGTTGCATCGACGACTTCGCTCTCCAGCGCACGCTCACGGTCGAGCTCGAGCGCAACGCGAAGGTTCGGAGCGCGGGCGAGGGCGGGGGCGACGACCGCGGCGAGCGCGAACGGAGCGGCGAGAGCGACGAGCTCGACGCGTCCGAGGACGAGCCCCGCCAGCAGTCCGGCCGCGGCGAGTGCGACATAGGCGGCCAGGCGCGGCGAAACGTGCTGCGTCACGTGGTCGTGCGGACGTCCTCGGCCGGCGGCGTCGGCACCGACTCGAGCGCTTCTGCGACGACGTCCTCGCCGCGGATGCGCTGCACCCACAGCTCAGGACGGAGCGTCAGCCGGTGCGCGAGCGCGGGCACAGCGATCGCCTTCACATCCTCGGGCACGACGAAGTCGCGACCGGCGAGGGCGGCCTTCGCGCGCGAGAGCTTCAGCAGCGCGAGGCTCCCGCGCGGGCTGGCGCCGACTGCGAGCTGGCGCGACGCGCGTGTGGCCGCGACGAGGTCGACGATGTAGCCCTTGATCGCGGCGGAGACGTGCACCTGCTCGAGCGCGCGCTGCATGGCGACGAGCGTCGGTGCGTCGACGATCGGCGACAGCTCCACCTCGTCCTCGCCGCGCGCGAGCCGGCGGTCGAGCATCTCGATCTCGTCGTCGCGCGCGGGATAGCCGATGGCCGCGCGGATGAGGAAACGGTCGAGCTGCGCCTCGGGCAGCGGGTACGTCCCCTCGTACTCGATCGGGTTCTGCGTCGCCAGCACGACGAACGGCGACGCGAGCGGCCGCGTCACGCCCTCGCTCGTCACCTGCCGTTCCTGCATCGCCTCGAGCAGCGCCGCCTGGGTCTTCGGTGGGGCGCGGTTGATCTCGTCGGCGAGGAGGAGGTTGGTGAAGATCGGGCCCGGCATGAACTCGAACTCCGCGCGCCGCTGATCGAAGATCGACGATCCGGTGACGTCCGAGGGCATGAGGTCGGGCGTGAACTGGATGCGGGAGAAGCCCAGCGACGTCGCGCTCGCGAACGAGCGGGCCGCGAGCGTCTTGGCAAGCCCGGGATAGTCCTCGAGCAACACGTGGCCGTCGCAGAGGACCGCGAGAAGGATGAGCTCGAGCGCGGGTCGCTTGCCGACGACGACGCGCTCGACCTCGTCGAGGACGCGCGCGGCATGGTCGCGTAGTTCCTGTAGTTCCATCACAGGCGCTCGATCGCGTCGACGAGGGCGGCGATTCGGCGAAGCGGAAGACCGTGCGCGGTGCGATCGTCGGGCGCCGGCCGGTCGGGGCGGAGGTACTCCCACGCCTCCTCGCCGAGGAGGTTGTGCGCGTGTGCGAGATCGACGTCGTGCCGGTCGGAGAGGCGCGCGGCCGCCACTTCGCGGAGCTGCGGCAGGACGCGCGCGTGCAGTTCCCCGGCGTTCGCGCTGCTCAGCGTGAGGTCGCGTTCCGTCCGGATGAGCTCGGCTGGCCTGCCCTGCGTCATCCGGCGCGGTGTGAGCGCACGCTCGAGCTCGGACGTGGCCCGTTCCCATTCCTCTTCGGTGCGCGCCATCCGCGTGAGCATGAGGAGCGCAATCGCGGTCAGCGCCAGCACGTAGGCAGCGAGGATCTCACGGACCGACACCGGCCGCAGCCCGAGCGCGATCGCGAGGCCGATGGTGACGACGGCGAGCGTGCCGATCGGGACGCGCGGCCTTCTCACGCCGCCGCCTCAACCGGCTGACGGAGCTCGTCACGCAGGGCGACGAGCGCGGCGATCGCCTCGTCGCGCATCGACGCGTCCGGCTCGTGGTGGCTGAACTTCGCCCACTCGAAGAGATCCGTCAGGCGCGTGACCGCGCTCGCGCTCGCATCGAGGTCGTGCAGGGCGCGCGCGAGATACTCGAGCGGGGCTTCCGCGGGCCGGCGCGGGATTCCCGCCGCCGCGAGCGTTCGCTCCATGCGCGCATACGCGGCGATGATCGCGCGGCGCAGGTCCGGCTCCGAGCGGAGGTCGTCGAGGGACTCGTCGAGGGCAAGTGCAACCTCGTCCTGCGAACGGCGCCACAACGGCCTCATCGACTTGGCGCTCCGGCCTGCGAACGCCGCGACTCCGGCGGCGGCGAGCAGCGCAGCGACGATCGCGACCTCGTCCCAGCGCAGCCGCGCGCCCCGGAGGACGGAGGGGTTGGGCTCGTTTGCGGCGCCCTTGCCGGCCGCGCCGGGCTTGGCGCTTTTGGTCGTCTTGGCCTTCGCCGGCCGGTGAAAGTGGGCGTGGAGGAGGAACCAGCCGAGCAAGAGGCTCGCCGCAAGCGAGAAGAGGAGCTGCACGAGGTTGAACTTCGGCCTGTTCTGCGCAGGCTTGTCCGGCTTCGCGCCGAGCAGGCTCCAGACGACCACGACGGCGATCGCGAGTACGAAAAGCGCGACCGTCGTGAACACGTAGTCGAAGAAGTGCGACGTCGGCCCGGTTCCGTGCGACCCGTTCAGCGGCCGTCCGTGGCTTGCGAGGGCGGCGATGGCGAGGAGCCCGGCGACGGCCAGGACGAGAGGCAGCAGCCGGCGCGTGCGCACCGCCGCAGTCTCGCAGGGAAGAGGCTGCGGGACAGGGATTCGAACCCCAACTTCCGGTTCCAGAGACCGGCGTCCTACCGTTAGACGATCCCGCAACGGATCGCCCGCAGTGTAGCGAGGCGCTGGGCGGTCTTCAGACGTCGAGCCGGTACACCGGCACGAGGCGCCGCTCGGTCTCGGTGTCGATGTGCGCGACCACCTCGACGTACGGCTCGAGACCGGATCCGCGCAGCTTCGCGCGCAACAGTCCGTCCACCTGGAAGAGGCCGGACGAGTTGTTCATCAGGATCTCGATGAGGATCGGGCGCTCCTCGCCGTCCGTGATGGTGACGTCCTCGATCGCGGCCGCCGAGAGCGAGTGCATCGATACGCGGCCGCGCTCGAAGCCGATGCGCGAGCGCCCCTTCGCCATGTCGAGCGCGTCGGCGACCCGGACGATCCCGGCGTCGGTCGTGAGCGGCTCGCCATCGGCGCGGTGGCTGATGATCGCCTGCAGTACCTCGGAGACGACCACCGTCCGCTCCGGCTCGTCGTAGATGCCGGTGAGGAGCTCGCGCATCTTCGGTTCGGAGAGGAACAGGCTGAAGTCCTCATGGCCGTGGCGGTGGATCGACATCCCGATGCAGTGCATAAGCGCGGCGAGCGTGACCACGACTTCGGCGTCGTCGTTCGTCATCCCGTAGTCGCGCACCATCGCCGACTCGACGCCGTGCTTCGTGAGCTGCCGCAGAAGCTTGAGCGCGATGTTGGCAACGATCTGCACGTGCACCCAGGAGTGGTCGTTGATCTCCATGCGCGCGACCGCGTTCACGTTGGAGACGTGCCACCACCCCTTGATCTGCTTGTCGGCATTCACACGCTCGATGACCGTGCGCAGCTTGCGGTTGCCACGCACCGGCACGTTGATGCGCATGCGCTCGATCGCCTCGGCAGGCGTGAGCCTCGCTTCGCGTTCCGCTTCCTCCGGAACGGGCTGGTCGATCCGGCCGGCTGTCTCCTCGTCGAGCGCCATGGGGCGGAGTCTATTCGGGGTCTTCCTTGCGCTCCTCGTCCCAGATCGACGGCCAGGATTTCGCGCCCCGCTCGGGCAGGATCGGCGCCTCGGGCTGGGTGAGCCGGTAGTAGAGGACTGTGAGGACGTGCGCCTCATACGGGACGGTTATCGCTCCCGCGAGCGTTCCGCCGATCCAGGCTCCGAGGAAGCCCGGGAGGACGTTGAACACCGAGCTGACCAGGACGGTGATGACGTTCGCGATCACCACGAGCGCGAGGACTCGCCCGGTCTGCCCGCGCACGAGCTCGGACGAGCGGCGGAACGCATCCCGCGTGCCGCGGCCCTCGATCATCACCAGCGGCACGATGAGTGACCAGCGCGCGACCGCGATGAGGCCGGGAACGATCAGGAGGATGAAGCCGATGACGACGCCGACGCCGTACCGCAGCGACGCGACGACGAGGGTGCCCAGCCGCCCGCGCGTGCGGTCGTAGTACACGTTCACGGCCGCAGGTTCGCGGCCCTCGTGGAGGTCGCGCACGATCTCGACGAGCGCACCCTGGACGAGCAAGGTGCCTACGAGGCTGAGGAGGAGGGAGATGAACAGCGCGATGGCCGTCCCACTCCGGCTGGCCAGCGCCTGCGCGAGCGCGACGACGGCGAAGATCAGGCCGGCGACGACCACCGACCGGCGGAACAGACGCCGGTAGACGGCGAAGGCCTCGCCGAGGACGTCGAAGATCTGCACGTGCGCGGGAATCTATTCGTCAGGCGACGTCGGCGGCCCAGTCGCCGTACAGCGACGTGTACAAGCCGCGGCGTGCGAGGAGCTGCTCGTGCGTTCCCTGCTCGACGATCCGGCCGTGCTCGAGGACGACGATGAGGTCGGCGTCGCGGATGGTCGACAGCCGGTGCGCGATCACGAACGCCGTGCGCTCGGCGAGCAGGATCCGGAGCGCCTGCTCGATCTTCCGCTCGGTGCCGATGTCGACCGACGACGTCGCCTCATCGAGGATGAGGATGCGCGGATCGGCCAGCAGCGCGCGCGCGAAGGCGACGAGTTGCCGCTGCCCGAGAGACAGGCGTGAGCCGCGCTCCCCGAGTTGCGTCTCGTAGCCGTCCTCGAGCCGGAGGATGAAGTCGTGCGCGCCGACGAGCTGCGCGGCGCGGACGATCTCCTCCGCCGAGGCTCCCGGCTTGCCGAAGGCGATGTTCTCCGCCACCGTGCCGGCGAAGAGGAAGCCCTCCTGTGGCACGACGCCGAGCTGGGAACGCAGGGAGCGCTGGCTGACGTCGTTCAGGTCGAAGCCGTCGATGACGATTCGGCCGCCGGTCGGTTCGTAGAAGCGGGCGAGCAGCTTCGCGATCGTCGACTTGCCGGCGCCGGTGTGGCCGACGAGGGCGACCGTCGTCCCGGCGGGAACGTCGAGGTCGAGCCCATGCAGCACCTCATCCCCGCGGCCATATGCGAAGCGAACGTTCTCGAAGCGGACGTGGCCCGCGATGGCCGGCAGGTCACCCGCACCCGGCCGGTCCTCCACCTCGGGCTTCTGTTCGAGGATCCCGATGATCTTGTCGAGCGCCGCCGTCGCCGACAGGAACGTGTTGTACAGCTGCGACAGCTGCTGCACCGGGTCGAAGAAGTTCTGCACGTAGAGCATGAAGGCGAAGAGCGTGCCGAGCGAGATGGAGTGGTCGAAGTACAAGTGGCCGCCGTAGCCGAGCACGACAGCGAGCGCGACCGTCGAGAGGAAGTCGACGAAGGGGAAGTACAGGCCGTTCAGCACGACCGTCTGCATGTTCGACTCGCGGTAGCGCTTCGCAACCTCGCGGAAGTTCGCGTACGCAGCGTCCTCGCGCGTGAACGCCTGCACGACGCGCATGCCGGAGATGTCCTCGGCCAGTGTCGCCGTGACGAGGCCGAGCCGCTCGCGCACGTCTGCGTACGCGCTCGCGGAGTGTTTGCGGAAGATCACGGTCGCGACGCTCATGAGCGGGATGACCGCGCACGTTGCGAGCGCGAGCCGCCAGTCGAGGATGAACAGGAGAACGGCAGTCCCGATGAGCGTGAGCGTGCTCTGCACGAGAGTGGTGACGCCGTCGGTGACGAGCTGGTCGATCGCCTCGACGTCGTTCGTGAGCCGGCTGATGATCACGCCCGCGCGGTTGCGCTCGTAGAAGCCGAGCGACAGGCGCTGCAGGTGCCCGAAGAGCTGCTTGCGCAAGTCGGCGAGGATCCGCTCGCCGACCCAGCCGGTGAGATACGTCTCGACGTACGTCATTCCCCAGTTGGCGAGACCGGCGGCGACGAAGATGCCGACGACGATCTCGAGCTTCGCGCCGGTGTGGCCGTTGATCGCGTCGTCGAGCGCGTACTTCGCGAGATACGGCGGCGCGAGCGCCGTCGCCGTCGCGGTCAGGAGCGAGATGACCGACAGCCCGGTGCGGCCGCGGTACGGGCGCGTTAGCCGCCAGAGCGTCCCGAACCGGCGTCTCGTCGTCCGCCACGACCAGTCGTCGACATCCGCGCCGCGCTCGCGCATGAGGCTGCTACCGGGCTGGTGAACTCTCATGCCACGTCCGCCCGCGCCTCGACCGCATCCGCGAACTGCCGCTCGAGCAGGCCGTGCTCGTAGATCTCGCGGTACACCGCGCTCGTGCCGACGAGCTCGTCGTGCGTGCCGCGTGCAGCGATGCGCCCGTCGGCGAGTACGACGATCTCGTCCGCGAGCGCGATCGTCGACAGCCGGTGCGCGATGATCAGCGTCGTCCGGCCCTCCATGGCGGTGCGCAGCCCGGTTCGGATCTGCGCCTCGGTCGTCGCGTCGACCGACGCGGTCGCATCGTCGAGGATGAGGACACGCGGATCGACTGCGAGCGCACGCGCGATGGCGATCCGCTGCCGCTGCCCGCCTGACAGCGTGATGCCGCGCTCGCCGATGACGGTGTCGTAGCCCTGCGGCAGCCGCTCGACGAACTCGTGCGCCTGCGCGAGCCGCGAGACGCGCTCGACCTCCGCGTCGGAAATCCCGGCGCTGCCGAACGCGATGTTCTCGCGCACGGTGGCGGAGAAGAGGAACGGATCCTGCGCGATCACGCCGATCGCGCTGCGGAGCGAGGCGAGCGTCACGTCGCGGACGTCCTGGCCGTCCACGGTGATGCGTCCGGTGGTCGCGTCGTAGAAGCGCGGGACGAGTGACGTGAGCGTCGTCTTGCCGGAGCCGGTGTGGCCGATGAGCGCGACCGTCCGCCCGGCGGCGATGTCGAGGTCGATGTCCTCGAGCACGAGCCGGTCCGGGAGGTACTCGAACGAGACGTGTTCGAAGCGGACGCGACCGGGGCCGGGCCCGAGCGGCATCGCGCCTGGGCGGTCGGCGATCTCCTCCGGCTCGTCGATCACCTGGAAGATGCGCTCGCCCGAGGCCGTCGCCCGCTGGGCCTGGCCGATCCACATCCCGAGCGAGCGCAACGGCGTGACGAGCATGCCGAGGTAGAGGAAGATCGCGCTGAAGCTTCCCGGCGTGAGGTCGCCGCGCGCGACCATGCGGGCGCCGATGAGCAGGACGAACGCTTGCGCGAGCAGCGGCACGAACGAGATGAGCGGCACGTACGTCGCGCGCTGGCGGTTCACCTTCAGCGTCTGGTCGAAGACGAGCTCCGACCGGTACTCGAACTTGGCCTCCTCCGCGGGCTCCTGCGCGAAGGCTTTGACGACGTGGACGCCGACGATGTTCTCCTCGGCAACGGTGGCGACGTCGGCGAGCCGCTGCTGTACGTCGCGCAACGTCGGATGGGCGATGTGGCTGTACCGGTACGCGAGCACGACGAGCGGCGGCGTGATCGCGAGCGCGATGAGCGCGAGCTCCCACTGGAAGAAGAAGAGGACGACGGTCACCGACACGACGGTGAGCACGTTCTGGAAGAAGAAGATGAGGCCGTAGCCGAGGAAGAAGCGGACGCCCTGAAGGTCGACGGTCGCCCGCGACATGAGCTGGCCGGTCTGATGGCGGTCGTAGAAGCCGTACGACAGCCGGACGAGGCGCGCATACAGATGGCTGCGCATGTCCATCTCGACGTCGAGCGCCTGCTTGCCCGAGAGGAGGCGTCGCCCAAGCATGAATACGGCCCGCGCGAAGCCGAGGGCGACGATCTCGCCGACGGTCAGCCAGAGGCGATGGCGGTCGTGGTGGATGAGCGCGCCGTCGATGACGTTGCGGCCCGTGAGCCAGACGAGCGCGATCTGCGCGGCCTGGGAGCCGACCGCGAGAACGATGGAGACAGCGAGGCCGACCCGGTAGGGGCGGAGGAAGCCGAGCAGACGCACAAACGTCGCCCGGTAGGGGACGGCACTCACCTTCTCAATGTAGACGCGCGAGCTCCTGCTGAATGAGGGAGAGGGCGCTGTCGAGGCGCTTGCGATTGGCCGGCACGTTCGGCCAGCTGCTCGCACCGGAGGGATGGGGGAGCGGGATGACGGGCACCCCGTCCAGCTCGTGGCGCTCACCGATGCACTCCGTCAGCGAGGACGGGCCGAGGAGCGCGCGCAATGCGAGCCCGCCCACGGTCACGATCAGGCGCGGCCGGAGGAGCTCGACCTCCCAGCGATGCCAGAACGCGCACAGTTCCTGCTCGCGCGGCGTGGGTGTTCGGTCACCGCGTCCCGACGCCGACCGACCGGGGTAGCAGCGCGTCACGGATACGCAGTAGAACGTCGCGTAGAACGTGTCCTCGTCCAGCTCGAGCCAGCGGCGGAGGGTCTGCCCGGCGCGACCTCGCCACGGCAGGCGCTCCTCGCCCTCGACGATGCCGGGTGCTTGGCCATAGAGATATGCATGTTGATTCGCGAACGGCGCGCGCACGGGCAGTGACTCGAGCGGGAAACCGGCCTCCACGCACGCGCGGCAGCGGGACAGGTCGCGCTGGAGGGATGTGATGGCGCGGTAGCTGGACTTACGTGTCGTCATAGGACGTGTCCCATGGAGCGGCTTGCGCCGAAGGGTCGTGGTAGCGAGTCTGATGTCGTGCGTTGGCCGTGGAGGTCAGCCGTTGAACGGGAGGACGTCAACGCTGCGCTGTTCGACATCCACGCAGAGCTGGTCGACATTCGTAGAATTCTTGAGGACGATGGCGGAGAGGAACGAGAAGAGCCGTAGACGGCGCGAGCAGGCGGAGCGGGAGGTCCGCAACAGCCCGAGTGGGAAGCTCCTGCTCGAGCGAATGGCGTACCACCGCGTGATTCTTGCGAAGGAGCGCGCCCGAACCGAGCGCCGCGCCGCGGCGCCGATATGGCGGCGCGTCCTTCATCTGTATTGAGCGGTCTCTTCTCGTTTCCGAACCCGGTCAACGAAACGTCCGCGCGGCTCGTCGCCGGCGTCGTCGCGGTGCTTGCCGTCGTAGCGATCGCATTCCAGCAGGGTTGGATCCTGCCGGTGCTCGCGTACGGGTTCGTCGGCCGCGCGCTGACCGGGCCGAAGCTGAGCCCGCTCGCGTTCGTGGCGACGCGCTTCGTCACGCCGCGCCTGCACGTCGCGCACCGGTATTCACCGGGGCCGGCCAAGCGTTTCGCCCAGACGATCGGCGCGCTCTTCACGGTGACGGCGAGCCTCCTCTGGTACACCGCCGGCCAGCACACGGCAGCGCTCGCCCTCGCGGGCGTGATCGCGCTGTTCGCCTCGCTCGAGTCCGGCTTCGGCCTCTGCGTCGGCTGCAAGGCGTTCTACCTCGGCATGCGCCTCGGGCTCGTCCCGCCGAGCGTGTGCGAGGACTGCGCACCGTACGTGCAGGCGTAGTCTCTGCGCGTGCTCCCGCTCGAGAGCGTCCCGAACTTCTCCGAAGGGCGTGACGCCCTCGTCATCGCCGACATCGGGACGGAGCTCGCGCGCTTCGCAAAGCTCCTTGACATCCACTCCGACGCGGATCACAACCGGTCCGTCTACACGTTTGCGGGAGGCGAGGAGCAGATCGTGGACGCGCTCCTGGCCGGCATCGCAGTCGCGCAGGAGCGGATCGACCTGCGCGAGCACGGGGGCGTGCATCCGCGCATCGGCGCCGTCGACGTCGTGCCGGTCGTCGCGATCCGGCGTGAGGACTCCGACCTCGCGCACGAGACGGCACGCATCGCCGCGCAGCGCATCGGCGAGGAGCTCGGGCTGCCCGTCTTCCTGTACGGCGAGATCGGCGAAGGCCGCGGCCCCGCGTTCTTCCGCCGCGGCGGTCCGGAGGAGCTTCAGCGCCGAATCGATGCGGGCGAGCTCGCGCCCGACTTCGGACCTCGGCAGCTGCACCCCTCGGCAGGCGGCGTCATCGTCGGCGCGCGTCGCCCGCTGATCGCGTTCAACGTGAACCTCGCAAATGCCGACGTCGAAGCGGCGCGCGCGATTGCCTGCACGATCCGCGAGCGCGACGGCGGCTTCCCCGGCGTGCGCGCGCTCGGGCTCGAGCTGCCCCGCGCAGGCCACGCGCAGATCAGCATGAACGTCGAGGACTGGGAGGCCGCCGCGCTGCACGACATCGTCTCCGCCATCGAGCGGGAAGCGGCAGCGCGAGGCGTGGAGCTCGCTGGCGCCGAGCTCGTCGGGCTCATGCCCGCCGGTGCGGCGATCGCGGCCGCAGGCGCGCTTCTGCGCATACAGGGCTTCGACGCGTCGCACATCCTCGAGCTGCGGCTACTCGAGTAGCGCGCGTCCGACGACCGCGCCCTCGAGGCCGAGCGCGGCCAGCGCGTCGAGATCTTCCTGCGACCGCACGCCGCCCGCGGCCAGCACCGGGCCGCCGAAGCGGCCGACGACGCGCTCCATCAGGACGAGATCGGGGCCGCTGAGCGTCCCGTCGCGGTCGACGGCAGTACAGAGAAGGCGCGCGACGCCGGCGGCGCGGCAGCGGTCGACGGCCTCGTCGACCATGAGGCCGCTGCCGTGCTCCCAGCCGCGCGTGCGCACCTCGCCGTCCCGGACGTCGACGGCGACGACGAGTCGCGCGCCGAGCGCCTCGACGTACGGGTCCGGACCCTGCTCGAACGCCGCCGTACCGACGATGACGCGCTCGATGCCGGCGCCGATGAGTGCACGGGCGTCGTCCGGGCTGCGCACGCCGCCGCCGAGCTGGACGGGGACAGGCGCGACCGCAGCCGCCAGGCGTCGCGCGAGCTCGACAGGGACGCCGCCCGAGCGAGCCGCGTCGAGCACGACGACGTGGAGCAGGGGAGGGGCGGTCGCGGCAAAGCGGCGAGCGAGCTCGACCGGATCGCCGGCCTCCCGGATCACGGCGTCGAAGTCCCCGCGCTCGAGCCGCACGGCGTGGCCGTCGAGGACGTCCACGGCCGGAAGAAGTTGAAAGCCCTGGTTCACCATGTTACCATGCTAACACGATGGCAGCGACGGAGCCCCGACATTGGCCGACCCGAGAGCACCGAGACCTCTTCGAGACGGTCGCGTCTCTGCGGACGAAGGAGGAAGCCCAGAGCTTCCTGCGGGATCTCTGCACGCGCGCGGAGCTGGACGCGATGGCGCACCGCTGGCAGGTGGCGCGCCTCCTGGACGAGGGGCTGCCGTACCTGGAGGTCGCGCGGCGGGCGCACGCGTCGACGACGACGGTGACGCGCGTGGCGCAGTGGCTGCGACGCGGCGAGGGTGGCTACCGGCTGGCGCTCCAGCGGCGGCGAAGATCCTGAGGATCGCGGTCCCGTCGAAGGGCCGGCTGCGCGATCCCGCGATCGCGCTGCTCGAGGACGCCGGCCTCGGGCCGGAGACGCCCGGCGACCGCGCGCTCGCGTTCCCGTGCCGCAACGCGCCGGTCGAGGCGCTGCTCGTGCGCGCCGACGACATTCCCGAGTACGTGCAGGACGGCGTCGTCGACTGCGGCATCACGGGCCTCGACATCGTCCGCGAGCGCGGTGCGAACGTCACGGAGCTGCAGCGCCTCGGCTTCGGCGCGTGCACGCTCGAGGCCGCAGTGCCGGAGGAGTCGGCGTTCGCCTCGCCCGAAGACCTCACCGGCGCACGCATCGCGACGAGCTTCCCGCGGCTCGCCCAGGATCTGTTGCCCGTGCCGATCGCGCTCGTCGACGTGCACGGCTCAGTCGAGCTCGCGCCGCGACTTGGGCTCGCGGACGCGATCGTCGATCTCGTCTCGAGTGGGAGCACGCTGCGCACGAACGGGCTCCGTTCGATCGGCGTCCTGCTCGAATCCGAGGCGGTGCTCATCGGCCCGACCGAACCGTGTGCCGCGGCCGTGCAGCTCGCCGGCGTCTTTCGCAGCGTCGTCGACGCGCGGGGGACGCGCTACCTCATGCTGAATGCGCCCGAGGACGCGATCGAGGCGATCTGTGCGCTCGTACCGGGCTCCCGCGCACCGAGCGTGCTGCCGCTCTCCGAGCCGGGGATGGTGGCGGTGCACAGCCTCGTTCCGGCCGCCGACATCTGGCGTCTGCTCCCGGAGCTCGAGGACGCGGGTGCGTCGTCCATCCTCATCGTTCCCGTCGAACGGATGCTCGGATGAACATCGTCGAGGACATCAAGGCGCGCGGGGCCGACGCGGTGCGCGAGTGGGCCATGCGCCTCGACGGCGTCGAGCCCGCGCGTGCGGAGCCGTCGGGCGACCTTCCGGAAGAGGCGGTGCTGGCGCTCGCCGACCGTGTGCGCCGGTGGCACGAAGTGCAGCGGCCGGCCGACGTGCGGCTCGAGATCGAGCCCGGCGTCGAGCTCGAGCGCCGCTGGGTCCCTCTCGACTCCGTCGGCGTGTACGTGCCGCGCGGGCTCGTCTCGACGCTCGTCATGTGCGCCGTGCCCGCGCAGGTCGCGGGCGTGCGGCGCCTCGTCGTCTGTACGCCGCCCGAGGGTGCGGGCCTCGTTGCGCGCGCCGCGGAGCTGCTCGGGATCGACGAGGTGTGGGCGCTCGGCGGGCCGCAGGCGATCGGCTATCTCGCCTACGTCGAGCGCGTGGACAAGATCGTCGGACCGGGAGGCCCATACGTGAACGACGCGAAGCTCGCGGTCGCGCGCGACGTCGCCATCGACTTGCCCGCCGGTCCGTCGGAGGTCGTGGTCGTGCTCGGCGCGGGCGGCGACCGCCGGCTCGCCGAGCTCGAGATCGCGGCACAGGCCGAGCACGGGCATGAAGCCGTCTGCCGCATCGTCTCCACGCTGGAAGAGGCCGAGGCGATCGCGCCCGAGCACCTCGTCTTGCTCGGCGACGCGGAGGCGCTCGCACCGCGTGTGCGCAACGCGGGCGCCGTCTTCGTCGGCGAATGGTCGCCGGTGGCGAGCGGCGACCTCGGCACAGGCGCGAATCATGTGCTCCCGACGGGCGGCTGGGCTCGTCGCGTCGGCGGGCTCGGCCTGGAGGCGTTCCTCAAGCCGATCACTGTCCAGCGGCTCACCGAGGAGGGACTGGCTCGCGTCCGGCCGACGGTGGAGGCGCTTGCAGCGCTCGAGGGCTTGCCAGCGCACGCCGAGGCGGTACAGCGATGAGAGCGCTCTCGTCCGAGTTCGCCGAGTACCAGTGGGCGCCGTCGACGGCCGAGATCGCGCGCCGCGCGGGGCTCGACCCCGTGCAGATCATGCGGTTCGACGGCAACGTCCCTTCGCTGCCGCTCCCGAGCTCGCGCCCCGCGGCAATCGCGTCGGCGCTCGCGCGCGTGAACGAATACGCGCACGGCGGCCATCCGTTCATCCGCGAGGCGATCGCCGAGTACGCGGGCGTCGAGACCGAGAACGTCGTCCTCGGCGCCGGCGCGGACGACCTCATCCTGCTCGTCGCGCGCGCGTTCGCAGGCCCCGGCGACACCGTCGCGATCCCGCCCTCGCCGACGTACCCGCTGTTCCGGGTCGCCGCCCAGCTCGCCGGCGCGGAGGTCGGCGACGAGGCGCCCGCGCTCACGTTTGCATGCCGGCCCGGCAATCCGACCGGCGCGCTCGAGCCGCTTCCGTCCGCGCGGCCGCTCGTCGTGGACGAGGCGTACTTCGAATACGCGGATGATCCCGGCGCTGTCGGGCTGATCGACGACGGCGTCATCGTTCTCAGGACGTTCTCGAAGATCTTCGCGCTCGCGGGCGGGCGCATCGGCTACGCGCTCGCATCGCGGGACGTCGCTGCCGAGCTGAACGCGCGGCAGGCGCCGGATCCCGTGTCGTCGCTCTCGGTCGCGCTCGCGCTTGCCGCCCTCGCGTCGCCGCCGGACCCGGCGCCCGTCATCGAGGAGCGCGAGCGCCTCGCCGCGGCGCTACGCGGGCTCGGCTTCGCCCCGCTGCCGTCGCGCGCCAACTTCGTCTACGTGCCGGTCGCCGATCCCAACGCGGTCGCGGCCACCCTGCTCGCCGCCGGGTGCGTCGTGCGCGTCTTCGAAGATGCCGTTCGTATCTCGGTGCGCGACCGCGAGGACGACGACCTGCTCCTCGCCGCGCTCGCCAGCGAGCCGCCCTCGGAGAAGCGCCGTGCCCGTTACGTGCGGACGACCGTCGAGACGACCGTGCGCGTGCGGCTCGCGCTCGACGGCGCCAGCCGCGTGCGTGTCGGCACCGGCGCCGGGCTGTACGACCATTTCCTCGAGCAGCTCGCGTTCCATGCCGGCTTCGACCTTGTGCTCGAAGGCAACGGCGATCTCGAGAACGGCGCTCACCACACCGCCGAGGACGCCGCTATCGCCCTCGGTGAGGCGTTCGACCGCGCGCTCGGGGACCGTAAGGGAATCGCGCGCTACGGCGACGCGGTCGTGGTCATGGACGACGCGCGTGCGAGCGCCGCTGTCGACCTCGGCGGCCGCCCGCATACGAGGATCGTCATCGATCCCGCCGTCGGCCTTGCGCCGCACGTGCTCGCGAGCTTCGCGAACAACGCACGCATCGGCTTGCATGTCGAGTCCACCGGCGACGACGCGCACCACGTCGCCGAGGCGGCGTACAAGGCGACGGGGCGCGCGCTGCGCGCCGCCGTGCGGAGCGAGGGCGACGTGCTTCCGTCTACGAAGGGCCTGATGTGAAGACCGTCGCGATCGCGCGCTACGGCGCGGGCAACGTCCGCTCCGTCGAGCTCGCTGTCCGCCGCCTCGGAGCGGAGATGACGGACGACCTCGAGCGCGCAGACCTGGCGGTGCTCCCCGGTGTCGGCTCCGCCCGGTCGGCGATGGACGGGCTCGGGCCGGCGGCCGACGTCTTGCGCGCACGCCAGGCCGCGGGCCGGCCGATCCTCGGCATCTGCCTGGGCCTCCAGCTTGCGCTTGACGAGAGCGAGGAGGACGGCGGCGTCGCCGGGCTCGGGATCGTGCCGGGCCGCGCCGTGCGGCTGCAGGGGGAGCGCGTGCCGCGCATCGGCTGGGCGACGGTCGATCCAGGCGGGGAGGCGTACTGGTTCGCGCACTCGTATGAGGCGGTGACCGACGCGACGGTGGCGACGAGCGAGGGTCACGCCGCGATCGTCGAGCACGGCTCCTTCGTCGGCGTGCAGTTCCATCCCGAGAAGAGCGGCATCGCCGGTCAACGGTTTCTGGAGCAATGCCTCTCCCGCGGCTGATTCCGTGTCTCGACGTCGCGGGCGGGCGCGTCGTCAAGGGCGTGCGCTTCCGGCAGTTGCGCGATGTCGGCGACCCGGTCGAGCTCGGTGCGGCCTACTCCGACGGCGGCGCGGACGAGCTCGTGTTCCTCGACATCTCGGCCACCATTACGTCGACGGTCGCGGCGGCCGGCGTCGCCGCGCGCGTCGCCGAGCACGTGACCATTCCCTTCACCTTCGGCGGCGGCATCCGCTCGGTCGCGGATGCAACCGTGCTGCTCGAGGCGGGCGCGGACAAGATCAGCGTCAACTCGGCGGCGCTCGCGCGTCCTGAGCTGATCGAGGAGCTCGCCCGCGCGCTCGGAAGCCAGGCGGTCGTCGTCGCCATCGACACGGAAGGCGGTCGCGTGCGCTCGCACGCCGCGACGCGCGACGCTGCGCGCGACACGGTCGCGTGGGCGCAGGAGTGCGAACAGCGCGGTGCCGGCGAGCTGCTCGTCACGTCGATCGACCGCGACGGGACGCAGGACGGCTACGACCTCGAGCAGCTCGCCGCGCTGCGCGACGCCGTGTCGCTGCCGGTGATCGCGTCCGGCGGAGCCGGGAACGCACGCCATATCGCCCAAGCTCTCGAGGTATCGCAGGCGGCGCTCCTCGCATCCATCCTCCACGAGGATCCCGCCCGGCTCGTGTCGCTGCGAACGGAGCTCAAGGAGCTTGGCGTATGCCTCCGCTGAAGGCAGCGATCGTGCAGGACGCCGGCGACGGCCGCGTGCTCATGCTCGCCTGGATGGACGCCGAGGCGGAGCGATTGACGCGCGAGACCGGTGAGGCGTGGTTCTGGAGCCGCTCGCGCGAAAAGCTGTGGCGCAAGGGCGAGACGTCCGGGAACGTGCTCGCGGTGGAGGAGATCCGCGACGACTGCGACGGCGACGCGCTGCTGCTGCGCGTTCGACCGGCGGGGCCGGTGTGCCACACCGGTGCCCGCTCCTGCTTCGCACCCGCGCTCTGGCGGACGATCTCGGAGCGAAAGCAGGAGCGGCCCGAGGGCTCGTACGTCGTCTCGCTCCTCGATGCCGGCGTCGCGCGGTGCGCGCAGAAGGTCGGAGAGGAGGCGGTCGAAACGGGCCTCGCAGCCGTCTCCGGCGACCGCCAGGCACTCGTTTCCGAGGCGGCCGACCTCGTGTTCCATCTGTACGTCCTGCTCGCGGCCGCCGATGTCGACGTCGCCGACGTCGAGGACGAGCTCGCGCGCCGCGCCGAATAGAGTCTCCTCGTGCCTCCGGTCGCCCTTACCGGCGACGACCTGACCGTCGCCGACGTCTGGGCCGTCGCCGTCGAACGACGGCCGACCGAGCTGACCGATGCCGCACGCGAGAAGATGCGTGCCGCCCGCGACGTGGTCGAACGTGCGGCGCACGGCACCCACGAGCACACGTACGGCGTCAACACCGGCTTCGGCCGCTTCGTCTCGCAGTCAATTCCGGAAGAGCTGACCGAGGAGCTGCAGCTGCGTCTGCTGCGCTCGCACGCCTGCGGCGTCGGCGAGCCGTATCCGGAGGAGATCGTGCGCGCGGCGATGCTCCTGCGCGCGAACACCCTGGCGAAGGGGAACTCCGGCGCGCATGTCGCGACGGTCGAGCTTCTGCTCGCGTGCCTCGACCGCGGCATCGTCCCGGTGGTTCCGGCGCGGGGGAGCGTCGGCGCGTCCGGCGACCTCGCACCGCTCGCACATCTCGCTCTTCCGCTCGTCGGGGAGGGCGAGGCGTTTCTCGACGGCGTGCGCATGCCCGGCCGCGAAGCGCTGACGCGCGTCGGTCTCGAACCGGTGCAACTCGCCGCGAAGGAGGGCCTCTCGCTCATCAACGGCACGCAGTTCATGGCGGCGTTCACCGCGCTCGGGCTCGTACGTGCGCGGAGGCTCGCGCACGCCGCCGACGTCGCATGCGCGCAGTCGCTCGAGGCGCTGCAGGGATCGCGCACGTCGTTCCTGCCGGCGATCCACGCGCTTCGCCCTCTGCGCGGGCAAGCGGCGTCCGCGGCGCACGTGATCGAGTTGCTTGAAGGCTCCGCGATCATCGAGTCGCACCGCTGGTGCGACAAGGTGCAGGATGCGTACTCCCTGCGCTGTGCGCCGCAGGTGCACGGCGCGTCACGCGACCTGCTCGACTACATCGACTACACCGTCTCCGTCGAGCTGAACGCGGCGACCGACAACCCGCTCGTTCTCGTCGAGGAGGACGCGCTCGTCTCCAACGGCAACTTCCACGGCCAGCCGCTCGCCTTCGCGCTCGACGTTATGGCGATGGCGACGGCCGAGCTCGCATCCATCTCCGAGCGGCGCGTGGAACGGCTCGTCAACCCGAATCTCTCCGACGGCCTGCCCGCGTTCCTGACGAGCGAGGGCGGGCTCAACAGCGGGTTCATGATTCCCCAGTACGTGGCCGCATCGCTCGTCTCGGAGAACAAGGTGCTCGCGCATCCGGCGTCGGTGGATTCGATCCCGACGAGCGCCGGGCAGGAGGATCACGTGTCGATGGGAAACGCGGCGGGACTCAAGGCGTGGCAGGTGCTTGCGAACTGCGAGAACGCGCTCGCCATCGAGCTGCTCGCCGGCGCGCAGGGCGTCGAATTCCTCGCGCCGCTGGAGCCCGGGGTCGGCGTGCGCGCTGCGCGTGCATTCGTTCGGGAGCTCTCGCCTCGACTGAAGGACGACCGCTCCCTCGCTCCCGATATCGAGGCCGTGGCTGCAGCGATTCGCGACGGCTCGCTCGAGAGG
This sequence comes from Gaiellaceae bacterium, assembly GCA_036512155.1. Classification (GTDB taxonomy): domain Bacteria; phylum Actinomycetota; class Thermoleophilia; order Gaiellales; family Gaiellaceae; genus Palsa-739. Next base: position 4,738 of record DATCBD010000092.1, on the reverse strand, counting down.
GCCGTCGGGTGAGCGTCACGACCTCGCGCGTCGAAGCGCTGTGCGGCGACCTGTCGCGCATCCGCGCGCCGCGCGGCGCGACGCTCAACGCGCGGCAGTGGTCGACCGAGGCGCCGCTGCGCATGCTGTTGAACAACCTTGATGCCGAGGTGGCGGAGAAGCCGGAGGAGCTCATCGTCTACGGCGGCTCGGGGAAGGCGGCGCGCAACCACGAGGCGCTGCGCGCGATCGTCGCGACGCTGCTCGAGCTCGGGCCGGACGAGACGCTCCTCGTCCAGTCGGGCAAGCCGGTCGGCGTGCTCGCGACGCACGAGGGCGCGCCGCGCGTCCTCATCGCCAACTCGCTGCTCGTTCCGCGCTGGGCGACGTGGGACGAATTCCGCCGCCTCGAGGCGCTCGGCCTGACGATGTTCGGCCAGATGACGGCGGGCTCGTGGATCTACATCGGCACGCAAGGGATTCTCCAGGGGACGTACCAGACGTTCGCTGCCGCGGGCGAGAAGCACTTCGGCGAGCCGCACCTGCGCGGTCGCACGATCCTGACGGCTGGGCTCGGTGGCATGGGCGGCGCGCAGCCGCTCGCGGGCACGATGGCGGGCGCGGCGATCCTCTGCATCGAGGTCGACCTGCATCGCATCGAGCGGCGGCTCGAGACGCGGTACCTCGACGAGGCGACGGACTCGCTCGACGACGCGCTCGCACGCATACGCGCGGCCGCCGCCGAAAAGCGAGCGCTGTCGGTCGGGCTGCTCGGGAACGCCGCCGACGTCGTGCCGCTTCTGGCCGCGCGCGGCGAGCACTTCGATCTCGTCACCGACCAGACGGCCGCGCACGATCCGCTGAACGGGTACGTGCCGAGCGGGTACACCGTCGACGGGGCGACAACGTTGCGCACGTCCGATCCGGACGAGTACCTGCGACTCGCGCGTGCGTCGATCGCGGCGCACGTCGAGGGCATGCTCGAATACGTCCGGCGCGGTGCGTATGTTTTCGATTATGGCAACAACCTGCGAGGGGAGGCCCGTGAAGCCGGCGTAGCGGAGGCCTTCTCATACCCGGGCTTCGTCCCGGCCTATATCCGGCCGCTGTTCTGTCGCGGGATCGGGCCGTTTCGCTGGGCGGTGCTGTCCGGGGACCCGGCCGACATCGCGGCGATCGACGCCGAGCTGCAGAGGCTGTTCCCGGACGACGCGCTTCTGCAGCGGTGGCTCGAGCTTGCACCGGGCCGCGTCGCATTCCAGGGGCTGCCGGCGCGCATCTGCTGGCTCGGCTTCGGCGACCGTGCGAAGGCGGGGCTCGCGATCAACGAGCTCGTGCGCAACGGGACCGTGAAGGTGCCCGTCGTCATCGGGCGTGACCATCTCGACGCGGGCTCCGTCGCCTCGCCCTACCGCGAGACCGAGTCGATGCGCGACGGCTCGGATGCGATCGCCGACTGGCCGATCCTCAACGCGCTCGTCAACGTCGCCGCCGGCGCGACGTGGGTGAGCGTGCACCACGGCGGGGGCGTCGGGATCGGCAACGCGATCCACGCGGGCATGGTCGTCGTCGCCGACGGCACCGACGACGCGGCGGAACGGCTCGAGCGCGTGCTCACGACCGATCCGGCCACCGGAGTGCTCCGCCATGCGGACGCCGGTTACCCCGAGGCGATCGAGATGGCGCACGAGCACGGGCTGCGGCTACCCATGCGGGAGGCGTAAAGCTCACAGGACACTCACAGGTGGCGCTCACAGGCGGCTTATTGCGCGTGGCGAAACTCGCAGCATGCATCCCGCTACGGCCTCCTTCACCGCGCTAGGCACCACCGCTGAGATCACCACGCTCGACGCGGCGTCGTTGTCCGACGCGATCGACGTGCTCGAGCGCGAGCTCGACGCGATCGACCGGGCTTGCAGCCGCTTCCGCGTCGACTCCGAGGTCTCGCGTCTCGCCGGCAGCGGCGGGCAGTGGATGCCGGCAAGCCGGCTGCTGCGCCAGGCACTCGCCGCCGGCGTCGACGCCGCGGCCGCCACCGGCGGCGCAGTCGACCCGACCGTGGGCGCGTCGATGCGCGCCCTGGGCTGGGACGCCGACTTCCGAGTCGTCGTCTCCCGGCGCGAGCCCGCCCGGATCGAGCTCGTCCCCGCCGCCGGCTGGCAGCGGATCGAGATCGACGACGAGCGTGGCCGCGTGCGCGTCCCGGCCGGCGTCCTGGTCGACCTCGGCGCGACCGCGAAGGCGCTCGCCGCCGATCGTTCGGCCGCAGCAGCGTTCCGCGCGACCGGCTTCTCCGTTCTCGTGAACCTCGGCGGTGACATCGCCGTCGCCGGGCCGGCGCCCGCCGGCGGCTGGCCGATCCTCGTCACCGACGACCATCGCGCTCCCTCCCTCGCGGACGGTCAAACAGTGGCGATCGCCGCCGGCGGGCTCGCCACCTCGAGCACGACCGTGCGCCGTTGGCGCACGATCGACGGCATCGCGCATCACATCCTCGACCCGCGCACCGGCCGGCCGGCCGCGGAGGTCTGGCGCACGGTCAGCGTCGCCGCTTCGACGTGCGTCGGCGCGAACACGGCGTCGACCGCGGCCATCGTCCTCGGTGAGGACGCGCCGGGCTGGCTCGAGAGCGCCGGCGTTGCCGCCCGCCTCGTCCGCCCCGGCGGCGGCGTCGTCCTCACGGGTGGTTGGCCTGCACAGGAAGAGCTCCAGTGCGCAGCCTGAACAACCCCATCATCTGGTACCTCATGCGCGGGAGCGGCGTCGTGACGCTGATCCTCTTCACCGGCGTCGTCGTCCTCGGCATCGCCACCACGCGCCGGTTTCGCACCGCGCGCCTGCCGCGCTTCGTGACGCTTGGCCTGCATCGGAGCGTCTCGCTGCTCGCCATGGTGTTCCTCGGCATCCACATTGCAACGGCGCTCGCCGACTCCTACGCGAAGGTCAGCCTCGCCCAGGCGCTTCTCCCGCTGCCGAGCGCGAAGTACGGGCTCTGGCTGGGAATGGGCGCGCTCTCGCTCGACCTCCTCGCGGCGGTGATCGTCACGAGCCTTCTCCGCCATCGGATGAGTCAGCGCGTGTGGAAGAGCGTGCACTGGCTCGCCTACGCGTCGTGGCCGCTCGCCTTTGCGCACAGCGTCGGCATCGGTACCGACAAGGCCGCCGGCTGGTTCCTCGACACGGGCGTCGCCTGCGCCGGCCTCATCGCGGTCACGCTCGTCTGGCGACTGCTTGCGCTCCGCAATCCGTATCCGAAGTACCTCGGGGCTGCGTCGTGAGCGCCGCCGTCGCTGCTGAGCGGCGAGCAGATGTGTCTGCGCGCGTCCTTGCTCCGATCGACACGCCGTTGCCGCGGCGACGACGTGCCGAACTGCTTGCCGAGATCGAGGCGAGCGGGCTGACGGGCCGCGGCGGAGCCGCGTTCCCGACGGCGGTCAAGCTCGCGGCCGTGGCACGCACCCGCAATGCGGTCGTCGTCGCGAACGGAACGGAGGGCGAGCCGGCGAGCTGGAAGGACAAGGTCCTGCTGGCCGAGAACCCACACCTCGTCGTCGACGGCGCGATGGTCGCTGCCCGGATAGTCGGCGCGCGCCGGCTCATCTTCGCGGTCGGCCGCGAGAATCGCACCGTTCGGAAGCGTCTCGAACGCGCCCTCGCTCAACGGAGTGACGGCTTCGATTGCTTCGTCGAAGCGGTGCCCGATCGCTTCGTCGCCGGCGAGGAGTCTGCGCTCGTCAACCTCCTGAACGGCGGTCCGGCGAAGCCGACGATGCAAAAGCCCTACCAGAGAGGCGTGCTCGTCCAGAACGTCGAGACGCTCGCGAACCTCGGCCTCATCGCGCGCTACGGAGCCGAGTGGTTCCGCGAGCGCGGGACGGCGGACGAGCCGGGCACGGTGCTCGTCACCGTTCTCGGCGCTGTGCGGAGCCCAGGCGTCGCGGAGGTCGAGCTCGGCACGCCGATGCGAGAGGTCCTGCAACGGTTCGGCGGGCTCAGCGCCCTTCCGAACGCAGTTCTCGTCGGCGGCTACTTCGGTACGTGGATGCGTGCGCACGACGCGCTCGACCTCCCGCTCGCCGACGCCGCGCTGAAGCCCTTCGGCGCGTCGCTCGGTGCTCGTTCGATCGTGGTTCTGCCGCAGGACGCGTGCGGGCTTGCCGAGTCGGCGCGGGTCGCGCGCTACCTCGCCGAGGAGAGCGCGGGCCAGTGCGGGCCGTGCGTCTTCGGTCTCGCCGCCATGGCCGACGCGCTCGAGACGCTCGACGTCGACCGGCTCCGTCGACTGGCGCCGCAGGTCTCCGGTCGCGGCGCGTGCGCGCATCCGAACGGAGCGACCCGCTTTGTCGCGAGCGCCGTGGAGGTATTCGCGGACGAGATCGCCCGCCACCACGCCGGCCGTTGCACCGGGTCGGCATGTTCCCCCGTGCTTCCGCTGGGAGCCTCCCGCGAATGGAGATGAGCATGAAACTCCGCGTGAATCCGATCCTCTGCGATGGCTACGGCCACTGCGCGGAGCTCCTGCCCGAGCTCGTCGAGCTCGACGAATGGGGCTACCCGATCATGCCGCGCGAGCCCGTCAGCCGGAGTCTCGAGCCCGCGGCGCGGCACGCCGTGAAGATGTGCCCGCGCCTTGCGCTCTCGCTCGAGAAGCGTGCGCGATGACTCCCAAGAGCCGCGACCGGAACATGACTCGCGTCCGCCGAATCACCGGCGCCGTTGCCGGCGCCGCGCTCGCCGCGTGCGGGCTCTTCGCCGGGCT
>DATCBD010000091.1:0-28445 GCA_036512155.1 Gaiellaceae bacterium | reverse complement strand
AAAGCGATCGTCGAGGCACACAACGGCCGGCTCTCCGTCAGCAGCGTCGAAGGAGCCGGCACCTCATTCTTCGTCGACCTGCCCGCAAGCTCGGTGCCTAGGAAATGAATGCCTTCCGGACAGCGGCGGCCGTCCATCTGTTCGTGCCGTGGATCGGCGGAACCCTCCCTGCGTTCAGTCGCGTGGCGATCTCCTCCAGCGACATCCGCTTCTCGAGCATCGCGTTGATCCTCGAGCGCCATTCGTAGTCACGTTGGTTGCAGCGCCGATGCGCCAGGCGGACGTTGTCCGGCGTGAGATGCCCTCCGCGCGACTTGAGCAGCGGGTAATGGTCTGGCGTCGGGGACCAGTCTGAGCTAGACGACTTCGGGTCGAAGTGTCTGCGACCCCGGGCGCAGTAGCACTGGGGCATCTCGCAACGCACGTCGACGATCTGGCCGTCCCGCGCAAGCTGCAGGAGGATTCCGTGTACTCCTAGGCCTGCAAGCGTTTGACAGCTGGTGTCATCGGTCGATCATCCGCTGGTTCGCTTCGGAGTAACGGGCGCCCTCGGCGTCGATCTGCGCTTCCTCGAGCTCGCGGAGGTCGTCAGGCGTCAGCTCGACGTCGGTCGCGGCGATGTTCTCTTCGAGCCGGTGCACCTTCGTCGTACCGGGGATCGGAACGATCCACGGCTTCTGCGCAAGGATCCACGCGATGGCGACCTGCGCCGGCGTCGCGTTCTTCCGCTCGGCGATGCGGGTCAGCAGCTCGACGAAGGCGAGGTTCGCCTGCCGTGCGTCGGGGTCGGTGAAGCGCGGGACCGTATTGCGGAAGTCGCCGCTCTCGAACTCGGTCGTCACGTCGATCTTCCCGGTCAGGAAGCCCTTGCCCAGCGGGCTGAACGGGACGAAGCCGATGCCGAGCTCCTCGAGCGTCGGCAGGATCGCCTCTTCGGGCTCGCGCCACCAGAGCGAGTACTCCGACTGCAGCGCGGTAACCGGTTGCACCGCGTGCGCGCGACGGATCGTCTGCGCGCCCGCCTCGGACAGGCCGAAGTGCTTCACCTTGCCCTCGCCGATCAGCTGCTTGACGGTGCCGGCGACGTCCTCGATCGGGACGTTCGGATCGACCCGATGCTGGTAGAGCAGGTCGATCGTGTCGGTGCGCAGCCGCTTCAATGAAGCCTCGACGCTGCGCCTGATCGTCTCGGGGCTGCTGTCGAGACCGCCGCGACCGCTTTCGAGATCGAAGCCGAACTTCGTCGCGATGACGATCCGGTCACGGACAGGCGCGAGCGCCTCGCCGACGAGCTCCTCGTTCGTGAACGGCCCGTAGACCTGTGCTGTGTCGAAAAAGGTGATGCCACGCTCGACCGCCGCGCGGATGAGTGCGATGCCCTCCTCCTTCGGGGGAATGGGCGGGAAGCTCTGGCTGAGGCCCATGCAGCCCAGCCCGATCGCGGTGACCTCGAGGTCGTTTCCGAGCGTGCGTTTCTTCATCTCGTCTCCTTGAGTCGTCCGGGGCATCGTCTCATCAATGTGGATAATCCCGCGTTCCTCAGGGCCGACCCCGATTCGACCTGAACGGGTGCGCTCGATGATCGCGGTATGACCGATCCGCGGGTCATGGTCGTCGATGCGCTCGACGAGCTGATCGCTCTGCTCGCCGCTCGCGGCTTCCGCGTCCTCGGGCCGACCGTGCGGGACGGGGCGATCGTCTACGACGATCTCGACTCCGCCGGAGAGCTCCCGATCGGCTGGACGGATCGTCAAGACGCGGGGACGTACCGGCTCGAGCGCCGCGAGGACTTCGCGCGCTTCGGCTACGCCGTCGGGCCACATTCGTGGAAGCGCTATCTGTTCCCGCCCCGAATTCGCCTCTGGCGCGCGCACATCGACGGCGAGGGTGTTCCCGCGATCGAGCAGGAGCGTCCCGAGGCGCAGCCGCTCGCGTTCATCGGCGTGCGCGCGTGCGAGGTGCACGCGATCGAGATCCAGGACCGGGTCTTCCTCGGTGGCCGCTACGTCGATGCCGACTACGCCGCGCGCCGCGAAGGTGCGTTCGTCGTCGCCGTCAACTGCTTCGAGCCGGGAGGCACGTGCTTCTGCGTGTCGACGGGGACGGGGCCGGCTGTCCAGGCGGGCTACGACCTGGTCCTGACGGAACTCCTTGAAGGCGAGCATCGGTTCCTCGTCGAGCCGGGGAGCGAGCGAGGTGCGGAGGTGCTCGCTGCGCTTCCGACTCGGCCGGCCGCCGCCGCAGACATCGAGGCTGCAGAAGCCTCGGTCGCATCCGCCGCCGACGGGATGGGGCGTTCGCTGGACACGTTCGACCTGCGCGGCCTTCTCGCGCGCAACCCCGAGGATCCGCGCTGGGACGAGGTCGCGCAGCGCTGCCTCACCTGTGGGAACTGCACGCTCGTGTGCCCGACGTGCTTCTGCTCGGCCGTCGAGGACGAGACCGACCTCTCCGGCACCGAGGTGGAGCGCAACCGCGTATGGGACACGTGTTTCTCGGTCGACTACTCCTACATCCACGGCGGGAGCATCCGGCCGTCGGCGCGGTCGCGCTACCGGCAGTGGATGACGCACAAGCTCGGTACCTGGCACGACCAGTTCGGATCCTCCGGCTGTGTCGGCTGCGGACGCTGCATCACCTGGTGCCCGGTCGGAATCGACATCACCGAGGAAGTCGCGGCCCTGCGCGCGACCGAGGAGCACGATGCAGCGGTCGCTTGAGAGCGTCCTCCACGACGTGCCAATGCTCGAGGGCCTCGGCGACGAGCGCCTCGCGCTGCTCGCAGGGTGCGCGCGCAACGTCCGCTTCGACCCAGGGTCGTATCTGTTCCACGAGGACGAGCCGGCCGACTCGTTCTATGTCGTGCGGCACGGCAGCGTCGCCGTCGAGGTGTACGTGCCGACTCGCGGATCGGTCGCGATCGAGACCATCGACGCCGGAGAGGTGCTCGGCTGGTCGTGGCTCTTCGAGCCGTACCGCTGGCACTTCGACGCCCGCGCGCTCACGCTCGTCCGCGCGACCGCCTTCGACGGCGCGTGCCTGCGCCGGAAGTGCGAGAGCGACCCTGGGCTCGGATACGCGTTGATGGGCCGCTTCGCGCAAGTGCTGATCGAGCGTATGCAGTGGATGCGCCTCCGACTTCTCGACCTCTATGGCGACGGCGCAGCTCGCTGAGCTCTCCAACGTCGGCGCGATGACACCGCGCCCGTTTCGCGTCGCCGAACGGGTGCAGGACACCGTCGACACGTGGACGTTAACGCTGGAGCCGGCATCGGGCACTACCCCGTTCGTCGCGCCCGGCCAGTTCATGATGGTGGACGCATTCGGGGTCGGCGAAGTCCCGATATCCGTCAGCGCGCCCCCGGTCGTGTTGACGGTTCGCGCGGTGGGCGCAGTGTCGAAGGCGATCTGCGCATCGCAACCCGGCAAGGTGCTCGGGCTGCGCGGGCCGTTCGGGAACTCCTGGCCGGTCGAGGACGCGCAAGGCGGCGACGTTCTCGTCGTCGCCGGCGGCATCGGACTGGCGCCGCTGCGCCCGGTCGTCCTGCGTCTGCTCGCGCAGCGGGGCGCGTACCGGAACGTGACCCTTTGCTACGGCGCGCGAACGCCGGGCGACCTGCTCTACGTCGACGAGTCCGAGACGTGGAAGGGCCGGATCGACACGTACGTCACCGTGGACGCCGCCGACAGCTCGTGGTCGGGAAGCGTCGGCGTCGTGACGAAGCTTCTCGCGCAGGCGAGCTTCCTGCCGGTTGAGACGACGGCGTTCGTCTGCGGGCCGGAGATCATGATGCACTTCGCGATCCGCGAGCTGCTCGAGCGCGGGATGCCCGAGCACCGGATCCTCGTGTCGATGGAGCGGCACATGGATTGCGGAATCGGCTTGTGCGGGCACTGTCAGCTCGGTCCGACGCTCATCTGCCGCGATGGGCCGGTCTACTCGTATGCGCAGGTTGCTCCGTGGCTCGAGGTGCGTGAGCTGTGAGCGGGAAGCCAAAGCTCGCGGTCTGGAAGTTCGCGTCGTGCGACGGGTGCCAGCTCTCGCTGCTCGACCTCGAGGACGAGCTGCTCGCCGTCGCGGGAGCGGTCGAGATCGCAGAGTTTCCGGAGGCGACGCGCGCCTCCGTCGAGGGGCCGTACGACCTCTCGCTCGTCGAGGGATCCATCACGACGCCGCACGACGCCGCGCGGATCCGCGACGTCCGCAGCGCGTCGAAGGTTCTCGTCTCGATCGGCGCGTGCGCAACCGCAGGCGGGATCCAGGCGCTCCGCAACTACGCCCACATCGACGATTTCATCGGCGCCGTCTATGCGTCCCCGGAATACATCTCCACGCTCGCGACCTCGACTCCCATCTCCGCGCACGTCCCGGTTGATTTCGAGCTGCGCGGCTGCCCGGTGAACAAGCGACAGCTGCTCGAGGTCGTGACCGCGCTGCTCCACGGGCGCAAGCCGGGAATCTCGGCGACGAGCGTCTGCACGGAGTGCAAGCGCCGCGGCCTCGTCTGCGTCAGCGTCGCGCACGGCACGCCCTGCCTCGGCCCGGTCACACAAGCAGGCTGTGGCGCGCTGTGCCCGGCGTACGACCGCGGATGCTTTGGCTGCTTCGGGCCGATGGAGACGCCCAACGCCGGCGCGCTCGTCCCACTCCTCCACCGGCTCGGGATGACGGACGGCGGCGTCGAGCGCGTGTTCGCGACCTTCAACGCGGACGCGGACGCGTTCCGGGAGGCTTCCCGTGGCTGAACGGCGCGTGATCCGGACCGACTATCTCGCCCGCGTCGAAGGTGAGGGGGCGCTGAGCGTCCTGCTCGACAACGGACGGGTCGAGCATGTCGAGCTCCGCATCTTCGAGCCGCCGCGCTTCTTCGAGGCTCTCCTGCGCGGGCGGTCGTTTCTCGAGGCGCCGGACATCACCGCTCGCATCTGCGGAATCTGTCCGGTCGCGTATCAGACGAGTGCGGTGAACGCGCTCGAGAGCCTCTGCGGCGTCGAGGTCGACGAGCCGATTCGCATGTTGCGCCGCCTTCTCTACTGCGGCGAGTGGATCGAGAGTCACGCCCTGCACGTGTACATGCTCCACGCGCCCGACTTCCTCGGCTATCCCGGCGCGATCGAGCTCGCGCGCGACGCGCCCGCCGCGGTCGAGCGCGGGCTCGGCCTGAAGAAGGTGGGCAACGAAGTGATGACGCTCGTCGGTGGGAGGGAGATCCATCCCATCAACGTCCGCGTAGGCGGCTTCTACCGGGCGCCGACGCGTCGCGAGCTCCGTCCGCTCGTCGAGCCGCTCGAGCGCGCCCGTGAGGCAGCGCTCGAGACGGTTCGCTGGGTCGCGGGCTTCGACTTCCCGGAGCGGCTCGTCGAGTGCGACCTGGTCGCCCTCTCGCAGCCCGGCGAGTACGCGATCGAGCGCGGCCGCATTCGCTCGAATGCCGGTCTCGACATCTCCGCCGCCGAGTACGACGAGCACTTCGAGGAGGAGCACGTCGAACGCTCGAACGCGCTCCATTCCCGGCTGCGCGAGCGCGGCACGTATCTGTGCGGCCCGCTTGCGCGCTTCGCGCTGAATCACGAATGGCTCTCGCCGCTCGCGCTCGAAGCCGCGCGCGAGGCGGGCCTCGAGGCTCCGTGCCTCAACCCCTTCCAGAGCATCGTTGTTCGCAGCGTCGAGCTCGTGTACGCGTGCGATGAGGCCCTTCGCCTCATCGAGAGCTACGAGCAGCCGGATCGCCCGTTCGTCCCGGTCGAGCCGGTCGCCGGCTTCGGCTTCGGCGTGAGCGAGGCGCCGCGCGGGCTTCTCTACCACCGGTATCGCCTCGACGGCGAAGGGACGATCCTCGACGCGAAGATCGTGCCGCCGACCTCGCAGAACCAAGGGGCGATCGAAGACGACCTGCGCGGCGTCGTCGTGCGCTACTCCGATCTCGACGACGAGCAGCTGCGGGCGTTGTGCGAGCAGACGATCCGCAACTACGACCCGTGCATCTCGTGCGCGACGCACTTCCTGACGCTCGACGTGGAGCGACGGTGATGCGGCGCGTGGTGGCCGGCGTGGGCAATGCGTACCGCGGCGACGACGGCGCGGGCCTCGAGGTCGCCGCGCGACTGCGCGGACGCCTGCCGGAAGGCACCGAGCTCGTACAGTGCGTCGACGAGCCGAGCAGGCTCATCGACTCATGGCGCGGCGCGGACGTCGTCATCGTCGTCGACGCAGTTGCATCCGGTGTAAAGCCGGGCACGGTCTACCGCTTCGACGCCAGCGACGGGGACATCCCCGAGCAGATCTTCCGTTCGTCGACACATGCATTCGGCGTGGGGCAGACGGTCGCCTTGTCGCGTGCGCTCGGGCATCTGCCGCCGCGCGTCATCGTGTACGGCATCGAGGGTGCCGACTTCGATGCCGGCGAGGGCCTCACCGATCCAGTCGCCGGTGCCGTCGACCGTGCGGTCGACGCCGTTCTCGCCGACATCAAGGGTGGCGAAGGCTGATGCACGAGCACGCGCTGATGGCGGATGTGATGCGCAAGATCGACGAGGTCGCGCAGGCCGAGGAGGCGGAGCGGGTCACGCGCGTCGCGGTGCGGCTCGGCGCGCTTTCGCATTTCACCCCCGACCACTTCCGCGAGCACTTCGTCGATGCATCGCGCGGCACGATCGCGGAAGCCGCTCTCGTCGACGCGGTCGTCGACGACGACATCGCCGATCCGCGCGCCCGCGACGTCGTGCTCGAGAGCATCGAGGTCGAGCGCTGATGTGTATCGGAACGGTCGCGCTGCTCGCTGAGACGTGGCAGGACGAAGGCGCGCCCGTCGGGCGTTTGGACGACGGCTGCGTCGTCTCTCTGTCGTTCGTCCCGGAGGCCGAGCCCGGCGATCGGCTTCTTCTTCATCTCGGAATCCCCGTGGAGGTAATCGATGACGACTCGCGCTAATGGAATCGCGCTCGCGTTCGTGGCCGCCCTGGTCAGCGGCGTGTCCATCTACGTCAATGCGCACGCCGTGAGGCACTTCGGCGACGCGACGGTGTACACGACCGCGAAGAACGCCGTCGCCGGCGTGCTCCTGCTCGCGCTTCTCGTGATCGCGCCTCGGCGGAAGGAAGCAGCGCGGCCGCGCCTCGCCCACCATTGGCCGGCGCTCGCCGCGGTCGCGATCGTCGGCGGAAGTGTCCCGTTCGTCCTCTTCTTCGAAGGGCTCGCGCGCGCGCAGGCGACCGACGCGAGCTTCATCCAGAAGACGCTCGTCGTGTGGGTCGCGCTCCTCGCGGTGCCGATCCTGCGGGAGCGCTTTCGAGCCCCGCACGCGGCCGCGATCGTGTTGCTCATCGTCGGCCAGGCCTGGCTCGTGGGGCACCTCGGGACGGTCACGTTCGGCAGCGGTGAGGCCATGATTCTCGGCGCGACGCTGCTCTGGGCGGTGGAGACCGTGTTCGTCAAGCACCTGCTCGGCTCGATCCCGTCGCGCACGCTCGCCGCCGCACGGATGGGAGGGGGGACGGTCGCGCTCCTCGGCTGGCTCGCCGTCACCGGCAAGGCCGGCCAGCTGGGCGGCTTCGGCGTCGAGCAATGGCGCTGGATCCTCTTGACCGGGCTTCTGCTGACCGCGTACGTCGCCACCTGGTATGCCGCCCTAGCGCGCGCGCAGGCCGTCGATGTGACGGCGATGCTCGTCTTCGGCGCGGTCGTCACCGCTCTTCTCTCCGGTGCCGCGGACGGCGCGCCGGTGAACGTGACCGGTGCGATCCTCGTGGCCGCCGGCTCCGCAACCATGGCGTGGGCGGCAGTTCGGCGCAAGCCGGTCGAAGCGACGCCATGAGCGACGCAGGGGCGCTCCTGTTCGCGCGATACGCGTATCCACCGAACGCACTCGGGTACTGCGGCGAGGATGTGCCCCGCACGCTCCTCCAATACGGTGACGCGCGCGAGTCCGACGGCGGCCTCGAGGAGCTCGCGCGCACGTTCGACGGTGCATGGCCCTATCTGACACTGATCGCCGCAGCGAACGGGATCACGGACCCACTCGACGACCGCGTCGTCGAGGCGTACTGGGTCGGCAACCACCTTCTCGACGCGGTCCAGCCGCAGGATCTCGCGCGCCACGTCGACGAGCGCTTCCGCGGGCGGCTCGGCAGCGCGCAGACGCACATCGTCGACGCAGTCGCCGCGGGAGCTGTGCCGCACCACTGCTTCCACGTCTTCGCCGTCTATCCCTGGCTCGGCCTTCTTCGCACGGGCATCGTCGACGAGCCGCTCCGGATCCTCGACCAGTGCCGGACGACGCCCGCCGTCGTCTGCGCGTGCGACGGCGATGTGCTCGACGTTCTCGCCCGCCCGTTGAAGTGGGACGGCGCGCAGCTGTATCTCGACGTGGCCGAGCTCCGGACCGTGCACTGGCGAAGCGACGGGCTCGCGTTTGTCGATCCTCCCGCGCCGGGCGATCTCGTCACCCTCCACTGGGACTTCGTGTGCGACGTTGTCACCCCTCTCGCGGCCCGCCGGCTCGAGCGCGCGACGCTTCGGGCCATGACGGCGGTCAACCGATCGGGCGCGGCGGTGCACGCGCTGGCGGGGTAGCCGTGCCCACGCGCGATTCTCTTCCCGACTCGTTCCAGCTGTTCCTCGACGACCTGCGTCACTACCCGCTCTTGCGACCCGCTGAGGAAATCGCCCTTGCCAAGCGGGTCGAGCGCGGCGACCCCGTGGCGAGACGCCGGATGGTCGAGTCGAACCTGCGCCTCGTCGTGTCGCTGGCGAAGACCTTCCGTGGTCAGGGCCTCGAGCTGCCCGACCTCATCCAGGAGGGGACGTTCGGCCTGATCCGAGCGGTCGACAAGTTCGACTGGCGGAAGGGATGCAAGTTCTCCACGTACGCAACCTGGTGGATCCGTCAGGCCTGCTCGCGCGCGGTCCAGAACCAGGGCGAAACGATTCGCGTGCCGATTCACACCGGCGAGCGGCGCCGGAAGCTTCGCGCCGTCAGCGGCCGGCTGCAGCAACAGCTCGGCCGCAAGCCGACTCCGGAGGAGCTCGCGGCCGAGCTCGACCTGACGCTGGGCCAGGTGACCGCCGCCCTCGAGGTCGCAGAAGTGTCCGCCTCGCTCGACGAGCCGATCGGAGACGGGACCGCCAGCCGGGGCGATTTCGTGCGCGACGATCGCGTCACCGATCCGTATGAGGAGATCGACGCGCGGCTCGACTGGCAGATTCTCGTCGGAGCAGTCGAGCGGTTGGCCGACCGCGACCGACGCATCATCGAGAGCCGTCTCGGCTTGGCCGGAGATGGTCCGCGAACGCTGGAGGAGCTGGGAGCGGAGCTGGGTCTCACGCGCGAACGCGTCAGGCAGTTGGAGACCCGGGCTCTCCGCCGGCTCAGCCTCGAGCTGCCGGCAGACGCGGGATCAAACCGCCAGCTGGCAGGGGCCCGGATGTGAAAAGCTCCGAACGAGGAGAACTTGACCGACTACGCCATCGTCAACCTGAAGGAGATCGAGGACTCCGCCGGCGAGCGGGCCCCCGGGGTGGAGGCGCGCTTCGCGCGCAAGCACATCGACTCCGAGCATCTCGGCGTGACGTACATCCGGTACGACGCCGGGGTGCGCTCGCCGATGGCGCACAGCCACCGCGAACAGGAGGAGGCGTACGTCGTGATCGGCGGCTCCGGCCGCGTCCGGCTCGGAGACGAGATCCGCGAGGTCCGGCAGTGGGACGTCGTCCGCGTCAGCCCGGCGACCGTTCGCGCGTTCGAAGCGGGTGCGGACGGCCTCGAGATCATCGCCGTCGGTTCAGACCGTCCCGAAGGCGGCGACGGGGTCGCGGCCGACACCGCCTGGATCGACTAGTCGGCCGGGGCGAAGCCGGCGCCGGTCAGCATCCGCCGGAGATCGACGATCATCTGCGCGTCGACGTCCTTGTCCTTCGGCGGATCGAGCACCTCGGTCTCGTCACCGAGAGTCACCTCGACACGGCCGTTGTGCCGCTCGGTCACGGTGCCGACCGCCTCGAGCAGGGACAGCACCTGCCGCCACTCGACGTTGCCGCTCGCAGGGTGGTCGAAGATCTTCTCGACGGTGTCCGCGTGTTCGCTGTTCACGGTTTTCGCCCGGCCCATTCGAGCTCGGCCTCGCGCTCCATCCGTTCGAGACGCTCGTAGTAGTCGGGGAACTCCTTCATGTGCGCGAGCGCGATCTTGCCGGTCACGACGGGGTCGTCGTGTGTCACGTCCGTCTGCGGGTCGTGCGACCCGTGCTCGAACTCGACGTCCATTCCCGCACGGAATGCCTCCAGATCGAAGCGATCCCAGTCGACGCCGATCGCATCGCCGACGCGCTGAGCCTCGTCCGCCGTCGTTCGCCGTCTCTCACTCATCGCCCCCTCCTGTTCGTCTGACGATGCGGACCATACGCGCCTCAGTCGGGCAGCATCGGCATCGTGATGCCGGGCGACCGGCCGAGCAGCACCGCCCGCGTGATCGCGGCCGTCCCGAAGCGGTCGCGCACGAGGTCGAGGACGGCGTCGAGCGCCTCGCTGTCGCGCCGGTCGAACGGCAGGACGAGCTGGAGCGCTTCCGCGTCGTCGAGGTTCGCGACGGAGATCCCGACGAGCGTGAGACCGCGCTGCTCGATCGTCGGCAGTGCCTCCGCCAGCAGCGCCCGCGCCGTCGACAGGAGCCGCTCCGTGCTCGTCGTCGGATCGGGCAGCGTCGAGGAGCGTGTCGCCCGCGTGTAGTCGTCGAAGCGCAGGCGGAGCACGACGGTGCGTCCCGCCCGGCCCGCGGTCCGCATGCGCCGCGCGACCCGGTCGACGAGCGTGACGAGATCGGCGTCGACGGATGCGTGCGACCACGGCGCACGGCCGCGCGCACGCTGCGAGCCGATCGACCGGCGCCGGCGCCGATGCTGCACGGGTCGCGGGTCGAGGTTGTGCGCGAGCGCATGGAGGTGATGCCCCGCCGCCCGGCCGAGCATCGACACGAGGATCGACTCGGGCAGGAATGCGACCTGCCGGACGGTCGTGATGCCGCGCTCGCGCAACTTCCGCGCGGTGACGGGACCGACGCCCCACAGCCGCTCCACCGGCAGGGGATGGAGGAATGCGAGCTCGTCGTCAGGCGGCACGACGAGCAGCCCGTCCGGCTTCGCAACGGCGCTCGCCACCTTCGCCAGGAACTTCGTCCGCGCGACGCCGACGGTGATCGGCAGGCCGACGCGCTCGCGTACGTCGCGTCGGAGGCGCGCCGCGATCTCGACCGGCAGGCCGACGCTTCGCTCCATTCCGCGCACGTCGAGGAACGCCTCGTCGATCGACAGGCCCTCGACGACCGGTGCCGCGTCCTCGAACACGCGGAACACCGCCTTGCTCGCCTCCGAGTACGCCGACATCCGCGGCGGGACGACGACGGCCTGCGGGCACAGGCGGCGCGCATGCGCCCCGCCCATGGCCGTGCGAATGCCGAAGGCCTTCGCCTCGTAGCTTGCCGCGAGCACGACGCCGCCCCCGACGATCACGGGCCGGCCGCGCAGGCGCGGATCGTCGCGCTGCTCGACGGACGCGAAGAAGGCGTCCAGGTCGGCGTGGAGGATGGAGGCCCCGCCCGACACGAACATATGTTCTCACAACGACGAGCCGGTTACGAGCGACGTGACCCCGCGCGGGCGGTGTTCACCTTCTCGCTCAGGCGCGCCTCGAGGCGCCAGAGGTTGTCGAGATGCTGGCTCGCCCACAAGAGCCGGAG
The DNA here is from genome assembly GCA_036512155.1 of Gaiellaceae bacterium. Taxonomy (GTDB): domain Bacteria; phylum Actinomycetota; class Thermoleophilia; order Gaiellales; family Gaiellaceae; genus Palsa-739. The sequence goes on along the minus strand of DATCBD010000091.1, from coordinate 16,716 downwards.
CGCGCCGTGGATCGTCGCCTTGTCTCCGCTCCGCGCCGCGTGGCGCACGCACTCGAGCAACCGGGTGCGGCCGTCGGTGTCGCGGATGTGCGGCGGCGGCACGGGGCGGATGTTCACGAGCGCATAGCCGAGGGACACGAACCACGCCTGGAACGCATGCAGCTCCCGATCGAGGTTCCGGCCGCAATCGTCGAGCCGCACGGTGCCGTCGGCCATGCTCCCGAGCGAGGCGAGCGACTGCGCCGCGCGCCGCACGCGCGATGCGCCGCCGACGAGCCCCGCGACGTCCTCGACGTTGAACTCGGTTGCCGACCGCTCGGCGAGGTACTGCCGGAACGCGTCGTCGAGCCGGTGCACGGCCGCCTCCGCCGCACGCTCCGCAGTAGGCCGGTCGCGCCCTCCTTCGATCAATTCGTGCGCGGTCGCGACGACATAGTCGGCGCCGCGCGCATACGCGGCCGCGAGATCGTTGCGTAAGAGCGCAGACGCGCCGCGCGGCCAGAAGAGGACACCCACGCCGAGACTGATGGCGAAGCCGATCGCGACGTCCTCGACCCGGACGACGCCGACGCGCCAGCCGACGGGCTGGATGATGTTGAAGAGGATGAACAGGACGACGGTGAAGCCGGCCTGGCCGGCGGCGAACGAGATCGCGCGCGGCGCGTACGCGGCGAGCAGCAGCGCCACGGGCAGCACGCCCCACAGCACCGCCTCGTGCGTGCCGATCCCGATCACGAGCAGTGCGCCGACGACGATCCCCACCGCCGTCCCGGCCAGCGCGCTGACGATCGACCACCCGGTGCCGAGTGCGTTCGACCGCAATACCGACAGCGTTCCGAGCACGACCCAGAAGCCGTGCTGCAGTCCGGTGCGCTGCGCGATGAAGACGGCGATCGCGAGTCCGGCCGCCCCGCGCACACTGTTCTGGAACCACACCGACCCGAAGGTCGCGTGCTCAACCGCGAGGTGTTCCGTCGCCTCGATCGCCGCCAGCGGCGGCGACGGCTGGGCGATGTCGCGGTGTCCGAGCTCGGGTGTGTCGGCACCGGTGGCGAGCAGCGCGTAGCCGCCGATCTGGCGCGCGGAGTAGGTCACGACGCGGATCCGGAACGGTGGGTCGAGCGTGTCGAGGTCGGGAACCTCTGGGAGCCGCTGGATGAGCACGTGCGCAACGGCGTCGCGCGCAGCGTCGAGCCGTGCGAAGTCGGGGCGCTCGTCACCACCCTCGAGCCTCGTCGCGCTCACGCGTAGGACGGCTGCCGTCGCGGCAAGCGCCTCTTCGTCCTCCGCGGAGGCGACCTCGAGCGCGGGCAGCTCGGGACCCGGGGTGAGGAACGAGAGCAGCCAGTCGAGCTCGTCGGGAAGCGACGAGAGCGCCGCCGTCGACGCGGTCGGGCCCGTGGGCCGGTGCTGCGTGCCGAGGAACGTCCGCCCGAGCCCATCCACAGCCTCGCGCGCCGCGACGGCCCGATCCGCGAGCTGGTCCCGGGCTGCATCGACGAAGTCCGCGACGCTGCGCAACGCACCCGCTGCCGCCTTGCGCAGATCGGCGCGCCGCCGCGGAGGCCACAGCAGCATCACGGCCGTGATGCCGACGCCGGTCGCGAGGCCCCATCCCTCGAGCCGGTCCGGGATGGCGGAGTTGGGCGCGGGGATCGTCACCGGGAGGACGAACGTGAGCATCACGCCCGTCGACGCTGCGGCGAAATACCCGCCGAGCACGCCGCTGAAGAGCGTGACGAAACCGACCGCGGCCATCGCACCGGCGCCGAGCCAGGCGTTGCGCGAGCAGATCGTCCCGAGCGTGATGTAGGCCGCGCCCACGACGGCGAGCGAGAGATAGGCCAGGAAGCGCGTGCGCCACGGCCCGCTGAACTCGACGAGCACGAGCACCGCGAACGATCCGATTGCAGCGAGCAACGATGTCTGCGGCTTCGCGATCACCTTGTCCGCGAACGCGAACACCGCGGGCATGACGATGGCGGCGCGGGCGGCGCTCTTCAGCGCGGCGACATTCAAGGGCTGGCTCGCTCCGTTCAAGCCGCGGCGGCTACGGGTGTCCACGTGAATCGCCAGAGTGCGACCGCGAGCCCGGCCGCCATCCAGAGCGCGAGCACGCCGAGGTCGATCCAGACGATGCCGGTGCCGTGCGTCGCGGGATCGAACGCATGGTGGAGCCCGTCGGAAAGATGCTGGACCGGGAAGACCATGGCGACGTCGCGCAGCCAGCGCGGCAGATTGACGTTCGGGATGAAGATGCCTGAGATGAAATAGAGCGGGAGCATGATCGCCTGCACCATCGGCTGCGCCGCGTCCTCGGTTTTGATCGCCGTCGTCAACGCGAAGCCGAGGCAGACGAACGTGATCGCACCGACGACGGCGGTCAGGATCACGCCCGGCAGGGTCCGGCTCGGCAGCGTGACGCCGTAGGCGAAGCGTCCGATGAGCAGGAGGATGGTCATCACGCCGAGCGCGACGACGACGGCCGTCAACGCGCGCGCGGCGATCAACACCCAGGCCGGCACGGGCGTCGCGCGCCGCCGCTTGAGCACACCCGTCTCGCGCTGCGCAGTGACCGAGATGACGAGGTTCACGAACGAGCCCGCGACCACGGCCAGCGCCGAGATGCCGGGCACGTAGTACGTGGAGGCCTTGATTCCGGTCGGGCCGAGCTTGTCGTTTCCGAACACGCTCACGAAGATGACGAGGAAGATGATCGGCAACGCCACCGTGAAGAAGCGGGACTGCTTGTTGCGGAAGAACGCGAGCAGCTCGTACCGCGTCTGGTGCGCGACGAGCTGAAGCGGCGTCCGCTTGCCGCTCCGGCGCTCGGGCTGCGACGCGCGGCGCTTCTTCAGGCGGCGCCGGATGAAGCGGATGAGCAGGATCACTCCACGCCGCCCGTCAGCTGCAGGTAGACGTCTTCGAGCGAGGGTTGGCGGACATCGAGATCCGGCAGTTCGAGGCTGCGCGCGAGCGCCCAGTCCGCGAGCTCCTTCAGATCTGCGAGCGGACGCTCGCTCTCGATTGCCACGCGGCCGTTCTGCGTCGAAGCGTGAAGCGGAAGGGTGTCGAAGCCGATGCCGTCGGGGAGCGTGAACGAGATGCGCGCCGCCATCCGCTCGCGGCCGCCGAGCGTCTGCGGCGTCCCCTCGGCGACGATGCGGCCTCCGGCGATGACGGCGATGCGGTCGGCGAGGTTCTCCGCTTCGTCCATGTAGTGCGTCGTGAGGAACACGGTCTTTCCGAGCTCGCGCAGGCCCTCGATCACACTCCAGGCGGCGCGGCGCGCGGACGGATCGAAGCCGGTCGTCGGCTCGTCGAGGAAGATCAGCTCGGGATCCCCGATGAGCCCGAGCGCGACGTCCAGTCTGCGTCGCTGGCCGCCCGACAGCTGGTCGCCAAGCGTCTCCTCCGTGCCCTGGAGGCCCACGAGCGCGATCGTCTCGCCGATGTCGCGCGGCGCGTCGTAGTAGCCGGCATAGAGCTGCATGCACTCGCGCACGGTGAGACCGGGCTCCGCCGCCGACTCCTGGAGCACCGTCCCGACGCGATTCCGCCAGGCCGAGCCGGCGTGCGCGGGGTCGACGCCGAGCACGCGCACCTCACCGTCGCTGCGCCGGCGAAAGCCCTCGAGGATCTCGACCGTGGTCGTCTTGCCGGCGCCGTTCGGGCCGAGGAAGGCGAAGATCTCGCCGCGACTGACCTCGAGGTCGATTCCCGCGACCGCCTCCACCGCGGCGTAGCGCTTGCGCAGCCCGCGGACGGTGATGACCGCGTCGTCCACCGTCCCACTCTCGCACAATGGGTACGGATGGCCGAAGGATCCCGCCGCTCGCTCCTCGCAGGCTTTGCCGCGCTCGCGTCCACGGTGGCGGAAGCCGGGGCGGACCGGCTCACCGTCGCGCTCGGTGGGAGGGAGCGCACGCGCGTGATCGTCGTGCTCGCGTGCGTCCTCGGGCTCAGTGCCGCCGACGTCACCACCGTCGGCGCGTCGGCGACCGAGCTGCGCCACGGCCTGCACATCAGCAACACGGACATCGGCCTGCTCGTCGCCGCCACGTCGCTCGTTGGCGCGGTCGCGAGCCTGCCGTTCGGCATCCTCGCCGACCGCGTGCGCCGCACGACGACGCTCGCCATCGCGATCGTGCTGTGGGCGGTTGCGATGCTCTGGAGCGCCGCGGTGCCGACCTTCCACGACCTCCTGATCGCGCGACTCTTTCTCGGCGCGGTCACCGCCGCGGCCGGCCCGATGATCGCGTCGCTCGTCGGCGACTACTTCGGCGGCTGGGAGCGCGGACGCATCTACGGCTACATCCTCACCGGTGAGCTGCTCGGCGCCGGCTTCGGCTTCGCCGTCACGGGCGATATCGCCACGGTGTCGTGGCGTGCAGCGTTCGTCATCCTTGCGCTGCCGGCGCTCGCGCTCTCCGTCTTCGTCGCGCGCCTGCCGGAGCCGAGACGCGGCGGTCGCGGGATCCTCGACCACGAGTCCGCGAAACCGCCGGAGGACTTCGTCGAAGGGCCGCACGAGACCGATGCGCAGCGGCTCGCGCGCGAGCGTGGCCTTGGGGCCGACCCGGAGCTCGTGCTGCACGGCGACGTGCGCCGGATGAACATCGTCGCCGCGACGCGCTACGTCCTGCGCATCCGGACGAACATCGTCCTCATCGCCGCGAGCGCACTCGGCTACTACTTCCTCGCCGGTTTGCAGACGTTTGGCGCCGAGTTCGTGAAAGAGCAGTACGGGATCGGGCAGGCGATCGCGAACCTGCTCCTGCTCATCATCGGCATCGGCGCCGTCGGGGGTGTGCTCGCCGGCGGAGCGGTCGGCGACCGGCTCCTCCGCGGCGGCCGGCTGAACGGGCGCATCTACACCGCGATCGGGGCCGCCGTGCTCACGCCGGTCCTGTTCGCACCGGCGATCTTCATGCGCAGCGCGGGCGCCGCGGTCCCGTATCTGATCGTTGCGGCGTTCTTCCTCTCTGCACAGAACCCGCCGCTCGACGCGGCGCGGCTCGACATCATGCCGCCGCTCCTCTGGGGCCGCGCCGAGGCTGTGCGCACGCTGTTCCGCTCGTTGGCGCAGGCGCTCGCGCCGCTCCTCTTCGGCGTCGTCTCGGACCACGTCTTCGGCGGCGGCCGAAGCGGGCTGCAATGGACGTTCGCCGTCATGCTCGTCCCGCTGGCCGCGAGCGCCTATCTGCTCTTCAAGGGGCGGCGGACGTACCCGCGCGACGTGGCGACTGCGGCGGCTAGCGCCTGAGCATGTCGTCGATCGCGCGGTCGAGCTCATCGAGTCGGCTGACGCCGAACGCGCGCACCGTTCCGTCGGCGTCGACGACGAGATTCGTCGGCACGCCGCGCACGCCGAGCGACCGCGCATAGTCGCCGGTCTCGTCGAGCAGCACCGTGCCCTCGAGCCCCCACATCTCGCAGAAGCGTTCGACCTCGGGCTTCGGATCGGAGCCCTCCCAGATGTCGATGTGGATCACGTCGAGGCCCGACCGGGCCCCCTCGCGCCGGCGCAGCTCCTCGAGGAACGGCGCCGCCGCATTGCAAGGCCCTCACCAGCTGGCGAAGAAGTTGATGATGTACCGCTTCTCGGCCCACTCGCGGCTCGTTCGCTTCTCGCCCGTGCGGAGGTCGACGAGCGTGAACTCCGGCAGCGGGTTGCCGACGAGCGGAGACGACTCCTCCAGTGCCGGCAGAGGCGGCCGCCCCGCGAGCAGGTCCTCGACGATCGTGAGCGTGCCGCTGCCCGCGTTCGCGACGAGCAGGCGGCCGTCGTGCGGGTCGACGGTGACGCCGCCGGGACCGTCGCCGACCGGGATCTGCGTCCACTCGACGCCGTCCTCGACGCCGAGCACGCTGACCGTGCCGGCGCCGCGGTTGCTGACGTAGATGCGGTCGTGCGCCGGCCCTACCGTGAGGCCGACGGGTGCTTCGCCGACGCGCAGCTCCTCGACCACGCGCGCCTCGTCGAGGTCGATGCGCGCGACCGTTCCCGCGACGGAGTTGACGACGAACGCCTCGCCGCGCTCGGGCACGACGCCGACTGCGCACGCGCCGGTGCCGACCTCGAGTCGTCCGACCGGCTCGTTCGTGTCGGCGTTCACGAGCGTGACCGATGCGGCGATGAAGTTGACGCACAGGATCAGCCTCCGCGTGCGGTCGAGCTCGATGGCGCCGGCGCCGATCTCGGCTTCGACGGTCGCCACCGTCTCGAGCGTGTCGACGTCGAGGACGCTCATCGTCCCGCCGAGCGAGTTGCCGACGTAGAGCCGTCGCGCATCGGCGTCGTACGCGAGGCCGGACGGATACGCGCCGACGGGGATCGTGGCTGCGACCTGCAGCGTTTCGGCGTCGACGACGGAGACCGAGTCGGAGTGCGCGTCGGCGGTGAAGATCCGGTCGGTCGGAGCGTCGAACACGAGGTCGATCGGCTCCGCGCCGACGGGCACCTGCGCGATCGCTTCGTGCCGCTCGAGATCGACAACGGTCACCCAGTCGCTGCGCGAGCACGCGACGTACGCGAGGCGGCGCGCGACGTCGACGCCGACTCCCTCGGGATCGAGCCCGACCGGGATCTCGGCGATCTTTCGCGAGTGCGCCGGCACGTCGATCCGGCAGGCGGCGCCGACGCCGAATTCGACCGGGTCCGTCGCCGTCATCGAGGTTTATGTAACCACACCGTTCCACTCCGTTTGCCGACATGTCTCCCACGTCCGCTCGGCCCGGCGTGAGCATCGGCGGCGTCCGTCAACTTCTGCAGGAGGGGTGAGTGATGAGAAATCGGATCCGCTGGATCCTCCCCGTGCTCGTCGTGGCCGCCGCCGCCGCGACAGCCGCGGCGACGTCGAGCGCGAACCCACACGGCGACGCTTCGACCGCGACGCCGATCAAGCATCTGGTTGTCATCTTCCAGGAGAACGTCTCGTTCGATCACTACTTCGGCACCTACCCGGATGCCACCAACCCCCCGGGCGAGCCGGCATTTCATGCCGCACCGGATACCCCATCGGTCAACGGACTGCAGGGAGCGCTGCTGACGGAGAATCCGAACAGCTCGAACCCGCAGCGGCTCGACCGCTCCCAGGCGCTCACCTGCGACCAGAACCACGGCTACACCGCCGAGCAGAAGGCGTTCGACATGGGGGCGATGGACAAGTTCATCCCGTACACGGACGTCGAGAGCTGCTCGCCGCCCGACACCACCGCGCCGGGCCTGGTGATGGACTACTACGACGGGAACACCGTCACCGGCCTGTGGAACTACGCGCAGAACTTCGCGATGAGCGACAACTCGTACAGCGACACGTTCGGCCCGTCCACTCCGGGCGCACTCAACGTGACCGTGTCCAACACATACGGCGCGATCTGCGGACCGAGCAGCGCCGTCATCAACGCGGCGCCGTGCACGGCGTCGCCCGGTGCGACGCCTCCCACGCCGCAGGCGCCGACCGGGACCGGCACCGTCTACAGCGACGCCGATCCGAACTACGACATCTGCTCGTCGACCCAGGACGGCAGGACGGCCGCCGCGACGATCCAGATGAGCGGCAAGAACATCGGTGACCTACTGGACAGCGAGAACATCACCTGGGGATGGTTCCAGGGCGGCTTCGCCAGCCCCAACTATGTCTCCGGGAAGCCGAGCACCGATGACCTGTCGGCGGTGTGCACCGCCAGCCACACGAACGTCGGCGGTGCCGTGCAGAAGGACTACAACCCGCATCACGAGCCGTTCCAGTACTTCGCCTCGACGGCGAACCCGACGCACGTGCCGCCGACCTCGATTGCGAAGATCGGCGAGCAGGACCAGGCCAACCACCAGTACGACCTGAGGGACTTCTGGGCCGCCGCCGACAACGGCAACATGCCCGCGGTCTCCTATCTGAAGGCGGCCGACTACCAGGACGGCCACGCCGGCTACTCCGACCCGCTCGACGAGCAGACGTGGCTCGTCGACACGATCAACCGCCTCGAGAAGCTGCCGACGTGGAACAGCACCGCCGTGGTGATCCTCTACGACGACAGCGACGGCTGGTACGACCATCAAATGGGTCCAGTCCTGATGCAGTCGCAGACTCCGCTGGACGCGCTGACCGGGACGGGGCAGTGCGGCTCGAACCCGGCCAAGGTTCCCACTGGCGACGGCGCAGTCCCCGAGCAAGGGCGCTGCGGGCCCGGCCAGCGCCAGCCGCTGCTCGTGATCTCGCCGTACAGCAAGCACAACTTCGTCGACGGCACGTTGACGACGCAGGCCTCGGTCGTCCGCTTCATTGAGGACAACTGGCTCGGAGACGAGCGGATCGGAAACGGGTCCGAAGACGCATTCGCAGGGACGCTGAACAACATGTTCAGCTTCGATCACCCGCAGGGCCCGACGAAGCTGTTCCTCGATCCCTCGACCGGAGAGCCGGACTCCGGACACTGACGGAAGGGTCGTCCTTCGGTTCGATCAGTTAGAGGGAGCTGGCGGCCACGAGGGCCGCCAGCTCCTTCCGCGTCCGGGAGAGGTCGCGCTTGTGCTCCCGGAGCGCGGCCGCCCGTGCTCCGCGCACCTTCAGCAGTTGAAGCTCTCGTACGCGCTCCCGGATCTGCTCCAGGAGCCGTTCGACTTCGCGCTGGTAGCGCCGCCGGTCGTCGGTCATGCTGCCTCCTCGATCGGTGCGAGCTCGCCCAGGAGGATCGCTTCCTCCTCGACCTCGGCCGGCTGCGATTCGATGAGCGCCGCCGAGATGAGGCCGCCTGCGAGCGAGATCGCAGCAAGCACGTAGAACGCGATGACGAAGCCGTGCGTCAACGCCGTCGGCGACGAGGCCGTGACGTGGTGATGCGTCGCGAACCGTGTCGTGTACGTCGTGGCGATCGTCGTCGCGATCGCAACGCCGATGGCTCCGCCGATCTGCTGCGACGTGTTCAGCAGGCCCGATGCGACGCCGGCATCACGACGCCCGACGCCGGCGAGCGCGCCGATCGACATCGGCACGAAGACGAACGCCATCCCGATCCCGCCCACGAGGAAGGCGGGGAAGAGATCCCAGAAGTAGTGCCCGTGGACCGGCAGACGCGTGTACAGCAGCAGCCCTACGGTGGCGAGCAACAGGCCGGTCGGCAGGACGCGGCGGATGCCGATCCTCGTCACCACGGCCTGCGACACGCCGGAGAAGACGATGATCGCGAGCGTGAACGTGATGTACGCGGCGCCGGTTTGCAGCGCCGAGTAGTGCAGCACCTGCTGCATGTACAGCGTCAGCAGGAAGAACTGCGAGAAGATCGCAGCGCCGGAGAGCAGCGCTGCGGCGTTCGAGCCGGAGAGCGTGCGCAGTCGGAAGATCCGTAGCGGGAGGAGCGGCGCCGGGGAGCGGAGCTCGACGACGATGAACGAGGCGATCAGCGCCGCGGACGCCGCGAGCAGGCCTGCGGTGGTCGCGGTCGCCCAGCCGTGCTGGCTCGCGCGCGTAAGCGCATAGACGAGCAGCATCAGACCGCCGGTGATCGTGGAGGCACCGGCGACGTCGAAGTGCCGGTGGTCGAGCGCCGCGCGGCTCTCGCGCAGCAGGATGGGGGCGAGGACGAGCACGAGCGCGCCGACGGGGACGTTCACAAAGAAGATCCACGACCAGCTGAAGGCGCTCGTCAGCGCGCCGCCGAGCAGCACTCCTGCTGCTGCGCCGCTCCCCGAGACCGCGCCCCAGATGCCGAGCGCGAGGTTGCGCTCGCGTCCCTCCTTGAAGGTCGTCATCAGGATCGACAGCGCCGCGGGTGCGAGCAACGCCGCGCCGAGGCCCTGCAGGGCGCGGAACGTGATCAGGGAGGTCTCCGACCAGGCGAGCCCGTCGAGGAGCGAGCTGACCGTGAACAGCGTCAGGCCGCCCATGAACAGGCGCCTGCGCCCGAGCAGGTCGGCCATCCGGCCGCCGAGCAGCAGCACGCCGCCGAAGAGGATGGAGTAGGCGGTGATCACCCACTGCAGGCTCTCCTGGCTGAAGTGGAGGTCGGTCTTGATGGTCGGAAGCGCGACGTTGACGATCGCGATGTCGAGGACGACCATGAACTGCGCCGCCACCAGGACTGCGAGGCCGAACCAGCGCTTCCGATCGGCCGCGCTGTCTTCCGTAGTCGTTACAATCATAGTTCTACTCATTCGATTTCCCCTCGAATCGTTGACTGGTTCCACGATACACATAACCAACGATCCTTCGCTACACTTATTCCGCAATGAACCCTGAGCTCTCCCAGAACTGCCTCCCGCTCGAGATGCTCGCGCGCCCGGGATTCCTCCTGGGCCGGGTCGGCATCGCCGTGAAGATGGAGACGATGGACCGCTTCGAGGAGGCCGGGTTCAGCGCGTACCACTACGGCGTCCTCGCCGTCCTGGACGAAGGCGCGCGCGAGACGCAGGCCACCATCGCGGATGCATTGGGAGTCGATCGGAGCATGCTCGTCGGCCTCCTCGACCAGTTGGAGGAGCGAGGGATGATCGAGCGCCGCCGCGATCCGAACGACCGCCGCCGCCAGATGGTCAGCCTCACGGCGGCCGGCAAGCGGCAGCTCGCCGCGTTCCGGACGATGGTCCAGAAGATCGAGGACGAGTTCCTCGCCCCGCTGGACGAGGACGAGCGCGCGACGCTGCACGATCTGCTCCTGCGGGTCGCGGCGCAGCGCGACAGCCGCTTCGTGCCGGCCCAGTCCGTCTAGCATCCCTTCCCGACTTGTGTTCCTCCGCCGGAACCGGCAGGGTTCGCGGCGTGAGCGGATTGCTCGAGCGGGTCTCCGTTCCGCGTCGGCTGGAGGCGACGGCACTGTTCGTCTACGCCCTCGTCTTCGCGCTCCTCGTCGAGTACGGTCGCCCCGGGCTCGGGATCTCGCAGGGCTTCTACCTCGCCATCGTCCTCTTCGCGCTCGCCGGCGGGCCTGTGAGCGGCGTCGCGGCCGGCGTGCTCGCCACGCTGCTCTGCGCGATCGCTTCGGCGATCCACGGCACCTTTTTCGGGGAGGCGCTCGAGCCGCTCGGCATCCGCTTTGCGTCGTTCACGCTCGCCGGCTTCGCGGTCGGATACTTCGCGCGCCGCGGCCGCCAGATGCTGGCGGAGTCGCTGCACGTGCTCGACGACGTGCTCAGGATCGCGCGTCGGGACGTCGCGACGGGCGTGCTTGCGCCCGAGGGGCTTTCCGCGAGCATCGCGCAGCGCATCGACGGGTCGGCGCCGTTCGCCGTGCTCGTCGGCGAGTTGGCGGCGTCCTCCGACGCGGCACGGCGCGAGGAGCTGCGCACGCTCGCAGCCGCGCTCGACGGCGGCAGCGAGGTCGCGCGCGTCGGCCGGCTGCGCGTGGCGGTCGTGACGGCGGCCTGCTCGCCGGAGGATGCCTCGCGCATCGCCGCCGACTTGGAGCAGGTCCTCGGCGGCGTGAGATTCGGGTGGGCGCTCCATCCGCTGGACGGCGACGAGCCGCTCGCGCTCTTCGGCACGGCGAGCGAACGGCTGGTGGAAGCCGCCGTCGTCCTCGTATCGACGGGGTAGGCTCGCGGGCGTGGCGCTCGCGCTCATCTTCGACCTCGACGGCACGCTCATCGACACGGTGTACGCGCACGTGTTCGCGTGGCAGCGTGCGCTGGCCGAGGCGGAGATGCCGATCGACGGGTGGCGCATCCACCGCCGGATCGGCATGAGCGGCGGCCTGTTCGCGCGTGCCGTCGCGCGCGAGGTGGGGCGGGAGCTGACCGACGCCGAAACGGAGGAGATCCAGCGCCGGCACGGCGAGATCTTCCGCGGCCTCCTGCCCGAGCGGCGCCCGCTTCCGGGTGCCGTCGACCTGCTCGCGGAGCTTCGGCGGCGAGGGATCGTGCACGGGATCGCGACGTCTGGACGCCGTCCGGAGATCGACGCGTCGCTCGAGGCACTCGGTGTCGGTGAGGAGACGGTCGTGATTGAACGCGGCAACGTCGCGCGGGCGAAGCCGGCGCCCGATCTCTTCCTCAAGTGCCAGGAAGCGCTCGGCGTCCAGCCGGTCGACTGCTACGTCGTCGGCGACGCCGTGTGGGATCTGCTCGCGGCGCGCCGCGCGCGCATGCTGAGTATCGGGCTCCTGAGTGGCGGCTACGGCGCAGACGAGCTGCTCGCCGCCGGTGCGTTCCGCGTCTACGAGGACTCGGCCGAGCTGTACCGCTCGCTGGACGAGCTTGGCTTCGACTGACCGATAACTTCCTGACGCCCGGGACGTCAAAAGGGTTGGTGGGCGTACGATTCACTCCGGTGGAAGGGTCGGTCGCAGTCACTCCTGCGTTCGGGGAGCTTGAGCAGCACCGCTCGGAGCTCACCGCGTACTGCTACCGCATGCTCGGCTCGCCCTTCGACGCCGAGGACGCCGTCCAGGACACGCTCGTCCGCGCGTGGCGGAACATCGACCGTTTCGAGGGCCGCGCAGCCCTCCGCTCCTGGCTGTACAAGATCGCCACCAACGTCTGCCTCGACATGCTCAAGGCCGGCCGGCGCCGCGCGCGCCCGATGGATCTCGGCCCGGCCCAGGAGCCGCTGTTCGAAAACCTGAACGTACCCACCGAGGTGACCTGGATCGAGCCGATGCCCGATCCCGCCGATGCGGCCGTCGAGCACGAGACCATCCGGCTCGCGTTCGTCGCCGCGCTGCAGCATCTGCCGCCACGCCAACGCGCCGCGCTCATCCTCTGCGAGGTGCTGCGCTGGCAGGCGACCGAGGCCGCCGAGCTGCTCGACACGTCGGTCGCATCGGTCAACAGCGCGCTCCAGCGCGCACGCGCGACGCTCGCGGACGCGGACGTGCGCGAGGTCGACACGGCCGGCGTCGACGACGCGCTGCTCGAGCGCTACGTCGCCGCGTTCGAGGCGTACGACATCGACCTGCTCACGGAGCTCCTGCGCGAGGACGCGATCCAGTCCATGCCGCCGTTCGACCTGTGGCTCGCCGGCCGCGACGACATCTTCACCTGGTGGTTCGGCCCCGGAATCGAGTGCAAAGGCTCGCGGGTCGTGCCCGTGCGCACGGCGAACGGTTCCCCGGCCTTCGGCCAGTACAAGATCGACCCGGAAGGTGGCTACACGCCGTGGGCGCTCCAGGTGCTGGAGACCTCAGGCGGGCGCATCTCCGAGCTGACCTTCTTTCTTGATACCGAGCGGCTCTTCCCGCTCTTCGGGCTCCCAGAGCATCTCGAGTAGCCCGGCGAGCTCGAGCAGCTCGACCAGCTCCTCCGTCGGCGTGATGCGTACCTCGAAGCCGAGGCGCTTGCCGGCGAGCCGCAGGCGCGCGAGCGCGTCGACCGTCCCGAGATCGATCGCCATCCCAGTAAAGACGGCTCCCGCGGGCCGAATTCATCGGCTACCGTGATGGATACATGGCCGGTAAAGAAGAGAAAATCGAGCTCGAGGGCGAAGTGATGGAGTCGTTCAAGAGCGGGATGCACCGCATCGCGCTCGACAACGGCCACGAGACCCTCGGCTACACCTCCGGCCGCATGCGCCGCTATCGCATCAGGATCAACCCGGGCGACCGCATCAAGGTCGAGCTCTCGCCCTACGACCTGACGCGCGGGCGCATCGTGTACCGCGAGCGCTAGGCCTCGTCGAGCTTCAGCGCGGCCGAGTTGATGCAGTAGCGCAGCCCGGTCGGGTGCGGCCCGTCGGGGAACAGGTGCCCGAGGTGGCCGCCGCAGCTCGCGCACAGCACCTCCGTGCGGACCATGCCGTGGCTCCCGTCGGTCTCCTCCTCCACGGCGTCCTCGCCGGCCGGTGCGGAGAAGGCGGGCCAGCCGCAGCCGGAGTCGTACTTCGCGTCCGACTCGAAGAGCTGCGCGCCGCAGCCTGCGCACACGTACGTGCCCGGCTCGAAGACGTGGTCGTACTCGCCCGTGAACGGCGCTTCGGTGCCCTTCTGGCGCAGCACGTGGAACTGCTCCGGCGTCAGCTCCTCGCGCCACCGCTCGTCTGACTTCTCGATCTTCGGCATGCTGCAACTATGCCGACGGGGACCGACGCTCCGCGCAAGCGGGTCATCTTCAGCGCGCTCATGCTGGTCGTGCTGCTGGCGGCGCTCGACCAGACGATCGTCTCGACCGCGCTGCCGACGATCGTCGGCGACCTCGGCGGCCTCTCACACCTGTCGTGGGTGGTGACCGCGTATCTGTTGACGTCGACGATCTCGGGGCCGTTGTACGGGAAGCTCGGCGACCTCTACGGCCGCAAGATCATGATCCAGGCGGCGATCGTCATCTTCCTCGTCGGCTCCGCGCTCTGCGGACAGAGCCGAAACATGGCCGAGCTCATCTCGTTCCGTGCACTGCAGGGGCTCGGTGCCGGTGGCCTCGTCGTCGTTGCGATCGCGGTGATCGGGGACATCATCCCGCCGCGCGATCGCGGCCGGTACCAGGGGCTCTTCGGCGCAGTCTTCGGCGTCGCGACCGTCATCGGCCCGCTCATCGGCGGGTTCTTCGTCGACAACCTCTCGTGGCGTTGGATCTTCTACGTCAACCTGCCCATCGGCGTGCTGGCGTTCGTCGTCATCGGCGCGACGTTCCACGCGCCGGCCGATCGGGTGCACCACGTCATCGACTACCTCGGCGCGGCGCTGCTCGCGGGTGGGCTCGCGAGCCTCGTTCTGCTGACGAGCCTCGGTGGGACGACGTACGCGTGGGGCTCGCCGGAGATTGTCGTCATGGGCATCGCCGGCGTCGCGTTGCTGGCGCTCTTCCCGCTCGTCGAGCAGCGCGCGAAGGAGCCGATCCTGCCGCTGTCGCTCTTCCGCAACCGCATCTTCGTCGTCAGCTCGGCCGTGGGGTTCATCATCGGCACCGCGCTCTTCGGCTCGATCACATTCCTGCCGCTCTTCCTCCAGATCGTGCGCGGCCGCGGCGCGACGAGCTCGGGCCTCCAGCTCACGCCGATGATGGCCGGGCTCCTCATCACGTCGATCGTCGGCGGCCAGATCATCTCGCGCACCGGGCGATACCGGCCGTTCCCGATCATCGGTACCGGAGTCGCAGCTGTCGGGATGGGGCTCCTCTCGCAGCTGAACGTGCACACGTCGACGCTCACGACCTCCCTGTACGTGTTCGTCATCGGGTTCGGGCTCGGCATGGTGATGCAGGTACTCGTGCTCGCCGTGCAGAACGCCGTCGAGCCGCGGGTGATGGGAGTCGCCACCTCGGGCTCGATCATGTTCCGCCAGATCGGCGGCTCCGTCGGCATCGCGGCCTTCGGCGCGATCTTCTCGAATCAGCTGAAGAAGAACCTCGCGAAGACGCTCCCGCCTGGAGTGCACGGCCCGAGCTCGGCGACGCCGAAGGCGGTGAACGCGCTGCCGCCGCACGTGCACTCGCTGTACGTGCATGCGTTCTCGAATGCGCTGCACCCCGTGTTCCTCGTCGGGGCGGCCATCTCCGGGCTCGCGTTCGTCCTCAGCTGGTTCCTCCGGGAAGTGCCGTTGCGCAAGACGACCGAGCAAGTCGTCACTGCGTGAACGAGTTCGAGCTGCTCGACTGGAAGCGGCACATCTTCGACCTGTACGCGGAAGTGCGGGCGGCGGAGCCCCGCGCCGGCTGGGAGCGCTGGAAGGCGGTGCGCGCGGAGGTGTTCCGCGACCATCCGCAGTCGCCGTCCCCAGGCTACACCGGCCTCGCCTACTACGACTACGACCCGGCGCTCCGGTTCCTCGGGGACGTCGAGCCGGCCGTCGAGGAGGCGCTCGAGATCGACGGCTTCCCCTTCCGGCGGTTCGCCTCCGTCCGCTTCGAGCTCGGCGCGCTCGACGTCTATTGGCTCGAGGGCTACGGCGGCGGCGTGTTCCTGCCGTTCGCCGACGCCACGCGCGGAACGGAGACCTATGGCGCCGGCCGCTACCTTCTCGACACGGTCAAGGGATCGGACCTCGGCAGGGAGGACGGGCGGCTCGTCCTCGACTTCAACTTCGCCTACAACCCCTCCTGCTCGTACGACGACCGGTGGGCCTGCCCCTTGACGCCGCCCGCGAATCGGCTATCCCTCCCGATCCGGGCCGGGGAGCGTCTGGAATAGCTGCTACGCTGTTTTCACGGATGGCAATGGGTCGTCCAGTGAGATTCAGCTTCTCGTTCCTCCTATGGCGGTTTCGAGTCGTGACATCTCGAACCGAACCATCAAAGGAGTCGAACACAACATGCAGCAAACTTTCCGCGCGCTCGGCGTGAGCGCGGCCGTCGAGCAGGCGCTCGCGGACCGCGGCATCACCGGGCCGTTCCGTATCCAGACCCTCGTCCTTCCGGACGCACTCGGCGGGCGCGACGTGCTCGCCAAGTCGCCCACCGGGTCGGGCAAGACTCTCGCCTTCGGCATCCCGCTCGTCGAGCGGGCCCCCGTCGACGGGAAGATGCCCAGTGCGCTCGTTCTCGTCCCGACGCGTGAGCTCGCGCTCCAGGTCACCGAAGACCTCGAGCCCCTGGCGCGCGCTCGGGGCATTCGCGTCGCCGCGGCCTACGGCGGAGCCCCGGTCGGGGCGCAGGCCAAGCGGCTCAAGGGCGCGCAGATCGTCATCGCGACGCCCGGCCGTCTCCAGGATCTTGTCGAGCGGCGACTCGTCTCGCTCGACGCCGTCCGCACGCTCGTCCTCGACGAGGCCGACCGCATGCTCGACATGGGCTTCCGCCCGCAGGTCGAGCGCATCATCCGGCGGCTGCCGGAGGCGCGGCAGACGATGCTCTTC
>DATCBD010000090.1:0-15232 GCA_036512155.1 Gaiellaceae bacterium | reverse complement strand
GGCGTGGTGACGGTCGACGCGCACGAGCAGGTGCGCCTGGCCGCGCACGATCTCCACGGGCGTGTCGCCGGCGGCGGTCAGCTCCTCGTCCGCGTCGAGCCGGGCGAGCACCCAGCCGATCGGCGTCGACGCGTCGGCCGCCCGGTCGCGATCGATTGCGCCGGAGACGATCAGGCGCTGCCGCGCGCGCGTCATCGCGACGTAGTAGAGGCGCAGGCGCTCCGCGGTCTCCTCTTCCTGCCGGGTGGCCCTGACCTCCTCGTAGTCGAAGGCGCCGCGCCGCTTCGTCGTCACAGGGTCGGCGACGCGGAAGCCGAAGCGGCCGTCGGAGAGCGCGAGGATCTCCTCCGCCGACGGTGGCGCCTTATCACGGCCCGCGTCGGCGACGATGACGACCTCGAACTCGAGGCCCTTCGCCGCGTGAATCGTGAGCAGGCGCACCGCGTCGGCTCCCTCCTCCTCCGCCACCGCTTCGAGCTCGCGCGCGCCCAGCGCCTCCTGCTCGCTGACGAAGCGGACGAAGCCCTCGACGTCGGGGCCGCGCAGCTCCTCGTACGAGCGCGCCAGCCGCGCGAGCTTGCGCATGTTGGCGTACCGGCGCCTGCCGTCCCACTGGGCGAGCACGGCGAGGTCGTAGTCGTGCTCGGCGACGATGCGCTCGCACAGGCGCTCGAGCGAGAGCCGCGGCATCGCGGCCGCGAGACGGTCGAAGCGCTGCCGGAACGCGCGCATGAGCCGCTCGTCGCTCTCGGACAGGCCGGGGGGCATCGAGCGCTCGATGCCGGAGAAGAGCGGGCGGCGCGACGCCGACCGGCGCAGGAGTACGAGTGCGTCGTTCGACACGCCGACGAACGGCGACGCGAGCACGCTGACGAGCGCGCGGTCGTCGTACCGGTTCTGCAGCAGCCGCAGATACGCGAGCAGGTCGACGACCTGCTGCTGGCCGAAGTACCCCTTGCCCGTTGCGCGGTACGTCGGCAGCCCGGCGCGGCGGAGCTCCTGCTCGTACTGCTCCGCGTCGGTGCCCGCCGCGAAGAGGACGACGATCTCGCCGGCGGTCGCGGCTCCCGAGTCGACGAGCTCGCGGACGCGCCGTGCGATCGCGCGCGCCTCAGCGCGCCGCCAGTGCACGCCCGTGTCCTTGTATGCGGCCTTGTCAGTGACGAGCAGCTCGACCGGATGGCCGAACACCGGGTCGGGGAACTCCGCCGCGGCCGCCAGCGGCTGGAACTCGTCGCCGAAGTGCGAGCCGAAGAGCTCGTTCACCGCCGCGAGCACCTCCGGGCGCGAGCGGTAGTTCAGCGTCAGCGGCAGGAGCTGCGCCGCACTCGCACGGCGCTCGCGGAAGACGCGCACATCGGCGTGGCGGAATCCGTAGATGGACTGGAACTCGTCGCCGACGTAGAACAGGTCGGCGCCGCCGCCCGCGAGCAGGTCGATGAGCTCGCACTGCAACCGGTTCGTGTCCTGGAACTCGTCCACCATGATCGCGCGGAAGCGGAGCGACTCGCGCTCGCGGATCTCCAGGTGGTCGCGCAACAGGTTGCGCGCCTGCAGCTGGAGGTCCTCGAAGTCGAGCGCGGACTCCCGGGCCTTCTCCTCGGCGTACGCGTCCGCGAAGCGCTCGAGCAGCTCCTGGAGCAGGTCGCGGTCACGCGCGGCGGCCTCGTCGAGCGCCGCCTGCTCGACGGCCTTGCGCGCCTCCTCGTAGACGACTCCGCGGTCGCCGCGGACGCGGAACCCGGAGAGGTCGATGAGCCGGTCCGCCCGCGAGTCGCGCTCCAGCAGCTCGAGGAGCTGGGCCGCGGTCTCGTGGTCGACGGTGCGCGCGGCTTCGCGCAGCTCGTCCACGCGCTCGGCCAGCTCCGGGCGGTCGCCGACGCCGAGGACGAGCTCACGGCCGGCGGAGCGCAGCGTCTCGTAGACACCGGTGAGCATGCGGCGCAGGCCGGCGGCGCCGTACGTCGCGAGCAGCTGCAGCCGCGCGGGCTCGGCGCCGCTGCAGAACTCGGCGAGCGCCCGCTCGAACGCCTCGCTGCGGAGCACCGCTCCCTGCGCCTCGTCCAGCTCCCGGAAGCGCGGGTCGAGGCCGGCCGCGAACGGGTACGCCTTCAACAGCCGCAGGCAGAAGCCGTGGATGGTGGAGATCCACGCGCCGTCGAGCTCGCGCGCGAGGTCATGCCGCCCGCGCGCAGCCAACTCGGCGCGAATGCGCGTGCGCAACTCGCCCGCAGCGCGGCGCGTGTACGTGATCACGAGGATCGAGTCGACGTCGAGGCCCTGGTCGCACACCGCGCGCGCGAAGCGCTCGACGAGCACCGCCGTCTTGCCCGTACCCGCGCCGGCGGAGACGAAGACCTCGCCGGTCGCCTCGACCGCAGCCAACTGTTGTTCGTTCACGCGCGCTCCACCCGGCACATGGGCCACAGGTCGCACCACGGCGGGCAATCGCCGCCACGCGGGTCGTGCTCGACGTCGCCGGTGCGGATCCGGCCGGCGAGGCGGCGCGCCGTCTCCTGTGCGTTCCCCACCGCGGTCCAGAACGCGTCCTCGTCGAGATAGTCGGTGCGGACGTAGCCGGGCAGCGTTTCGCCGTCCTCCTTGCGCAGCAGTCCGCGCGCGCGCCGCTCGCCCGCGAGCGGGCGGTAGACGCCGCCGAGCGGCTCGATGCCGACGAGGTCGCGCAGCACGAGCATGTACAGCGGGATCTGGAGCCGCAGCTCCTTTTCGATCTCCACGGCCGAATGCGCGTGCTTGCCCGACTTGTAGTCCTGCACGATCCCGCGCGCACTGAACGGGTCGATGTCGATGCGGTCGATCTTCCCGGACAGCGTGATCCCGTCGCCGAGGTCGAGACCGCGTTGCAGCTCCTGCGGCGCTCGCTCGCTGCCGAAGGCGACCTCGAACCTGCGCGGGACGAGCTGCAGCTCGCTGCCGCACTCCTCGTGCACGAGCGCCTCGAGGTCGCGCCACAGCGTCTGGTCGAGCTCGCGCGCCTGCATCTCGGTCATCTCCATGCGCACGCCGCCCAGCGCCTCGTCGAGGGACGCGCGCATCAGTCGCACCGCGCCGTCCTCGACGCGCTCGTCGAGCTTCTCGACGCCGAGCTCCTTGGGCAGCCGCGTGAAGAACTTGAACAACGCGCTGTGCGCGACCGATCCGCGCAGCTTCGGGTCGACCTCGGCGTCGATCGACTTCGGATCGATGAGCCGGTCGATGAACCACGCGGACGAGCAGTCCGCGAACCGCTCGAGCTCCGTCACGTTGAACGTTCCCCGCGAGCCGAGCTGCTCGAGCACGCTCGGATCGACGAGCCGCGTCGGCCGCCGGTTGGCACGGACGGCCCGGTCGAGCTTGCGGTCCCAGCCGTTCGCCCGGGCGAGCGACGCTGCCTGGCCGCCGTCGCGTGCGGCGAGCTCGGCCAGTGCACGCAGACGTTCGCGCTCCGTCGGCGCGTCCTCGAGCGTCCACGTCAGCGCCGACAGCGGCCGCCTGCGCGTCCAGCGGCGCACGTCGTCCGGGTCGAAGAGCGTCTGCACCTCTTCCCAGAACGGGCTCGCCTCGCGCGGCGCGCCGTCGTCGGTGGCCGCCTCGCGTACGAGATACATGCGCTCGGACGCGCGTGTACACGCGGTGTAGAAGAGATACCGGTCGCGGCTCACCGAATCGGGCCGCTCGAGTCGCGCGCCGCGCTCGTCGAGCGCGCGCCGAACGTCGTCGTCGAGGAACGGTGACGCGGCGCCGCGTCGGGGCAGGCTCCCCTCCTCCAGGCCGAGCACGAACGCGACGTCGAAGCGGCGCGTGCGCGCGCGCATGAGATCGACGACGGCGACGCGGCCGGGCTCGTCTCCCCGCATCGGGCGCAGCGTCTGCCGGTCGAGCGCGGCGACGAGATCCTCTCGCGACAGCGGGCCGGCGAGGGACTGCCACCGCTCGAGCTCGGCGAGCAGCCTCGTGACCGCCTCGTACGCGCGCAGGTCGAGCCGCGACGACTCTCCGACGGGTGGCCTTTCGAGGCCGTACGCGTGGCGCAGCATGCGGGCAGAGAGCGTCTGCGTCGCCTCGACCGGATCGTCGGCCGCGCGGAGCTCGTCCAACGCCGGGAGCGGCGACCCGCGGAGCTTCTCCGCCTCCTCGACCACGCGCTCGGGCGTCTGGACGGCCCGCCCGCGCAGGCGGCCCTCGACGAAGTCGACCGCATGGCGCGGCACGCCCGAGAACGGCGACCGCAGGTGCGCGAAGAGGTCGCCGCGCGTGCCTCCGAGCCAGGCGAAGCGCAGGAGCGATGCGAGGGAGTGCCCGAACGGCGTCTGCGTGAGCCGGATCTCGCCGTCGACGGCGTACGGGACGCCGAGCGTGCCGAGCGCGGTCTCGAGCGGTGCCCGCCAGCGCTCGATGCTGGGGCACACGAGGCCGATGCGCTCGGCGGGCGTGCCGTCGCGCAGAAGACCGAGGATCTCCTCGCCGACGAGCTCGAGCGCGCCGCGCGCACCTGCGCCCTCGAAGAAGCGCACGGCGCCGTCGATCGGCACCGGCGCGGGCGGTGCGTCGTCGAAGAGCCCGCGCTCCAGGTGGGCGAGCGCCGGCTGCGCGGTGTCGCCCCAACGCGGCGGCAGCTCGTCGATACGCGCGCCGGCGAGCCGCGCGAGATCCTCGGCCGTTCTGCGCAGCGACGCGAATGCGGGACGCCCGGGCTCGTACGGGAGCGAGACGGTCACCTCGGCGCGACCGGCGAGCGCTTCGAGCAGCGCCCACTCCGCACCGGTGAGGTCCTCGAAGCCGTACGCGAACACCGGCTCGCCGTGCCACGCATCGAGATCCGACTGGAGGCGCTCCGCCGCGCTGCGGCGCAGAAGATCGCGATCCCAGCGGCCGAGCCGGTCGAGCTCGGCGCGGTATGCGGCGTAGAGCGACGAGAGGTCGCCGTCCAGCTGCTCGGGGTCGAGCAGCCCGGACTCGAGCTCGCTCAACGCCTGTTGCAGCGCATCCGCGAACCCGCCGAACCGCGCGGACGCAGCAAGGCGGTCGAGCTCCGCTGTGGACAGCACGCGGCGCACGAGGAGCGCGCGCTGCGCCTGCGACGCGAGCGGCCGCGCGTCGTCGCCTGCGTACGCGATGCGTTCGAACACGTCGTCGAACGTTCCGATCGAGCCGGCGAGCAACGCGGGCCGGCGCGCGAGCAACTCGCGCTGAACGCGCTCGACATCCGATCGGTTCGGCACGATGAGCACGGGCTCCCGCTCGAGAGCGGCGAGATAACGGTCGAGCAGCGACTCGACCTTGCCCGCGTTCGCAGGCCCAGCGATCAGGCTGAGCGGCACCGCCCCATCGTAGAGGCGGTCTCCGACATTCTCGATCTAGCTTGCGGCGGCGGACTTCGGCTTGCGGCCGCGACGCGCGACGGCGCGGCCGGGCATCGAGCCGGCGCAGTCGTCGCAGAGGTCGGCCTGCTTCGAGCCGCGGCGCGCGTCCGTGTACGTCACGCGGAGCATCGCGCCTTTCCCCTCCTCGACTTCCTTGCTGCAGCTGTCGCAAACGAGAACGGTTTTCCGTGCCATGGACGTAATTCTAGTCGAAATGCAGGAGCCGGATGAGAACTACCTCTTCCGGCTCCAATCCGGTCTGGCGGGCCGGCGCCGCCCGTAAATGACGGGTCGGAAATCCTCCGGAGTTTGCGCAAATCGGGGTGGCGAACGCGTCTACACTGGCCGGCGATGCGCGACGAAAACGTCATCGTCGTCCTCGAGGGCGACCAGACCGGGCAGGAGCTGCTGGAGGAGTCGCTGCGGGTGCTCGCCGCCGACGTCATCGGCGTCGAGCTCGATTTCCCGCGATTCGACCTCTCGCTCGAGAGCCGCCGCACGACCGAGAACGCAGTCGTCTTCGAAGCGGCGGCGGCCGTCCGCGAGCACGGCCTGGGACTCAAGGCGGCGACCGTGACCCCGGAACAACGGGACGACGTCGGCTCGCCGAATCGCATCCTCCGCGAGGAGATCGGCGGCAAGGTCATCGTCCGTACCGGCCGGCGGATTCCGGGCGTCGTTCCGGTCGCGGGCGTGTATGCGCCGATCTCGATCGTCCGCATGGCGGTGGGCGACGCGTACGGCGCCGAGGAATGGCGCGAGGGCGAAGGCGACGACGAAGTGGCGTTCCGCAAGGAGCGCATCGAGCGGCGCATCTGCCACGCCGTCGCGGAGTTCGCGTTCCGCCAGGCGGACCGAACCGGAGCAAAGGTGTTCGGCGGCCCGAAGTACACGGTCAGCCCGACGTACGAGGGGATGCTCAAGGAGGAGATGGACTTCGCGGCCGAGCGCCATCCCGAAGTCCCGTACGAACCGCAACTGATCGACGCGACATTCGCGCTGCTGCTCTCGACGACAGGGGAGCCGCTCGTCATTCCCGCGCTCAACCGCGACGGCGACATCCTTTCCGACCTCGTCCTGCCGCTCTTCGGCTCGATCGCCGGATCGGAGTCGCTGCTCGTCGCCTTCGAGGACGACTTCGAGCCGGCGGCGATCATGGCGGAAGCCGCACACGGGACCGCACCGTCGCTCCAGGGAAAGAACGTCGCCAATCCGATGGCGATGATCCTCGCCGGCGCTGCGCTGCTCTCACACGGAAGCGACGCGAGTCACCGCGCCGGCCGCGCCATGCGCGAGGCGTGCCTCGAAGCAGTCGCCTCCGGCGCGCGGACGTCCGATCTCGGCGGCGAACTCGGCACGAGCGAATTCACGGATGAAGTGATCTCGCGGGTGCGCCAGAAGCTCGAGGTCTGGGCGGCGATCTAGACCGCTACAGGGAGCGCTTCCGACTGCCAAGTCGACAGGAATGCGTCGACGATCTGTGGATCGAACTGGGTGCCGGCGCCGCGGCCGAGCTCGGCAAACGCGTCCCCCGGCCCGCGGGCGGCGCGATACGGGCGTAAAGAGGTCATCGCATCGAAGGCATCCGCGACCGCGAGGAGCCGCGCTTCAACCGGGATGGCCGTCCCGCGCAGGCCGCACGGATAGCCGTAGCCGTCCCAGTGCTCGTGGTGGAGCAGCACGTACGGAAGAATGTGGCGCGCGTTCCGTAGCGGCAGCACGAGCGACGCGCCGGCGCGCGGATGCGCACGCATCTCGTCGCGCTCCTCGTCCGACAGCGGGCCCGGCTTGACCAGCACTTCGGCGCGTACGACGAGCTTGCCGACGTCGTGGATCGGTGCTGCATGGCGCAGGATGGCAATGCGCTCCGGCGTCCAGCCGAGATGCCGTGCGACGGGCTCGGCCAGCGCAGCGACCCGCGCTCCGTGGCCCTCGGTCTGGTCGCGTTCTTCGAGCCAACGGACGATCGCAGCGAGCATGCCTGACGTGTTTTCCGCGGGCGCGCCCGGTTTCCTCTAGGAGGTCCGCTCCATTCGCCGACGCAGGAAATGCAGACCTACGAGCACCAGCAGAATCGCGGCGATCACGCCCACCCCGATAGCCGCATCGCGCTGGACGGTGTTCACGATCGCCGCACCGGCGTAGTACGCCGCCAGGCCGATGCCGCAGCCCCAGACGACGGCGCCCGCCACGTTCCATGCCATGAAACGCGGCCAGGGCATACGGCCGATTCCGGCCATCCAGCCGAGCGTCGCGCGGAGAACGGGCACGAACCGACCGAGGAAGACCGCCTTCGAGCCATGGCGGGCGAAGAACTCGTCCGATCGCTCCACCCCGGGCCGGGTGACACGCTCGAACCATGGCCACGCGGCGAGGATCTCGCGGCCCCGCGCGCGGCCGAGCCCGTAGCCGGTCGCAGCGCCGACAACGGCGGCGACGACGGAGAGCGCGATCGTCCAGCCGATGCTGCCGTGGCCCTGCGATGCGAGCGCTGCCGCGGCGATGAGCGCCGTCTCTCCGGGGATGAACGGAAGGCCGGCAACCTCGAGGAACACGACCCCGAAGACGACCCACAGCCCATAGTGCGAAACGAAGTGCGTCACGGAGTCCGCTGGCAGTCTACGGAGGAGGGATCGGGGAAGACACGCACGCTCGCCGCCGCCGACCTGAATAGAGTTGGCACCGATGCGGGTCGGAGTAGCGCGTGAGACGGCGCCGGGAGAGCGCAGGGTCGCCCTTGTGCCCGAGACGGCGGGAAAGCTCGCGGCCGCGGGCTTCGACATCGTCGTCGAGGCGGGAGCCGGCGACGCGGCGTCCTTCCCGGATGCGGCGTACACAGATGCCGGCGTGCCGCTCGGCGACGCCTGGAGCGCGGACGTCCTCGCCAAGGTGCGCAAGCCGGACGAGCAGGAGACGGCACGTCTGCACGACGGCCAGCTGCTGATCGGTTTCCTCGACCCGCTCGGCGACCCGGCCGCCGTGGAGCGCATCGCCGCGCGCGGTGTGACCGCATTCGCGATGGAGTCGATCCCGCGCACCACGCGTGCGCAGTCGATGGACGCGCTCTCGTCGCAGGCGACCGTCGGCGGCTACAAGGCGGCTCTCATCGCAGCCGACCAGCTCCCCCGCTTCTTCCCGATGCTGATGACTGCGGCGGGGACGGTCCCGCCGGCGAAGGTGCTCGTCATCGGCGCAGGCGTCGCGGGGCTGCAGGCGATCGCGACCGCGCGCAGACTCGGCGCCGTCGTCACCGGCTTCGACGTGCGGCCCGTCGTCCGTGAACAGATCGAGAGCCTCGGCGCGAACTGGCTCGACCTCGGCGTCACCGGCGCGGAGGCGGAGGGCGGCTACGCTCGCGAGCTGACGCCCGAGGAGATGCAGGCGCAGCAGACGGCGCTCGAGGCGCGGATCTCGGAATTCGACGCGGTCATCACCACCGCCGCCGTGCCCGGTCGCGCCGCGCCGAAGATCATCCCGGCTTCAGCGGTGCAGGCGATGCGGCCTGGCTCGGTCATCGTCGACCTCGCGGCCGACACGGGCGGCAACTGCGAGCTCACGCAGCCGGGCGAGATCGCCGTGCGCGAGCACGTCACGCTCGTCGGCCTCACGAACCTGCCGGCGACGATGCCGTACCACGCGTCGACGCTCTACTCGCGCAACGTGCAGGCGCTGCTGTTGCACCTCGCGCCCGAGGGGCAGCTCAACCTGGACTGGTCGGACGAGATCACCGCCGGCGCGTGCGTCGCCGGCAAGAAGGAGGCGGCACCCGCATGAGCCACAACATGTTGCTCGTCTTCGAGGTGACCATTCTCGTGCTCGCCATCTTCCTCGGCTTCGAGGTGATCTCGAAGGTGCCGGCGATGCTGCACACGCCGCTGATGTCGGGCACGAACGCGATCCACGGCGTCGTCGTCGTCGGCGCGATGCTCGTGCTCGGGCTCGGACACAAGGGGCCGTTCATGTGGATCGTCGGCTTCCTGGCGGTCGTCCTCGGCTCGGCGAACGTCGTTGGCGGCTTCGTCGTCACCGACCGGATGCTCGAGATGTTCAAGAAGCGCGAGCCGCCGAAGCCGAAGGACGAGTAGTGGGGACGAACGTCAGCAACCTGCTGTACCTGATCACGATCGTGACGTTCATCCTTGCGCTGCGCTACCTCTCCAATCCGGCGCACGCGCGGCGCGGCAACCAGATCGGCGCGGTCGGCATGCTCCTGGCGATCGTCGTCACGTGGGTGAAGACGGGCGGAACGAGCTGGTGGGCGCTCGCACTCGGAATGGCGATCGGCGGCGGCTTCGGCGCGTTCGCCGCGCGCAGGGTGAAGATGACCGCGATGCCGCAGATGGTGGCGCTGTTCAACGGCGTCGGCGGAGGGGCGGCCACGCTGATCGCACTCGCGGAGCTGCACCGCCTCCTCCCCCAGCCGGGCAAGCCGACGCTCGACATCCTCATCGCGATCGCGCTCTCAGGGCTCATCGGCGCAATCTCGTTCACCGGCTCGCTCATCGCCTTCGCGAAACTGCAGGAGCTGATCAAGGGGCGGCCGATCACGTATCCCGGCCAGAAGATCGTCAACCTCGCGGTGCTCGCCGGCTGTGTCGGCCTCGGTGCCACGCTCGCAGCCGGCGTCCAGGACCAGTGGCTTCTCTGGGCGGTCGTCGCCGGCGGCGCGCTCTTCGGCGTCATGTTCGTGCTCCCCATCGGCGGCGCCGACATGCCGGTCGTCATCTCGCTGCTGAACGCGTTCACCGGCCTTGCCGTCGCGGTCGGCGGCTTCGAGCTCGAGAACAACGTGCTCATCGTCAGCGGCATGCTCGTCGGCGCTTCCGGCACCCTGCTGACGCTCAAGATGGGCGCCGCGATGAACCGCTCCATCGCGAACGTGCTCTTCGGCGCGTTCGGGCAAGTGAGCGAGGGCGCCGCGGCCGTCGCAGCCGGCGACGGCGGCACCGTGCGCTCAGCGAGCGCGGAGGACGTCGCCGTGATGCTCGCGTACGCGCACAAGGTGGTCTTCGTCCCCGGCTACGGGCTCGCCGTCGCGCAGGCGCAGCACGATGTCCGGCAGCTCGCCGACCTCCTCGAGGCGAAGGGCGTCGAGGTCACGTACGCCATCCATCCCGTCGCGGGCCGCATGCCGGGACACATGAACGTGCTGCTGGCGGAAGCAAACGTCCCCTACACGCAGCTGAAGGAGATGGACGACGCAAACCCGGAGTTCTCGCGCACGGACGTTGCGGTCGTCGTCGGCGCCAACGACGTCGTCAATCCCGACGCGCGCAACAACCAGGGCAGCCCCATCTACGGGATGCCCATCCTCAACGTCGACGACGCGCAGGCCGTCGTCGTGCTCAAGCGCTCGATGAACCCGGGCTTCGCAGGCATCGAGAATCCGCTGTTCTACAACCCGAAGACGGTGATGCTCTTCGGTGACGCCAAGGAATCGATTACGAAGCTCATCCAGGACGTCAAGACGCTCTAGCGGCGATGTGCAGCGTCTTGATCGCCTGCCCGTACGCCTGCCAGCTCTGGGCCGGCATGTTCGTCTCGGCGAGATAGACCGAAAAGCCGGTCGTCCCCGCCTGCGCGAGCAGCTGCGTGTACTGCTGCGGCGTCACCCAGCCCTTCTGACCGTGGTAGCTGCCGACGGTCGGATGCACCTGCGAAGGCGCAAACGGCGATGCGGTGCGCAGGCACTGCGCCGGTGAGACGGATCCGCCGAAGTCGTTGACGTATGCCTGCGGCAGGAACGCGAACCCGGCGGTGGCCCACGGCTGGAGACCGATCCCTTGCGCGTCGCAGAGCGAGGACAGCCCCGCGGTCAGCGTCGGCTCGAGCTGACGGAACCTCGTGACGAACTGCTGCGATGCCCCCGGCTTCGCCTGATAGGACGCCTCAGCGTTGGCGATGTAGAACGTGAGGCCGTTCCGCTGCAGCTGCGTGGCGGCGAACCCCGCATCCGCGTGTGGGTACCCGGCAAGCGAGCTCCATCCGCCGACGGGGAGCCCGCTCGCCTCGATGAACCGTGTGACCCAGCCCGGATCGATCGGCTGCACGTTCCCCGTCGAGCCGAGGTAGACGGCAGCCCAGCCAAAGCCCGCACTGCGTAACTGCTGCCCCAGCCATGTCGGATCGACGTCGTGCGTGTGCCACACGAACACGCCCGCGTTGTTCCACGACATCGCGACGCGTGGAGGCGGCGGCGCAGGCGGCGGCGCAGTGGTCGTCGGCGGCGGCGGTTTCGGCTTCGGCTTGACGACTGTCGTCGTCACCGGCGGGGGCGGCGCCGCGTGCGGAGGCTTCGACGCCGGCTTCGATCCCGGGGCCATGAAGAAGCCGAGGATGGACGCGACGAAGAGCACGCTCATGCCCGCGGCCGCGAAACGCGTCGGCGCCGTCATGAGGCGAGACGCTCCGGCTCGAACAGGCCGAGCAGCTCGGGAGCGCGCCCGAGCATCGCGTCGGCAACGAGGCTGCCGCAGCCGAAGCCCATGACGTTTCCATGCCCGGAGTACCCGGCTGCTATCCATACCCCGTCGCGACCGGGCACCGGCCCGACGAGCGGCAGCATGTCCTGCGTGAGGGCGAAGATCCCGGCCCAGCGGTGGCTGATGCGTGCCTCGCCGCCCGAGAGCTCGCCGAGGAAGCGCTCGAGCGAGGCCTGGATGGTGGGCGTCGTCTCCTCGACATCGGTCAGCTCGTCCATGATCGAGACGTCGCGGAACCCGCCCAGGAGGAGCCGGCGGTCCGGGAGCTGCTGCCAGTAATCGAATCCCTGCCGCGCATAGTGCGGCCGGTCGTAGAGCACGCGGTCGAGCGGCTCGCTCACCACCACTTGTCCGCGCGCCGGCCAGATCGCGTCTGCGAGCTCGGGCACCAGGTCGCGGCCGTAGCCGTCGGTGGCGACGAGCACGCGCTCGGCGTCGAGCTGCTCCACGTCGGCGACGGGATCGTGCTCGCGAAACTCCGCGCCTGCCGCGGCGGCGCGCGATGCGAGCCTGCGCACGAAGCGCGCCGGCTGGATGGAGCCGTCGCCGTGGTGATGGATCGCTCCGTGGAAAGGGGGGAACTCGTCGAGCCAGTCGGCGGCGAAGCCGTCCTCGTGTAGCGCCTCGTATTCCGCGCGGATGTTCTCGCGCTCCTCCTCGTCGGCGGCGAGCCGGTAGCTGCCCGGCCGCTGCAATGCGTCGCCGGCGACCTCTTCCATCCGGTCGAGTGTCTCCTCCGTCCAGCGCCAGAGCGCACCCGACTCGTCGGCGCCGTACGTCTCGCGCGCGACGTCGTACCGCGCCGCACCGCCACGCAGGGCGAAACCGCCGTTGCGACCACTCGCGCCCTCCGCCACCGCGCGCCGGTCGTGGACGCGAACGCGCAGCCCCGCCTCGGCGAGGCGGAGCGCTGCGCTGCAGCCGGTGACGCCGGCGCCCACGATCGCCACGTCCACGCGGCCGTCCTGACGGCCGTTGACGCGTTCCGCGACCGGGTCCTCGAGCCAGTACGGGTTCACGACCCCTGACGGTACATCCCCTCGTAGACGACCACGCGGCCGGCCAGCTCGAGCTCGACGAGCTCGCGCGCGATTTCCGAGGCCGCGCGGCCGGTTGCGCGGACGAGCTCGTCCGCCGTCGCCGGCAGCAGCTCGAGGAGCGGCGATCGCTCCTTCGGAGCCTCCGCCTCGATCCCGAAGGAGTGGAGGACGTCCGTGGCCGAGGTCAAGGGCGAAGCGCCGAGCTTCAGCAGGCCGTTCGTCCCGGCCGAGAGCGCCGACGTGATCTCGCCCGGAACAGCGAACACATCACGGCCCTCCTCGAGCGCGAGGTCGGCGGTGATGAGCGCGCCGCTCCGCTCGCGCGCCTCGACCACGACGGTCGCGGCAGCGAGTCCGGCGACGATGCGGTTGCGCGCCGGGAAGCGCCACGGGGCGGGCTCCACGCCGGGTGCGTACTCGGAGACGATCAACCCCGTCTCGGCGATGCGTCGCGCCAGGTCGGCGTGCGCGGCCGGGTAGTCGCGGTCGATGCCGCAGCCGAGCACCGCGACGGTCGTTCCTCCGGCGTCGAGCGCTCCGCGATGCGCTTCCCCGTCGACGCCTCGCGCAAGACCGCTGACGACGACGAGCCCTGCGGCGGCGAGCTCGCGCGCGAGGCTGCGCGCGACCGACGCGCCGTATCCGGAGCATGCCCTCGCGCCGACGATGGCGACCGCAGGTCGTTCGAGCATCTCCGGCGGTGCGACTCCGCGCACGAAGAGACCCGCGGGCGGGTCGTGGATCGAGCGCAAGAGCGGCGGGAGGTCGGAGACGAAACGGAAGCCGCGCGCGGCGAGGCGCTGCTCGTATGCGTGCGCGTCGAACGCTCGCAGGTGCGCGCGCCAGCGCGCGGTGTCCGGCGGCCGGATGAGGTGCGTCCCCGTCTCCGACGCGAACACCGCGAGGGCGAGCTCGTTCATGCGAGCTCCTGTGGCGACCGGTATGCGAGCGCCTCGGCGACGTGCTCCGCCTGCACCTCCTCCGTGCCGGCGAGCGCCGCGATCGTGCGCGCGACCCGAGCGACCCGCGCTCGGCCGCGTCCCGACAGCGGCAGCCGGTCGACCGCGCGCGTGAGGAGCGCGTCGGCGTCGGCGGAGCGGCGCAACGGCAGGATCGCCAGTGCCTCCCGCGCGAGCGCGACGCGGACGGCCACCGGCGCGGACGCCTCGGCGGCTCCGGCGGCGAGCTCGGTCGCACGTGGTCGCGGCACGGCGACGACGAGGTCGAAGCGGTCGAGCAGCGCGCGCGAGAGCTTGGCCCGGTACGACGCGAGCCGCTGCGCGGTGCACGAGCACGACGCGCTGCCGTCCCCGCGCGCGCCGCACGGGCAGAGGTTCATCGTCGCCACGAGCTGGAAGCGCGCGGGAAAGACCGCGCGGCCGGCGGCGCGCGCGATGCAGACGACTCCGTCCTCGAGCGGTTGCCGCAGCGCCTCGAGCGCCGGGCGCTGGAACTCGGCGAGCTCGTCCAGCAGGAGGACGCCCTGGTGCGCAAGGCTCGCCTCGCCCGGCCGGATGCCCGGCCCACCGCCGACGATGGCCGCCGTCGACGCGCTGTGGTGCGGCGCCCGGAACGGCGGCGTACGAACGAGCGGCTGCTCGGACGGGAGCAGCCCGGCGACCGAGTGGATGCGCGTGACCTCGAGCGCGGCCGCGTCGTCGAGCGGCGGCAGGATGCCCGGCAAACGGCGCGCCAGCATCGTCTTCCCCGTCCCGGGCGGCCCGGCGAGCAGGAGGTTCTGCCGTCCTGCGGCGGCGATCTCGAGCGCCCGTCGCGCCCGCTCCTGGCCGCGCACCTCGGAGAGGTCGGGGAGCGACACCGCCTCCGCCTCGACGGGCGCCGGGACCGGCTCGGGCTCGACCTCGCCGCGCAGATACGCGACCGCCTCGGCCAGATGGGCAACGGGAATCGGCCGCACGCCGGCGAGCGCCGCCTCCGGCGCGGACTCGGGCGGGCAGAGCAGGCACTCGATCCCGAGGCGGCGGGCACCCTCGGCGACCGCGAGGACGCCGCCGACGCGGCGGAGGCGGCCGTCGAGCGCGAGCTCGCCCACGGCCGCGTGCCGGCTCAGCTCCGCCTGCGGGATCTGCCGTGAGGCGGCGAGTATGGCGAGCGCGATCGGCAGGTCGTAGCCGGAGCCTTCCTTTCGCAGCCCCGCGGGTGCGAGGTTGACGGTGACACGCCCGCGCGGGAACTCGAGCTCGGCGGAGAAGATGCCGCTGCGAACCCGCGTGCGCGCCTCGGCGCAGGCGCGGTCGGGCAAGCCGACGATGGCGAACGTCGGCAAGCCGTTCTCGTGCACGTCCGCCTCCACCTCGACGCGGCGCGGCTCGAGGCCGACGAGCGC
>DATCBD010000089.1:0-62149 GCA_036512155.1 Gaiellaceae bacterium | reverse complement strand
ACGGGTTCCCTCACGGGCCTGTTTTCGCGTCCGCACCGCGCCTTCGTGGAGATTTCGGCGAGGGCGAAAGTTTCCGTGCCCTGGCCCATCTTCATCTGGCAGATCACCCACCGAGCTGGGGGTGCGTCTCTCCACTGCAGGCCGCACAAAGCGGATGGCAAGCCCGGCCCCCTCGCACCTCGACAGAGCCACTGCTGGTCCTCAGAGCAGGATGCGAACCGCGGTCGCGCGCGGGCAGCCCTGAGTGAGCAGACGTTCGGCGAACCGCACGTCGACTTCCTTGCTCGCAGCGAGGATCTGCGCCTGGTCGGGGAGGTATCCCGCTTCCATCAAGGCTTCGAAGCGCCACGCGAACACAGCCGCGTCGTCTGTTCCATCGCGTTGCTGCTGAGCGGTGGTCATGAGCGCAATCTGCGCTTGGCGACCGGCCGGCACCCCGAAGCATCGGATAGTTCGGCATGGACGATCGAATCGGAAAGCAGGCGGTGACCGGCGCGCGACCTGGCTCCGACGCAACGAAGCTCCCTCTCGCGAGCCTCGCCGCAGTGAGTGGTGCTTGCCGTTAGTCGGCGCTGCGAAGCAGGTCGCGCCTATCAGTGTGAGGCGTCGGCGTTGGGAGGTCGGCGGTTTGCTGTGGTGGTGGGAGCGAGAGGACGAGGCACGGCCGGTCGTCGGGCCAGAACGGTGATCGCCGCGTTCCTTCAACGATGAAGGGTTTCCCTGCGACGGTGATCGGAGTGCCGACAGCAGGGGCGACCCCATCATGTTCGACGATCTCGTAGCCGTGGCTTCCGGGGAAGAAGAGGATGTAGCCGGCGGCCCTCGTGGAAGTGCGGTCGCTCAGCCGGGGCAGGCGCTCGAGTTCGTCAACTCGCTGCTCCAGGCGTTCCAGCCGCGTCTCGATCTTTCCCCGAGCCGGGTCCGGCGCTTCGGCTGCGGTAAAGAGCCGATCGACACGCGGCATCGGCGAGCGATCGCGACGAAGATCGCCGATCGACCAGCGGTCTCCACCATCCGCGTCATCCATGCGCAACGCTTCGATTACCGGTAAGCGTCTCCTTCCTGTACTGCCCACTGACGGTGGGGAGGCAGATGGTCGCTGTCGCCGACACCCGCTCGTCTCCCTTCATCCGCAGGAGCATGCCGCCGGCCCGGACGCCGAACAGTCGGCGTGAGGATGTCGAGACAAGAGCGCCGAGATTCGCCTCAGATGCGAGAGGTCGCTGGTTCGATTCCAGCCGCGCCCATCCTCACTGAGCCGAAAAGCCTCGATTCCGGAGGCCCGGCCGGGATGACATCAGTAGACGATGCTCGCCCGCGTGGGAGAGGTGCTCTAGCCGGTGGTCGTCGTGAGGCCGCCGCAGTTTTTGCCGGCCCACGCGGAGAGGTGCTGCTCGGCTTTTTGCAGCTTGGCGGTGCTGAACGACTTGGTCGCAGCTTCAAGCGTGGCGACCTGTGCCGCTGTCGGTGTCGCGCCCGGCTTGAACCCCGCCTTTTGGATCGCCTGGGCATAGTCGTTGAACGCGCTCACAAACGTCTCAAAGTCCGCACGGATCTCCGACGGTGCCGCGCTCGCCATGGCCTGCAGCAGTTTCCCCTCGTTCGCGGCCGTCGCCGCGAAATCCCCGCCCGTCGGCTGCAGCGACTTGGCCACCTTGGCTCCCAGAGCAGCGAGCTGCAGGCAGTTGTGCGCGCTGGCAAAGGTCGGCGCAGCGGCCTTCGTCGACTCCGTCGTGGTAGCGCGAGCACTGGTCGTCGTCGTCGCCGCCGGCGTGGAGGTGGAAGACGCCGCCTTCTTGCCTCCACCGCATCCGGCTGCGACAACCACTACGCCCAATACCAAGACTGACAACAGCCCGAGCTTCATCGCTCGCACCATCTCAGATCGATCCTGCAAAGACAACTCTCAAGCTTGCGGTGCCGTTGGGCCGCTGGTTCGATTCCAGCCGCGCCCAGAGGGCTCAAATGCGCCCCGCGACACGCGCGACCGGAAGCGCCTCGCTGAGATCCTCGATCTGGGCTGGGGGGATATTCGGACCTAGATCGAAGTCGCCCCTCTGGTAAGCGCTGTCTTCGCTGTCGAGGACGGCCTCGAAGGCGGCGACCGCCGCGGTGTCGAGCTGACCGGCAGTTGCGCGAGCGAGACGCAGCCGCGCAACGCCCGGCGCGATCGCCTCTCGATAAGGACGATCGGAGGTCATCGCGTTGTACGAGTCGGCGACCGCGATGATGCGGGCGAGCAGAGGAATCTCATCACCCGCGAGCCGATCCGGATAGCCCTCGCCGTCGATTCGCTCGTGGTGGTGGCGCACGATCGCGGCGATCTCCGTGTACGTGACCACGTTCGCCAGGACCCGCTCTCCAATGACCGCGTGCTCTTGCATCTGCCTCAGCTCTTCGAGGCTGAGCTTACCGGCCTTTTCCAGTAGCCCAGGCGGAAGACCGACCTTGCCGATGTCGTGCACCAGTCCGACAAGGAAGGCGACCTGTTGCTCGCGTTCCGACAGCGCCATCCGCCTAGCGATGTCGCGCGCGTATACGGCAACAGCAGCCGAGTGGCCGGCCGTATAACGATCGCGGGCGTCGAGTGTCGCGACCATCGCCTTAGCGAACGAAAGGTTCGCTTGCTCGAGCATCTCAACAGAATCGGCACAGTTACTCAACGCCTCGCGTTGCTGTTGGTAAAGAACGAAGACACGGTGCGCAGCGAGTGAGGGAATCAGAAACATTACGAATGTCCACGGCGAAACTTCGCGATACGCGTAAGCAAGGACCGTAATCACCGGCGAGTAGAGCGCAACTGCCACGAGCAGCACCGGCGCCACTGAGCTCAGCATCGCCCGCAGTGACACGGTGCGACGCAAGAGACCAATGGCAAGGTTGAGGCCAAAATCGGTGAGCGCCTCGGTGAACGAAGCAGCAGCGGCAGCCGCGAGGAAAACGAAGAACGAACTCGTTCGCGGGCCGCCCACGGCGAGCGCGGCGAGTCCTAGCGCCGCGCCAACGAGCGTGCGGGAAGCCGTCCAGACCATCCAGCGGACCAACGGACGATCAACGTCGCGGCGAGTGATGTCGCCGAGCAGGCTGACAGCGCACACAAGCATCGCGGCCAGCGGCCCGAACATTACACCTGCAAACACGAACGGAATGAACGAGACCGAAACTTCGGTCGTCGTCGTGAGCCGCACACTTTGACGTTCGGCGACAAGAGCAATCGCGGCTAGTAGCGCAATGGCAGGCCATGACCCGATCCCGATCCCCATCGCCGCGAGGAGGGCGGCGAGCAGCAGGTCGAGCACGACCAGTCCGGCACCGAAATAGACAATCGATTCCTGCCGGCAAAGGCAACGAACCAAGCGGGATACGCGGGGCGCTCGAATCTGCTGCTCGTGTCTCATGGGGGAAGCTCCGCCGAGTCCCTTGTATCTCACCCTTTTAGGGGATAGCATTGTCATGCCGTCAGTCAACGACCAAGGAGACACCGTCGTGAGCGCTCTGCGCAATCGCATCAGTGGCGCTCTGGGATCCGCCCCGATCCCAGGGTCGATCAAAACCTGGTAAGGATCCGCCGCACGCATTACCGTCTGAAAGACTCATGGCCTGAGATGGCTGCTGCATCCCCCGTTTTAGGGATATCCCGAACGAACGGTCAATAGGCGAGACGACCTTCGCATAGGACAGCCCGACTGTGGCATAGGACAGCCCAACTGTGGCATAGGACAGTCCGACTGTGGCCAGCCGTAAGGTCGGGGACTGACCTCGACCTTTGTCTTGTTGCTTTCCGAGGGAGAACCGAATCAGACTGGAGAATCGGGAAGGAATCAGCATCAGGACCGTGAATCGCCGAGCTGCATACACGTCGCAAAGCCGTCGTCATTTCGCTGATTCGGAGCGGATCGAGTCGGAGCGGCTCGAGTTCGTCTGTGAGTGCCCCGACCCGGACTGTCGCCGGCGCGTTTCCCTGACGCTGGAGGAGTATGAAGCTCGCCGGCCCGATCCGATCATTCATCGCGATCACAGCCCATTGCCGCTGCGCCTCGTCGGCTCGTAGACCGGTCGAGCGAAATGACAGGACCTTCTAGGCCCGTCTGGAGCGCAACCCCGTCTGGTTAGTCAAGGTCATGGCTCCGGTTTCCATGGAGGTGTGCTGCGGTGAAGTTTGATCTGAAGCGTTTGAGCAATCTTGACCGCGCTATCGCGGGCGGCGCCGGTGTCGTGTTCATCGCGGGCTTCCTGCCCTGGTGGGGTTACAGCGGACCGCTCAGCGTGTACAGCACGTCTGTGGACGGCTGGTCC
This sequence comes from Gaiellaceae bacterium, assembly GCA_036512155.1. GTDB lineage: Bacteria > Actinomycetota > Thermoleophilia > Gaiellales > Gaiellaceae > Palsa-739. The sequence goes on along the minus strand of DATCBD010000089.1, from coordinate 57,853 downwards.
GCCGGGTTCACGGCCTGGCGAGCGCCTGCCGTGGCAGCAGCCGCAGCAGACCTGAAGACCGGTTACCGCCCGGCCGGTGCGTAGGTCGGAGTCGTGCGTTCCTGCCTGACCCAGAAGAGGTCACAGTTCTCACGCTTGCTGCGGCGCCGCGCCAGTTCGGCGAAGCTGGTCTCACTGTTCGCCCGATTTTTGAGGTTCAGTTCCGTGGCGTAATCGAGCGCAGCGCGCTCCCGCGCCTCGGCGCGCTGCTCGAGCTCGGCGCGCCACGACAAACCTGCGCTAGCGCTCGGGGCGCGCCCGCCGAAAGGATGGTTACAGAACAAATCAGACTGCAATAGTGTGGAATAAGCTAGCTCTCCCGCTACAGCAGGACGGCAGGCTTCTCCATATATGCACATCGATCTTTACATAGTTCTCGGAAGCGCCATCGTCGGCCTGCTTGTCGGCATGACGGGCGCCGGCGGGGGCGCGCTCATGACGCCGATGCTGATCCTGCTCTTCAGCGTCAAGCCCTCGGCGGCGATCTCGAGCGATCTCGTCGCCGCCGTCTTGATGCGGCCGGTCGGAGCGGCGGTCCACTTCCGCAGAGGCACCGTCCATCGCGGTCTCGTTCGCTGGCTCGTGCTGGGATCCGTGCCGACGGCCTTCTTGGGGGCGTACCTCCTGCACACGCTCGGTGACTCGACCTCTGCCCAGAACAACATCGAACGCATTCTCGGCGCGGCCCTCCTCCTCGGCGCCGCGGCAATGGTCCTGCGCTACTACCTCGACACCCGCAGTGGTCAGGTCCGCCTTGCCCACGCTCATGAGCTCGTCACCAAGCCGCTCCCGACGCTGCTCATCGGCATGGTCGGCGGAGTGATCGTCGGGATGACATCCGTCGGCGCCGGGTCCCTCATGATCGTGCTGCTCCTCTTCGCCTACCCGGCGATCAGCGCAAAGCGACTCGTAGGCACCGATCTCACTCAGGCGGTGCCGCTGAGTCTCGCAGCCGCACTGGGAGCACTCGTCTTCGGCCACGTCGAGTTCGGCGTCACGACCTCGCTGATCATCGGAGCGATTCCTGCCGTATTCGTGGGCTCGCTCCTCTCCTCGAGCGCACCGGATCGGTGGATCAGACCCATCATCACGTTTGTCATCTTCGCTTCCGGCCTCAAGTACATCGGAATCGACACGAAGACCCTGGGCTGGATCCTCGGCGCCGCCCTCGGGCTTGCCGTCGGTGGCTTCCTGCTCAGGCGCCTGCCGCGAGGCACGCGACTGGCGGCCCCCCCAGCGCGACAAGACTCACCCTGACGGCGGCGCCAGATCCCCATACCGCTCCCGGAGGGAATGGGAACACTCTCGATTCCCCGCCACGTCAGCAGCGAGTCCTTAGCTGTTGTCGGAGAGCTTCTGCACTTCGAGTGCGATTTCCCGCACGGCGTTCTCGAGCGCCTCGGTCCGAACGGCGAGTTCATGGATCGCGATGGACCCTGGTGTCGTCGACAGAAGCGGGTTTCCCCATTTACGCGACGGCCTGCTGGGTCGGATCAGCTTGTTCACCCGCTTTATCAGGGTGTCGGTCAAGGTTTCCAAACGGGCCTCCTCTCTGTTGGCATGAGAGTGCTGGCCCTGCGAGTCGAACTCTGTTTGCCTAAGCCCCTACGCCTCGCGCGCTCAGCGCGTCGGTGTCTCAAGTTGGGCTCCAGCCCGGGGTTCTGGCTACAGGGCCAGTGGAGAACAGCATACGCCGTTTGAGGGCGAAACGGGTGTCTAACCAGTAGACGATCAAGAGCGCTAGGCAGGCGAGCAGAACGACCCGCACGACCCAGCACGCGACAGAGTCAATGGGACTTACCGGCCTTTAAGGCGCTCGGCTTCCTGGCAGCGGGGGCAGATCGAGTGCGAAACGGTCATGCGTTGGTCGATGGTCGAGAGGAGGCCAGGCTCGGCGCCGGTCCACTGCCCGTCGATCTCCAGACTGCCGCACCAGCCACAAACCGTGATGAGGTCCCCAGCCTCATAGACCGTCCAGACCTTGGTCAAGATTTCGCTGCGATCCATGTCGCGCGGCCCCCCGGCTTGCGCTTGCCGCGACAGTTATCGGCAGGTCACCGACAGAGCTTTATGCAGGCCAACCGTCGCGATGGACATGGGCTAGGACCACAACCGCACCGCATCTACGCCGAGTGCGCTGAGCGGGGGACAGCCACGATCATCGCCACTTCGCTCTCTCGCGAAGACTAAGACGTCGACTCCCGTTATTTCGCCAAACCCTCCGACTAGGGCGAGCGCAACGTCAGGCGGCCGCCGAAAGCCGAGCGGCCAGATCGCTCATGCCCAGCGACTCTGCCATGCGCGTGAGCGTGCGCACTTCACCGTGTCGAAGAGCCAGCGTGCCCCCACCCGCCAGGGCCCGGTTCAAAAGGAGCGAGAGATCACGCGCGACCGACGATCGACCAGCCTCCCGAGAGGCAGCTTCCTTCAAGCGGTCCGCATCGGCGCAGCTGACTTCGACACGCCGCCCGGATACATCCAGCACGAGCTCCGCCTCCGCGGCCACGACCGACCGCCGCTCGGCGCCCAATGATGCCGCCCGCATGACGAATAGCCTACTCCGAGCCACCGTCCGCGGCGCTGCCGCTGGGTTTCACGCGCGCCTAGGAGGATTCCCCTCCTTCGAGGAGTAATCCGGTGGTCCATGCGCTTCCGGCTGGCACTGGCGGGAGCGCTCGCGGCGGGTCTGGCGGCAGCCACGACGGCGAGCGCACTGAATCCGCAGCACGCGGGGCTGCAGGTCGCCCTGCGCGCGCAAGGCCTGTACGACGGGCCGATCGACGCGATCGTCGGGCCGCGCACGGTCGCCGGCATCCGCGAGTTCCAGCGTACGCACGGCTTGAAGGTGACCGGGCTCGCCGACGCGCGCATGCGCCGCGCGCTCGGCCCGTTTGGTACGCCGCTCTTCGGCGCGCGCACGATCTCGCGCGGCGAGTTCGGCTGGGACGTCGCCGTCCTCCAGTTCCTGCTCGTCCGCCACGGCATCGGCGTGCCGGTGAACGGTTACGTCGACGGGCCGACGATCCGCGGCATCCGCCGCTACCAGGGCGAGCTCCATCTCGCCGCCGACGGCGTCGCCGGCCGCGCGACGTTCACCGCCCTCGGTTTGCAGACGCGCATTCCGGTGCGCGCGGTACGCGTGTCGATGCGGCTCTACGTCGTCAAGCCGGGCGACTCGCTCACCGCGATCGCCCGCAGGTCGCACACGACGCCGACGAGGCTCGCGCGATTGAACGGCCTGAATCCGCGTCGGTATCTGTTGATCGGCGCGAAGCTGCGCCTGCCGGCGTCGGTGTCATCGGCGTCGCGCTCCGTGTCCGTGTCGGCGACGGACGCGACGGCCGTGCGCGCATCGATCGACCAATGGGCGGCGCACTACGGCGTCAACCCCAGCCTCGCCCGCGCGCTCGCGTGGATGGAGTCGGGCTACCAGAACGACGTCGTCTCCTCCGTCGGCGCGCAAGGCATCATGCAGCTCCTCCCGTCCACGTGGAAGTACGTCGAGAACGTGCTCATCGGCCACCCGGTCGCGCACACGGCCGACGGGAACGTCGAAGTCGGCGTCGCGCTGATCCACCATCTCCTCGGTGTCTTCGGCGGGAACGAGCGGCTCGCGCTCGCCGCCTGGTACCAGGGGGAGCGCGCCGTTCGGACGCACGGCCTGTACAAGGTGAGCAAGATCTTCGTCTCCGATGTGGAGGCTCTGAAGACCAGGATGTAATTAGGATCGCGGGCGGCATGAAGATCGCCGTCTGCGTCAAGCACGTTCCGGAGGGCCACGGCCGGATCGATCCTGGCTCGAAGCGCCTCGACCGATCGGGTGAGGGCGCCCTGAACCACTTCGACGCGAACGCGGTCGAGGAGGCGCTGCGGCTCAAGGGCGACGGCGACGGCGAGGTGGTTGTCGTCTCCATGGGGCCTGAGAAGGCGGCCGACTCCCTCCGCAAGGCGCTCGCGATGGGCGCCGACCGGGCGGTGCTCGTTAGCGACTCGGCGCTTGTCGGCTCTGATCTCGTGGCCACGAGTAAGGTCCTCGCGGGCGCGCTCGCGCGCGAGGGGGCCGATCTCGTCCTCTTCGGGCAGCAGGCCGAGGACGCTGACGGCGCCGTCCTCTGGGCCGCCGTCGCCGAGCGCTTGCGCCGGCCGGTCGTCTCGCAGGCGGCCGAGGTCACGGTCACGGGCGACATGGTGCGCGTGAAGCGGCAGACCGAGTTCGGATACGACGTGATCGAGACCCGGCTCCCCGCGGTCGTCGCGGTCAGCGACGCGATCAACGAGCCGCGCTACCCGTCCCTGAAGGGGATCATGGGCGCGAAGAAGAAGCCGTTCGAGACGCTCACCCTCGCGGACACCGGCGTCGACGCCGCGGACGCGGGCGAGGCGGGATCGAAGACCGAGGTGCTCGCGCTCGGCAACCCGCCCGCGCGCGGCGACTCCCGCAAGATCGAGGGCGACGCGAACGCGGCGCAGGCGATCGTCGACTTCCTCGCGGAGAGGCGCCTCGTATGAGCACGCTCGTCTTCCTCGAGCATCACGGCGGCGAGTTGCAGAAGGGATCGCTCGGCGTGCTCGCGAAGGCTGCGTTGCTCGGCGACGCCGATGCGGTGCTCGTCGGCGGTGGCGTGTCCGCGCTCGCCGCTGAAGCGGGCACGTATGGCGCGAAGAAGGTCCACGTTGCCGACGATGCATCGCTCGACCCGCCGCTGCCACAGGCGCGCGTCGACGTGATCGCGAAGGTCGTCGCCGACGGCGGCTACGACACGGTGCTGTTCGCGAACTCCGTCCTCGCGGCCGACATCGCGGCCGGGCTCGCTGCACGCCTCGACGCAGGCCTCAACTGGGATCTCGTCGACCTCACGAGCGACTTCGTCGGCAAGCGTCCCGCGCTGCAGGACTCCGTCCTCGTCGACGTCGGCTGGAAGGCGACACCGCGGCTCGGGCTCTTCCGCGCCGGCTCCTTTGATGCTGTACCTCAGGCGCGTAGCGCAGGCGGCGCGCCGCAGGTCGTGCAGGCCGCCGTCGAGCTCGAGGAGCACTCGCGCGCGGCGACGATCGTCGACCAGCAGCTGGAGGAGGCGAGCGGCCCGTCGATCGAGGACGCGGACGTGATCGTCGCCGGCGGTCGCGGGCTCGGCGCGCCCGAGAACTTCACGCTCGCGGAGGAGCTCGCCCGGGCGCTCGGCGGCGCGGTCGGCGCGACGCGCGCGGTCGTCGACGCGGGTTGGTACCCGTACTCGGCGCAGATCGGTCAGACCGGCAAGACGGTGTCGCCGAAGCTCTACGTCGCGCTCGGCATCTCCGGCGCCATCCAGCACAAGGTCGGCATGCAGAACTCGAGCGTCATCGTCGCGATCAACAAGGACGCGAACGCGCCTATCTTCGAGTTCTCCGACCTTGGCGTCGTCGGCGACGTGCACGAGATCGTGCCGAAGCTGACCGAGCTCGTGAACCAGCGCAAGAGCTCGTGACCGTCCGGGCGTCCGACTTCCCGCCGCCGTTCGCGGCGGCCGAGTTCGTCGGCGACCCGACCGACCCGATCGACGAGCGCATCGAGGTCGGCGTGCTCATCGTCGGCGCCGGACCGGCCGGGCTCGCGTGCGCGATCCGCCTCGGCCAACTCCTCGAGCAGCACCCGGAGGTGGCGGAGCGGCTCGGGGACGTGCCGGTCGCGCTGCTCGAGAAGGGCAAGCAGCCCGGCTCGCATCTCCTCTCCGGCGCCGTCGTCAACCCACGCGCGCTGCGCAAGCTCGGCTACCGCATGGAAGACCTGCCGTCGTACGGGCCGGTGCACAACGAGTCCGTGTACGTGCTCACGGGTCGCAACGCATTGCGCATCCCGCCGCCGCCGACGATGCGCAACCACGGCAACTGGGTGTTCTCGCTCTCGCGCCTCGGCCGCTGGCTCGGCGAGCGCGCGGAGGAGGGCGGAACGACGATCCTTCCCGAGACGACGGCGGAGAAGCTGCTCGTCGCGCACGGCCGCGTCGTCGGCGTGCGCACCGGCGACAAGGGGCGCGGTCGTGACGGCGAGCCGCTCGGCAACTACGAGCCCGGTGCGGACCTCGTCGCGAAGGTGACCGTCCTCGCGGAGGGGACGCAGGGCCATCTCACCGGCGTCGCGCTCGACCACTTCGGGCTGCGCGGCAACGAGCCGCAGGTGTGGGAGCTCGGCGTCAAAGAGGTCTGGAAGGTTCCGCGCAAGCTCGACCGCGTCATCCACACGATGGGCTGGCCGCTGCGAACGGCCGCGAAGTACCGCGAGTTCGGCGGCTCGTTCATCTACCCGATGGGCGACGACATGCTCACCATTGGGATGGTGGTCGGCCTCGACTATCGCGACGTCGAGGTCTCGGCGCACGACCTGCTGCAGGAGCTGAAGACGCATCCGAAAATTCGCAAGCTGCTCGAGGGTGGCGAGCGCGTGGCGTGGGGCGCGAAGACGATCCCGAGCGGCGGCTTCCACTCGTTGCCGACTCGGTTGCACGCGCCCGGGCTGCTGTTGTGCGGCGACGGCGTCGGGCTCGTCAACATCGCGCGGCTGAAAGGCGTGCACTACGCGATCGAGTCGGGCCGTCTCGCGGCCGAGTCCGCGTTCGCGTCGTTGCAGCGTGGCGCGACGCCGGCGACGGCGCTCGGCTCGTACGACGACGCGATCCGCTCGAGCTTCATCTGGGACGACCTGCGCGAGGTGCGCGACATGCGGCAGGTGTTCGGCCGCGGCTTCTTCGTCGGCGGCGCGCTCGCGAGTGCGATGACGATGTCGAAGGGACGCCTCGCGCCGGGCAAGCTGCAGGCAGAGCCGGACGCGGATCAGCCGCTGCTGCGCACCGACCGCGGCTCGCGCTATCCGGGCCCGGACGGGGTCCTCACGTTCGACAAGCTCTCGTCCGTCTTCCTCTCGGGGAACAAGACGCGCGACGACCAGCCGAACCACATCCGCATCGAGCGGCGAGTTCCCCGCGACGTGGCCGATCTCTGGATCAACATGTGCCCGGCGCACGTGTACGAGCTCGGCACCGAGGGCGGCGACGGCACCGTGACCGTGCAGCTCGCACCCTCGAACTGCGTCCAGTGCGGCGCGATCACCGCCAAGGGCGGGCGCCTCACCCCGCCCGAGGGCGGGTCCGGGCCGGAATACACCAACACCTGACGGTTGGTGTCTGACACCGTTCCGGTGTCAGACACCGTTTCTCCACGGAGACGGCACAGTTCTTGACGGAAGCTGAGGCGGTGGGCCGTCCGCCTCGTCCAACCGCCGCCGGCATTTACCACGTGGGCACGAAGGCGCCGACCGGTCTCCCGTTCTTCCACGCCATCGAGGACTACTACGTCTTCATGGCATATCTCAGCTCGGCGATCCTCTTCGAACGCCTGACGTGCCTCGCGTTCTGCCTCATGACCACGCATTACCACTTGCTCTTCGATGCGCCGGACGGTGCAATACCGCGGGCGATGAAGCAGCTCAACTGGCGCTACGCCCGGTCCGTCAACGAGCGCCTCGGCGGGCGAGGGCACGTCGTCGGCAGCCGCTACTTCTGCGTCCCGGTGTCAGACACCGATCAGCTGCTGGCGGAGTTCAAGTACATCGCCCGCAACCCGGTCAAGGCCGGCCTGTGCGACGCACCGGAGGATTGGCGCTGGAGCAGCTACGCGGGCGCGGTCGGGCTCGAATCGGAGTTCGGCTTCGTCGATTCGCGGCTTGTCGTCGCCGCGATCGGCGGGAAGCTGGAATCGCTACGGGCCTACGTCGACGGTGTCTGACACCTAATTGACTTGATTTACAGAGGTCTTACGCGTTCTTTCCGGCCTTGGAGGGATCATGTGGGCGTGACTCGCCGTCGCTTCGCGGCCCTGGCCGTCGTGCTCGTCTCGGTCAACGTCTTCTTCTGGCTCGCCGGGAGTGGCTTCGCGCTCCCCGGCACGGGCGGGATCATCCAGACGCTCCTCGGCGGGCGCATGATCCGCGCCGAGGTCGTCTGGCAGGCGCCGGACGGGACTATCCGCGACACCCAGCTCTATCGGGGCGTCATCACGGCCGTCGCGCCCGGCTCGGTCACGCTCCGCGAAAGGGACCGCCCGGCTGACGTCATTCCGGTCGCCCCGGACGCGACGGTGCGCATCGGCGCGCAGGTCGAGACGACGTCGCAGCTGAGGCGCGGGATGCGCGTCGTCATCGCGCGGGGCGCGAATGAGCCGGCGGACACGATCCAGGTCGAGGGCTTCGGCGGCTGAACGTGACTGGGGCAGGGACCGGGGGCGTCCTTCTGCTCGTCGAAGACGACGACGCGATCGGCCGGCTCGTCAAGTCGTACCTCGAGCAGCAGGACGGTTGGCGCGTACTGTGGCTGCGCACCGGCGAGGAGGCGATCGCCGAGCTACGCCGCCATCCAGTGCGGCTCGTCGTGCTCGACCTCGGGCTTCCCGGCATCGACGGCTTCGAGGTCTGCCGCACGCTTCGCGCGCACTCGAAGGTCCCGATCGTGATGCTCACCGCGCGCGACGAGGAGCCCGACCGCGTCGCCGGCCTCGAGCTCGGCGCCGACGACTACGTCTCGAAGCCGTTCTCGCCGCGCGAGCTCGCAGCGCGCATCAAGGCGATCCTGCGCCGGGCCGAGCATCGCGACCCGGCCGAGGTGCTCGTCTCCGGGCCGATTGAGCTGCGCCGCGACGAGCACGACGTCACCGTCGACGGATCCGCGGTCGACCTGACGAGCAAGGAGTTCGACCTGCTCGCGTGCTTCCTCGAGCATCCCGGCATCGTGCTGTCGCGCGAGCGCCTGCTCGACCTCGTCTGGGGGATGACCTACCCGGGTGGAACACGGACGGTCGATGTCCACGTCGCGCAGCTACGCCGCAAGCTCGGCAACCCGGAGACCATCCGCACCGTGCGCGGGTCCGGGTACAAGCTCGTCGCTGCGTAAGCTTTTGAGCATGACGAGCCTGCGCACGAGGCTCTTCCGGGCGATCACGCTGATCGTCGTGCTGTGCGTCGGGCTGACGCTCGCGCTCGGCCTGCTGCTGACGCGCCGCGCGGTCGACCGGGCGACGCTCGACGACGTCGCGCACCAGGCGGCGCTCATCGCCGAGCGCGAGCGCGTCGCCGTCTCGCCGTTCACGTACCTGAAGCCGCTGCGGCCGTATCTGAAGAAGCAGCACGAGAGCTACCGCACGAGCGCGGCGGCGCTGCCGACGTCGGCGCAGGACGCGCTGCTGCACAACGTGCCCGCGCAGGGCTCCGTGACGATCGACGGCACGGCGTACTTCTTCGCCGCGCAGCCGGTCGAGGGCCAGGCGTTCGTCCTCCTACGGCCGAAGAGCGTGACGAAGTCGCAGTGGTCGCCCTTCGTGTGGGCGCTGCTGATCGCGGCGCTCGCAGGCGCACTGCTGGCGGGCGTGGCCGCGCTCCTGCTTGCGCGCCGCATCGCCGGGCCCGTGCATCGCGTGGCGGAGGCGGCGCGCACCCTCGCGCGCGGCACGCGTCCCGAGCCGGTGCCGGTCGAGGGCGCGGCGGAGCTCGCAACCCTTGCTGCCGCGTTCAACGATCTCGCCGAGCAGCTGGCGCGTGCGCAGGAGGCGGAACGGTCGTTCCTGCTCTCGGTCAGCCACGAGCTGAAGACGCCGCTGACCGCGATCCGTGGCTGGGCCGAGGCGCTCGGAGAGGGAGCGGTGGACGCGCACGACGCGGCGGAGACGGTCGCCGCCGAATCGGCGCGGCTCGAGCGGCTCGTCGGCGACCTCCTCGATCTCGCGCGCATGAACCGCACCGACTTCAGCGTCCATCCGAGCGAGGTCGACCTCGCCGAGGTGGCGGACGACGCCGTCCGCCGCTACCAGCAGCAGGCGACCGCGTTCGGCGTCGACCTCGTGGCGGTGTCGGAGGGGACCGCCCCCGCGTTCGCCGACGCCGACCGCGCGCTGCAGGTGGTGTCGAACCTTGTCGAGAACGCGCTGCGGCTAACGCCGCGTGGCGGAGAGGTGCGCGTCGTCACGGCTCCCGGCGTCCTGCGCGTCGAGGACACGGGGCCGGGCCTCCAGCCCGAGGAGCGCAACCGCGCCTTCGAGCGCTTCTACCTGCACGAGCGGTACGGCCGCGAGCGCGCAGTCGGTACGGGTCTCGGTCTCGCGATCGTGAAGGAGCTGACCGAGGCGATGGGCGGACGCGTGGAAGTCGTGAGCGAACCGGGACGCTTGACCGCATTCACCGTGGAGCTCCCACGACCGGTAACAGTTACGGTCACCGTTGGCTGACGAGTTGCCGACGCCGACGCGGGACGACGTCGAGCGCGCCCGCGGCGTCCTCGCCGGCCGGATCCACCGCACGCCCACGTTCTCCTCGGCCGCGCTCGGCGCGCACCTGAAGGCCGAGCTCTTCCAGAAGACGGGCTCGTTCAAGGCGCGCGGCGCGTTGAACCGCGTCGCCGCACTCACGGCCGACGAGCGCAGCCGCGGCGTCGTCACCTGGTCGGCAGGGAACCACGCGCAGGCGGTGGCGTGGGCGTCCGCGCAATACGGCGTCGACTGCGTCGTCGTCATGAGCATGCACGCGAGCCCCTCGAAGGTGGTCGCCACGCGCGGCTACGGCGCCACCGTCGATCTCGAGGCGCCCGACCACGCGATCGCGTTCGACCGCGCGATGGCGATCGTCGAGGAGACCGGACGCGTCTTCGTCCATCCGCACAACGATCCGTACGTGATCGCCGGCCACGGGACGCTCGCGCTCGAGATGCTCGAAGACGTCCCCGACCTCGCCACGGTCGTCGTCGGGGTGGGAGGCGGTGGGCTCGTGTCCGGCATCGTCACCGCGCTGGCGGGCCGGGCGCGGATCGTCGCCGTCGAGCCCGAGGGGGCGCAGGCCTTCAGGGCAGGCCTCGAGGCCGGTCACAGCGTCCGGGTCGAGACGAACACCATCGCCGATGGCCTCGCACCCCCGTTTGCGGGTGAGCTGGCCCTCCAGATCTGCCGCGGAGCTGTCGATAGCGTCCTTGTGAGCGAAGACGAAATTGCGGAGGGCATGCGCTTCCTCTATGCCCGCGCGAAGCTCGCCTGCGAGCCCGCCGGAGCCGCCGCTGTCGCGGCGATCCTCGCGGGAAAAGTCGATATCGCAGCCCCGACCGTCGCCATCGTGTCGGGCGGCAACGCGGTAGCCGAACAGGCCGCTGCTATTCTGGGTGGACGATGAAAGCCGGTATTCATCCCGATTACGTGCTGTCGACGGTGACGTGCTCCTGCGGGAATACGTTCCAGGTCCACTCGACCAAGCCGGAGCTGCACGTCGAGATCTGCTCCCAGTGCCACCCCTTCTATACGGGCAAGCAGAAGCTCGTGGACACCGGCGGACGGGTCGAGCGCTTCCAGCGCCGGCTCGAGCGCGCCGAGCGCACCAAGCGCAGTAGCAACTAGGCGACGCCGTGATGACTGTCGGTGGCCAGGCCGTCCTCGAGGGCGTCATGATGCGCAGCCCCGGCAACTGGGCCGTCGCCGTCCGGACGCCCGCGGGCTCGATCGCGCAGGTGACCCGGCCGATCGACTCCGCCATGGCGCGCCACTGGGTCCTGCGCCTGCCCGTCATCCGCGGCGTGATGGCCCTCGGTGAGTCGCTCGCCATCGGTTTCCGCGCGCTCGCCATCTCGGCGAACTACGCCGCGCAGGAAGAGGGTGCCGATCCCGCAGAGGCCGAGAAGGAGCTCTCGCGCGGCGCGCTCATCTTCGCGTTCGCGATCGCCATCGGGTTCGCGGTCGCGCTCTTCAAGGTCACGCCGGGGCTGATCACGGAGGCGCTGCCGATCAAGAGCGGCGGCTGGTTCGTGATCGTCGAGGGCGCGATCCGCGTGTCGATCTTCGTCGCGTATCTCGGCTTGATCTCGCTCCTGCCGGATCTTCGGCGCGTGTTCCAGTATCACGGCGCCGAGCACAAGGCGATCAACGCCTACGAGGCGGGCGAGGAGCTCGACCCCGAAACCGTGCAGCGCTACTCGCTCATCCACCCGCGCTGCGGCACCGCGTTCCTGCTCTGGGTGATGGTGATCGCGGTCTTCGTCTTCGCGTTCTTCGGGCGGCCGGCCTGGTACTGGCTGATCGTCGAGCGCATCGCGCTGCTGCCGTTCATCGCCGGGCTCGCATACGAGCTCATCCGCTTCGCCGGCAAGCATCAGAACCGCGTCGTGATGACGATCCTCGCGCCGGGCCTGTGGCTGCAGCGGCTGACGACGCGCGAGCCGTCGCTCGAGCAGCTCGAGGTGTCGATTCGCGCGCTGCGCGAGGTCCTCGAGCTCGAGGGAACGCGTGACCCGTCCGCTCAGCGCGTGGAGGTCATGGCCTGACGCCGGGGCGTACGAGGCCGACCTCGTACGCATAGATCACGACCTGGACGCGGTCTCGCAGTCCGAGCTTCTGCAGGATCCGCGCCACGTGCGTCTTCGCAGTCGCTTCGCTGATGACGAGGCGCGCGCAGATCTCCGGGTTGGAAAGGCCGGCCGCGAGCAGGTCGAGCACCTCTCGCTCCCGCGGCGTCAGTTCCTCGACCGCCGGCGGGAGGGCCGCGGGCGGCGGAACGTCGCGGCGCGCGAACTCCTCGATCACCGAGCGCGTCACTGCCGGGGCGAGCAGCGCTTCGCCGTTGGCGACGATGCGCACGCCGGCGACGATCTCCTCCGGCGGGGCGTCCTTGAGCATGAACCCGCTCGCGCCGGCGCGGAGCGCCTCGAACACGTACGTGTCGAGGCCGAACGTCGTCAGGATCAGCACCTTCGTCGCAGCGCCGCTGGAGATGATGCGCCGCGTCGCCTCGATCCCATCGAGGACCGGCATCCGCACGTCCATGAGGACGACTTCCGGTCGGAGCCGCCTCGCCGCCGCCACCGCGTCGCTTCCATCCTCCGCCTCGCCGCAGACCGTGAGGCCCGCCTCGCTCTCCAGGATCTTGCGCAGCCCGACGCGGACGAGGGCCTGGTCGTCGACGATGAGGACGCTCGTCATCGGATCGGGAGGAGGACGCGGACGGCGAAGCCACCGGTCGCGCGGCGGGTCGCCTCGAACCGGCCGCCGTACAGGGCGACGCGCTCGCGCATGCCGACGAGCCCGTGGCCACCGCTTGCGACGGCGGCCGCGTCGCCAGGGCCGTCATCGACGATCTCGAGCTCGAGCGAGTCGGCGCCGTACGCGACCCGGACGGTCGCGTGCGCGTCGCCTGCATGCTTCAGAGCGTTCGTCAGCGCCTCCTGGACGATGCGATAGGCAGAGAGCTCGAGTCCGACCGGCAGCTCGCGCGGGTCGCCGTTGATCTCAAGGTCGACGGGAAGCCCTGCTTCGCGGACCTGGGTGACGAGTGTCGGCAGGTCGCGCAGCCCCGGCTGCGGCGTGAGCGGGTCGTCGCCCTCGCTGCGCAACATGCCGACGAGACGGCGCATTTCGGTAAGAGCGGCACGCCCGATGTGCTCGACCGTCTCCAGCACCTCGCGTGTCGGCGACGCCTCGGCGAGCGTGCGCCGCTCCGCGCCGGCCTGCACCACCATCATCGACACGTTGTGCGCGATCGCGTCGTGCAGCTCGCGGGCGATCCGCGCGCGCTCCTCGACCACGGCCTCGCGCGCCACGATGTCCCGCTCCCGCTCCGCGAGGGCGAGGCGGCGCTCGCGGTCTCCGAGCACGTGGCGGATGAGCAGCATCACCACGAGCGTCACGACACCGAACGGAACGACGCTGTTCGGCTTGCCGTAGCCCGCGATCGCGGGGAAGAGATTCGACGCGAAGACATACGCAGCGCCGAGCGCGAACCGCCTTTTCGACGTCCACACGGTGAGGCCGTAGAGAACGCAGAACCATGCAACCGACGTGGCGATGATCTGAACGTCGCGCGAGATCGTGAACTGGGCGAGGCTGGCCGTCTGTCCGACGATGCCCGCGCCGAGGGGATAGCGGCGGCGGAGGGTGAGAGCGGCTGCCAGGATCGGTGCGACGAGCGCCGCCAGGAGCCGGTGCCCGCCGGCGTCGTGTGTCGTCCACACCTCCGTCTCGCCAATGGCGAGCAGGACGGCTGCGAGGGCGCGGTCGAGCGTCACCGGCGACATGGACGGGACGCTAGTCGGCCCGGCGCGCGGTGTCATCAGCCGATCGGCTGACACGAAGATCGCCCGCTCCGCCGATGACGGTGAGGCGGCGGCTCCCTAGCGTCGAGGAGGTCAGCGACCGAAGGAGCAATCCCATGACTGCACGTCTGCACGACCGTCTCTTCGCCGCTTGCGGCATCCTCTTCGTCGTCCTCGAGCTCGGCGGCGCCTTCATCGCCATGGGCACGGGGAAGACCCATGGCCTCACCGTCTCGAGCACGACCTCCGACATCGCGACGGCGCTGGCCCGCCCCGTCGGCACGGGAACGTGGGTCGGCGCGTACATGGAGATCGTCAGCGTCTTCTTCTTCCTCGCATTCGCGGTATGGGTGACCGAGAAGCTCGGCGCCGGCGTGCTCGGCTCAGTCGCGCGCTTGACCGCCGCGGCGTACGCGGGGGCGACGATCGTCTCGCTCGGGATCGGCGACGCGATCTCGTACGGTGCGGGCCGCGGCATGGCCGTGCCCGTGGCGCGTGGGCTCGTCATCGCGAACGAGGCCGCCTATGTGTGCTCGTGGTTCGTCATCGCCGGTTTCCTCGCCGCCGTCGGCCTCCTCGCGCTCCAGGCGGGGCGGCGCTTCGCCGGCCGCAGCGCGCTCGCGATCGTCGCGCTCACGCTTGTCCTCACGCCGCTCTCGGTCGACAACCTCGGCCAGTTCACGCAGCTGCTGTGGCCGATCTGGGTCGTGTGCGTGAGCATCGGGCTCGTCCGGCGCGAGCCGCGCCGCGTTGTCACGCCCGCTGTGGCCTGACGCGCGGCACCCATGCCCGGCGGTACGTTGCTTACGCATCCAACGAACGAAGGGAGCGTCATGGCAACGGACCGCCGGGCAGAGGTGACATGGAACGGGAGCCTGCTCGAAGGGAGCGGGACGATCGATTCGTCGACGAGTGGCGTAATCGGCGGCCAGACGGTCAGCTGG
This sequence comes from Gaiellaceae bacterium, assembly GCA_036512155.1. GTDB lineage: Bacteria > Actinomycetota > Thermoleophilia > Gaiellales > Gaiellaceae > Palsa-739. Next base: position 42,786 of record DATCBD010000089.1, on the reverse strand, counting down.
AAGGCGCGCTCCACGGACGAGGCCGGCGGCAGCACGAGCCCCGAGGAGTTGATCGCCGCCGCGCACGCCGCGTGCTTCTCGATGGCGCTTGCGGCCGGGCTGTCGAAGGAAGGCCATCCGCCCGACGCACTGAAGACGTCCGCGACCGTGACGTTCCAGCCGGGCGAGGGGATCGCAAAGATCGCGCTCGCCGTCGAGGGAACGGTGCCGGGGATCGACGCGGCCGCGTTTCAGGCCGCCGCCGAGGGCGCGAAGGCGAACTGCCCGGTCTCGAAGGCGCTCGTCGGCGTCCCCGAGATCACGCTCGAAGCGCGTCTCGCGTAAGCGAGGTCATCAGCTCGAGCTCCGGCTCGTACACGTGCGCCGTCTTCACGTGTAGGACGAGCGCGCCTACCGTGGCACCGAGCTCGGTCGCGACGTGCACCTGCAGCGCCGCCAGTTCGACGAGGTTCCCGTAGGCCTTCTTGCCGAAGTCGAGGCTGTGCGCGTACACGATCAGTTCGACCGCGCCGTCGCGGAGCCAGAAGTCGAGCACGCTGACGCAGGGGATGTACGTCGTGTCCGTGTGCGGCTGGAACGTCGTGATGGTCGCGTCGCGGCACTCCGGGTTCGCGCGTAGCCGCTCGACCACCCATGCGACCTGGTCGCGTCCGCCGCCCTCGTAGTTGAAGAGCCGCACGGCGTAGCTCGCCGCGCCGCCGAGCTCCGGCACGGTCTTCTGGACGAAGAAGTTCTCGTGCATCCACCGCAGCCATTCCGGGTCTCCGAGCTCGGCGATCAACGCGTCGGCGGGATCCGGGTGCGCGACCGAGAGCGTCAGCAGCGCGAGCTCGCGCGTCGGTGCGCCGTCCCAGGCGGCGTCGGCGCCGTACTCCACGATCCGGCGTGCGACCTCGAGCCACGCGTCTCCGAGCGTCTGCGCCTCGACGAGCTCCACGAGAGGAACGCTACCCGTCCATCCTCGTGACCCCGCAAGACACGTCCGGGGCCAGGCCCCGTTATGGATGTGTGAAGAAAGGCGCACGGGTCGCGGCCGCCGCCTATGTACAGAAGGCGCACCGATCGAATCGGCACACAGTTGTGACAACGACGTATCGGGGCCTGGCCCCAGTCGTGGCCTGTTGGGCCACTACCCTGTGCGGTGAAACATGGATGCCACGCTGGACAACCTCGTCGACGAGATTGAGCGCAACTACGCGGAGACGCAGGCGCGCATGTCCGATCCGACTTTGCACAACGACCGCCGCGAGGCGGCCGACGTCGGACGCCGTCTGAAGGAGCTGGAGGCGCCGCATCGCCTCGCGCAGGAGTGGCGCGCCGCCCGCGACGACCTCGAGGCCGCGCGCGAGGACTCGGACCTGCGCGAGCTCGTGCCCGAGCTGGAAGAGCGCACGACGCACCTCGAGCAAGAGCTCCGCCAGGCGCTCGTCCCGACCGATCCCGCCGACCGCAAGGACGTCATCCTCGAAGTCCGGCAGGGCGTCGGCGGCGACGAGGCTGCGCTGTGGGCCGGCGACATCTACCGCATGCTCGCTCGCTACGCCGAGCGGCGCGGGTTCAAGGTCGAGGAGCTCGGATCGAGCCCGAGCGACGGCGGCGGCTACAAGGAGGTCACGTTCGCGGTCAAGGGCGACGGGGCCTACTCGATCTTCAAGTACGAGGGCGGCACGCACCGCGTGCAGCGCGTCCCCGAGACAGAGAGCCAGGGCCGCATCCACACCTCGACGGCGACCGTCGCCGTCATGCCGGAAGCGGAGGAAGTCGAGATCGAAATCGATCCGAACGATCTGAAGATCGACGTCTACCGCTCGACAGGCCCCGGCGGCCAGTCGGTGAACACGACCGACTCCGCCGTCCGCATCACGCACCTGCCGACCGGTGTCGTCGTCTCGATGCAGGACGAGAAGTCGCAGCTCCAGAACAAGGACAAGGCGATGCGCGTTCTCCGTGCGCGGCTGTACGACCGCGAGCTGGAGCGGCAGCGCGCAGAGCTCGACGCGACGCGGAGCCTGCAGATCGGCACCGGCGCGCGCGCGGAGAAGATCCGCACCTACAACTTCCCGGAGAACCGCGTCACCGACCATCGCATCAAGCTGACGCAGCACCAGCTCGACCGCGTGCTACAGGGCGAGCTCGAGCCTTTCACCGAAGCGCTGACGGCGGAAGAGCGGCAGCGCGCGCTCGCGTGACCGTTCGCGAGGCGATCGCGGACGCGGAACGGCGTCTTGCCGCCGCGGGCGTCGACACGCCGCGTGTGGATGCCGAGCTGCTCGTCGCGCACGTGCTCGGCGTCTCGCGCACGCAGCTGTACGCCGACCTCGACCGCGAGGTCGACGGGCTCGAGCCGCTGCTGGCGCGGCGGGAAAGCCGCGAACCGCTCGCGTACGTCCTCGGCGATTGGGGCTTCCGCCGCCTGACGTTGAAGACCGACGCGCGCGCGCTCGTCCCGCGGCCCGAGACGGAGGTCGTCGTCGAACGCGCGCTGGCGCTGATCGACGGGGTGAAGGCGCCCCGCGTTCTGGACGTGGGGGTCGGCTCTGGCGCGATCGCGCTGGCACTCAAGGACGAGCGCCCGGATGCACACGTGACCGGGGTCGACGAGTCGGAGTCGGCGCTCGCGCTCGCGCGCGAGAACGCGGAGCAGCTCGGCCTCGACGTCGACCTGCGGCTCGGCGGCCTCGAAGCCGCCCAGGACGGCTGGGACCTCGTCGTCTCCAACCCGCCGTACGTCGACACGCTCGACGGTCTCCAGCCGGAGCTGCGCTTCGAGCCGGAGATGGCGCTCGTCGGTTCGGGGCTGCACGAGCGCCTCGCCGAGGAGGCCCGGACGCGCGCGCTCGTGCTCGAGGTCGGCGCGGGCCAAGCAGAGCGCGTCGCTGCGGCGCTCGCGGCGCTCGCGTACAGAAACGTCCGGATTACGGCAGATTTGAGCGGGATTGCGAGAGTCGTGGAAGGGGAACGTTGAACAGCGTGCATGCAGCGGTCGCCGCACTCCGCGCGCGCCGGCCGGTGATCCTCCCAACGGACACGGTCTACGGCCTGTGCGCACTGCCGTTCCGGCCCGAGCCGGTCGAGCGCCTCTTCCGCCTGAAGGGGCGGGACATGTCGAAGCCGATCGCCCTGCTCGCGGCCAATCTCGACGCGCTCCTGCTCGTGCTCCCCGAGCTCGACGTGACGCTCACCGAGGGGTTGCTCCCGGGGCCGTACACGCTCGTCGTCCCCAACCCGGAGCACCGCTTCCCGTGGCTGACCGGCGACAACCCGGATGCGATCGGCGTCCGCGTCTCCGAGCTACCGCTGGAGGCCGCAGCGGTGCTGCGCGAGGTGGGCGTGGTCTGCGCGACGAGCGCGAACGCGGCGGGCGGGCCGAATCCGCGCCGGGTTCAGGACGTGCCGGAGGAGATCCGGAATGCCTGCGGCGCCGTCATCGACGCCGGCGAGCTACCGGGCACGCCGTCGACGGTGCTCGACCTCACCGGCGATGAGCCGCTTGTGTTGCGCGAAGGCGCAGCGCGACCGTAGCCTGGCCGACGTTCCCGGCGGCGTCGTAGGCCTTCACCACGAGGTTGAAGCTCCCCTTGGGCAGGATCGCGAGCGAGAACGTGTACGGCGCGGCGTAGTCGGTCCCGATGAGGACGCCGTTCGCGTACAGCTCGACCTTGGCGACGCCGACGTCGTCGGTCGCCTGGGCGACGAGTGTCCCGTTCGCAATCGACGCGATGCTCACCGTCGGAGCGGTTGCGTCGGGGCACGCAGTCAGCGTCCCCGCGCGCGCCGCGGCCATCGCAGTCCGCACCGCGTCGAGTGACGACTTCGGTGTCCCGTCGGAGTAGAAGAGCCCCGACTGCCAGCCGGGGAGGCCGGCCTCGTCCTCGACGTGGAAGAGCATGATCCCGACGACGTTGGGCTGACACGTCGCGAGCTTGATCGCCTGAACGTAGTAGGCCGCCTGCGTCGTCTCGTCCACGGGCTTCGCCGCCGCGCTCTCGTGGCCGGTGTAGTTCGGAGCCTCGTTCGGCGGGATGACGGACTCGACGCCGTACTCGCCATACACGATCGGCAGCGTCGAGCCGGGCTGAGTCGTGCCGTCGAACGCCTGGCCGAGCGCGGCGACGAGCTTCGGATAGTCGCCCTCGGTGATCGTGTTCGAGTTCGGATGCGACATGCTCGGCGGCATCGTGGAGTTGTCGCCGTAGATGTGCTCGTCGAAGACGTCCATGATCGGCCGCGTCCGCTTGCTCGCGCGGTACGCGCGACCCATGTCGCGGATGAACACGATGGGCGAGTGTGAGGGACGGTTCTTCGGGTTGTCGGTCCCGTGTGAGTCCAGCGCCCCGCCGATGACGGTCACGTTCGGCCGGACGGCCTTGATGGCGTCGTACGTGTCCGCGAGCAGCGCCTCGTAGGCGGACGCCGCGATGTCGGCGCCGCGCGTGTCGAACTGCGGCTGCCAGTAGTAGGACGAGTTGGGCTCGTTGCCGACGATGAACGTCGTGACGCTGGGAAGCGCGAGGACGACGTTTTGCGCAAAGGTCGCGAACTCCGACTGCAGGATGGGGTCCTCCGGCGCCTGGACCGAGTTCACGTTGTAGATCGAGACCACCGGCCGGATCCCTCGCGCCTCGGCGGCGGCCGCGGCGTTTCGGAGCTTCGCGGCGATCATCGGGTCGAGCTGCGTGTTGCCCGACACCCATTGCGCCGTCATGCGAATCGAGTCGAAGCCGGCCTGCTGCGCGAGGTTCATCTGTGCGGTCGGGTCGCCCCAGACCGCGCCGTCCTCGGCGGCCCCCACGAAGAGGTTGGGGCCGGCGAACGCGGCAGGCGTGATCACGAGGGCGGTCGCGAGGACCGCGAGAAGTCGCAGAGAGCCCACGTCCTGTCTATCGGCCCGAACCCGTGATCGCTGGAGGACTGGTTACCATCCTCCCGATGGCGCTGGCCCAGGAGACGTTCGAGCACCTGAAGACCGCGGGCCTGGCGGACGTCGATCCCGACATCGCCTCGCTGCTGACGAGGGAGTTGGAGCGCGAGCGGGGCCAGCTTGAACTGATCGCGTCCGAGAACTTCACCTGGCCGGCGGTGTTCGAGGCGGTCGGGTCGGTGCCGACGAACAAGTACGCCGAGGGGTATCCCGGGCGCCGCTACTACGGCGGCTGCGAGGTCGTGGACGAGATCGAAGAGCTCGCGATCGACCGCGCGAAGGCGCTGTTCGGCGCCGAGCACGCGAACGTCCAGCCGCACGCGGGCGCCCAGACGAACATGGCGGTGTACGCGGCCACGATGGAGCCCGGCGACACACTGCTGGCGCTGCGGCTCGACCAGGGCGGCCACCTGACGCACGGCCACAAGGTCAACTTCTCGGGCCGGCTGTACAACGTCGTCCACTATGGAGTCTCGCGCGAGACGATGACGGTCGACTACGACGAGGTGCTGCGGCTGGCGAAGGAGGCGCGGCCGAAGGTGATCGTGTGCGGCGGCTCCGCGTATCCGCGCACAATCGAGGCCGACCGTTTCCGTGCGATCGCGGACGAGGTCGGCGCGCTCCTGCTCTGCGACATGGCGCACTTCGCCGGGCTCGTCGCCGCCGGTCTCGTGCCGAGCCCGGTCGAGCACTGCGACTTCGTTTCGTCGACGACGCACAAGACGCTCGCGGGGCCGCGCGGCGGGTTCGTCCTCTGCCGCGAGGAGCACGCGAAGGCGCTCGACAGCGCAGTGATGCCGGGCATGCAGGGCGGACCGCTGATGCACACGATCGCTGCGAAGGCGACGTGCTTCCGCATTGCGATGTCGGACGCGTTCCGGTCCTATCAGTCGCAGATCCGCGCGAACGCCGACGCGCTCGGCGAGGCGCTGCTGGAGAGCGGGCTCGAGCTCGTCACGGGCGGCACGGACACGCACCTGCTGCTCATCGATCTGCGCGAGTCCGACTGGACCGGCAAGGACGCGGAAGAACGCCTCGCCGAGGTGAACGTGACGGTCAATCGCAACACCGTCCCGTTCGACGAGCGCTCGCCCTTCGTGACCTCGGGCGTTCGAGTCGGCACGCCGGCGATGACGATGCGCGGCTTCGACGAGGAGGACTTCCGCGAGACCGGCCGCATCATTGCCGAGGCGCTGGTGGAGTCGCCCGACGTCGACGGCCTTCGCTCGCGCGTCGCCGCGTTGTGCCAGAAGCGGCCGCTCTATCCCGGCTGGCGCGGCTACACAAGCTTCAGGTGATCGAGACGCGCCGGCTCACGGTCGTCGAGCACCCGCTCGTCCAGCACAAGCTGAGCTACCTGCGCGACAAGGAGACGCCGACCGTCCACTTCCGCAAGCTCGCGAACGAGATCACGCTGCTGCTCACGTACGAGGCGACGAAGGAGTTCCCCACCGAGGACTACGACATCGAGACGCCGCTCGAGCCGATGACCGCGCAGCGGATCTCCGGGAAGAAGGTCGCCGTCTGCCCGGTGCTGCGCGCCGGCGTCGGGATGCTCGACGGCGTGCTCTCGCTCGTGTCGAGCGCGCGCGTCGGGTTCATCGGCATGTACCGCGACGAGAAGACGCTCGAGCCGGTGCAGTACTACTCGAAGCTTCCGACCGATCTCGCCGACCGCGACGCGATCGTGCTCGACCCGATGCTGGCGACGGGACACTCGAGCGCCGCGGCGATCGACGCGGTGAAGGAGGCCGGCGCGCAGTCGGTGACGCTCGTCTGCATCGTCGCCGCTCCGCCCGGCGTCGAGCACGTGCACGAGCGGCATCCGGACGTGCACATCGTCTGTGCCGCCCTCGACCGCGGTCTCGACGAGCGCGGCTACATCGTCCCGGGACTCGGCGATGCGGGAGACCGGCTCTACGGCACGAAATAACTCGTGATGATCGGTGCCGCAGCCGCGCACTACGACGTCCTCGACCAGCTCGACCGGCACCTGCAGGTCGTGTGGGGCGCGCTCGTCGCGCTCGTCATCGTCGTCCTGCTGACGCCGGCGGTGGGCGGGATGGCGCGGCTCCTCGGCGCGGTCGACGCGCCCGGCGGCCGTCGCCTCAACCGCAGCCCGATCCCGCGGCTCGGGGGGGTCGCCCTCTTCCTCGGCATCTTCGTTCCGGCGCTCGCGTTCCTCCACCTCGGCCACCAAACGCGCGGCCTGCTCCTCGGCTCGGCCGTCGCGGTGACCGTCGGCGCGATCGACGACTTCCGCGGGCTGCGGTGGTTCGAGAAGCTCGCCGGCCAGGTGCTCGCGGCCGCCATTCCGGTCGGATTCGGCGTCTGGGTCGACCGCTTCACGTTCCCGGTGATCGGCATCCACACGCTGCCGGCATGGGTCGGAATGCCGCTGACCGTGATGTGGATCGTCGCGATCATGAACATGGTCAACTTCCTCGACGGGATGGACGGCCTCGCCGCAGGCGTCGCCGCGATCGCGGGCGGCACCTTCGCCGTCATCGCGCTCTCGCTCGGGAAGCCGGATGCCGCCGTGCTGTCGGCGATCGTGCTCGGCGCGTCCCTCGGATTCCTGCGGCACAACTTCTATCCGGCGCGGATCTTCATGGGCGACTCGGGCGCGCTCCTCCTTGGCTTCGTGCTCGCGGCCGTGTCGGTGCAGGGCTTGCTGAAGACGGCGGCGACCGTGGCCCTGTTCTTCCCGCTGCTCGTGCTCGCCGTCCCGATCGTGGACACGACGTTCGTCGTCGCGCGGCGGCTGAAGCACGGCCAGCGAGTGTTCGAGGGCGACCAGGCGCATCTGCACCACCGCTTCCTGCGGCGCGGGTTCTCGCAGCCGCAGGCGACGATGACGATCTGGGCTTGGTGCCTGTCCCTCGCCGCCGCGGCGCTCGGCACGCGGTTCCTGCCGATCCACGCGCACGGCAAGTGGCACGTGTGGCCGACGATCGGCGCAACCGCGATCGCGCTGCTCGCGCTTTCGATCTCCGCGTACGTCGTGTACGTGCTCGAGATCGTCAAGATCGCGAACCCGTACCAGCGGCGGCGGGAGCCCGGCGATCCGTTGCGGAAGGCCTCCTAGACACCGCGACGCCGGCGAGACACAGCGCTCCGCCGAGATAGGTGAGCGCTGCGGGCGATTCGTTGAGCCACGCCCAGCCGAGGAGCACCGAGACCGGTGGGACGAGGTACGTCGTCGCCGCCAGACGGCCGGCGTCGGTGCGAGAGAGCGCGAAGCCCCAGGTGATGAAGCCGAGCGCCGTCGGACCGATGCCGAGGTACGTGATCCATCCCGTCGAGCCGCCGTGGGCGGAGCCGAGTTGGTGGACGAGCTGCGGCGCGAACGGCGCGCATGCGACTGCGCCGATGACGGCGCAGGAGAACACCGTCTGCACCGGCGTCAGTCGCCGCAGCACGATCTTCTGCGCGATCACGCCTGCCGCATAGGCGCCCGCGGCGGCGAGGCAGAGGAGCACGCCGGTCGTCGTTGCGGTGTGCGTCGAGCTCGCGATCGCGATGACGACGATTCCTACGAAGGCGACACCGACGCCGGCGAAGAGGCTGCGCGGGAATCCCTCGTGCAGGAGCAGGCCCGCCAGGACGGCGATGAGGATCGGCCCGACACCGACGAGCATGGCCGCCGTTCCCGCGTCGACGCGCCGCTCTCCCGAGTTGAGCGCGACGTTGTACGCACCGAACCAGAGCAGACCGCAGACGAGGAGTGGGATGCCGATCTCGCGCAGGGCGTCGCGGCTCGGGAGGCGCTCGCCGCGCGCGAGGCCGATGGCGGCGAGGGCGACCACGGCGACCGCGAGCCGGCCGAGTGACAGCGCGCCGGGCGAGTAGCTGCGTCCGGCGGAGCGGATCCCGACGAAGGCCGAGCCCCAGAGGAGCACGGTGATGCCGGCGGCGCCGAGAGCCGCGTAGTCGCGCGTCCGCACCTCGAGGCTGCCTGCGGCTTCCACCGAGTGATGAAACGCGACAGAGGCGCGATTTATTTGATGAAGGCCGCGAGCAGTTCGTTGAACGGCTTGCCGAGCCTCTGCGGCGAGTGGCCGGCGCCGGGCAGCACCGCCCGCTCGGCCCCGATCCGCTGTTCGAGGACGTCGCAGACCGCGTCGAAGGCCGCGCTGTGGGCGCCGCTGACCGCGAGCATCGGGAAGGGCGCCGCCGCCAGCTCCTCCAGGAGGATCTCGGCCTCCCACGGCGGGCGCTCGACCATGAGCATGCGCGCGCCCTGCAGGAGCGCGGGGGAGAGCGGGTGCCCGGGTTGCGGCGCGCCGACGAGGTCGAGGAAGTCGCGCAGGTACGACTCCGGGTCGCCGGAGATCGCCTCGCCGGCGGCAACGAACGCATCGACTGCGGGATGGCCGCGCGCGATGTCGAACGCGGGCGGCTCGATCACGGTCAGCGACGCCAGGAGCTCCGGGCGCCGGGCGGCGGCGAGCAGCGCGATGACGCCGCCGTACGACTGCCCGACGAGGTGCGTCCCGGGCACGAGAAACTGCTCGAGCCAGACGGCCTCGGCGGCGAAGTCGACCCGCTCCACGTCAGGTCCGGGCGGGAATCCGCGCCGGTTCGGGACGACGAGCTCGAGCCGCTCGGCGAGCGGCCGCTGGGCGTTCCAGGTGGCCTCGCCGTTGAGTACGCTGCCGTGCACGAGCAGAAGGCGCGGCCCTTTTCCCATCACGGATTCCAGTGTTACAAAGTCGGCGCTTTTCGGGGATCGAACATGCTATTCTCGCCGCGCATGCAGGCCGCCTCCCGCTCGTCGTTTCAGCCCGTCGAAGCGGGCGCAATCCTGGCCGGCACGACGGGAATGTGCGCGGCCGGCGGCGCGCTCGTCGGCTGGGGCTTCGGCTCCGCCGGTCTCGGCGTGCTCGGCGGGGTGATCGTCGGCATCCCCACCGGAGTCTTCGCCGTCTACCGCCGCTTCAAGGGCTACTTCTCGTGATGGCCGGCGTGTTCTCCACCCCGCGACCCGCTCCGGGCCGCCGTGTACCTGCGCTTGCAGGGGCGGCGGTGATCGTGCTCGGGCTGCCCGTCTTCCTCGTCGCCGGCTACTCGCTCGCCGGCTGGGCGCTCGCCGCCGTCCTCTGGGCTGCGGGTGAGGCGCTGAGTGTCTGGCTCGGGAGGATTCCGACCGGCGCCGACAACCTGCGCAAGTCCGGGATGGTCGCGCTCGCAATGTCGTTCCGCGGCATCGGCGTCATGGTCGTCCTGCTCGCGGTGACGGTCGCGAACAAGGGCCTGGGCGTCCCCGCCGTCATTGTGTATGCGCTCGCGTACACGCTGTCGCTCGGTGTCTCGCTTCTGGAGTACTTCAGCGCATGATCGCCGCGACGTTCAACCCTGCGGACGAGTTCGCGCTGAAGCAATGGGTCGGGATTCACCTCGGCCCGCTCGACATGTCGATCAACAAGGCGGTCGTCTACCTCGCGATCAGCGCGCTGCTCACGATCGCGCTCGGCCTCTTCACGATGCGCAGCCGGCTCGCGCTCCTGCCGAGCAAACGGCAGACGATCGGCGAGGCCGTGTACGAGCTTGCGCAGACACAGATCGCCGAGCAGGGGTTGCCGACGAAGGCGATCGGACGCTGGTTCCCATACGTCGCGTCGCTCTTCCTCTTCATCTTCACCATGAATCTGGTCGGCTTCATCCCGCTGCCGCTCACCGGCGACAAGTGGCACGGCGTGCCGACGTGGGGCATCTACGCCGTCACGTCGCAGCTGTCGGTGACGCTGGTGCTCGCCATCCTGACCGTCCTCTTCACGCACATCGAAGGCGTGCGATACAACGGGCTCAAGTACTTCAAGAGCTTCGTCCCCGCCGGCGTTCCGAAGGGCATGGTCCCGGTCATGTTCGTTCTCGAGACCATCTCGCACGTCTTCCGTGTCATCAGCCTCAGCGTCCGGCTCTACGCGAACATGCTGGCCGGACACATCCTGATCCTCGTCTCGATCGGCCTGTTGTTCATCCTGAGCGGCCTGACGTTCTGGATCGTCGCGGTCTTCTCGCTGCCGATCGGAATCGCCTTCTACCTCTTCGAGGTCGTGATCGTCGTCACCATCCAGGCTTTCATCTTCGCCGCCTTGACCGCCATCTACATCGGCTCTGCCATCGAGCCGGCCCACTAAGGAGGAACCGGTGCTCCACCTGCTCGCAGCAACGTCATCCACCATCAAGGCCGCGCAGGCGCTCGGCTTCGGCCTCGGCATGGGCCTCGGCTCGCTCGGCGCCGGCATCGGCATCGGCACGGTCTTCGCCTCGATGATCCAGTCGGTCGCCCGCCAGCCCGAGCTGCGCGGCGAGCTACAGGGGATCATGTGGCTCGGCTTCGCTCTCACCGAGGCGGTCGTCTTCTACGGCCTCGTCGGGGGCTTCCTCGGCTTCGTCCTCGTCAAGTAGATGCTCGTCGCAGCCAGCAGCCCGCTCACCAAGATCATCCCGGGGCTGATGATCTGGACGATCATCTTCTTCGTGATCGTCTTCGTGGTGCTGCGCAAGTTCGCCTTCGGTGCCATCCAGAAGCTGATCGATGAGCGGCGCGAGCAGATCCGCCGGTCGATCGAAGAGGCCGACAACGCACGAGACGAGGCGCGCAAGCTGCTGGAGGAGCACCGCCAGCTCATCGGACAGGCGCGCAGCGACGCGGAAGGCATCCTTGCCGAGGCGCGCAAGACGCGTGAATCGATGGAGCTGCGCATGCGCGAGGAGACCGAGGCCGAACGGCAGCGCCGGCTTGAGGAAACGCGCAAGGAGATCGACGCGGAGGTCTCCCGCGCGCTCGAGCGGATTCGCAACGAGGTCGCCGACCTCACGCTCGAGGCGACGTCCATGGTCGTCGGCAAGAAGCTCGACGCGGACCGCGACCGCGAGCTCATCAGCGAGGCGATCGACTCGCTCGACTTCTCGCGCCTCGAGGAGTCGGCATAGCCGCGGCGCAACGCATCTACGCCGAGGCGCTGTTCGGCGCGGCGAAGGAGGAGAAGCGGCTCGCGCAGGTGCACGAGGCCCTCGCCGACTTCGCGGCCGCGATCGAGCAGACGCCGGAGCTGCGCATGGTCCTGCGCAACCCGCAGCTGGAGTCGACGGAGAAGGCGCGCATCCTCGCCGACCTCGCCGGTGACGAGGAGCCGCTGTTCAAGAACTTCCTTCTGCTCGTCGCCGAGAAGGGCCGCGCCGGGGAGATCGAGGAGATCGCAATGGAGTTCGAACGGCTGATGGCGCGCGAGGAGCGCCGCCTCACGGTCGAGCTGACCACCGCGCGCGAGCTCACCGACGACGAAGCGCAGGCGATCGTCGCGCAGATCGAGAAGGCGGCCGGCCGCAAGGTCGAAGCGACGCGCAGCGTCGACCCGGACCTCGTGGGAGGCATCGTGCTGCAGGCAGGCTCGTACCGCGTCGACGCGAGCGTCCGCGGACGATTGGAACGCTTGAGACAAGAACTCGTCAGGAGATAGGAGAGACCCTTGAAGCTGCGCCCCGAAGAGATCACGTCGATCCTCCGCCAGCGGATCGAGCAGTACGACGTCGAGACCAATCTCGCCGAGGTCGGCACGGTCCTCTCGATCGGCGACGGCATCGCGCGCGTCTACGGCCTCGAGAACGCCGTGGCGCTGGAGATGCTCGAGCTCGAGCACGGCGTCGTCGGCCTCGCGTTCAACCTCGAGGAGGACCAGGTCGGTGTCGCGCTGTTCGGCGAGTGGGAGAAGGTCGGCGAGGGCGAGCCCGTGCGCCGCACAGGCACGGTCGCCAGCGTTCCCGTCGGCGAAGGCCTGCTCGGCCGCGTCGTCGACCCGCTCGGCAACCCGCTCGACGGGCGCGGCCCGATCGAGTCGGACGAGAGCCGCCCGCTCGAGTTCAAGGCGCCGGGCGTCATCGAGCGCCAACCGGTGAAGGAGCCGCTCGCCACCGGCATCAAGGCGATCGACTCCATGACCCCGATCGGCCGCGGACAGCGCGAGCTGATCATCGGCGACCGCTCCACCGGCAAGACGGCGATCCTGATCGACACGATCCTCAACCAGCGCGAGACGGACGTGCACTGCATCTACGTCGCCATCGGGCAGAAGGCGTCGACGGTCGCAGGCATCTACGAGCGGCTGCGCGACGCCGGCGCGATGGAGTACACGACGATCGTGACCGCGTCCGCCAACGAGGCCGCGCCGATCAAGTGGATGGCGCCGTTTGCGGGCTGCGCGATGGGCGAGCACTACCTCTTCAACGGCAAGCACGCGCTCGTGATGTACGACGACCTCTCGAAGCACGCGGACGCGTACCGGCAGCTGTCGCTGCTGCTCCGGCGCCCGCCGGGCCGCGAGGCGTTCCCGGGCGACGTCTTCTACCTGCACTCGCGGCTGCTCGAGCGCGCGTGCAAGCTCTCGGACGACCTCGGAGGCGGATCGCTGACCGCGCTCCCGGTGATCGAGACGCAGGCCGGCGATGTCTCGGCGTATATCCCGACGAACGTCATCTCCATCACCGACGGCCAGATCTACCTGCAGTCCGATCTCTTCTTCTCGGGCGTACGCCCGGCGGTCAACGTCGGTATCTCCGTGTCGCGCGTCGGCGGCAATGCGCAGACGAAGGCGACCAAGAAGGTTGCGGGGCGCCTGCGCCTCGACCTTGCGCAGTACCGCGAGCTGGAGGCGTTCGCACAGTTCGGCTCGGAGCTCGACCGCGCCACGCAGCAGTCACTGACGCGTGGCGAGAAGATGGTCGCGACGCTGAACCAGCCGCAATACCAGCCGTGGCCGACGGAGGACCAGGTGGTCGGCATCTACGCCGGCATCCACGGCTACCTCGACGACATCCCGACGCCGCAGGTGCAGCGCTTCCAGGACGAGCTGCGCGAGTTCATGCGCGCGGAGGGAACGATCTATCAGCAGATCAAGGACACGGGCGAGCTGCCCGACGACCTCGCCGAGAAGCTGAACGGCGAGATCGAGAAGTTCAAGAACACGTTCAACGTCGAGGAGGCGTCCGGCCTCATCTAATGGCGTCGCAGCAGGACATCCGCCGGCGGATCGCCTCCGTCCGCAACACGCGCAAGATCACCAAGGCGCTCGAGCTCGTCGCGAGCGCCCGGCTGCGGCGCGCGCAGACGCGGATCGAGGAGATGCGGCCGTACGCGGACCGCATGCAGGAGCTGATGATCGGTACCGCGCGCGCGGCCTCCTCGTTCCGCAATCTGCCGCTCATGCAGCGCCGCGAAGAGAGGCGCGTCGGTGTTGTCATCTTCAGTGGCGACCGCGGTCTCGCCGGCCCGTTCAACGGGCAGGTCATGCGCCGCGCGTTCGAGCTGGAGCGCAAGGAGCGCGCCGACGGCCACGAGGTCGTGTGGACCGTGGTCGGCCGCAAAGGCGGCTCGACGCTGCGGTTCCGCCGCTTCGAGGTCGCCGCGCACTGGGAGGGATTCGTCGACAAGCCGACGTATCACGACGCGCAGGCGGTGGCGCACAAGCTCGCCGAGCTGTACACGGAGGAGCAGGTCGACCGCGTCGTCGTCGTGTACAACCGGTTCGTCTCGGCGCTCGTTCAGCAAGTGGCCGTCTCCGACCTCCTGCCGATCCCCGAGCACGTGCTCCAGGGAAGCGAAGAGGAGGACCCCGACCCGAAGAAGCAGGCGCTGCGCGGCGACTTCATCTACGAGCCCGAGCCCGAAGAGATCCTCGAGCGGTTGCTGCCGGTCTATCTCGAGACCGAGATCTACCGCGCGCTGCTCGAGTCGGCCGCGTCGTTTCTCGCCGCGCAGATGACGGCGATGCGGAATGCGTCGAAGAACGCGAACGACTTGATCGACAGCTACACGTTGCAGATGAACCGCGCCCGCCAGGCGGAGATCACCCAGGAGATCCTCGAAGTCGTCGCCGGCGCCGACGCACTCACCGCATAAGGAGAGAGATGCCCGCTACGAAGACCAAGAAGAGCACCGGCCGGATCATCGAGATCAAGGGCGTCGTCCTGGACGCCGTCTTCCCGAGCGGGCTGCCGGAGATCAACCACGCGCTCAGCATCCAGGTGCCCGAGAACGGCGGCACGCGCGAGCTGATCGCGGAGGTGCAGCAGCATCTCGGCGACGACCGCGTGCGCGCGGTGGCAATGGACTCGACCGACGGCCTCGCGCGCGGTGTGGAGATCGTCGACACGGGCGCGCCGATCTCGGTTCCGGTCGGGGACCAGACGCTCGGCCGCGTCTGGAACGTCATCGGAGATCCCGTCGACGGCAAGGAAGCGGCGAGCGGTGACCGCCGGCCGATCCACGCCGACCCGCCGAGCTTCAGCGAGCTCTCGCCGAAGGTCGAGATCTTCGAGACCGGCCTCAAGGTCGTCGACCTCATCGCGCCGTACGTGCGCGGCGGCAAGATCGGCCTGTTCGGCGGCGCCGGCGTGGGCAAGACGGTGCTCATCCAGGAGTTGATCCACAACGTCGCGCGTGAGCACGGCGGCGTGTCCGTCTTCTCCGGCGTCGGTGAGCGCACGCGCGAGGGCAACGACCTCATCCTCGAGATGACGGAGTCGAAGGTGATCGACAAGGTCGCGCTCGTCTTCGGTCAGATGAACGAGCCGCCCGGCGCGCGCCTGCGCGTGGCGCTCTCCGGTCTGACGATGGCCGAGTACTTCCGCGACCAGGGCCAGGACGTGCTGCTCTTCATCGACAACATCTTCCGCTTCGTCCAGGCGGGCTCGGAGGTATCGGCACTGCTCGGCCGCATGCCGAGTGCCGTCGGTTACCAGCCGACGCTCGCCACCGAGATGGGGCAGCTGCAGGAACGGATCACGTCGACGCGGACCGGCTCCGTCACCTCGGTGCAGGCGGTCTACGTCCCCGCGGACGACCTCACCGACCCGGCGCCCGCGAGCACGTTCGCGCATCTCGATTCGACGACGGTGCTCTCGCGGAGCATCGCCGAGAAGGGCCTCTATCCGGCCGTCGATCCGCTCGACTCGACGTCGCGCGCGCTCCAGCCGGGGATCGTTTCCGACGAGCACTACCGGTGCGCGACGCGCGTGCAGGAAGTGTTGCAGCGCTACCGCGACCTGCAGGACATCATCGCCATCCTCGGCATCGACGAGCTCTCCGACGAGGACAAGCTCGTCGTCACCCGAGCGCGCAAGATCGAGCGGTTCTTCTCGCAGCCGAACTTCGTCGCCGAGCAGTTCACCGGCACACCGGGGGAGTACGTGAAGCTCGAGGACACGATCCGCGGCTTCACCGAGATCCTCGACGGCAAGCACGACGACCTTCCGGAGCAGGCGTTCTACATGGTCGGCGTCATCGAGCAGGCAGTCGAGCGCGGCAAGCAGCTGGCGGAGTCTTAGTGCCCCTTCCAGCGATAGTCAGTGAGCCCCTGGCGGCTGCAAAGCTTCGCGCTGCTGCGTCCTCAGTCGCGTCCGTAGCTAAAGCTACGAACGCTCCCTGCGTCCTTGCATCGCTCGCTTTTCGCTCGCCAGGAACTCGAGACCATCACTGGAAGGGGCACTGATGGCACACCCGAAGTTCTCGGTATCGCTCGTCACGCCGGAAGGCCCCGCATTCGAGGGCGAGGCGGAGATGATCATCGTGCCGGGAGCGGCGGGCGAGATCGGCGTGCTCGCGCGACACGCGCCGCTCGTGGCGATGCTGAACGCCGGCTCGACGCGCGTGTACGTCGATATGGACAGCGAGCAGATCCAGACGTTCGCGACCGGGCCTGGGTTCTTCCAGGTACTCGAGGACCGCGCGATCGCGCTCGTCGACGATGCCGTCATCGCGACGGAGATCGACGTCGAGCGTGCGCGGCATCAGCTCGAGGAGGCGCAGGCGGAGCTGGCGAAGATCGAAGCGGGGGAGTCCACCGCCGACCGCTGGCAGCTCGAGCAGCGCATCCGGCACGCCGAGAACCAGCTGAACGTCAGCGGCGCCAGCGGCTAGGCGGCGGTGAGCACGGCCGCGAGGTCGCGGTGTGCCGGGAGGTACAGACGCTCGACGTACTCCCGCACCATGCGGTTCGTGCTGAACTCGGTCCCGAGCTCGGCGATCGAGTGCCGCATCATCTCGACCCAGCGCATCGGCAGTCCGTCCGCGTCACGCTCGAAGAACGCCGGCAGCACTTGTTGCTCCAAGACTGCGAAGAGCGCCTCCGCGTCGGCCGTGTCCTGCTCTTCCTCTGTACTCGCCTGCTCCTCGCTGCCGATGGCGAAGCCGCGGTCGGGCGTGTAGCCCTCGGCCCACCAGCCGTCGAGGATGGAGCAGTTGAGCACGCCGTTCAGCGCCGCCTTCATCCCAGACGTGCCCGACGCCTCCATCGGTCGGCGCGGCGTGTTCAGCCAGACGTCCACGCCCTGCACGAGGCGGCGGGCGAGCGTCATCTCGTAATCGGGCAGGAACACGACGTGGTGATTCGCGTCGTCGCCGCGCGAGAAGTCGACCACCTGGCGGATGACATCCTTGCCGCCCTCGTCGGCCGGGTGCGCCTTGCCGGCGACGACGATCTGCAGTGGGCGGTCGGGATCGCCGAGCAGCGCAGCCAGCCGCTCCGGCTGGCTGAGGAGAAGGCCGGCGCGCTTGTACGTCGCGAACCGCCGCGCGAAGCCGATCGTGAGCGCATCGGGATCGAGGTCGGGCGCGCCGCGCGTGCGCGAGATGAACTCCATGAGGCGAGCCTTCGCCGAGCAGTGCGCCTCCCACAGCACGTGCGCCGGGAGCTCGAGCGCGCGCTCCAGCTTGGGCGTGTTCGTCCCGAGCATCCCCTCGAGCTCGCCGCCCAGCCACGTACGCACGTGCACGCCGTTCGTGATCGACGTGATCGGAACCTCGTCCACCGGGCGATCCGGCCAGAGGTCGTGCCACATCTCGCGCGAGACGGCGCCGTGGAGCTTCGAGACACCGTTCGCATACGCCGACGTCTTCAACGCGAACGGCGTCATCCCGAAGACCGAGTCTTCCGGATGTACCTTGCCGAGGGCCTCGAACTCGTCCCAGGAGAAGCCGCAGCGCTCGACGAGCGGCTCGAGGTTGCGCCGCACGAGCGCCGGCTCGAACACCTCGTTCCCTGCGGGCACGGGCGTGTGCGTCGTGAAGACCGTGGATGCGCGCAGGCGCTCGAGCGCGGCGTCGCGGTCGATTCCTTCCTCCTCGACGAGCTCGCGCAGCCGCTCGAGCTGAAAGAACGCCGAGTGGCCCTCGTTCATGTGGAACACGTTCGGCTCGAGCCCGAGCCGGCGCAGCACGCGGACGCCGCCGATGCCGAGCACGAGCTCCTGTCGCAGCCGGTTCTGCCGGTCGCCGCCGTACAGCGTGTTCGTCACGTCGCGCGCCCAGTCCGGATTGCCCTCCACCTTCGTGTCGAGGAGGTAGAGCGAGACCCGGCCGACGAGTGCGCGCCACACGCTGATGCGAACCGGGACGAGGTTGCCGTCGTCGTCCGCGAGCATCACCTTCGGCGACATCGGCACGAGGGTGAGCGGCAGCCGGACGGTGTCGTTGCGCGGGTAACGCTCGACCTGGCGGTCTCCCTCGTCCAGCTTCTGCCGGAAATAGCCGCGGAAGTAGTTCAGCCCGATGCCGACGAGGGGCACGCCCAGCTCGGAGGCGGACTTGAGGTGGTCCCCGGCGAGCACGCCGAGACCGCCGGAGTAGATCGGGAGACTCTCGTCCAGCCCGAACTCGGCGGAGAAATAGGCGACGAGGAAATCGTCTGGACGGCTCTCCTGGGTCTCCCACCAGCTGGGGCGCTCGGCCTCGGCGGCGAGCCGCTCCTGCACCCGCCCGAGCCGCATCGCGTACTCGGGCGTCAGCACACGGGCGAGATCCTCGTCCGTCAGCTCGGAGAGGAGCGCCGTCGGGTTGTGCATGAGCTCGCTGAAGCGCCTCCGGTCGAGCTCCGCGAAGAGCTGGCGAGCGCCCGGCGTCCAGCTGAAGGAGAAGTTGCCTGCGATCTGTGCGAGCGCAGCGCGAAGGCTCGCCCCGTCGTGGACCTCAGACATCGGGCGGCACCCTACCGAAGCGACGGTTGGTACCCTTCGGTTACCCGGAGAGATTTGACAGGCAGCTTGGCGACCGGGTTAACAAACGCCTAAAGAGCCCGTGGGCGCTTCCCCGGCGCTCCCGGACCTGAAGGCGGGAGCGGAGACGGGACATGCGGGACGCACGCGACAAACTGGAAGCGATCCTCGGCGAGCGCATCGCGGTGCTCGACGGGTCGTGGGGCGTGCTCATCCAGCGGGAAGTGCGCGGGGAGGAGGCCTACCGCGGCGAGCGCTTCCGCCACCATCCGCGCGACGTCGCCGGCGATCCCGACCTGCTCAACCTGACGCGGCCGGAGATCGTGCGCGACATCCACCGCTCCTACTTCGAAGCCGGCGCCGACATCGCCTCGACGAACACGTTCACGGCCACCCGCATCGGCCAGGCGGACTATGCGCTCGAGGACTACGCGGCCGAGATGAGCCTCGCCGGAGCCCGCATCGCTCGGGAGGTCGCGGACGAGTTCGGCGGGCTCGTCGCCGGCTCCGTCGGCCCGCTGAACGTCACGCTGTCGCTCTCGCCGAAGGTGGAGGACGCCGCGTACCGGGCGGTCACCTTCGACGACGTCGTCGCGACGTACGCGGAGCAGATGGCGGCTCTGCGCGAGGGCGGCGTCGACCTGTTCCTGATCGAGACGATCTTCGACTCCCTCAACGCGAAGGCGGCCATCGTCGCCGCGCGAGAGGCTGCGCCGGAGGTGCCGCTGTGGCTTTCGTTCACGGCCGTCGACCGCAGCGGGCGCAACCTCTCCGGCCAGACGGTGGAGTCGTTCTGGGTTTCGGTCGAGCAGGCGAAGCCGCTCATCGTCGGCGTCAACTGCTCGCTCGGCGCGAGCGAGATGCGCCCGTTCGTCGAGGACATCTCGCGCGTGGCGACCACCTGGGTCGCCTGCTATCCCAACGCGGGTCTGCCGAACGAGTTCGGGACGCACGACGAACAGCCGGCCGACACGAGCCGCCTGCTCGGCGAGTTCGCGCGCGACGGCCTCGTCAACATCGTCGGCGGCTGCTGCGGTACGACGCCCGACCACGTGCGCGCTATCAAAGTGGCCGTCGACGGCGTCGCTCCGCGTCAGGTGCCGTCGCCGCCGCGCCTGACGCGTTTCAGCGGGTTGGAGCCGTTTGCGATCACGCCCGACACGAACTTCGTGATGATCGGCGAGCGCACGAACGTCACCGGCTCGGCGCGCTTCCGTCGCCTGGTCGAGGGAGGCGACTATCAACAGGCGCTCGACGTTGCTCTCGAGCAGGTGCGCGGCGGCGCGAACCTGATCGACGTGAACATGGACGCCGACCTGCTCGACGGCGAGGAGGCCATGACGACGTTCCTCAACCTCGTCGCCAC
Organism: Gaiellaceae bacterium; assembly: GCA_036512155.1. Taxonomy (GTDB): domain Bacteria; phylum Actinomycetota; class Thermoleophilia; order Gaiellales; family Gaiellaceae; genus Palsa-739. The sequence continues at coordinate 22,504 of DATCBD010000089.1, read as the reverse complement.
CGAGCCCGAGATCGCGCGGCTGCCGATCATGGTGGACAGCTCGCGCTGGACGGTGCTCGAGGCGGGCCTCAAGTGCCTGCAGGGCAAGGGCGTCGTCAACTCGCTGAGCCTCAAAGAAGGCGAGGAGCTCTTCCTCGAGCAGGCGCGCGCCGTGCTCGGCTACGGCGCCGGCGTCGTCGTCATGGCGTTCGACGAGCAGGGGCAGGCGGAGACGGTCGAGCGCAAGGTGGCCATCTGCGAGCGCGCGTACCACCTGCTCGTCGACGAGGTCGGGTTCGCGCCCGAGGACATCGTCTTCGATTCGAACGTGCTTGCCGTCGCAACGGGGATCGAGGAGCACGCCGAGTTCGCGAAGGCCTTCATCGCCGCGCTGCCGCTCATCAAGGAGCGTTGCCCCGGCGTGAAGACGAGCGGGGGCATCTCCAATCTCAGCTTCTCGTTTCGCGGGAACGACGTCGTCCGCGAGGCGATGCACTCCGCGTTTCTCTACCACGCGATCGCGGCGGGGCTCGACATGGGCATCGTCAACGCCGGCCAACTTATCCTGTACGCAGACATCGAATCCGAGCTGCTCGAGCGCGTCGAGGACGTCATCTTCAACCGGCGCGACGACGCAACCGAGCGGCTCGTCGAGTACGCCTCGCGCGTCAAGGGCGAAGGCACGCGCCGCGAGCTCGACCTGTCCTGGCGCGAGACAACGGTGGAGAAGCGCCTCGAACACGCGCTCGTCCACGGCATCGTCGACTTCATCGAAGAGGACGCCGAGGAGGCGCGGCAGAAGCTCCCCCGCCCGCTCGACGTGATCGAGGGGCCGCTGATGGCCGGCATGCAGGTGGTCGGCGACCTCTTCGGGGCCGGGAAGATGTTCCTGCCGCAGGTGGTGAAGAGCGCGCGCGCGATGAAACGGGCCGTCGCCTACCTGGAGCCGTTCATGGCCGACGAGAAGGACTCCGGTCGCGTGCAAGGCAAGGTCGTGCTCGCGACCGTGAAGGGTGACGTCCACGACATCGGCAAGAACATCGTCGGCGTCGTCCTCGGCTGCAACAACTACGAGGTCATCGACCTCGGCGTCATGGTGGCCGGCGACGCGGTGCTCGAAGCCGCGCGCGAGCACGGCGCCGACGTCGTCGGGCTGTCCGGCCTGATCACGCCGTCGCTCGACCACATGGTCGACGTCGCGCACGAGATGGAGCGGCGGGGGCTGTCGCTGCCGCTGCTGATCGGGGGCGCCACGACCTCACGGCAGCACACCGCTGTGCGCATCGCGCCGCAGTACTCGCAGCCCGTCGTGCACGTGCACGATGCCTCGCGCGTCGTCGGGGTCGTCTCGGATCTGCTCGATCCGGAGCGGCGTCGCCGTCTCGACGCGGAGAACCGTGACGAGCAGGAACGGCTGCGCGACCAGTACGCGGAGCGCGAGCGGAAGCCGCTGCTCCCGATTGAAGAGGCGCGTACCAATCGGCAGCAGCTTCCGTTCGACGACCTGCCGGTCCCGAGCTTCACCGGCCTGCGCGTCGTCGAGCCCGAGCTGGCGACGCTGCGCGAGTACATCGACTGGCAGTTCTTCTTCCACGCCTGGGAGCTGAAGGGGAAGTACCCGGCCATCCTCGACCAGCCGGCCGCGCGCGAGGTATGGGACGACGCGCAGGAGCTGCTGGACGAGATCGTGCGCGACGGCTTGCTGCGCGCGCGCGGCGTCTACGGCTTCTGGCCGGCGTCTTCGGACGGGGACGACGTCGTTCTCGCCGACGGAACGCGCTTCTGCTTCCTGCGCCAGCAGGCCGCGTTCGGCGACTCGCGGCCGAACCGCGGCCTCGCGGACATCGTCGCGCCGGCCGGCGACCACCTCGGCGCGTTCGCCGTCACCGCCGGCATCGGCGCCGACGAGCTGGCCGCTCGATACGAGGCCGAGCACGACGACTATCGGGCGATCATGGCCAAGGCGCTCGCCGACCGCTTCGCGGAAGCGTTCGCCGAGTACCTGCACGAGATCGCGCGGCGGGAGTGGTACGAGACGGGGCGGAAGCTCTCGAGCGAGGAGTTGGCCGCGGAGCGCTATCGCGGCATCCGGCCTGCGTTCGGCTATCCCGCCTGTCCGGACCACAGCGAGAAGCGGAAGCTCTTCGACCTACTCGGTGCGGAGTCCATCGGGCTCGCGTTGACGGAGTCGTTCGCGATGACGCCGGCCGCGAGCGTGAGCGGCGTCTACTTCGGGCATCCCGACGCGCGGTACTTCTCCGTCGGCCGCATCGGACGCGACCAGGTCGAGGACTACGCCGCGCGCAAGGGCGTCTCCCTCGCGGAGGCGGAGCGCTGGCTCCGGCCGAACCTCGCGTACGAGCCGGACGCCGTTCCCGTCTAACAGGTACACGCGTCCACAATCGGGAGACCCACCTCCCGCCCCGTCGGCCTGAGCCTATCCCGGCACTTGATGCGCATGGTCACGAGCGACCGCCGGTTTTGCAACGTTTTCGTCACGTCGCGGGACACCGGGGCGGATCGGCCGCGCCGCCGGGTAACCTTGGTCTCCGCCGGTGCGGACGACGCTGAAGAGAGGAATCGGCCGCGGGGCGGCTGTCAACGGCAACGGTCACGGCGTTCTTCCGCCGACTGCGATCGAGCCGATGCGGCGCTACCGGCAGCCGGATCCGCCGCGGCGTTCGACGAAGCGGCTGCTCGCGCAGGTCTTCGGCTGGATCCTGATTGCGCTCGTCGTCGTCGTCGCCGGTCTCGGCGGCGGTCTGTACCTGTACTTCCACCAGACGCTGAACGCACTCGCACCGCACTCCAAGTCGGTCAAGGAGTCGACGAAGTTCCTGCACACCGTTCCGCCCTCGCAGCCCGCCACGGCTCTCCTCATCGGTTACGACGCACGAGCGGGCGTCGACTCGTTCGGCGCCGCGGGGTCGCGCTCGGACACGATCATGCTCGTCCGCGCCGATCCTCAGCAGAACACGCTGTCCCTCTTCTCGTTCCCGCGCGACCTCGTCGTCCCGATCTACTGCAAGGACCAGACGACCCCGATCACCACCGACCGCATCAACAGCGCGTGGACGAGCTGCGGGCCTACGGGGACGCTGAACACGGTGGAGAAGCTGACGGGCATCAACGTCAACTACTTGATCACGATCGACTTCCACGGCTTCAAGTTGCTCGTCAACAAGCTGCACGGCGTGTACATGGACGTCGACCACCGCTACCTGAATACGGTCGGCGGTTCGAGCGGCTACGCGACGATCGACCTCGAGCCCGGCTACCAGAAACTGAACGGCCAGCAGGCGCTCGACTTCGTGCGCTTCCGGCACACGGACAGCGACCTCTATCGCGTCGCTCGCCAGCAGCTCTTCATCGAGGCGCTCAAAGACAGGCTCTCGACGGGGGTCTCGATCTTCCAGATCCCGAAGCTGATCGGTGCGCTCAAGGGCAGTGTCGAGATCGGCAGCGGGAACTGCGCCACCTGCCCGCCGAGCTTCTCCGAGATCGAGTCGTACGCGGGCCTCGCATACAAGCTGCCGCCGGGCCACCTGTTCCGCGTTGCGCTGCAGAATCTGCAGCCGTACGGGATCGCGAACGCCGAGCTGATCGCGCAGACGCCGGACATCCAGACCGCGGTGACCTCGTTCGAGAATCCCGACGTGACGCAGGCGGCGCGCTCGACCGACGCCGCGCTCGGACGTAAGGCCAAGCTGCCGAAGGGGCCGCCGCTCAAGTCGAGCGAGATCTCGACGGTCGTCCTCAACGGGACGGCGATCCCGGGGCTTGCGCGCGATACGTCGTACAAGCTGTCGGTGGCCGGTTTCCATACCGTCCAACTGCCGGCGAACGTGCTCGCCGACGCGCCGAGCCAGGGCTACTACGGGACCACCGTCTACTACGACGCCGTGCAGGCGAACGCGAAGCAGGCGGCGCGCGAGCTCAAGACGGCGTTCGGCGCGCATACGACCATCGCGCCGCTGCCGCCCGAGCTCTCCGGGTACGCGCAACAGGCGGGGAATCCGCTGACCGTAATCGTCGTCGGCTCGAGCTTCAGCGGACAGCTCAACAATCCGCAGGCGCATGTGGCGCCAACCCCGCCGCACCAGACGGCGGCGGTGCGCAGCGAGGCGAGCCTGACGACCTACTCGCTCGAGCAGGTTCGGTCGAAGGTGCCGTTCCGCGTCCTCGTCCCCACGTCCGTGGAGCAGAGCTCGCGGCTGGCCTACCTCGACCCGGTGCGAGCCTTCAAGCCGATCCCGTATCACCACGAGCTGGCGCTGACCTTCGTGACCGGGGCGGGCAACGTCTACTGGCAAGTGATCGAGACCGACTGGACCGACGCGCCGGTGCTCCGCCACCCGACGTCGTTCGTGCACATCGCCGGCCGGACGTACCGGCTCTACACGACCGGCGGGAACATCCACATGATCGTTCTGCGGCAGGGCGGGGCGAGCTACTGGGTCGTGAACACGCTTCGGGACGAGCTCTCGAACGAGACGATGATCGCCATCGCGAAGGGCCTGCAGCCTCTCGCGAAGGCGCACTAGGCTTGCCCGGTGAAGATCGGAATGTTCGGCGCCGGCTACGTCGGCCTCGTCACCGGTGCCTGCTTCGCCGATCTGGGGCACGACGTCGTGATCCGCGACATCCTCCCGCAGCGGATCGAGCGGCTTCAGGCCGGCGAGGTGCCGATCTACGAGCCCGGCCTCGAGGACGTCCTCGCCCGCAACCGCGACCGGCTCCACTTCACGCTCGACGTGGGGGATGCGGTCGACGGAGCCGACTTCCTGTACGTCGCCGTCGGGACGCCGCCGACCGAGTCCGGCGACGCCGATCTCGCCGCCGTGTGGTCGGTCGTCGACGAGCTGCCGGTCGACGTCCCCGGGCGGCCGATCGTGGTGATGAAGAGCACGGTCCCCGTCGGGACAGGCAAGCACGTTCGCGCGCGCCTCGACGCGCGCGGCCTCTCGCACGTCGGCTACGTCTCGAATCCGGAATTCCTCGCCGAAGGCAGTGCCGTCGCCGACTTCAAGAGCCCGGACCGGATCGTCGTCGGCGCGTTCGACCCCGCCGATGGCGACCGCGTCGTCGAGCTCTTCGACGGTATCGACGGACAGATCGTGCGAACTGACGTCCCGTCGGCCGAGCTCGTGAAGCTCGCCTCGAACGCATTCCTCTCGACGCGCATCAGCTTCATCAACGAGATCGCGAACGTGTGCGAGCTCGTCGGCGCCGACGTCGTCGACGTTGCGAAGGGCGTCGGCCTCGACCATCGCCTCGGCCCGCACTTTCTTCGCGCGGGCATTGGCTTCGGTGGCTCATGTTTCCCCAAGGATGTGAGCGCGCTCAAGCAGCTCGCCGGCAACGAGGGTTACCCGTTCATGCTCCTGCATGCCGTGTGGGAGGTGAACGAGCTCCAGAAGCGACGCGTCGTGCAGAAGCTGCAGAAGCACCTCGGCTCTCTGCGCGGCAAGAAGATCGCGCTCCTCGGTCTCGCGTTCAAGCCCAATACCGACGACATGCGCGAGGCGCCGAGCCGCGTAATCGCCTACCGGCTGCTCGCCGAGGGCGCGACGGTGCGCGCGTGGGATCCGGTCGCCCACCCGGACGACCTCGTCGGCATCGAGCTGTGTGACACCGTCCTCGACACGGTGCGCGGCGCCGACGCGGCCGTCATCGTCACCGAGTGGCCCGAGCTCGCGACGCTCGCGTCTCCCGAAGTGCGCGGCGCGATGGCGCGCCCGCTGATCGTCGACGGACGCAACCTCCTCGATCCGGAAGCCACGCAGGCGGCCGGGTTCGCATACGAGGGGATCGGCCGCCCGCGCCACGCTTCGCCGGTCGCAACCGCCTGATGGAGGCGTTGGTCCTTGCGGGCGGCAAGGCAGAGCGGATGGGGAAGGCGGCGCAGGGGCTGCCGAAGCCGCTCGTCCCCGTCGCCGGCTTCCCGCTCGCCGAGTACACGGTCGGCCGCCTCGTCACCGCCGGCGTCACGCGGGTGATCGTCGCCTGCCGCGCCGGCCAGGAGGACGTGTTCGTGAATGCGCTCGCCGGCCTCGGGGCCGAGATCGAGCCGGTGGGGGAGCCGGAGCCGCTCGGCCGGGGCGGCGGCCTTCGCCTCGCCGCGTCGCGGCGCAAGGAGACCGGCACGGTGCTGGCGCTGAACGGCGACGAGCTGCTCGACGTCGACTTCGCCGCGCTCTACGAGGATCACGAGCGCTCCGGCGCCGCTGCGACGATCGTCGTCTCCCAGGTCCGGTCGCCGTTCGGCGTCGTCTCGATCGAGGACGACGGCAGCATCACCGGCTTCCGCGAGGCGCCGCTTCTGTCCGACTGGGTCAACTCCGGGGTCTACGCGCTCGGCGAGGAGGCACTGGCGCGTCTGCCCGAACGCGGCGACCACGAGCAGACGACGTTCCCCGAGCTGGCGGCCGAGGGCAAGCTCCGCGGCCACCGCCACCACGGCGTCTGGCTCACCGTGAACACGCCGAAGGACTTGCGCACGGCGGAGGAGTTCATCGCCGCGCATCCCGACTGGAAACCGCAGAGAATCCTTCCGTGAGCGTCGACTCACCGAACTACGAGAGCCTCGACGCCTGGTCGTTCGAGCCGCGCCGGGTGGAGAAGCCCTGGGGCTGGGAGCTCATCTGGGCGCACACCGAGACGTACGTCGGGAAGCTGCTCTTCGTTCGCGCCGGCCAGTCGCTCAGTCTGCAGTTCCACCGCGAGAAGGACGAGAGCTGGTACGTCGAAAGCGGGCGGGCGAAGCTCGAGCTGGGCGACACCGGCGAGGCCGTGCTCAAAAGCGAGATCGTCTCGACCGGGGCGTGCTTCCACTACCGGCCGGGCACCGTCCACCGCGTGACGGCGCTCGAGGACACGACCATCATCGAGGTCTCGACCCCGCAGCTGGACGACGTCGTCCGCCTCGAGGACGCGTACGGCCGCGCAGGCACGAGCGAACCTTGACACGAATGTGTTAGGGTTGCCGCAGTGGACGAAACCCGCGTCTCCGAGGCGGCCGCCCGCACAGGCTGGTCGCCGCGCATGCTCCGCTACCTCGAGCGGGTCGGCCTCGTCGTCCCGGCACGGACGGCCGCCGGCTACCGGCGCTACGGCCTGCGGGAGCTGAACCAGCTCAGCTCGCTCGCCGAGCTCCGCCGCCGGTTCCAGGTCGACCTCGCCGAGATCGCGTTCGCGGCGCGGCTGCGCCGCGAGCCGGAGTTGCGGCGCGCGGTCGACGGCTGGCTCGCCGGCGCAGACGACCTCGCCTGGGTCGAGTGGGAGCAGCGCAAGCACGAGAAACTCCTTGCCGCATAACCGAAAGGATCGAATGGCAGCGACGAAACGGTACGACGTGAAGGACCTCGCGCTCGCGAGCGAGGGCAAGCGCAGGATCGAGTGGGCCGACCGGCAGATGCCGGTGCTCGCCGCGATCCGCGAACGCTTCGAGCGGGACCAGCCCCTCAACGGCCATCGCATCTCAGCGTGCCTGCACGTCACGACCGAGACGGCGAACCTCATGCGGACGCTGAAGGCGGGCGGCGCGGACGTGGTCCTCTGCGCGTCCAATCCGCTCTCGACCCAGGACGACGTCGCCGCAGCGCTCGTCGAGGAGTACGACATCTCCGTCTTCGCCATCAAGGGCGAGGACCACGACACGTACTACTCGCACATCGAGGCCGCGGTCGACCACAAGCCGCACCTGACGATGGACGACGGCGCGGACGTGATCGGCGTCCTGCACTCGGCGCGGCGCGAGCAGCTCGGCGACATCATCGCCGGGACGGAGGAGACGACCACGGGCGTCATCCGCCTGAAGGCGCTCGAGGCGGAGGGCAAGCTCGGCTTCCCGATCATCGCCGTCAACGAGGCGCAGACGAAGCACCTGTTCGACAACCGGTACGGCACCGGCCAGTCCACGGTCGACGGGATCATCCGCGCGACCAACGTCCTCCTCGCCGGCAAGAAGTTCGTCGTCGCCGGCTACGGCTGGGTCGGCCGCGGCGTCGCGTCGCGCGCACGCGGGATGGGCGCGCTCGTGATCATCACCGAGGTCGATCCGCTGCGCGCGCTCGAGGCGTCCATGGACGGCTTCGAGGTCATGACGATGGAGCGGGCGGCCGAGGAAGGCGACATCTTCTGCACTGCGACGGGCGACAAGCACGTCATCACCAAGCAGCACATGGAGCTGATGAAGGACGGCGCGATCCTGTCGAACACGGGCCACTTCAACGTCGAGATCGAGATCCCGGCGCTGCGTGAGCTCGCGAGCGACACACGCATGGCGCGCGAGTTCGTCGAGGAGTTCACGCTCGCCAACGGGAACCGGCTGTACCTGATCGCCGACGGCAGGCTCGTCAACCTCGCCGCTGCCGAAGGCCATCCGGCGCTCGTCATGGACATGTCGTTCGCCAACCAGGCGCTCGGCGTCGAGTACGCGGTGCAGCACGCCGGCGAGCTCGACCGCAAGGTGTACCCGGTGCCGGCCGACATCGACAAGGAGATCGCCCGCCTGAAGCTCGAGACGATGGGCGTCGAGATCGACAAGCTCACCGAGGAACAGGCGAACTACCTCGCCTCGTGGGACGAGGGGACCTGAAAGCCCTCATCCTCGCGGCTGGATACGCGACCCGGCTTCGCCCGCTCACCGACAGCGTCCCCAAGCAGCTGCTGCCGGTGAGCGGGCGGCCGATGGTCGACTGGATCCTCGACAAGATCCGCGAAGCCGGAATCGACGACGTCCATCTCGTGACGAACGGGCGCTTCGCGCCGTTGTTCGAGCGTTGGGCGGAGGGCAAGGACGTCCACGTCCACGACGACGGCACGACCTCGAACGACGACCGGCTCGGTGCGATCGGCGACATTCGCTTCGTACAGGAGCAAGCGGACATCGATGACGATCTGCTCGTCATCGCGGGAGACAACCTCTTCGACTACGCGCTCTCCGACTACGTCGACTTCTGGCGGAGCAAGGACGGCGCGAGCGCACTTGCCGTGCACGATGTCGGCGACCGCGTCCTCGCGCGGAAGTACGGCATCGTCACCGTGGACGAGGACGACCGAATCATCGGCTTCGTCGAAAAGCCTGAGGATCCGACGAGCACGCTCGCCGCGACCGCCACGTATCTGTACGCGCGCGCGCATGCACGACTCGTGCCGGCGTATCTGGATGAGGGCAACCCGCCGGACCAGCCCGGCAACTACGTCGCGTGGCTGCACAAGCGCGAGCCGGTGTACGCCTATCGCTTCGCGGGCGGCTGGTACGACATCGGCGATCCGGATCAGCTGCTCGCGGCCGACAACCGCATGCGGAAGCGCGCCGGCTTGCCCGCGCGCGACACGTACTCGCTCGATTGACGTCACACTTCCGCGGCTAGCCTCCGTGGCTCATCGGAGTGCCAGTCGGCGCGTTCACCTTCGCAAGAAACCAGGAGCCGTAGGCTTGCTGGACGTCCTGCTGCCGCGGCGCTGCCTCGTCTGCGGCGCGGCCGGCGCCCATCTGTGCGGAGCCTGCCGTGACGGCCTAGCGCGGATCGAGCCGCCGTGGTGCGAGCGCTGCGGCGCGCCGACCGCATGGCCCGTGCAGCGCTGCCGCGAGTGCTCGGGTCGCCGGCTCGCCTTCACCCAGGCCCGCGCGGCAGTCGCGTACGACGACGCGGTGCGCCGGCTGGTGGCCGGCTGGAAGGAGCGCGGGCTGCGCAGGATCGCGGACGATGCGGCAGCGCTTGTCGTCGAGCGCATACCGCTGCCGGAGGCAGACGTCGTGACGTTCGTCCCGGCAGACCGTCGTCGGCAGGGCGAGCGCGGCCACCATCCCGCGGAACGGCTCGCGCGCGCCCTCGGCGAGCGCTGGCGGCTGCCCTGCCGCTCACTCGTCGTGCGAGTGAGGGAGACGGAGCGGCAACGCGGGCTCGCGCTCGCCGACCGTCGCCGCAACGTCGCCGGCGCCTTTGCCGCGCGCCCGGTGAAAGGCGAGGTGCTTCTCGTCGACGACGTGTACACGAGCGGCGCCACCGTCTCCGCGGCGGCTGCGGCGCTCCGCGCTACCGGCGCCGCACATGTGAATGTGGTGAGTTTCGCCCGCGCGGTTCGGACCGGCGGGCTAAGGTAAGAGAGCCAGGTTCGGCGATCCGAGGAGGCAGGATGGAGCTCCACGTCAAGGGCAAGAATCTCCAGGTGAGCGACGCCATCAGGAGCTATGCCGAGCGCAAGCTGAGCAAGCTCGACAAGCAGGTGAGCAAGCCCGTGCGCGTCGAGCTCGAGCTTGCGGTGGAGAAGAACCCCTCCATCGCCGCGAACCAGGTGGCGGAGGCGACCGTCTGGCTCAAAGGACACACGCTGCGTGCGCGCGAAGCGACGCGCGACATGAAGCTGTCGATCGACGAGCTGACCGAGAAGCTCCTGCGGCAAGTCAAGGACGAGCGCGAGCGCAAGGCGTCCAAGCGGAAGATCGACAAGCATGCGCTGGACGCCGACGACGCCGCAACGCCCGACGTTTGAGCCTCTTTCGGCGCAACGAGCCGCTGCACGAGCGCCTCGCGCGCGAGGGTGGCCTGGTCGAGCGCGAGCAACCTGCGCCGTCTCCGCCGTGGCGCGAGGTGGGCGTCCACGGCATGCAGCGCGGGCGCGAATGGGACGCGACGCAGACGGTGGAGGCGCCGGGCATCGAGGGCGACGCGGCCACCTTCGTCGTCCTTCCGGACGGCTCCGTGCTCATCGAGGAAGGCTCCGACTCGTCGCTGCAGACGCTTGCCGACGCGGTCGAGCATCAGCTGCAGCCGCCGTACCGCGCCCGTGCCGCCCGGCAGCGCGGCGACCTGTGGGCAGTGCAGGCGCGCCGGATCGAGGTGCTGTCGCTGCCGGACGCGCCGGTCGGTGACGCGATCGACCTGACGCAGACGCAGGACGACCACGTGCTGAGCGTGGACGGCACGCGGATCTTCGGCTCGCTGCCGGCGCTGGAGAAGCGCGGCGAGCGCGAAGGGCGCGACTACGCGGTACACGCCGAGCGGCTCGACGACGACCTCTGGGAAGTCAGGGCCTCGGCGCTGTAGCCCCCGCTACCCTGTCTTCTGATGGCCCAGCAGTTCGGCTCTCTCGAAAAGGTTCTCCGCGCCGGCGAAGGCCGGCGCCTCAAGCGGCTCGCCGAGCAGGCGGCCTACATCGGCACGCTCGAGCCCGATTTCGAGAAGCTCTCCGACGCCGAGCTCGCCGCGAAGACGATCGAGTTCCGCCAGCGGATCGAGAACGGCGAGAGCCTGGACGAGCTCGTCTTCGAGGCGTTCGCGTCCGTGCGCGAGGCGTTCAAGCGCACGATGGGAGTGCGCCTCTTCGACGTCCAGCTGATGGGCGGCATCGTCCTGCACGAGGGCGACATCGCCGAGATGAAGACCGGCGAGGGCAAGACCTTCGTCGCGGTGCAGCCGATGTACCTGAACGGGCTCGCCGCCCGGGGCGTGCATCTCGTGACGACGAACGACTACCTCGCCCAGCGCGACCAGAAGTGGACGGAGCCCGTCTTCCAGGCGCTCGGGATGCGCACCGCATTCATCGAGAACATGATGCCGTTCGAGCCTCGGCGCGAGGCATACCAGGCCGACGTCACGTACGGGACGAACTCCGAGTTCGGCTTCGACTACCTGCGCGACAACATGTCCGTCTCGCTCGACGGCGTCGTGCAACGTGGGCATCCGTACGCGATCGTGGACGAGGTCGACTCCATCCTCGTCGACGAAGCGCGGACGCCGCTGATCATCTCCGGCGAGCCGGAGACGGCCGCGCAGATCTACTACGACTTCGCCCGCGTTGCTGCACAACTCGTCGGGCACCGCTCGAGCCCGGGCGATCCGAAGGGCCACGCGGAACAGCTCGGCGTCGACTACGAGTACGACGAGAAGCACAAGACCGTCGCCATCACCGAGCAGGGCGTCGCGAAGGTCGAGCGGGCGCTCCGCATCGAGAATCTGTACGCGCCGCAGAACGCGCAGCTCGTCAACCACGCAATTCAGGGGCTGAAAGCGCAGTCGCTCTTCCAGCGTGACGTCGACTACGTCATCCAGGACAACGAGGTGAAGATCGTCGACGAGTTCACCGGCCGCATCATGGAAGGCCGCCGCTGGAGCGAGGGTCTGCACCAGGCCGTGGAGGCGAAGGAAGGCGTTCGCATCCAGGAAGAGCACCTGACGATGGCGACGATCACGCTCCAGAACTACTTCCGCCTGTACGAGAAGCTCGGCGGCATGACCGGTACGGCGAAGACGGAGGAGAAGGAGTTCGTCGAGATCTACAACCTGCACGTTGTCGAGATCCCGACCAACGTCGCGGTCGCACGCGACGACAAGCAGGACTACGTCTTCAAGACGAAGGAGGGGAAGTTCGCGGCGGTCGCGCGCGACATCAAGGAGCGCACCGAGAAGGGCCAGCCCGTGCTCGTCGGCACGATCGCGGTCGAGACGTCCGAGTACCTGTCGCAGCTGCTCACCCGCCAGGGCGTGCGCCACAACGTCTTGAACGCGAAGGAGCACGCGCGGGAGGCGGAGATCATCAAGGACGCGGGGCAGGCCGGCGCGGTGACGATCGCGACGAACATGGCAGGCCGTGGCGTCGACATCAAGCTCGGCGAGGGCGTGGTCGAGGTCGGCGGCCTGTACGTGCTCGGCACCGAGCGCCACGAGTCGCGCCGCATCGACAACCAGCTCCGCGGCCGCTCAGGCCGTCAGGGCGACCCCGGCGAGACGCGCTTCTACCTCTCCGGCGAGGACGATCTCGTGCGCCTGTTCGCCGGCGACCGGATCAAGGGGATCATGGAGCGCTTCAAGATCCCCGAGGACCAGCCCATGGAGGCGAAGATCCTCAGCCGGCAGATCGAGGGCGCGCAGAAGAAGGTCGAGGAGCAGAACTTCGTCATGCGCAAGAACGTCCTCAAGTACGACGACGTCCTCAACCGTCACCGCGGGCGCATCTACGAGCAGCGCTTCCAGGTGCTCGAGGGTGAGGACATGTCGGAGCAGGTGAACCTCTGGATCGACGAGGTGATCGAGGACACCGTCACGCAGTTCACCGAGGAGGCGTACGCCGAGGAGTGGGACCTCGAGGCGGTGACGAACGCGATGGGCGCGCTGTACCAGACGGAGATCACCGCCGCGGAGCTGCGCGAAGATCTCGGCGAGATCTCGCGCGAGTCGCTGACCGAAGAGTTCCAGCAGGACGCCCGCGACGAGTACGCGGCCAAGGAGGAGGAATTCGGCTCGGAGCTGATGCGCGAGCTGGAGCGCTTCGTGATCCTCCAGGTGGTCGACGTCCGGTGGCGCGAGCATCTCGAGCACATGGACTACCTGCGCGAGGGCATCGGCCTGCGCGCGATGGCGCAGAAGGATCCGCTCGTCGAGTACACAGCCGAGGGCGAGCGTATGTTCACCGACCTGAGCCGCTCGATCCGCGGAGAGGTCGTGCTGCATCTCTTCCATGCGGAGCTCGCGCCCGAGCAGGCGCAGCAGGAGCTCGCGCAGCAGCAGCAGGGCAACGGCAACGTCCGGTACGAGCACGAGACCGCGGCCGGAGCCGAGGCGATCGCGGCCGCCGGGGGTGCCGGCGCCGGCATCGCGCCGACGCTGGGGCTCTCACCGGTCGCCGTCCAGACGAGCTCGCCGCACAAGGTTGGCCGCAACGATCCCTGCTGGTGCGGTTCGGGCAAGAAGTTCAAGAAGTGCCACGGGGCATAGAGCTCCGCGAGCTCCGTAAGACGTATCGCACGTCGAACGGCCCAATCGAGGCGGTTCGCGGGATCGACATCACCATCGAGCCGGGCGAGACGGTTGCGCTCCTCGGCCCGAACGGTGCCGGCAAGTCGACGACGATCGACATGCTGCTCGGTCTCACGCCGCCTGACGGTGGCACGGTGTCGCTGTTCGGCGAGGATCCCGAGCACGCGATCGCGCGCGGCGCCGTCGGAGCGATGCTCCAGAGCGGCGAGCTCATCCGCGACCTCACCGTCCGCGAGTTGCTGACGCAGATCGCGTCGCTCTATCCCCGGCCGCTCGACCTCGACGCGACGCTCGACCTCGTCGGCATCGCGAACATCGCGAACCAGCGGACGCAGAAGCTCTCCGGAGGCCAGGCGCAGCGTGTGCGGTTCGCGCTCGCGCTCCTCACCAATCCGGAGCTCCTCGTTCTCGACGAGCCGACCGTGGGCATGGATGTGGAGAGCCGGCGAGCGTTCTGGGGGACGATGCGCGATGCCGCCTCGCACGGCAAGACGGTGCTGTTCGCGACGCACTACCTCGAGGAAGCGGACGAGTTTGCCGACCGCGCGATCCTCATGGCGCGAGGCGTCATCGTTGCCGACGGCCCGACCACCGAGATCAAGGCGATGGTCGGCACGCGCACGATCCGCGCGACGCTGCCCGACGTCCCGGTCGAGCAGCTCGAGCGGCTCGACGGCGTGACGCACGCCGAGCGGCGCGGTGAATCGATCGCGCTCGCCTGCTTCGACTCGGACGTCGCCATCCGCGCGCTCCTCGCCGCGTATCCGCAGGTCGGCGACATCGAGATCGGCGGCGGCAGCCTCGAGGACGCGTTCCTGGAGCTGACGGCGTGAAGAAGCGGACGACGTATCTCCGCTACGAGCTCGTGCGCACGCTGCGCAACAAGCGATTCTTCCTCCTGTCACTCGCCATACCGCTGCTCATCTACGTGCTCGTCGCCGCGCCCAACCGCACCGACCGGAGCCTCGCGGGAACGGGGGTCTCGCTCCGGCTCTACTTCATGGTCGCGCTTGCATCGTTCGGGGCGATGAACGCGATGCTCGGAGCCGGGGTGCGTATCGCCGTCGAACGCTCGGCCGGATGGAACCGCCAGCTGCGCCTCACGCCGCTGTCGACGCGCGCGTACTTCGGCACGAAGGTGCTCACCGGCTACATGGTGGCCGGGTGCACGATCGCCCTGCTTTACATCGCGGGTGGAGGGCTCGGCGTCCACATCGCGGCCGGCAACTGGGTGAAGATGACGCTCCTGCTACTCGTCGGCCTCGTGCCGTTCGCGGCGCTCGGCATCCTCATCGGGCACCTCATCACCGCCGACGCAGTCGCGCCGGCGATCGGCGGCCTCACCGCGTTGCTCTCGTTCCTCGGCGGCATCTGGTTCCCGGTCGGCCAGAGCGGCGTCCTGCACTACGTCGCGCAGGCGCTGCCGTCCTATTGGCTCGTGCAGGCGAGCCACGTCGCCGTCGGCGGCCACAGCTGGAACGGCACGGGGTGGGGCGTGATGGCTGCGTGGACGGTCATCGCCGCACGGCTCGCCATGCGCGCGTACGCGCGCGACACCGGCCGCGGCTAACCTTGGCGAACGATGGCTGACGAACGCGAACGCACACTGCAGGAGCAGCTCGAGGAGATCGGGGCCCAGCTGGACTGGGTCCGTGGTTACCTTTGACGTCGCTTCGCTGAAGGCCCGTGTCGCCGAGCTCGAAGAGGAGCTCGGGAAGCCCGATTTCTGGAACGACCAGCAGCGCGCCGCGAAGCTGTCGTCCGAGCACACGCGCTCGCAGCGCAAGCTCGATCGCTACGAGCTTCTCCAGAACAACTTCGCCTTCCTGAAAGAGAGCGTCGGCACGTTCCCGGAGGAGGAGCTGCTCCCCGTGCTGCACGAGACGCACCAAGAGCTCGCCCAGCTGCAGGAGGACGCGCTCTTCTCCGGCGAGTACGACGCCGGCGACGCGGTCGTCTCGATCCAGGCCGACGCCGGAGGCACCGACGCGCAGGACTGGGCCGAGATCCTGCTCCGCATGTACCTGCGCTGGGCGGAGCGCCGCGGGTTCCCGACCGAGATCCTCGAGACGAGCCCGGGGGAGGAGTACGGCATCAAGTCGGCGACGTTCACGGTCAAGGGCGAGAACGCGTACGGGATCCTCAAGGCCGAGCGCGGAAAGCACCGGCTCGTGCGCCTGAGCCCCTTCGACCAGGCGCACCGCCGGCACACGAGCTTCGCGCAGGTGATCGTCGCGCCGCTGCTCGAGGACGTCGCCGGCATCGAGATCGACGACGACGACATCCGCATCGACACGTTCCGCTCCTCTGGCGCCGGCGGTCAGCACGTGAACAAGACTGACAGCGCCGTGCGCATCACCCACATTCCGTCCAACATCGTGGTGTCGGTGCAGAACGAGCGCAGCCAGGGCGCGAACAAGGAGACCGCGCTCAAGATCCTCCGCTCACGCCTCGCCGAGAAGGCGGAGGAGGAGCGCGAGATGGAGCTGGCCCGCGAGCGCGGCGGCGTGAACATGGGCTTCGGCGGAAACGCCATCAGGAGCTACGTCCTGCACCCGTACCAGCAGGTGAAGGACGCGCGCACCGGCATGGAGGTCGGAAATGCCCAGGGCGTGCTCGACGGCGACCTGGACGGCTTCATCCGTGCATTTCTGCTGCAAGCGGCAGGAAACGGAAGTTGACCCGCCGAATGGTTCGCTAGACTCGGCTCTCGGTGCGGGGTCTCTGCGACCGGTTCGAAACGTGACAGAGCTTGAGATAGAGCCACAGCCGGCGGAAGTCGGCGAAGTCGAACGGGCGCCGATCGGCGCCGGCTCGATGATCACCTTCGACGACGTGACGAAGGTGTACGAGCCCGACGTCGCAGCGCTCAAGGGCGTCACGTTCGTGATCGAGAAGGGCGACTTCGTCTTCGTCGTCGGCGCGTCCGGCTCGGGGAAGTCGACGCTCGTGAAGCTCCTCCTGAAGGAGATCGATCCGACCGGCGGCCGGATCATGGTCGGCGGCCGCGACCTCTCACGGCTGAAGCACAGTCAGGTGCCGCTGCTGCGCCGCAACGTCGGCTGCGTGTTCCAGGACTTCAAGCTGCTGCCGAGCCGCAGCGCCGCCGACAACGTCGCGTACGCGCTGAAAGTGCAGGGCGAGAGCCGGGCGATGATCCGGCGCAAGGTGCCCGAGGTGATGAACATGGTCGGGCTCGCGCACAAGATGAACTCGTTCCCCGACGAGCTCTCCGGCGGTGAGCAGCAGCGCGTCTCGATCGCGCGCGCCGTCGTCAACCACCCGCCGCTGCTCGTCTGCGACGAGCCGACGGGCAACCTCGACCCCGACACGTCGGTCGGGATCATGCAGCTCCTCTACCGCATCAACCGCTCCGGCACCACGATCCTGATGGTGACCCACGACCGCGAGATGGTCGACAAGATGCGCAAGCGCGTGATCGCGCTCGAGGACGGCAGGCTCGCCCGCGACGAGCGCCGTGGAGGGTACGCATCCGAGTGAGCAAGGTTCGCCTGATCTTCTCCGAGGCGTGGTCCTCGATCTCCGCAAACATCTCTACGACGTTCGCGGCGACGATCACCGTCCTCATCTCGATGTTCCTGCTCGGTCTCTTCCTCGCGCTCGGCACGTGGGTGCTCTCGTACAGCAACCACGTGAAGCGGGAGCTCGTCGTGAAGGTCTACTTCGCCACCGGCACGCATCAGCCGACACAGGCCGAGGAGGCTCAGGTCGGGCAGCGCTTACAGCACGACCCGCGCGTGAAGACGGCGACGTTCGTCTCCAAGGAGACGGCGTTCAAGACGGAGTCGCAGAAGATGCCGCTGCTGTACAAGAACGTCCCCACGAACCCGCTTCCGGATTCTTGGGTCGTGAAGCTGAAGAACGCCAACGACTCGCCGACGCTCGGGCGCGAGATCCAGTCCCAGGTGAAGGGGACGCCGGCGCAACGCGCACTGTGGCCGGGCGTGAACGGCGTGGGCTGGGGTGACAAGACGACGAAGCGCGTCCTCACGGTCGCAGAGGTGATCTCGATCGTCTTCCTCGTCGCGATCGTCCTGCTCGTGACCGCATCCATGCTCCTGATCGCGAACACGATCCGACTGTCCATCTTCGCGCGCCGTCGCGAGATCGAGGTCATGAAGCTCGTCGGCGCGACGAACTGGTTCGTCCGCGGCCCGTTCATGCTCGAAGGCCTCCTGCAGGGCTTCGTCGGCTCCCTCTTCGCCGTCATCCTGCTCGTGCTCGGGAAGTCGGTCGCCCTGCCCTCGATCCTCGGCCACCTGCACAGCACGAGCGACGTTCACGCCCTGCCGTTCGTCCTGAACGCCGTTGCCCTCCTGGCTGCCGGGCTCCTCCTCGGGGCCGTCGGCTCCGGCTTGACGCTCCGCCGCTTCCTCAAGGTCTAGCAACCGGACGCCGGGGGCCGTATGCTCCCGCCCGTCCGATGCGGCGCGCGCTGATCCTGCCGGCTGCGATCGTCGTTCTCGCCGGCCCGTTCGTGGCCGGATACCTCCTTTCGCGCCCTGATCGCGCTACGGCGCCGGTGGCCATCCCGTCCCTTGTCGCCGAGGTGCGCGAGGCGCTCGCAGCGCGCTACTACCGGCCCGTTTCCGCCGGCGTCCTGCGTCTCGACTCGGTCGGCGCCATGCTCTCGGCCCTGCGCGACCCCTACACGGCGTACCTCACGCCGCTGAGCTACCGGCTCGTCCGGCACGACACCGCTGCGCGCTACTCCGGGATCGGCGTCGAGGTGCTGCCGACGGAGCGCGGCCTCGTGGTGGTCACCGTGCCGCCCGGCCCGGCCGCCCGGGCGGGCGTGCAGCGCGGCGACGTCATCGTCGACATCGGCGGCAGCTCGGTCGTCGGCCTGAACGCCGCGAAGGCGCTCGCGCGCGTCGTCGGTGCGCCCGGCAAGCGCATCCAACTCGTGCTCGACCGCCAGGGCGTGACGGTCCAGCTCAGCGTGCACCGCAGCTTCGTCCCCGCGCCCACGGTGCAGGGGAGGCTGATCACGTACGCCGGTGCGCCGTGGGGCTATGTCCGGCTCGCCAGCTTCCGCTCCGGCGCAGCCAAGCTCGTCGCGCGCGAGCTGAAGCTCCTCGAGCGAAAGGGCGCGAACGGGTTCGTGCTCGACCTGCGCGGCGATCCCGGCGGGCTGCTGAGCCAGGCGATCGCCGTCTCGTCGCTCTTCCTCAACGGCGGCGTCGTCGTCTCCCTCTCGGGGGCCCACTTCGTGCACGAGGTGTTCCGCGCGACGACCGGCGAAGCGACGCGACTGCCTGTGGTCGTGCTCGTCGACCGCTACACGGCGAGCTCGGCCGAGATCGTCGCCGCCGCGCTGAGCCAGCACCACCGCGCCGAGCTCATCGGCGAACGGACCTTCGGAAAAGGCGTCGTGCAGGCGGTCGATCCGCTCGACAACGGCTCCGCGCTCATCCTGACCGTGGCCCGTTACTTCACGCCGGACGGCGAGGGCATCGAGCATGTCGGCATCGTCCCTCAGCAGCGCGCGGTCGACGATCCGGCGACGCCGCAGGACGAGGCGCTCCTCGCCGCCCTGCACGCGCTCGCGCGCCCACCCTCGTAGCTACGGTGGCGCCATGGCCTCCCGGCGCCAGAAACGACCGTCCCGGAGCCAGCGGTACGAGCGGCGGCAGCCTCGGCGCAAGCCGTCCGCAGAGCTGACGGTCCGCCTTCCGCACCGGACGACCGAGCCCGAGAGCGTCGTCGCGCATCTCGGGCCGACGAACTCCGGGAAGACGCACGACGCGCTGCGCTTCCTCGTCGAGACGGGCCGCGGCGTGTACGCGGCGCCGCTCCGCATGCTGGCGCAGGAGGCGCACCGGCGCCTCTCCGCCGAGATCGGCGAGGAGCGCGTCGGCATCGTCACCGGCGAGGAGCGCGTCAACCCGGACGCGCCGATCATCTGCTGTACGGCCGAGATGGCGCCGATGCGCGGCGAGACGCTCGTCCTCGACGAGGTGCAGTGGGCCGAGGACGACGAGCGCGGCTCCGCGTGGACGCGGCTCATGCTCGGCGGCGAGTACCGGCACATCCTGCTGCTCGGGGCCGTCGAGGCGCTGCCGCTCGTGCGGCACGCGTTCCCCAACGCCGACGTGCGCTTCTTCGAGCGGAAGGCGCCGCTCGACTGGGTCGGCCGCCGGCCGATCACCGGTCTGCGCGGAGGGACGGTGGTGGTCGCGTTCAGCCGCCGCGCGGTCATCGGCATCGCCGGCGAGCTCAACCAACTACACCCGGGACGCGTGGCCGCGTTGTATGGCGCGATGCCGCTCGCGTCGCGACGGGAGGAGATCGACCGCTTCATCTCCGGCGCCGCCGAAGTGTGCGCCGCCACCGACGTGCTCGGCCACGGCGTCAACCTGCCGTGCGAGACGCTCCTCTTTGCGGAGACGGAGAAGTTCGACGGGAAGGAGCGGCGCGACCTCGAGCCGTGGGAGATCGCGCAGATCGCCGGCCGCGCGGGGCGCTTCGGCTTCCACGAGCGCGGCAACGTCGGCGTCCTCACCGGCCTTCCGTGGGCGAATCCAGATCCGGAGCTCGTGCGCGCCGCGCTGACGCCGCACGTCGAGCTGCCGGGCGGCCATCTCGGCTACCGCGTCGTCGACACGGGCCGGTTGCGGCCGCAGCTCTCCGACCTGAACGTCAGGAACGTCGATGAGCTCGAGCCGGCGCTGCACGCGTGGCGGCAGGCGGCGCTCCGGTACTGGAGCGTCGACGGCTGGCTCACCGTCGAGTCCATCCAGCCGCTGCTCGAACGGCTCGACGCCGTGCGCGAGGCGCTGCACCACAGCCGGCGCCGGCTCGAGCTCGCGGACGTGTGGAGGCTGATGCAGGCGCCGATCGACGAGGACGGCCTCGCGCTGTTGGGGACGCTCGCGTGCGCCCTCGCCGGCGACCTGCCGCAGCAGACCATCATCGGCTGGCTGCTCGACCCGGTGCGTCTCCAGGCCGCCGGGCTCACGGAGGCCGAGCAGGCGGCGCGGGAGGCGTCGATCCTGCGCTGGTTCGCGCTCCAGTATCCGGGCGTCGCGGGCGTGACGATCGAGAAGGCGGCGGCACTCGAAGAGGCCGCCTCGGCGCGCGTCGTCGAGGAGCTGCGGGCCGAGATCGCCGATCCGACCATCGGCCGCTGCCGCGCGTGTGGCGCTCGGACGGCGCCGTGGGCGAACCTGTGCGACCGCTGCTTCATGGCGCGCGGCTACCGCCGCCGCTAGCCCGACTCCTACACTGGCCCGATGGCGAGGGCCAAGGGCGAGAAGCTCATCTCCGACAACCGGCGCGCGCGCCACGACTACCACCTCCTCGACCGCTTCGAGGCGGGCGTCGCGCTGACCGGCACCGAGGTGAAGGCGCTGCGCGACTCGAAGACGTCGCTGCAGCGTGCGTACGCGGACATCCATGACGGCGAGGCGTGGCTCGTCGGCCTGCACATCGCCGAGTACGCGCAGGGCAACGCCGCCAACCACGAGCCCGACCGGGAGCGCAAGCTGCTGCTCCACCGGCGCGAGATCGATCGCCTGTACGGAGAGGTGAAGGAGAAGGGCGTGACGATCGTGCCGACGCGGATGTATTTCAAGGACGGCCGCGTGAAGGTCGAGCTCGCGCTCGCGCGCGGCAAGGAGCTGCACGACAAGCGGCGCGACATCGCCGCGCGGGACGCGCAGCGGCAGATCGACCGCGAGCTGGGGCGGCGCCGCTAGCACCTGTCGATCGACGGGGCCTTCGTTCGTCGTGTCTGCACACACACGACCAAGGAGGTTCCACCGTGGCTCATCCCATCATCCACGCGGAGATCCGCTCGACCGACCCGGACGCGACGCGGACGTTCTTCTCCGAGCTCTTCGGCTGGTCGTACTCCGACGGCGCGTTCCCGGGCTACACGTTCGTCGAGACCGGCGTCGAGGGCGCGATCCCGACCGCAATCGGCCCGCTGCAGGGCGGAAAGGACTCGGCCCTCTTCTTCATCGGCGTCGAGGACGTCGAGGCGACGCTCGCGCGGGCCGTGGAGCTCGGCGGGACGATTCTCCACCCGGCCCAGCAGGTGCCGGGCGTGACCTTCGGCGTGTTCGCCGACGCGCAGGGGCACGCGGTCGGGGTGGCCGCGAACTGATCCCGGCTACAATCGAGGTAACGAACATACGGGGGCGACCTGGTTTCGACGTGGTCGATCCATCCGGATGAGCTGCAAGCCGAGGTCGCCGGTTGGCCTCGTAAATCCACCGGCAAACAACAAATGCGAATCCTCGTGATCTCGCACTCGCTGCCTAGTTCGTAAGAGCTAGAAGGCGACGCCCCTCCGAGTTGGGCCCGTGGCCCGGAGGCGGCGCCAACTAACGGGCTCGGCGCCGAGGGAAAGCCAATCGCCCGGAGCGCAACACGAAAGGATGGCTAGCGCGACGGTAGGGCGGCTGCACTCCGGCCGTCGGGCGAAATCAAAGGGCAGCCTACGCTTGTAGATGCTTATTCGGTGCGGCTGCGGACGCGGGTTCGATTCCCGCCGCCTCCACTTTTCCCGCTAATCGGCGCTTTTCGATCGGAACGATTGGTCGAAAGGCGCCTCGATCGGAATGGTTGTCCGCACCCGGCGACAGTACGCTCGTGCAAGCCATGCAGCTATGTTCGCCCTCGGAATTCGGGCAGCGGGTTGCCGACGAGCGTTCCCGGACTGACCCAGCCCGGTGGATAGCCCTCGATGAAGATGGTGGTTAGCTCTTCTCGTACTCGTCGTGGCGCCGCACCCA
>DATCBD010000088.1:0-13535 GCA_036512155.1 Gaiellaceae bacterium | reverse complement strand
TGCGCGTCGTCGACGTGCAGCCAGGCCTGCATCGCCACCGCGAGGCGTTGCTTCATCGCCCGCTTTGCGTCCGCGTCGCCGACGAGCACAAGCGCCTCGCGATAGAAGGTGACCGCGCGGTCCTTGGCCCACCCGCGCTCGGCCTGCTCTGCTGCGGCGACGAAGAACTGCAGGGCGCGCTCGTGGTCGCCCGCATCGCGCCAGTGCCGGGCGAGCGCTGCGCCGGCCTCGCCGACCTCTGCCGTCGACTCCTCGAGGAAGCGCGCGAAATGCTCGTGGCGCTCGCGCCGGCCCGCGCGCGGGAGCAGGTCGTACGCCACGTCGCGGATGAGGACGTGCGTGAACATGAACTGCTGCTCGCCTTCGATCGCTGACACCGTCTCGCGGCGGATCAGGTCGCGGCGCTCGAGCGCGGCGAGGACGTCGGTGAGCTCCTGCTGCTCGGTTCCCATTCGTTCGAGCGCGCCTCGCCAGAACACCTTCCCGCCGACGGCCGCGTCGAGCACGAGTGCACGCTCGGCCGCGGGAAGTGCGTCGAGCCGGGCCGCGACGAGCGCTCTGATCGTCGTCGGCAGCGCTTGCTCTGCACCTACGGTCGATTCCGAGACCGTGGCGGCGAGCTGTTCGATGAACAACGGATTGCCGGCGGCCGCCAGCACGAGCTCGTCGGCGCGGGCGCCGGCCGAGTGTGCACTGAGCCGTTCGCGAGCGAGCCGGCGTGCTTCCGCCTCCGGGAGCGGCGCAAGCGGGACCGTGCTGTACGCCGGAAGCCCTCCGCCCCAGCTCGGCCGCGCGTCGAGTAGCTCGGGTCGGGCGAGAACGAGAAGCAGGATCGGAAGGTCGCGCAGGCGTGCGGCCAGGAGCTCGACGAGGTCGAGCAGGCTCGAATCCGCCCAGTGGAGATCCTCGAAGACGAGCAGCGTCGGCCGGTCGCGCGCGACCGCCTCGATGAAGACGCGAATGGAGAAGAAGAGCGTCTCGCGGTCCGCGACCGAGGCCTCGGGCGCGAGCCCGATGAGGATGGCGAGGTGCGCGGTGACGTTGTCCGCAGCGCCTGGGTCGAGCATCGTTCCGACCGTGGCGCGGAGCTTCTCGAGCGCCGCCGCCGGTGCGTCGCTCTCGAAGATGCCGCAAAGCTGCTTCAGCTGGCTCGCGAACGCGCCGTATGCACTGCTCTCGCGATAGGGAAGCGTCCGGCCGCGCACGGAGAAGCCGCCGAGCTGTTGCACAGTGTCCGCGAACTCGGCTGCGAGGCGCGTCTTGCCGAGCCCCGCGTCGCCGAGGACGGTGACGAGGTGCGGCGTCCGCTGCTCGGTGACGCGGTCCCACACGTCGCGCAGCAGCGCGAGCTCACGCTCGCGGCCGACGAACGTGCTCGAGAGATCGCGCTCGTCCGAAGGGGCGCGGACGGCGAGCCATGCGCGCAGCGGCTCTGCCTTGCCCTTCGCCGAAACCGCGTCGGCGGGCACGTACTCGATCGCGGCCTGCGTCGCGTGGTAGGTGACCTCACCGACGAGGACGCCGTCGACGGGCGCCGCCTGCTGGAGCCGGGCGGCGGTGTTCACGACGTCGCCCGCGACCATCGCCTCACCGTGGGACGGGCGCGCGCCGAGTGTGACGAGCGCCTCGCCGGTGTTCACCGCGATGCGGACGCCGGAGACCCGTTCTCGGACGGCCAGCGCCGCGCGTACCGCGCGCTCCGCGTCGTCCCCGAATGCCGTCGGTGCGCCGAACACCGCCATGACGGCGTCGCCGATGAACTTCTCCACGACGCCCCCGAACGACTCCAGCTCCTCGCGAACGGCGTGGTGGTAGGGGGAGAGCAGCGCGCGGACATCCTCGGGATCGAGCTGCTCCGCCTGGCCGGTGAAGCCGACGAGGTCGACGAAGACGACGCTGACGACCCGGCGTTCCTCGTCGCCGGCTTCGGCGAGGGCCGTTCCGCAGGCGAAGCAGAACCGGGCGACGTCCGGGTTGTCCTGGCCGCAGACGGCGCATATGGCCATGGGGGAAGAGTACGACGGCGATGATGGTCCCGTGAACAGGCGGCTGCGACTGGCGATCGGCGGGGTGACCGCGCTCGTCATCGCCGGAGTGCTCGTCGCGCCGGTGGTGCTCAGCGGGGGCTCTGGGGGATCGTGCTCCACGACGCTCTACTACCTCGGTCACGCGTACACGGTTCGCTCCGCCGGCGCCGCGGATGCGGTGCAGGCGATCGCAATCGGCGTAGGCATCACGCGTGGCTGCGGTTCCAAACCGGAGAACCAGGGCGTCCGCTCCCTCGCGGGCGTGAGCCCGGCGGCCGCGATCGCGGTCGCGGGGAACGCGTCGGAGATCTACGTCCGGCGCGGAGTCTGCGTCCACGCTCCGGCCCGGTCGCTCCTCGCCTGTCTGAAACGCTAGCGTTGCGTGCGGCATGGCCGGACGACGCCCGGAAGGCGGTGACGAGAACGACGACTGGTTCGCCGACGATGATCGCGGCGACGAAGCGGGCGTGCTCGAGAGCGACCCGCCGAGTGCGGAGGACGACTGGCTGCTGCAGCCGGTCCCTGCGCGCCGACCGCGGCCCGAGCTTCCCTGGAAGCGCATCGCGGTCGTCGGAGGCGGCGCAGTCGTCCTCCTCATCGCGGGGCTCGGTGCCGGCGGCGTGTTCAACGGCAGCAGCCCGCCGGCGTCCACGATCACGGGTGTGAGCGTCACGACGCCGACGACGACGGCCGCGACGCCCGCTGTGTCGCGCGCGCTGCCGACGACGACGCTCAAGCCGGGCGATACCGGGACGCAGGTGCGCGCGCTGCAGCGCGCGCTGAAGGCGCTCGGCTACTCGGTGGGAACGATCGACGGCCAGTACGGACCGGCGACGAAGACCGCGGTCGCGTCGTTCCAGCACGCCGCCGGGCTCGCCGAGGACGGCGTGTTCGGGCCGAAGACGCTCAACGCGTTGATCCAACGGGCAGGCCCGTGACGAAGCTCGACTTCTCGCTCGTCGACCGGCTCTCGGTGCCCGCGATCCTGCACGACGTCGACGGCCGCTTCCTGCACATGAACGCCAGCGCCGAGAGCGTGCTGGCCAAGTCGATCGCGGACATGCGCGGCCGGCGCTATACCGATCCCCTTCCGCCTGAGGCGCGAGAGTCCGTCGAGGCGCACTTCCGCCGCGCGGTCGAGCAGCGCCAGCCGACGGACTTCGAGACCCTCTTCGCGGACGCGAACGGCGAGGTGCGAGGCGTTCGCGCCCAGCACCTGCCCTTGATCGAGGGGGACGAAGTCGTCGGCGTGCTCATCCTCGCGTTCGACGTCCGCCGGCCGACGACGCATCCGGCGCTCGATCCGCCGCCGCTGCGGCCCTAGATCCGAGGAAGCAAGGCCTCGAGCAGGGCGCGCATCCGGTCCACGGACGCGGCTGCCGTCGAGAGCACGTCCGCGTGGTCGAGCCGCCCACCGAGGCCGGCGGCGCGATTCGTGACGAGCGAGATCGCGAGCACCTCCATGCCTTCCGCATGCGCGGCGATCGCCTCGAGCACCGTCGACATGCCGACGATGTCGGCGCCCATCGCACGATAGGCGCGGATCTCGGCGGGTGTCTCGTAGTTCGGTCCCCAGTAGCCGGCGTAGACGCCCTCGGCGAGGCTTGGGTCGACTTCGCGGCAGAGCGCGCGCAAGCGAGCCGAGTACAGGTCGGTGAGGTCGAGGAATGTCGCGCCGACGAGCGGCGACGCTCCGGTGAGATTGATGTGATCGGAAACGATCACGAGATCGCCGGGCGCGAGGTCGTCGCGCATGCCGCCGCTCGCGCTCGTCAGCACGACGGTGCGGCAGCCCGCGGCAGCCGCGGTTCGCACCGCGTGCGCGACGAGTCCGACGTCGTGCGATTCGTAGTAGTGCGAGCGGCCGGTGAACGCGAGCACGCGCACGTCGCCTGCGCGGAGCGAGCGCACGATGGCGCCGTGGCCGGCGACGGTCGGCTGTGCGAACCCGGGCAACGTTGCGACCGGAACGTCGTCGCCGGCCTGCTCAAAGCTCGAGATCGCGTCGGTCCAGCCCGAGCCGAGCACGATCGCGACGTCGTGCGGGCCGAGCTCTTGTGCTGCAGTGATGGCGGCGTCGAGCACCGCGCGAGTCTACGCCGCTACATCACCACGATCGTAAACGGGACGTCCCACTGGAACTGCCAGGGTCCGGGCTGCCCGACATTCGAGCCGCCCATGCTGATGAAGAACGAACCGTCCGAGTTACGGGTGACGGAGCCGGCGTATGGGACGCCGTTCGCGACCGACTGGATGATCGCGACGCTCGCGGGGTTGCCGACGAACTGGACGTCGACGCCGTTCTTGTCGACCGGCTTGCGCACGACGACCTGGCCGCCGGTGCAGCTCCAGCGATAACTGAACAGCCCGTCGTCGCTCTGATACGTGCTCGGGAGGCTGTCCATCCCGACCTCGCCGCCCGTGACGAGGGCGATGCCGCGGATCGCGCCGGTCTGGCAGCGCGCCTGCGGCGTGGACTTCTGGCCGATCGCGAACGCGGTGCCGCCCAGGGCGAAGAACAGGGCGAGCAGGGAGATGAACAGTGCCGGGGACGGTCGGGGGAACCGGTGCACCTTGAGCCTCCTCTGTTGGCAAGAACGTCAACAGTGAGAGGCGCGGGAGGCGCCTTTCTTTCGCTCAGCGAGGCGCCTAGATCGTCAGCCGCACTCGCCGGCGCCGGCGATGGCGAACGCCGACTTCGGGCGACCGTCGTTCAGGTAGCGCTTGAGGATCGTGACGAACTGGGCGGGCTTGCCCTGATCCCACGCCTTGATGGCGGAGCCGATCTCGGCGATGTCGACCTGGACAGCGGTGAGCGCGGCCGTGCCGGCGGTGGTCCTGCCTTGGATCTTCTGCAGTGCCGCGAGCTCCTGGATCTCCAGCGTCTTCGCCTTGTGCGCGAACGAGTAGAGCTGGGCAGCCGTGACCGGCGAACCGAACTCCTTCTTCGCCTTCGCGATCCAGACCGAGCAGACCTGGTTGGCCTGCTTCGCCCACGAGTTGGGCGCTGCGGGCGCTGCCGTTGCGGGCAAGGCGACGGTCAGGGCGGCAGCGACTGCCGCAGTTGCGACGACGAGCTTCATGCGGCGAACATCGGGTCGCGGCGCGCTCCCCCGAACCCCCAGACGGGGGCTCTTAGCTGGTAGACATGAGTATCGACGTCCAGCCTGTTGTTCATCTGACGGCGGCGGAGCGCGCGGATCGCGGGCGGTCGGCGAGAGCTGACGCGCCACGCTCGGCTCACGGCGAGTCTGGGCTTCGTCCGGCGGCGGATCCAGTCGCGATCCTCGTGGCGCAGGCGGAGTCGAGGGTGCAGGAGCTGTTGCCGATCCGGTACGGGCGCATGCTTGTTTCGCCGTTTGCGTTCTATCGGGGTGCGGCTGCGGTGATGGCGAATGAGCTTGCCCCGTCTCCCCACACGGGGCTCCGGGTGGGACTGGTCGGCGATGCGCATTTGGCGAACTTCGGCGGCTACGCCTCGCCGGAGCGCACTCTTGTGTTCGACATCAACGACTTCGACGAGACGAGTCGTGGCCCGTTCGAGTGGGACGTCAAGCGTCTGGCCGCGAGCGTGGAGATCGCCGGGCGCGCGATTGATGTCAGCAAGGGGATGCGGCGGTCGGCAGTGCTTGCGACGGCGAGGTCCTATCGCGAGGCGATGCGCTCGTTTGCGCGGATGCGGAACGTTGAGGTCTGGTACGCGCGCGCCGATGTCGCGTCGATCGCTGCCGGGTTGCGGAGCGCGAGCGAGCGTCGAGACGTCGAGCGGGATGCGCAGCATGCGCGCCTGAACAGCACGGCGCACGATCTGGCAGCGCTGACGCAGCTCGTCGACGGCGAGCCGCGCTTCGTGTCGAAGCCTCCGCTCATCGTCCCGGTCGAGGAGCTGCTCGAGGGACACCCGAACCGGGTGGAACATCTGCGTGACATCTTCCGCAGCTATCGCCGCTCACTTCCGCCTGAGCGACGCCGGTTGCTCGAGAGTTTTCGGTACGCCCATTTGGCGCGCAAGGTTGTCGGTGTCGGCAGCGTCGGCATGCGGTCGTGGGTCGTCTTGCTCCTCGGCCGGGACGCGAAGGACGCGCTCTTCCTGCAGCTGAAGGAGGCGGGTCCTTCGGTGCTCGAGGAATACGTCGGCCGCTCCGATCAGTCGAACCAGGCTCAGCGCGTCGTGGTCGGACAGCGGATCGCGCAGGCGGCCAGCGACATCTTCCTTGGCTGGACGCGGGTCGAGGACGAGCACGGCGATTCGCGCGATTTCTACGTCCGCCAGCTCCGCGACTGGAAGATGTCGATCGATCTCGAGCGCATCTCACCGCGCGGTCTCTCCACGTATGCGACCTGGTGCGCATGGTCGCTCGCGCGCGCTCATGCGCGTTCAGGCGATCGGATCGCGATCGCGTCATACCTCGGGAAGGGTGATGTGTTCGAGCGTGCCGTCGCCGAGTTCTCGGCCGCCTACGCGGACGTGAACGAGCGCCACTATGCGGCGCTAGCGACGGCGGCAAAGGAGGGGCGGGTCACCGCAATCGAAGGGGTTTAGCGCGCGAGTCCGCTGGGTGCGCCTGCTTACGGCCCCTCCTTGGAGACGACTTGTAGACAGGATGTGTGCGCGAAGTCGGCATCAGACGTAACGCCTGCTCGCGCAGGCGGCAGTGTGTTGCGAGCCGGCAGCATTCCCCGCGCTGGGGGACGCTACGGCGTGGCGAATGCTTGCGCGTCGGGGGCGAGCGTGGCGCCGACGTTCGGCCCGCTGACGGACGCCCGGTAGCGGGTACCTATCCAACTTGGCCGGAGGAACACGCTGAAGCTGCCGTCGGCTTTCGGGTGGACGCCGATCATCG
This sequence comes from Gaiellaceae bacterium, assembly GCA_036512155.1. Classification (GTDB taxonomy): domain Bacteria; phylum Actinomycetota; class Thermoleophilia; order Gaiellales; family Gaiellaceae; genus Palsa-739. Next base: position 6,664 of record DATCBD010000088.1, on the reverse strand, counting down.
CCGACCAACCGGTGGCTGAGGCCACGCAGCCGAAGCAATCGATGTAGACGTAGGTGCGCACGGGGGTGCCGCTCGGCGTCGGGGAGAACGCCGTCAGCGGCTTGCCCTGGAACGACGCTGTGCCGGTGAGACGCGAGCCCGCGGCGGTGAGCGTGAGCTGCGTCGGCTCCCCTTTCCAGCGCGCCAGGTGCAGGGCGACCGGCTGTCCGGCAACGTCCCACGTTTGCACCGCCAGCAACCACCCGCTCGGTGTCCGGCGCACGGCCGGACTGAACGCCAGCCCAGAGGCCGGCGCCGGCCGCGAGACGTCAGGCCCGGACAGGACGCTATGCACGACCTTGCCGTGCAGCGGCACAAGGAGCGTGCTCTGCCCCCAGCGAACGGCAGCGTCCCCGGCCGCGTCGGCCGAAAGCTGCGCCCGATCGGCGCCGTTGGTGATCCACACCGACGCGAGCGCCGAAGACGCCGGAACGCACCCGAAGACGATGCAGGCGGCCGGCACGCCGATAGAAGTCCGCAGTCTCGTAGCGTGAGTATCCACCCGAAGGCTCGGCTTCGCAATCCGCCGGACGCAGCGGCACACGCGCAAGGTCTCGCATCCGCTTGAGTGCACCACCCGAGTAGCTCGGGTGACATTCCCGAACGCTCGCGCACAGGAGCCTCGTGCTACTCGACGGCGATTGTTAGCTGGATGCCGTCGGAGTCGGCGCTGTGCGTGTGCCAGGCGACCGTGGCGTCTTGTGAGCGCAGGTCGCGAGCGCGGACTCGTCGATCAGGTCTAGGGGATTCTCAGGCACCGTGAGCTCGAACCTGCCCGCGGTGCGCGCGACGAGGGTCGACTCTCCGCCTGGCGCGGGCTTGACGCAGACGTCCCCCGCGCGCACCTGCAGGTACGGGGTGGGCTGGACGCGCAGGCGGTACGAGCCCGCCGTCGCGACGGAGCCGGCGATCGTCGACGCTCCGAGGGTGGTCAGGCGCGCCGGGCTGGGGCCCGTGAGGATCGGCGTCGCATTCCGGACCTCATACACGGTGAGCGTCGGGGAGGCGAGCACGGGCCGCAGCTGCGGGCCGGCGTGCTCGACGAGGCGCAGCTCGCTTGTGCCGACCCGTGGGTCGAGCGTCGTGTGTGGGACGACGACGTAGCGCACGCCGACGCTGCGCAACCATGCGACGTAGGCGGCGCCCGTCGAGCTCGACTTGAAGAGCACCGGGTTGCGCGCGAGGTCGAGTTGGCGGTACCACCCACGCACGAGCGGGAAGCCGTCGCGCGGGAACCAGTACGACTCCCAGTTCCCGGCCGTTTCGACCACTTCGACGCGGTAGTTCGGCGCCTCGTTCCGATCGAGGAAGGTGAGCGCGGGCTGCCAGAAGGCGCGGTGCTGCGGACGCGTGTCGAGCCGGTACGGGATCAGCATGAAATAGGGCACGAGGTTATAGCCCAACGCTCCGGAGATCGCGAGCACGGCGAGCCAGCGCGGGCGGAAGCGCGTGAGGATTCCGGTTAGCAGCATCAGCGGCAGCACGAGTGAGCGCAGGCGCGTGACGTTGTCGCCGATCGGTGAGACCGTCGAGAAGGCGAGGATCGCGGCGGCGGCCCAGAGCAGGAAAAAAGCGACGATCACGCGCCCGCCGGGCGCGCGCCGCGCGAGCAGAGCGCCGCCCAGGCAGAGCGCGAGCAGGCTCGCGAAGTCGTAGTGGTTGAACGGGTAGACGCCGGGAGACGGGAAGAGCTTCAACAGGTAGGCCTCGATCCCGGCGAGCCCGACCGCGATCGTCCCGATTACGAGGTTGCGGCTGTTGAGCCGCGGGTGCGCGCAGAACGACGCCGCTAGCAGGAGCAGCAGGAAGAGGAACGCGAGCGGGCTGAAGCCGAGCGTCAGCGCGGCGAGCACGCCGTATGCCCCGACGCGCCCGCGCTGCAGCGACCGGATCGCTCCGAGCATGGTGACGAGCCCGAGCGAGTACGCGAAGAGGCCGGTGAACGCCGGCGCTGCACAGAGAACGCCCGCGATGCGCGCAGGCCACTTCGCCTGCCCCCCCCAGCGCTCGAGGAGGATGCGCGCAAAAAGCCACGCCGAGAGCGCAGCGGAGACGAGCACGAGCGCGAGGTTGCCGACAACGGCCGCCGGCAGGTAGTAGAGGACGCTGTAGTCGGCGAGCGGGTAGACGCCCTCGAACCAGAGGTTGTCCCAGACGAAGTCGCCGCGCTGGACGAGCAGGGTGCGGTACAGGTGTGCGGGCGCATCCCCCGGCGGGGGACCGAAGCGGAGGATCGCTGCGGCGATCACGAGGGCGACGAGCCCGGCGAGCGCGGCCTCCCGCCGGGACAAGCCGAACCGGCGCACCGGCAAAGGGAACGCGGTCATGTCCGCCCGGAGCGTGTCGAAGATCGCGGTGGCGGCGTCATTTGAACGGGACGTTGATCGGACCGCGTAGCCGTCGGTAGACGGCGACGAAGTCTCTGTCGTCCGGAACGAGGTAGCGCGTCGGCGGCTGCATCGGATTCGGCACGACCTCGGTCGCCACGAGCCCGTGGTGGTGGGCATACGAGATGAGCGTCGGCCACTCCGGGTTGATGTCGAACTGCATTGCGCGCACTGCTCCTGCGCGTTGCAGGATGCGCGCGAGGGTGATCACGGTCTGGTCGTTTGCAGCCGCGTAGATGAGGTTCCCTCGTCGATCGATGCCGACGCCCGTCCTCCACACTCGGACGGCGTTCCCGAGCGTGAAGCCCCATTCCGAGCTGTTGTTCAGCGCCGGGTTCAACCTGCCGCTCCAGACGATCGGCGGGAGGCTCTGGCGTGCCCACGCGTAGCTCGCGGGTGCGTTCGGGCCTCCGTTCCAACGCAGGATGTCGACGCGTCCGTCGCGGTAGCCAACCAGCGTGGCGAGGCCGTTCCCGAGCGGCTCGTTCGTGTGGCCGTTGACGGAGGATCCGTTGTGGCCGTCGATGTACGTGAAGCCGCCGTTGAAGGTTGCGAGCAGTCGCCAGCGCTGGTCGTAGGGGATGGAGAACGGGCCACGCACGGGCGCGTTGGGCGGCTCGTATCGGCCCGGATACCAGGCGAGCGCCGTCCGGGTGCGGTCGAACCAGGCGACGTAGGCGACGATGCGGGGATAGTCGAGCTCGGTGCGGAACGTCGTCACGAGGACCGGCGGACGGCCGTCGATCGGCGGACCGGTACGCCTCCACAAGCCTTCGCCGCGCAGCGGATGCTGGAAGACCGGTTTGATCGGCGGTGGCCAGGCAGCGCGGCCGGTCATACGGTGGAGGCGGGGGGCAGCGAGCCCAACGGGAGGCAGCGCTACGAGCTGTGGGCCGCCCTTCTTCGGCGCTTTCAGTCCGTAGTAGACGCTTTCCGCCTCGTCGACGAACCAGTTCATGTGGTGTGTCCGGAGCCACTCGACGCTGCGGACGCCGAGCGGAAGGCTCGACGGCTGCAGCATCGTCGCGGTGTACGAGTAAAACATCGGCGAGAGCAGGATCAGCACCGCGGCGAGCACCCAGGGCCATCTGCGCCGGCGGCGGCGAGCGATCGACGTTCTCCTCCGCTCACGGCGGGGGCGTTCGGAAACGCTCTCGTCGTCGAGGACGAGAGCGCGCGCGGGCCTGCCGCCTTCCCGCTCGGTTGGCATGTTGTCACGGAGGGTGACACGCCGGGCTGGGAGAAACCTGTGAGATCGCTAGGGCTGCGAGACGATTCGTGTGATGCCCGGCTGCCGCGCTGCTGCGAGGAACGCCGCGAGTGGACGGTCGAGGAGGTAGTGGCCGAGCCAGACCAGGAACTTGGGTCGGCCGGCGACGCTGAAGTACGACTCGGTCGTCCCGGGTGCGTTCATCGTGTCGGCGATGGCCGGACGGCGTTAACGACAGTGAGCTACTCGTGTGCCCGCTCTCCTCCTGGCACCCCTGGGATGAGGTTCCCGATCGCTACGAGATGCGCTTCGTCGAGTGGGCGCTCACGACGGACTACGCGGTCATTCGGCCTGTCGCCGATTGGCACGGTGAGCTCCGCCCGCGAGGCTGAGTCGCGCCTCAGGCACGCGTGGCAAGTACCTCCTCGCCGCCGCCGGCTCGATTCCATGGAGGCCGAGATTTGGTGCCTGTCCGTCGTGACGATGCTCTCCCAGGGACGAGCGTCCGGGCAAGACATGGGCGCCTTTGGACAGGCGATTGCGGCCGCGGTCATGCCTTGAGGAGTCGTTCAATGAGCACAATCTCGATGACGTCGGCGACTGTTTCCTCGCGGGCCTAGTCGCGTTGGAGCTCGACGGCGAGGGCGACCCAGGTCACGGGCTGCGCGCCTGCCTGGACGACTCGCTCGATCCCGGCTCGATGGGCCTCCTCGCTGGTGCCGACGTGATCGAAAGTGCTGTCTGAACGAGACTCATGGTCGTCACCCGATGAGGGTTTGTCCCGATGCGGAACGTCGTCACTTCCGACACGCTTGCGCGAAAGGAGATGATCGACATGGCAACCCTGATTGACGAGACCGTCCTTCTCCCAGTCCGTGAGGCTCGGCTAACAGAGCGAGTCGACGAACTTCTCCACGCCGGCGACACGCCACTTGAATGGGGGCACCCGCTGTTGTCTACAACGCCTACGTCGCTCGCGACCCACGAACTCGCGGTGCGCACCGAATGCCTTAACAATGCCGTGCGGGAAATCGCGTTCGAAGTGCAGAAGCTCTCGCTCGCACTGCTAGAGCTCTCGACCAGCGACTAAGCCACTCCCTCCCAGCCGGCCGCGCCCTGCCAAGGTCGCTTTCGAAGGCAGTGCGCCACCTCCCAACCCTGCGACGATCTGGGCACCCGACGCGAGCGCGAATCCGTCTGCGCTGGTTAGATTCCGGCCGGGGACACTGGCCGCAAGCCTTTCAGGAAGCGGGCTCGCGGCACCACCGTGCGCACATCATGCATACGCTCGGACTGTAGTCCCGAGCCGAGCTCGTGCAGTAGGCGCTCGCGAACGGGCTCATTGAGCAGACATGACGAGGGGCCGCCTCGCGGCGGCCCCTCGCTTCCCGCGGTGGAGTCGGGCGCGTTACGCCACGGGGACCGCAGGACGGTTCGGAGCGGTCGCCGACTTGTGGAGGAAGCCGAGCGCCTTCTCTGGGGTCCGGAGAGCCCCACCGATGGCGAGGACTCCGAAGCCGATCCCAGCGAGGAGCAGCGCGACGCCGACGACGATGCCGAACAGCGCGAGTTGGCTCGCCAGGTAAGAGGTGTCGAGGGCAGTGGTGAGAGCGGTCTCAGTCACCCACACGTTGCGGGCGCCGTTCTGCACCGGCTGCTTCGTCGTGGGATCGACCGCAGCGAACTGCGTGTTGTCGGTCCCGCCGCCCGCCATGAGCTGCGCCTTCGGCGTTCCTGGCTTGGCGACGTAGATGCCCATCTGCGAGTAGACGTAGCCGCCCGTGGCCTCGAGCGCGTGGATCCGCATGTACTCCGCGAAGCACCGCGCGCGTGCGCCGCTCGTGACGGCCTTGTTCGCGACCGAGCAGGTCGGGAAGCTGATGTTCTTCAGCCCCGCCTTCTGCGCCTCGGCCTTGATGCCGGCAGGCGTCATGTCCGACGTGCCGACGATCTGCTGCTGTTTGAGCTCCGAGCCGACCGTGCTGCGGCCGTTGACGCTCATGACGATCGCGACCGCGCCGAACGCGACGAGCACGACGGCTGCGACCAATCCTCCGATCTCGAATATCTTGCGCATCACCCGACTCCTTTCGATGCAGTGGCTTGTTGTCAGGATGGTCGGGCGCAACGGGCGCCGCGCAATCGGGGACAGCGCTAAAGATCGTTGCGGAAACTCCGCAGTCTTAGGCGGCGTGCCGGCTGGCGAGGGAATGCGAGATCGCGGTCGCCCACGCGGCTGCGATCGCCCAGTCGCGGTGGTCGCCGTCCTGCGCGCGTACGAGGCGCGTGAGCAGCCGCTCGCGCAGGCTGAGCGAGTGGCGGTCGAGCTTGCCGCCGAAGAGGTGGTGGTCACGTGCATGTACGGCGGTTACGACCTCGGTCGCGTCGAACGCCTTCGTTTCGTCGGCCGGGGCCTCGCCGATGGGGCCGCTCGAGAAGAGCCAGGTCGGCTTGGTGGCGAGGAGCCGGCGGTGGCGCTCGAGGAACTCGCGGGCCGCGGGCATCCACGCGCCCATGTAGACGGCGCTGCCGAGGACGTAGGCGGAGTAGCGTTGGAGCGAGTCGACCTCGTTCATCGGCCGGACGTCGACGGAGAGCCCGGAATGCGACAGCTGCTGGCCGATTGCGCGCGCGAGCTCTTCGGTCGCTCCGTGCCGGCTGGCGAAGGCGACGAGGACGTCGGTCATCGTCCGCTCAGAGCCACCGGCACGTGCACCGGGTGCGTGGGTTATGACATGTCAGGCAGGCCTTCCCGCGCACCGTGAGGCGCTTCTTCGCGATCCCAGCCGACGCCATGAGGTAGGCGGAGATGCCCGCAAGCGACGGCGGATTCGCGTCATGGAGGTTCATGCTGCGACTCCGGCGATCTCCTGCTCGACGTCCGTGTGCGATTCCGCATCGCCCGCAACGACGAGCACCGGCGCATCGGCGTGGTGTAGGACGTATTCCGAGACGCTGCCGTGTATCACCCGGCCGACTCGGCCCCAGCCGTGTGCACCGACGACGATCAGGCGGACGCCGCGCTCCT
>DATCBD010000087.1:0-18277 GCA_036512155.1 Gaiellaceae bacterium | reverse complement strand
GAGAAGAACCGCCCGCTCTAGCGACTGCGGCGGATCAGGTACCGCGCCCCGGCGGCGAGCGCCAGCGCGCCGAGCACGGCCACGAGGATGATCTCCCGGTCGTGCGTGTTCTGCTGGGCGGGCGTCGTCACGTGCGTGGGGGCCGCGACGTCGACGCCTCCCGCCGCGGCGAGCTGCTTCACCGCCGCCTCGGCTGCCGTCAGCAGCCCGGCAGGGCCGGGCGGGATCGGGATCTTCGCCAGGAGCGCGTATTCGGCGGCGGCTGAGTGCTTCGGCCAGTTGAATCCGAAGCCGTTCGCCATGACGACGAGCAGCCGCTGCTTGTAGACGAACCCGAGCTCGAGGCCGAGGAACTTCGCGTACGTGCGCGGCTTGCGCCAGAGCGACGTGACGGAGCCCATGTCGTAATCGCTCCAGATGACCGCGACCTTGATCGGGAACCCCGCTTTGTTCGCAGCGACGATGAGCCCCGTCAGCTCCGCGGACTGCTTGGGCGGGAACTTCGCGTCGTACGGAAGGAAGACCTTCGTCCCAAGCAGGTAGTCGCTCGCCGGGTCGCCGTCCGCGCGGGCGGACTGCGCAACGCCGGCTGCGACGAGCGCGGCCGCGAGGAGGGAGAGCGCCCTCATCCCGCTTTGGCGAGCGCCTGGACGGCCGCGGTGGCGGACGCGAGCAAGCCGGCGCCGCCGTGCTCGACGTGGAGCTTCGCGAGCACCGCGTATACGGCCTTCGACGAGTGCTTGGGCCAGTTGAAGCCGAAGCCGTTCGGCATGACGACGAGCAGCCGCTGCTTGTAGACGAAGCTGAGCTCGGCGCCGAGGAACCGCGCGTAGGTCTGCGGCTTCCGCCAGAGCACGGTGACGGAGCCGAGGTCGTACGCGCTGTCGATGACCGCGACACGGATGGTGAAGCCCTGCTTGTTCGCCTGCGCGACGAGCTTCGTCAACGCATGCTCCTGCTGTGGGTAGGAGGCGAGCTCGTACGAGAGGAAGACCTTCTGCACGAGCAGGTAGTCGCTCGCGGGATCGCCGTCCGCACGCGCGGATTGCGCCGCGACCGCGGCGAGGCAGCACGCGGCCAGACAAGCCAGAGCCACCCTCATCCGGCCGCGTGATCGAGGATGACGACGTCGAACGCCTGCGCGCCCGGCGGCTGCACGTCGAAGGTGAGGCCCCATCGTCCGACCATGACGAGCGCCTCGGACGAGTGCTCGTACACGCCGGGCGAGCGCTCGGCGAGGCGGTACGCCTGCGTCGGCATGTCCATGTCCAGCATCGTGAACGTCGCGATCACTGTCGCGCCGCGCACCGGCGCGCCGTTGCGGGTGAGCCGCACGGTGTAGTCGTCGGGTACCGCGACCTTGTTCGGCGTGACGCGCATGTCGACTCTGTACCCGTTCCGTTCGACGACCTCGGTCACCGGGCCGGGGCCTGCGGTCGCGGACGGGGCGCCGATGCTCGCGAGCGCCTTCGGCGGCGGCGGATAGCTCGAGAGGACCGCGGCGGCGACGATCGCCGAGGTGACGAGCACGACCTCGACGCTGACGAGCCTGCGCAGAATGATCGCTGCGCTCTCCGCGTTCTCTCCGCGTGCCAGCGCGGGCTTCGTCCGCAGGAGGTTGACGGAGGCGACGAGCATCGCGGCGAGGAGCAGCGACGCCTTGATGATGATCGTCTTGCCGTAGCCGGTCTGCCACAGCGTCGCGAGCGTGGGGAGGTGGATGACGGCCGCGCCGATCCCGGACCCGAGTAGGACTGCGACGGAGACGAAGGCGACGTTCGAGAAGCGGGGCACGCACACTGCGAGCCCGGCCGCGCGTTTTGCCGCCGGCAGCGCGGACCAGAGCACGAGGAGCCCGATGAGCCCGCCGATCCAGAGCGATCCCGAGGCGAGGTGCAGCCAGTCGAACACGAGCGAGAGAGCGCGCGGAGCGGTCTGCGCAGCGTGGCCGGCCGTTCCGGGCACGAGCAGGACGGCGCCGGCGGCGAGCAGCGCACCCCACAGGGACAGGAGGCCGGCGACCGATCGGCGCAGCTGTTCGGGCCGGTCGAGCCAGATCGCCGCAGCGCCGGCGACGCCGAAGAGCGCGAGCAGGAGCTCGAGCCGGAGGTAGCCGCGGCCGAATGCCGAGACATCCATGAGCGGAATGAGGGCGCCGAACGACCAGAACGAGCGCAGCGCGAACTGCGCGGTGGCGATCAGGACATAGATTGGCGTCGCCACGAGCGCGACGGCGAGCGTCGCGGCGAACGCGATCGACAGGCCGCGCAAACGCGTCCCCGGCACACGCGAGACGACGGGGCGCGCGATCACGGTGCGCAAGACGAAGATCCCGATCGCCGCCATCACCGACAGGAAGGTCAGCCAGCGCAGCGAGATCAGTCCTGGTGTCACCGCTGTCTCCGTCAGCGACGGAATGACGAACTTCGGCGGCGGGCCCGGGTTCGGGCCGATGCGGTAGAGGAAGGCGCCCCGCACGGGGTGTCCGTCGGCGGAGATGACGCGCCAGAAGACGAGGTACCAGCCCTCGGCGGAGTGCTTGAGCGGCGCGTCCAGCTCGTACGGGTCCGACGCCGAGCGGTGCACAGGGCCGTCCACCTGCTGGTGCGCCGCCGCATCGGTGACGGAGACGATCGCGAAGCGCGGCTCGACGACCTCGTCGTACACGAGCCGGACCTCCGTCGGCGGCGTGTCCACCTCGGCGCTCGCCGTCGGGAACGTCTTCAGCAGCGCCGCGTGCGCCCAGGCTGCGGCCGGCAGCGTGAGCGCGGCTGCGACGACTGCCGCGATGACGAGCGCGCGCCTCACCGCACCCGCAAGGTGAACGGCGCCGTGAGGATGTGTCCGTCGATGCGGCACTGCAGGAACAGTCGCCATGTGCCGGAGATGGGGACGAGGACGCCGACCTTCAGGTGGCCCGGCGTCGTCGACGTGCCCGTCACGCGCGCGGCGCCGAAGATGCTCGTGCAGCCGGACACCCCGGCCGCGCACACGTGGGTGTGGAAGTAGTCGAGCGATCCGCGGCGGAAGAAGATCGCGTGCGCGAGCGCGCCGAACCACGTGCCGAACTTGGCAGGCGCGCCGCTCGGCGTCGTGATCGTGAAGTCGAGGAACGCCGGCTCGATCGCGCGCAGGTGCGGCGTGCCGTGCAGCGTGAAGTGATAGCCGTCCACCGTCTCACTCGATTGGAAGGGCGGCAGCGGCTGTGGGTGATACGCGCCCGCGACGGTGATGTGCGAGTCGATCTGGAAGTTCGGTACCGGCCCGGACGTCTTCGGATAGACGTCGATGACGACGCGGTACGGCCCGGGTTTTGCGAACGTGATCGTGTCGCTGATCAGGCCGTTCGGCCCGACCGGCGGATGGTGGTGGATGATCGTCGCCAGGTCGCGGCGGACGATGATCAGGTGCACGCCGTTGTGGGGCCCGGCCCCGTGCTTGTACTGCGTCAGCGGCTTCCCGTCCGGCTGGAGGATGGTGAACGACACGCGCGTGGGCTTGCCCGCGATCACCGGCTGCGTCGGCGTGAAGCCCGAAAGCTCGTACGTATGGGCCGCGCCGACGGTGATCGTCGGCGCCACGGAGCCGCTTCCGCCGCATCCCGCCAGCAGGCCGACGAGCGCGATAGCCTCGAGCAGGTGCCGGTACCGACGCCGATCGGAGCAGGCCCGCTCTACCAACCGCGGCCGGCGATGCATGCGCCGTGCGCGCACGCGGGCAGTCCGGTGAAGCGTGCGCATCTGGAGCTCTTCGCCAACGGCTTCGCGATCATCATCCCCGCGCGCATCGGCGTGCGCAGCGCGCACTGCCGCGCGCACGAGTGGACGACGACGCCGACCGGGGTTGTGCGCTTCGACCGCGCGGCGACGATCGGCGACCTCTTCTCCGTGTGGGGCATGCCGCTCGGGCGGCGAAGGCTGCTGAGCTTCCACGGTGCTGTCTCCCTCTTTCGGAATGGCATTCGCGTGCGCGGCGACCCGAGATCGGTGCCGCTGCGCGACGGGGACGAGCTCGTGCTCGAGGCGGGGCCGTTCGTCCCGCCGCACCGGAGCTATCTCTTTCCGCCTCATTGAGGCCCCGGGGTCGCGTGCAGGAGCGCGATGACGAGCACGACGGCGGCGGCGCCGGCGGCGAGTGCGAGGAGCGCGGCGAGCAGGCGGACGTTCATGCGGCCTCCACCGCGGTTCGCGTCCGCATGTGCCCGAAGACGCTGCCGACGAGCGTGCCGATGCCGGCGCCGAGGGTGAGGACCTCGAGGAGCCGGGCGACGATGGTCGGCAGTGCGCTGAGCGCGATCGCGTGCGTCAGCACCGGCAGCATCGTCAGTCCCTCGTACAGAGCGCCGACGCCGACGAGGAACGCCGTGAGCACGCGCATTCCCTCATCGTGCCGGACGAGGCCGAACACGAGCGCGGCGCCGACGGCGCACGTGATCGCCACCTCGGCGTAGCCGATCGCCTGCACGTTCGGGCGCCCGTACAGCTCCCGCCCGATCCGGATCGCCCAGACCGCCGAGGTGACGGCAAGCGCGAGCGCGACGAGCGCGGCCGTCCACCGCGTCGCCAGCGCCGAGGACGCTGCGGCGAGGAGCGCGGAGAGCGCGATCCACGCCCACGCCGCGCCCGGCGGGCTGTAGTCGAGGACACCGTTCAGGGCGAGGCGGCGCCCGTCGACGACAACGGGCACCGACCACGGTCCGATCGGGCCTGCCGAGTTGCGGACGCGGGCGAGCGGCTGGAGCGCGTGCAGCCGGTGCTCGTGCCATGCATACGCGTGCCCTCCGGCCACTCGATGCCAGAGCGGCTGCGCGTGCGGGCTCGCCGACGGCCGGAGGTCGAAACGGTCGATGCCGTCCGCCTGGGCCGTCGGCGAGCGGAGGTTCAGCCAGACGCCGTGCTGGTCGAACCGGAGCAATGGCTCGCCGAGCGTCCCCGGCACGAGCACGACCGCCGCCGCGGTTGCGCGCAGCCACATCGTCTGGTCGCCGTCGACGACCCTCGCCTGCACACCGGGAATGGAGCCGGCCATGCGCGCGGTGAAGTTCGTCGCCACGGGCAGCGTCCGGCCGACGTGCGCCGAGGCGACGTCCGGCAGGGCGGCTGCCGTCACGAGCAGACCGAGGACGATCGCCAGCCTCACGTCAGCGACCGGCCTCCCCGGGCGGCGAGCGAGCCGAGCGAGACGAGCAACGCGACGCCTGCGAGCACGAGCGCGACGATCGTCAGCGTGGACGTGCCACCACCGCCGATCGAGGAGAGCGCTTCGATCGTCGGCGCCGGCGTGTCGGCGGTCTCCGGGCCGTTCCAGTCGACGACGGACCCATCCGAGTACGTCTGCTGCACGTCGAACGTGTACGTCTTCGCGCCGCTCGTCGACGCGTTGAACCGGAACACCGCGTCCTCGTCCGTCGGCACGTGGCCGCCGGTCCACGTCACCTTCTGGACGACGGCGCTATCGCCCGAGCCTGTCGCCTGAACGTTCATCTTCCAGCCCGTCGGCGGCGGCTCGAACGAGTCGATGGAAAACCCGGCGGGGACCGTGAGCTCGATCTCGGTGGTGGTGAGGTTCGCCTTCTCGGTCGGCACCGACAGCGTGAATTGCTGCAGCTTCTTGTCGAGCGCGACCGCCGGGCTCATGATCGCGTGCGCGGATGCGGCCGCCGTCGTTGCGAGCGCTGCGAGCGCGACCAGCGCGCCGAGCGCGATCCGGTGCATCATGTCTCCTCCTTCGCGGGATGTGTCGTGTGGACGTGCTAGGCCACGACGACGCGCGGAGGAGCGCGGGCAAGGCGCCGGCCGGCGAGCAGCCGGACGGCAGGTGCGACGGGTGCGACGGCAAACGGCGGCGCGGTGCGGAGCCGGGGGGCCGGCCGGCGAAGCGCGTGCCCGATGCGCTCGGCCGCGCGCAGCAGCAGGCGTGCGACCAGATACATGAGGAGCGCGACCGGGAGCTGGAGGAGTACGCCGGGGACGAACGTCGGAGCGAGCACGGCGTGCCACGCGAACGTCCCGGTGTGGAGCGACAGCTCGAGCAGCTCCTGCAACGCGAACGCGAGCGGCGGGAGCAGTGCGAACGCCCACGCAGGTAGCGCACGAGCCTTGCGGCCGCGCGCGGCGTCGAACGCGGTGACGACGAGCGAGACGAGCAGGCACGCGCCGGCAGCTGCGAGCACGAGCGGCAGCCGGATGAAGTACGAGTGGCCCGTCGCGAGCATGTGCACGACGCGGACGTGCGCTTGCGGGTACACGAGCCGGTATGCGAGCGCGTGCGCGAGCTGCGACCCGCCGAGCATCAGCGGTGCGGCGGCGAGCCAAGCGGCGCCCCGTCTCATCGCGGGAACCCTACTTGCCGCGCAGGCGGGCGGCCAACCGTGCCGCAAGCGACGGCTTGACGTTCTCGGCCGGCGGTGGGGGCGTCGGTGCCGGGGCGCGGCCCGAAGCCTGCCGCTCGCGCTGCGCGCGGATCGCCTCGTTCATCTCTTCGCGGTGCGACTGCTCCGCCATCGCTCGACCTGACTACGCCGCGGGGTCGTAGGATCCTTCCCAATGTGCTTCGACAGCGACTCGCTGCCGCCGATTCCGGTCATCTCCGGGGCGGCTGTCCCCCACGACGATCTCGTCCTCGAGGCCGCTGACGGGAACCGCTTCGCGGCGTTCGCGGCAGCCCCCGAGGAGCCCGGCGCGACCGGAATCGTGATCCTCCCCGACGTCCGCGGCCTGTACCGGTTCTACGAGGAGCTCGCGCTCCGCTTCGCCGAGCGCGGCCACGCAGCCGTCGCGTTCGACTACTTCGGGCGCAGCGCCGGCGTCGAGAAGCGCGGCGACGACTTCGAGTACATGGAGCACGTCAAGGAGACGACGCCCGAGGGGATCCAGGCCGACGTCGGCGCCTGCGTCGCCTACCTCCGCGACCACGGCGCGACGGCGATCTTCACGGTCGGGTTCTGCATGGGCGGGCGCCAGTCCTGGCTCGCCTCCGCCGCGGGGCACGGGCTCGCCGGTGCCGTCGGCTTCTACGGGCGCCCGCCGCTCGAGGACGCACCGCACATGCGCGGCCCGCTCCTCGCCCTCCAGGCCGGGGCGGACGCGCACATCACCGCCGAGGACAACGCGGCCTTCGACGCCGCGCTCACCGCCGCAGGCGTCGAGCACGAGCTCGTCGAGTACGAGGGCGCGCCGCACAGCTTCTTCGACCGGAAGCAGGAGGAGTTCCAGGACGCCTCCGACGACGCCTGGCGCCGGACGCTCGAGCTCATCGCGAACCACCGGTAGCGTCCGCGATCGCGCGGCGCAGCGCCGGCTCGATCGGGCCGGGGCTGTAGCCGAGCTCGCGCTCCGCCTTCGCGGAACTGAAGAACATCGGCAGCCGGGCGAGCCGCACCTCGTCGCGATTGACGAGGCCGAGCGCGGCCGCCACCTGAGCAGCCGCGTACGGGACGCGGATGCGCGGTCGCGGCCGGCCCGCGAGCCGCGCGATGGTCGCAAACACCTCGCCGAGCCACATGTCGACGCCGCCGAGGAGATACCGCTCGCCTGCCCGGCCGCGCTCGAGCGCGAGCGCATGCCCGAGCGCGACGTCGTGGACGTCGACGACGTTCAGGCCGGTCGTCGGCACGTAGGCCCGGTACCGCCCGCGTGCGACGCCCGCGACCATCCGGCCCGTCGGCGTCGGCCTGGTGTCGCCCTCGCCGACCGGCGTCGTCGGGTTCACGACCACGGCTCCGGCCGCGAGCGCGAGCTTCTCCGCCTCGAGCTTCGTCCGCTTGTACGGCACGCGCAGCTCCCACGCGGGCGGGCCGTCGCTCTCCGTTGCAGGACGGCCGCCGACCGGGCCGCACGTGCCGGCCGTGCTCGTGTGGACGACCCGGCGGACGCCGGCGCGCGCCGCGGCGTCGAGCACCGTTCTCGTCCCTTCTATGTTCACGCGCGCGAGGGCGGCCTCGGTGGCGTCGTAGCTGTACAGCGCGGCGACGTGGACGAGCGCGTCGCAGCCCCGCATCGTCCGCTCGAGCCCGGCGGCGTCGAGCACGTCGACGAACTCGTCCCGGACGTCGGCGCCTCGCTCGCGGAGGACCCGGACGACGTGGCCGCCGACGAAGCCGATGCCGCCGCCGGTGACGTAGATCCGCATGCGCCGGGTTGTATAGGGCCGGAGCCGTTTTTGGCTACACTCCGCCGGCGTCCGGGCGCCGTAGCTCAGCTGGTTAGAGCGCTGCACTCATAATGCAGAGGTCGGTGGTTCGAGCCCACCCGGCGCTATTTCAACGCGTTCCCCCTTTGAGGTAAGAGAAGAAAAATGGCCACAGGAGTACGAGTCGCGATAACGCTCGCCTGCACGGAGTGCAAGCGGCGCAACTACCAGACGGAAAAGTCGAAGCGAAACTCGCCTGACCGCGTCGAGTTCAAGAAGTACTGCCGCTGGTGCGGCTGTCACACCATCCACCGGGAGACTCGCTGACCTCGCATGGCGCGGCAGACCCGTCAGCAGCGGCGTGCCCGCCGGGCCCAGTCGCAGCCGGCGCTCGCGGGCGGTCCGCCCGTGCGTCCGCCTGCGCGCCCGACGGCGAACGGCGGCGAGGAGCCGCGCCGCGAGCCACGGCCGGAGGCCGAGGAGCGGCACGCCCCGGGCTCGGGCGCTGTGCACTTCGTCCAGGAGGCCTGGGGCGAGCTCAAGAAGGTCGAGTGGCCGAACCAGCATGCGCTCGTCAGTGGCACCGCAGTGGTGCTCGTCGCCTGCCTGATCGTCGGCTTCTACCTCTGGCTGAACGACGAGCTCTGGAAGTACGTCGTCCAGCACGTGTTGCTGCGATAGGGATCGGGAGAATCTGATGTTTCGCTGGTACGTGATCAACACCTATTCCGGGCACGAGAACAAGGTGAAAGCCAATCTCGAGCACCGCATCGAATCGATGGGGCAGCGGCCGCGCTTCAGGCGCGTCGTCGTCCCGACCGAGCAAGTGATCGAGACGAAGGACGGCCAGAAGGTGCAGACCGAGAAGCGCGTCCTCCCCGGCTACGTGCTCGTGAACATGGACCTCGACGACGACGCGTGGATGGTGGTCAAGAACACCCCTGGCGTCACCGGCTTCGTCGGGGCAGGCTCGAAGCCCGTGCCGCTCTCGCAGCCCGAGGTCGACCGCATCCTGCACACGGGTGCCGGTGGCGGCGTCGCGACGCGCGCGCAGGTCGAGTTCCAGCTCGGTGAATCGGTGAAGATCACCTCCGGGCCGCTGGCAGACTTCGACGGCGAGATCACCGACGTCAACGCGGACCAGCAGAAGCTGCAGGTGATGGTGAATATCTTCGAGCGGCAGGTGCCGGTCGAGGTCGGATTCGACAACGTCAAGAAACTGGACTGATCAGATGGCAAAGAAAGTACTGACTCTCATCAAGCTGCAGATCCCGGGCGGGCAGGCCAACCCTGCGCCGCCGGTCGGCCCCGCACTGGGCCAGCACGGGGTCAACATCATGGAGTTCTGCAAGGCGTTCAACGCCCAGACGGCGGACCAGAACGGCCGGATCACGCCGGTGGAGATCACCGTCTACGAGGACCGCTCATTCACGTTCATCACGAAGACCCCGCCGGCGGCCGTCCTCATCAAGGAGGCGCTGCGGCTCGAGAAGGGCTCCGCCGAGCCGAACCGCGACAAGGTCGGCAGGCTGAGCCGCGCGCAGGTGCGCCAGATCGCCGAGACGAAGCTCGTCGACTTGAATGCGCGCGACGTCGACCAGGCGGCGAAGATCATCGCGGGCACCGCCCGCTCCATGGGCGTGGAGGTTGACCTGTAATGGCACTGCACGGCAAGCGCTACATCGAGGCGCGCGGCGCGATCGACCGCGAGCGCACGTATTCGCCCGTCGAGGCGGTGCGCATGCTGAAGGAGTCGCCGAGCGCGAAGTTCGACGAGACCGTCGAGGTGCACTTCCGGCTCGGGCTCAACGTGCGCCACGCCGACGAGCAGCTCCGCGGCACGCTGATGCTTCCGCACGGCACGGGCAAGGACGTCCGCGTGGCCGTGTTCGCCGAGGGCGACAAGGCCCGTGAGGCAGAGGAGGCCGGGGCGGACGTCGTCGGCTCCGCCGACCTCGCCAAGCGCGTCGAGGAGGGCTTCACCGACTTCGACGTCGCCATCGCCACCCCCGACCAGATGGGGAACGTCGGCCGGCTCGGACGCATCCTCGGCCCCCGCGGCCTGATGCCGAACCCGAAGACCGGCACGGTCACCTTCGACATCGGCAAGGCGGTGCGGGACGCGAAGGCCGGCAAGCTCGAGTACCGGACGGACCGCGGCGCCTGCGTCCACCTCTCCATCGGCAAGAAGAGTTTCGACGAGCGGGCGCTCGTGGAGAACTACGCCGCCGTGGTGGACGAGATCATCCGGGCGAAGCCGTCGGCGGCCAAGGGCCGCTACATCCGGCAGATCACGCTCGCGAGCACGATGGGCCCCGGCATCCATGTCGACCCGGCCCGGACGCGCGGCATCACCGAAGACCTGGAGGAAGCTACAGTTACGGCCTAACCGACTCGCGACCGCCGAAGACCACTGGCAGCCCTTCGGGGCAGAAGTCCAGTCGAGGTGGGGCAGCGAAGAGCCTGTGCTCTTCTCTTTGGCCCGCCTTTGTGCGGGCCGAGTCATTTCCGGAGGAAATGACGTGAAGAAAGAGCAGAAGGAGCACATCGTCGCCGAGCTGGCCGACCGCCTGAAGGCGGCCGACACCGTGCTCGTGGCCGACTACCGCGGCCTGACGATGCCCCAGATCGACACGCTGCGGACGCGGCTGCTGGAGAGCGGCGCGCGCTTCACCGTGGTGAAGAACACGCTCACCCGGCGGGCGGCGGCGGCGGCGGGCGCGGATGCGCTGCTGACCCTGCTCGAAGGCCCGACGGCGATCGCGTTCCTCGAGGCGGACGGAGACATGCTCGCCGCTGCGAAGGCGCTCGCCGACATGGCGCGCGAGTCGAAGGTCCTCGCGATTCGCGGCGGCGTCCTGCAAGGCCGGGTCGTGACGGCTGAAGAGGTCGAGACCCTGGCGGCGCTGCCGCCGCTCGAGATCCTGCGCGGCCAGGTGCTGGGCGCGATCATCGCCCCGGTCACGGCCCTGCTCGGTCTGGTCACGGCACCGTTGCAAAACCTGTACGGCCTTCTGGACGCGCGTATCGAGCAGCTGGGCGGCGAGGAGGTTGCTCCGGCGGCGGCCGAGCCCGAGCCGGTGGCGGAAGCTGCGCCTGCCGAGCCGGAGCCCGCGGCCGAGGAAGTCACAGACACGACCGCCACAGCGGTCGTGTCCGAAGAGGAAACGACCACTGAAGAGGAGAGCGAGTAATGGCTGGTGTAGACAGCATTTTCGATTCACTAGGAAAAATGTCCGTCCTCGAGCTCGTCGAGCTGAAGAAGAAGATCGAGGACGAGTGGGGCATCACCGCCGCCGCTCCGGTCGCCGTGGCGGCCGCCGGTGGCGCTGCTCCGGCTGAGGTCGAGGAGAAGACGGCGTTCGACGTCGTCCTCACCGGGGCGGGCCAGCAGAAGATCCAGGTGATCAAGGTCGTGCGCGCGCTCACGGGTCTCGGCCTTAAGGAGGCGAAGGATCTCGTCGACTCGGCCCCCAAGCCGGTCAAGGAGGGCGTCGCCCAGGACGAGGCCGATTCGATCAAGGCGCAGCTCGAAGAGGCCGGCGCCAGCGTCGAGATCAAGTAGCGCCTTACGTCGTCGTCGTCGTGGTCGCCGCGTCGGTCGCGGTGACCACGAAGGCGCCGTTCATCGTCTGCGGGTGCGCTGAGCACGCGTACGCGTAGCGCCCCGGCGCCAGGGTGACGGTGTACGTCTTCGTTCCCACGAAGCGGATGCCCCCGGTGAAGATCCGTCTGTTCTCGGTGATCGAGCCGAGCGCGAAGTTGTGGATCTTCGAGTAGTCGTGCACGACGATCGAATACGTCCCCGCCGGTATCGACCGGACGGGCTTCCCGTCCGGGAACGAGAGGCTGATGTGGAAGGCGTTGTGCAGCCCGACCTTCCCGACCAGCACCGGGCTCTGCGCCCGCACCGGCAGGGCGAACGCGAGCGCGAGCCCGGCTGGGATGAGGGCGACTCCGAGAAGGGTCTTGCGCACCGGCCCAATGATGGGCAGGCTGTCCGCGACCGGTCAACTGTTCTTCCGAAAAGAGGATCGGATGATCCGCATCGCGCTCTCCGAGTCTCCCGAGGAGCACGTCGCCCTCACTGTCTCGCCCGTGCTCGAGTGCGTGCTCAGCCTCCACGTCCTGCTCGGCCCCAAGCATCACGCGCTCCATCACGCCTGGGTGCGGCGGATGCGGGCCGGTCTCGACCCCACGCTCCGGCGCGAGCTCGAGCGCTTTGCCTTCGTCCTCCGCCGGCACGTGCCCGACGTCTTCCTGCCGACGCCCGACGACGAGGTCGAGTCGTTCGAGCAGGAGCTCGCGCGCTTTCGTGCCCTGCCGCCGGACCTGCTCCTGCCGGCGCTCGCCCGGCCCCTGCACGACCACGGCGGGACCGGTGTCGTCGACCACGCCGTCGTCGCGGCTCGAGGAGGCGCGGATCTGCTCGACGACCCTGCGGGCTTCGCCGAGCGCCTCGCCCGCTTCCTCGAGCGCTACTGGCTCGAGGCGTTCGCCGCCGAATGGGACCGGATCGATCCGCTGCTCGCGCAGGCGATCGTCGAGTCCGGACGGCGGCTCGCCGCCGAAGGGATCTGGCCGGTCCTCGGTCGCCTGCCGCCGCACTGCCGGGTCGACTCTGCACGGCGCGAGCTCCTGATCGACCTCCCGCACGACCACGAGGTGCAGATCGACGCCGCTAACCCGCTCGTGCTGAGCCCGAGCGTCTTCGTCTGGCCGCACCTGGTCGTCAATTGCGACGAGCCGTGGCCGACCGCAATCGTCTATGCCGCTCCCACGATCGCGCGGGACGCGGAGCCGCGCATTCCGCCGGCCGAGCTCCTGCGCGTGTTGAGGGCACTCGGCGACGACACGCGCCTGCGCGTCCTCAAGCTCATCGCGCAGCGGCCGCGCACGACGCAGGAGCTCTCGCCGCTCGTTGGGCTCTCGACCGCGGGGCTCTCGAAGAGCCTGCACCGCCTCGCCGAGGCCGGGCTCGTCACCACCCGGCGCGAGGGCTACTACGTCGTCTACTCCCTTGCTTCCGACCGGCTGGAGGCCCTCGCGCCGGCGGTCGAGCGCTTTCTCGCCTCGGAGTGACGACGACCACCTCCTGACGGCGAAACGACCGGTACCTGGTGCCGCTTGCGTGGTACCGGGTACCGAGCTACCATTCCGAGCACATTCCGGCGACGGCCGTTGGCCACGCTTGCGGTAAGGGGGTCAGTTTCGGTACCCTGACGGGTTGCGCCGACGTTCCGTCCGTCTGCCCGTCCGCACGCCTGAATTCGCCTGAGCTCGCACGTCCCCAAGGGAGGCTTCTTCTTTGACCACCAAGGTCGCTTCGCCCCGCGCGCGTAAGTCTTTTTCCAAAATCGAGAACGTCCTCGACCTCCCCAACCTCATCGACATCCAGAAGGCCTCGTTCCAGTGGTTCCTGGACGAGGGCCTCAGGGAGACGATCGACGACATCTCCCCGATCGAGGACTACACCGGAACCCTCGCCGTCGAGTTCGGCGAGTACGTGTTCGGTGAGCCCCAGTTCACCATCAAGGAGTGCCGCGAGAAGGACCTGACGTACCAGGCCCCGCTCTCGATGACCGTCCGGTTCGTGAACAAGGACACGGGCGAGATCCGCGAGCAGACGGTCTTCATGGGCGACTTCCCCATGATGACCGAGGTCGGGACGTTCATCATCAACGGCACCGAGCGCGTCATCGTGACGCAGCTCGTCCGCTCGCCGGGCGCCTACCTGATGGAGCCGAAGGACCCGACGAAGCAGGTCTTCACGGCCAACCTCATGCCGAGCCGCGGCTCGTGGCTCGAGCTCGAGATCGACAAGAAGGGCATCGCGTACGCGCGCATCGACCGGAAGCGCAAGCTCCCGATCACGACGCTCCTCCGCGCTCTCCCCGCCGAGGACCCGTCCACCGGCTTCGCGCTGGACACGTCGACGAACGAGGCGATCCTCGCCCTGTTCGACAACTCGCTCTACATCGTCAACACCCTCGAGAAGGATCCCTCCACCCGTGAGGAGGAGGCCCTCATCGAGGTGTTCAAGAAGCAGCGCCCCGGCGAGCCGCCGACGCTCGACAACGCGCGGAACCTCCTGCGTGCGCTGTTCTTCGACCCCAAGCGCTACGACCTGACCAAGGTCGGCCGCTACAAGCTGAACCAGCGCCTCGGCGTCAACGTGCCGGAGGACGTCCGCGTCCTCACGACTGAGGACATCGTGGCGCTCGTCCGCAAGCTCATCGACCTGCCGGTCAAGCTCGGCGTCCCCGAGGACTCGAAGGACTTCGCCGCCGAGGCGATCGCGCTCCCGCGTGCACCCATCGCGGCCGAGCTCGACGAGTACGAGCACTTCGGCAACCGCCGCCTGCGCACCGTCGGCGAGCTGATCCAGGAAGCGTTCCGGGTCGGCCTCTACCGCATGGAGCGGGTCGTCCGCGAGCGGATGACGACGGAGGACGTCGACACCATCACGCCGCAGACGATCATCAACATCCGTCCAGTTGTGGCCGCGCTCAAGGAGTTCTTCGGCTCGTCGCAGCTGTCGCAGTTCATGGACCAGACGAACTCGCTCGCCGGGCTCACGCATCGGCGGCGCCTGTCGGCGCTCGGCGCCGGCGGCCTCACCCGCGAGCGCGCGCCGATCGAGGTGCGCGACGTCCACCCGACGCACTACGGACGCATGTGCCCGATCGAGACGCCGGAAGGCCCGAACATCGGCCTCATCGGCTACCTCGCCTCGTACGCGACGGTGTCCGAGTTCGGCTTCATCCAGACGCCGTACCGGCGCGTCGTCGGCGGCAAGGTGACGGACGAGATCGTCTACCTCGACGCCGTCGAGGAGTCCCGGTACACGATCGCGCAGGCGACCGCGTCCACCGACAAGAACGGAAAGCTACTCGAGTCGGCGGTGCTCTGCCGCTCGGCCGAGGGCGAGGCGGTCACGGCCGCGCCGAAGGACGTCGAGTTCATGGACGTCGCGCCGGCGCAGATCGTGTCCGTGTCGACCGCGCTCATCCCGTTCCTCGAGCACGACGACGCGAACCGCGCCCTCATGGGCGCGAACATGCAGCGCCAGGCCGTTCCGCTGCTCGTGCGCCAGGCGCCGCTCGTCGGCACCGGCCTCGAGTACCGCGCCGCGGTCGACTCCGGCGACGTCGTCATCTCGGAGAAGGCCGGCAACGTCGTCGACGTCGACGCCGACAAGATCGTCGTCGAGTCGAAGGACGGCCGCGACGACTACACCCTGACGAAGTTCATGCGCTCGAATCAGGGCACGCTCATCCACCACAAGCCGGTGGTGCGCCTGGGCGACAAGGTGACGGCGGGCCAGGTCCTCGCGGACGGCAGCTCGACCGACGACGGCGAGCTCGCGCTCGGCGCCAACCTGCTCGTGGCGTTCATGTCGTACGAGGGCTACAACTTCGAGGACTCCATCGTCCTCTCCGAGCGCCTCGTCAAGGACGACATCCTCTCGTCGATCCACATCCACGAGTACGAAGTGGATGCGCGCTCGACGAAGCTCGGCGACGAGGAGATCACGCGCGACATCCCGAACCGCTCGGAGGAGTCGCTCGCACAGCTGGACGAGCGCGGCGTCGTCCGGATCGGTGCGGAGGTCAACTCCGGCGACCTGCTCGTCGGCAAGGTGACGCCGAAGGGCGAGACCGAGCTGACGGCGGAGGAGAAGCTGATCCGCGCGATCTTCAAGGAGAAGGCGCGCGAGGTCCGCGACACGTCGCTCAAGGTCCCGCACGGCGAGGGTGGCGTCGTCATCGACGTGAAGACGTTCTCGCGCGACGGCGGCGACGACCTCAGCCCGGGCGTGAACGAGCTCGTCCGCGTCTACGTGGCGAAGAAGCGCAAGATCGCCGAGGGCGACAAGCTCGCCGGCCGCCACGGCAACAAGGGCGTCATCTCGAAGATCGTCCCCGAGGAGGACATGCCGTTCCTCCCGGACGGGCGGCCCGTCGACATCATCCTCAACCCGCTCGGCGTGCCGAGCCGCATGAACATCGGCCAGGTGCTCGAGACGCACCTCGGCTGGGCGGCGGCGCACGGCGTGTTCGCGCCGGAGGAAGACAGGAACGGCGACTTCGACTGGAAGCACCGCCGGCAGATCATCGCGGCACCGAATCCGCACGCGGTTGCGTCCCCCGTCTTCGACGGTGCGACGCCGGCCGACGTCGACGAGGCGCTGATCGAGTACGTGCGGCAGAACCCCGACTCGCCGGTGCAGTTCGTCATCGACGAGAAACGGCCGGCCGGGCGTCAGTGCTCCGGCAAGGTGCAGCTGTACAACGGCCGGACCGGCGAGCCCTTCGATCAGAAGATCACCGTCGGCTACATGTACATCCTCAAGCTGCTCCACCTCGTGGACGACAAGATCCACGCGCGGAGCACGGGCCCGTACTCCCTCGTCACGCAGCAGCCGCTCGGCGGCAAGGCGCAGTTCGGCGGCCAGCGCTTCGGCGAGATGGAGGTCTGGGCGCTCGAGGCCTACGGCGCCGCGTACACGCTGCAGGAGATGCTCACCATCAAGTCCGACGACACGGTCGGGCGCGTCAAGGCGTACGAGGCGATCGTCAAGGGCGAGAACATCGCCGAGCCGTCGATCCCCGAGTCGTTCAAGGTGCTGCTGAAGGAGATGCAGTCGCTCGCGCTCGACGTGCACGTGCTCTCGGACGAGGGGCGCGAGGTGGAGGTGCGCGAAGAGGAGGACGAGCTCCTGCGCGCCGCCGAGGAGCTGGGCATCGACCTGTCGCCCGGCTCGCTCCGCGCCGTCGGCCAGCAGCCGACGACCGAGGAGCTCGAGGAGGGGCAGGAGCGGGTCGACCAGGACCTGGTGCTGCCGGCCGACGAGACTCTCGGAGACCTCGACGACGTCGAGGTGTCGCCGGGCGCAGAGGCTGAGGAGGAAGCGGACGCCGAGGTAGGGCCCTTGGGCGAGCCGGACCTTGTTGATCTGGAACTCGAAGACTGATCAGGAGCTGAGAGAACACTTTGATCGATATCAACGATTTCGACGCGATCCGGATCGGGCTCGCCTCCAGCAAGCAGATCCGCGACTGGTCCTCGGGTGAGGTCACCAAGCCCGAGACCATCAACTACCGCACGCTGAAGCCGGAGCGCGACGGCCTCTTCTGCGAGCGCATCTTCGGTCCGACGCGCGACTGGGAGTGCTACTGCGGCAAGTACAAGCGCGTCCGGTACAAGGGCATCATCTGCGAGCGCTGCGGCGTCGAGGTGACGCGGCAGAAGGTGCGCCGCGAGCGCATGGGTCACATCGACCTCGCTGCGCCGGTCTCGCACATCTGGTTCTTCAAGGGCGTCCCGAGCCGCATCGGCTACCTGCTCGACATCGCACCGCGCGAGCTCGAGAAGGTCCTGTACTTCGCAGCGTCGATCGTCACCGCGGTCGACGTCGAGAAGCGCGCGGCCGACGTGAACGCGCTCGAGGACCAGGTGAAGGCGGAATCCGAGCGGATCTACGTCGACCGCGACGAGGCGCTCGCCGCGCTCGAGGACCGGCTTGCACGCCGCCGCGAGTACTTCGCGAAGGGCCGCGAGCGGAACTTCGACGAGGACGACGACTTCTGGGGTCGCGGCCTGTCGAACTGGGCCGAGGAGCAGGCGCTCCCGACGCTCGAGGACGTGCGCGGCCTCGTCGGCGGCCTCTTCGTCGAGCTCGTCGGACAGATCACGACGGAGGACTCGAAGAAGATCCGCGAGCTCGTCCGCAACGCCGCCATTCGCGACGACCGCCGGCTGGCGCCGCGCGAGCTCGAGCAGGTGTCGACGGCGGCGGAGCAGATCCTTGCCGCGATAGCCCCGCTCGAGAAGCAGCTCGACAAGGCGACGGGTGCGAAGAAGGGTGCGATCACGAAGCACCTCCATCGCATCGTCGACGGCCTGCTCGCAGGCGATGAGCTGAACGAGGAGGACGCCGGCATCGCGTCGGGCGTCGACGCCAAGAACCTCGAGAAGGCGCGCGAGCTCGGCAAGGGCCTGCTGGCCGACGTGCTCGACTCGGCGGAGCCCGACAGCGACATCCGCGAGCTGACGAACGACCTGTGCCTGCGCACGGACGGCCGCATCCAGAAGGAGGACCTGGACGCGATCATCCAGTGGGCGCTGAAGGTGCGCGAGATGT
>DATCBD010000086.1:0-12465 GCA_036512155.1 Gaiellaceae bacterium | reverse complement strand
ATGGCGCCGATCACGGTCGCCTCACGGCCCGGAGTGACGACCGCGCCGCAGCCGGCCTCCTCGAGGCGCGCCACGACGTCGTCCACCTGCTCGGGAGACGCGTTTGCTCCCATGACGATCAGGAGCTCAGGTGCACCGGTCACGGCCATGTTCACAGCTTAGAGGCCCGGACTGGGGTGAAGCTCGTCGTCTGGGTGCGATGGGCGAGTGCGAGGCAAGGACGCAGGGAGCGCCGATAGCTGTCGCTATCGGCGCGACTGAGGACGCAGCATCGCGCCGCTCAGCGCGGCCAGACGACGAGCTTCACCCCAGTTCGGGCTCTAAGGCAGAATCACCCTCCATGGCCGACAAGCCCCGCGTCTTCTCCGGTATCCAGCCCACGGGCCGTAAGACCCTGGGCAACTACAGCGGCGGCTTCCGGCAGTACGTCCAGACGCAGGAGGCGGGCGACGCGTTCTTCTGCATCGTCGACCTCCATTCGATCACCGTCGAGTACGACCCGGGCGACCTGCGCAGCTCGACGCTCGACCTGGCGGCGTTGCTCTTCGCGAGCGGTCTCGACGCAGAGCGCTCGACGGTCTTCTGCCAGAGCCACGTGACCGCGCACGCCGAGGCGGCGTGGC
Organism: Gaiellaceae bacterium; assembly: GCA_036512155.1. Classification (GTDB taxonomy): domain Bacteria; phylum Actinomycetota; class Thermoleophilia; order Gaiellales; family Gaiellaceae; genus Palsa-739. The sequence goes on along the minus strand of DATCBD010000086.1, from coordinate 11,842 downwards.
TGCTGTCGGCTGTCGCGAGCTACGGCCAGTTGGGCCGCATGACGCAGTTCAAGGAAAAATCCGACCGACACGACTTCGTCTCTGCCGGCCTGTTCACGTATCCGGTGCTGATGGCGGGCGACATCCTGCTGTACCAGACCGACCTCGTCCCGATCGGTGACGACCAGCGCCAGCACCTCGAGCTCGCGCGCGACATCGCCGAGCGCTTCAACTTCCGCTACGGCGAGACGTTCCGCGTGCCGGACGGGCAGTTCCCGTCGGTCGGCGGCCGGATCATGGATCTCCAGGATCCGACGAGCAAGATGTCGACGACGCTCTCGAGCGAGCAGGGCGCGATCTACATGAACGACCCGCCGGACGCGATCCGGAAGAAGTTCAAGTCGGCGGTGACCGACTCTGGGCGCGAGGTTCGCTACGACCCGGCGGAGAAGCCCGGCGTGTCGAACCTGCTGGAGATCATGAGCGTCGCCACCGGCGAGCCGATCGACGCGCTCGCGAAGCGGTTCGAGAACGCCGGCTACGGCGACCTGAAAGAAGCGGTCGGCGAGTCGGTGGTCGAGTTGCTGACGCCGATCCAGGAGCGCTTCAAGCAACTCCGCGCGGACGAGCGCGCGCTGCAGCACCTGCTTGCGGTCGGAGCCGACAAGGCCCGCCGGGCGAGCGAGCCGACGCTGGAACAGATGTACGAGCGCATGGGCTTCGCGAAGCCGGAGGCGGGCCGCTTTTTTGGAGCGGCCCGCCCCCGTGGCTTGTAGTCGGTCTACCGAGCGAGCAGAGCCGCCGCGGCCAGGGTGGCCTGGCACGCCTTCAGCTCGACGTCGCCGGGGATCGGCCTGTTGTCGAACTCGGCGGCGAAGAGGTCGTTCTTGATCTTCGTCGCCAGTGCGTCGCGAACAGTGCCGAGCAGCTTGATCTCACCGTTGACTCGGGTGTAGGTCGAGTCGCCACTGCTCGAGCCCGTCTTCAACGCGGCGGTGTCGGCGAGGAGCATGTCCGTGCCGAACTCACCGACGCTGGAGTTGAGCTGCTTGTAGCACTTCGCGAGGTCATCGAACTTCGGCTGTCCGCTCTTGTCCGGCGCGTTCGTCAGGTCCTCGACGAGGACGCGGCCGTCGTCGATGTAGTCGTCCTTCAGCCCGGTGAGAGCCAGGATCGTCGGCCGGATGTCCGTGTGATCGGCCCACGTGCCCGGGTTCGCAAGCGAAGTGTCCGGCTGCGGGTTCGAGTTGGAGCCGTCCTGCGAGCTCGGGCCTTCACCGGCGGTGAACCCGTCGACGCCCTTGTTGGCGACGCCGGGACCGACGAGGCCAAGCCACGTGTTGTTGATCTCGGGCGCGTAGTACCCGTGATCCCACGCGAACCCGTTGTTGATGATCACGCAGTTCGCCGCCGCCGTTGCCGGCGTCGAGGTCGGGCAGTTCGGCGTCTTCGGATTCGACGTCGGGTCACCCGTGCCGGTCGACAGGTAGAAGTCCGGCCTCGGGAACACGGTGAACGACGGCGTCCTGTTCGGATCCGCGTTCACGAAGTGCAGCAACTGCTCCACGACAGGGTCGGCCGCGTACGCAGCCACCGTCTCCGTCCTGTTGTCGTAGGTGTCGTTCGAGGTCGCCGAGAGGAAGGCCCGTTCGAGGCTCCGCGTCGTATCGGTCGTGGGGCCCGGGTTGCCGGTGATGAACACCGCGTTCCCCTGCGGCTCGTTGTAGAACGGCGTCGAGTTGCCCTGTTGCGACGCGAGGAGCCCGTGGATCGACACCTGCTGCTCGCCGATCGAGCCGGCGGGATAGCTGCAGCTGTAGCCGGTCGTGTCGGGCGTGCCGGTGCAGTTCGGAGTCACCGAGCGGTTGACGTTCGCGCCGGCGAAGTGATCGCCTTCGTCCGCCGCGAACACGAACAGCGTGTTCTTCGACGTGATCCCGTCGTCGGCGAGCCGCTTGAAGAACGTCGCGAACGCGGCGTTGTAGTTTGCGAGCGTCTGCTGGTAGCAGCTGTCGCCGGGGCCCTGCGCCGTGCCGCCGTTCGAGCAGCCGGATTGGCCCGACTTCTTCTCGTGCGCGTCGGAGATGTAGGCGTATGTCACCGGAACGCCGGTTTCCTGCATGTCAGCGACGTAGGCGAGCGACTGCGCAGCGGAGATGCCGCCGAAGCCCGGGAACCCTGCGTCTCCGGCCGGCAGGAACGCTCCGTCGATCTCCTTGCCGTTCAGGTCGACGAGATTCCCGGCCGAGTCGTACACCTGGTACGCGTTGCCGCCGACGTCACGCATGCCGCCCGCGGCGTTCGCCGCACCCTTGAGCTGCGGCTGCAGGTACTTGTGGCCGAAGACGGCGTCGAAGCCGTTGTAGCCGCCCGGCTCGTCCGGGAGCGCGTCCGTCACCGGCCGCGAATCCGTCGAGCAGAACGAGCTGCCCTGCGCGCAATGGACGCCGAGGCCGACGTAATCCGCGACCTCTTGATCCTTGAACGAGTCGGGATCCGCGTTGAGCTGCGCCTCCTCGGGCGAGTTCGCCCCGAAGAAGTTCGCGATGTCGGGGTTGACGTTCTCCAGCTCGATGTTCGCGGTGGAGACGCCGCCGACGTCGCAACCCGCCCGCGTGAACGGAACCCACGGCGCCGGGGGCGTCGAAGGCGGCGAGCCGGCCGCGGGGACCTTCGCGGAGTACGGCTGGTTCGGGAACTGGTCGACGCCGTAGGTGCTCGTCCAGTAAGCGAACGACGACTTCGACGTCACGGTCCCGTTCGAGGTGTACGTCTCGTACGAGTTGGTGAGACCTTGGCCCTGGCGGTCGCCGTAGAGGCCGGAAAGGTTCGTGATGATGTCGTCGGCCGTGTGGCCGATCATCGGCGTGTGGTTGTTCGAGAGCAGCGTGCCGTTGCTCGTGATGAAGTTCGTGAGCGCCGGCATCTGCTCGAGGTCGGACAACACGTTCGGGTTGTCGCGGTTGTAGTGGACGTTGTCGAACGTGACCTCGATCACGTGTTGGATGCCGTTTGCGAGATGGCACCCGGACGGCGTCGACGCTGCGGACGCCGACGACGGGCCGCTCGTTGCGGCGAATGCGGATGCCGCACCGACCGCGGCCAGAACTGCAGCCGCAAGTGCGGCTCTGCGAGCCCTTTTGCTCATTCCTCCCCCTTCACGTGGGAACTGACGACGAGGCGAAGCTACCCCTCATCGGGGGGCGCAAACTAGGCCTGTCACAAGGCTGTTACGAGGTCTTCAAGAGCTCGACTTCTGCGAGCTCGAGCGCGCGCCACGCGCCCGGTTCGAGTCCTTCGAGCGTCAGTCCCGCGTATGCGCTGCGATGCAGGCGCGTCGCCGGATGGCCGGCCGATTCGAGCATGCGGCGCACCTGTCGATTGCGTCCTTCGTGGATGACGAGCTCGATCTCGTTGGGTGCGAGGCGACGCACGCGCGCAGGTGCCGTGCGGCCGTCGTCGAGCTCGACGCCGTCGGCGAGCGCGCGCAGGGTCGCGTCCGTCGGCTCCCCGTCGACCTCGGCCACGTACGTCTTCTCGATGCCGTAGCGCGGGTGGGCGAGCCGGTGGGCGAGCTGGCCGTCGTTCGTGAGGAGGAGCGCGCCGGTGGTGTCTGCGTCGAGGCGGCCGACCGGGACGACGCGCGGCTCCGCGGGGACGAGCTCGACGACGGTCGGGCGGCCCTGCGGGTCGTGCGCGGTCGTGACGACGCCGGCGGGCTTGTTGAGGAGGAGGTAGGTGAGCTTCTGCAGGGCGACGAGCGCTCCGTCCACGGCGACGCGGTCGCGCGACTGGACGAACGTATTCAGCTGGCCGGGCTCGCCGTTGACGGTGACGCGGCCGGCCTTGATCAGCTCGTCGGCGCCGCGGCGCGAGGCGACTCCTGCTCGGGCGAGATACGCGTTGAGACGCACGGACTGAGAAGATACGCAGCCTCGTGCCGCACTACATCTCGCTCATGCGGTGGACGACGGCCGGCAGGGCCGGTCTTCCGGCCTGGCGCGACCGGGTGGAGGACGGCGAGCGGCTCATCGAGGAGTCCGGCGGAAAGCTCGTCGGCGTCTGGGTGACGCTCGGCCGCTACGACGTCGTCGAGGTCTTCGAGGCGCCCGACGACGAGACCGCCCTCGAGATCGTGACGAAGCTCGGCGCCGGCGGCGGCGAGGACACGGAGACGCTACGCGCGTTCACGCGCGAAGAGGCCGAAGAGATCATCCGCAAGCTGTGAAGAAGGCCGCAGCGTGGGACGCTGCCGCGCTGCTCGTCTTCGTCGTCGTCGGCGTGCTGACGCACGGCGCGTCGGCGGGCGCGTTCGTCCGCGATCTCCTGTGCATCCTCGGAGGCTGGTTCGCGGTGGCGCTCGTTTTGCGGCTCTACGTGCGGGGCGGTCGGTCGCGACTCGCGGCGACATGGCTCGTCGGGGTCTCGGCCGGCGTCCTCGTGCGCGCCGTCCTTGTCGGCCACGTCGCGTACGACTTCTGGGGCGTCGCCCTCGCATTCACCGCGTTGTTTGTCCTCGTGGAACGTGGCCTGTATCGCGTCGCCGTACGGAGGCCGTGACGCCTCCGTATCGGTACCTGGTACCGGTCGTGTCTCCCTAGGCAGTGCGTTTTTCGGCGACCGCGTGGAGCCGGTCGCGGATCTCGTCCACGCCTGCGCCGAGGTCGTCGAGGCGCGGGAGCTCCGAGAGGCTCTCGAGCCCGAACACGCGCTCGAACAACGGCGTCGTGCGGTACCTGATCGCGCCGCCGGCTTCTTCATCTCGCCCGGCCTCCGAGATCAGCCCACGCTCCAGCAGACTCGCCACCGCGGAATCGGCCGCGACGCCGCGGATGCGCGTCACGTCCGGCCGCGTGCACGGCCCGAGGTACGCGACGATCGCCAACGTCTCCAGCGCCGCCTGCGACAGGTTCCGCTGCGCCGGCTTCTCGATCAGCCGCGCACATGCCTCGGCCGCCTCCCGCGACGCACGGAAGGCCCAGCCGCCGGCGACGTGCTCCAGCACGATTCCGCTGCGCCCCTCGCGGTAGCGCTCGCCCACGAGCCCGAGCGCCGCCTCGACGCGCTCCGGATCGTCAGCCGCCGCCTCGGCGAGCTCCTGCGCCGTCAGCGGCGCGGAGGCGACGACGAGCAGCGCCTCGACCGTCCTGGCGAGCTGGTCGAGCGGGTTGCTGGCGATCAGGCGGAGCGGAGCGTCCATGAATCCTCTCTTTCTACGTCGGAACGGGAAATCCTGATCGGGGCGAACGGGGCCGCCTGCTCGATCGAAATCTCTCCCTCGCGGCGCAACTCGAGCAACGCCAGGAAGGCGACCGCCTGCTCGATCCGCGACAGCTCCCCCACCTCCTGGTCGAAGTCGAACCGCGAGCGCCGCTTCAGGACGAGGCGGAACCGCTCGAGGAACTGCACCACCGGTGGGAAGCGCAGCGCCATGTGCGCAAGCGACACCTCGGGCGGCGGAATCGCCAACACCCGCAAAGCCGCCGCCAGCCGCGCAGGATCGTGCGGCGCAAGCGTCGGCTCGACCCTCGGCGCCAACGGCGCCGGCCCAATGCGGAAATACCGGTCGCCCTCGACCTCGAGCCGCTCGCGCAGCCAGCCGGCCGCCTCCTTCATGCGCCGGTACTCCGCGAGGCGCCGCGCGAGCTCCTCGGCGGCCTGCTCCGGCTCCAGCTCGGCCAGCTCGGCCGCCTCTTCGGGGAACAGCCCGCGCGCCTTCAACTCGAGCAGCGCGGAGATGAGGACGAGGAACTCGCCGCACGCGTCCAGGTCGAGCTCGTCGCGCTCGAAGAGCCGCTCCAGGAACGCCAAAACGATCGCGGCGACGTCCAGTTCGACCAGGTCGAGCTCGTCCTTCAAGACGAGCGTCAGCAGGAGGTCGAAGGGCCCTTCGAAGGCGTCGAGGTCGAGTTCCAGCTCCCGGACAATCATCCGGAGGGACCCTAACCGCGTTGCCGGACGCGGCCCCGCGGGACGGCCATGGTCGGCCCCTTGGGGATCGGTCGAGCCTTCTGGACGGGCGGCTTCTCCTCAGACGGCGTGTGCAGGAACTGCCACCAGACGAAGAACGCAACCGAGCAGACGAAGACGACGAGCGACACCCAGAAGTTGATCCGCTGCCCGAGGAAATGGTTGGACGGGTCGATGCGGAGCGTCTCCTCGTACGTGCGGAACGCCGTGTAGAAGGCCACGTACAGCGAGAACAGCGCCGGCCGCCGGAGCGTGAAGCGCCGGTCGATCCAGAGCAGCGCCCCCACGGCGAGCAGATCCCAGATGAACTCGTACAGGAACGTCGGGTGATAGAGGTTCGCCGCGCCCTTCCCGTGGATCTCGAGCGCCCACGGCAGCGTCGTGTGCTTGCCGTACAGCTCCTGGTTCCAGTAGTTGCCCCAGCGCCCGATCCCCTGCGCCAGGAGCAGCCCCGGCGCGACCGCGTCCATGAACAGCCGGATCGAGTTCCCGGAGCGCCGCACGACCCACGCCCCGGCGGCGACCCCGAACGGGATGGCGCCCCAGATTCCGAGTCCGCCCGACCACACGGCGAACGGCCCGTACCAATGCGCGTGGATGGCCGAATCCTGGTTCCAGCTCGTGATCAGGTGGTAGACGCGCGCGCCGATGATCCCGAAGATCACGCCCCAGATGGCGACGCGGTAGACGAGATCCCAGTCGCCGCCCCAACGCACCCAGCGCCGGCCGGTGAGCCAGATCGCCGCCGCGATCGCGAACAGCAGCATCAGCCCGTACATGTGGATCGTCAGCGGGCCGACGTGGTAGACGCCCGTCGGCGGCGACGGGATGGACAGGAGGACGCCGCTCACCGGCGCCCATTCTGCCTGGCGCGGAGGCTAGAGGAGGATGCGAACGGCGAGCTCGGGCGGGCAGCCCTGCTCGATCATCGCGACCGCGGCGTGCAGGTCGACGCCGGGCTCGGCCGCGATCAGCGTGGCCGACTCGACGTCGAAGCCGACACGGAGCAGCTCTTCCGTCCGCCAGCGCTCGACGCGCTCGGATTCCGTCTCGATGTAGGTATCGACCGCAGACATCACTTCCCCTTCTTCGGTAAAACGGGCCTACCGGTTTAGGGGATTCGTAAGGATTTCTTTGACCCCGGCCAGTTCCCGCCTGACCACGGGGGCCACCTCGGTCCCGAAAAGCTCGATCGAGCGCATGATGCTCTTGTGGGGCAGCGTCCCGACGCTGAACTGCACGAGGAACCGCCGGTGCTTGAAGATCTCGTGCTGGAAGAGGATCTTCTCGATCACCTCCTGCGGGCTACCGACGAAGCTGGCGCCGCGCAGGGTGCGGGAGGCGTCGAAGGTCGGCCGCTCGAGCGGCCCCCAGCCACGCTCGCGGCCGATGCGGTCCATCATCATCTTGAGGGCCGGGTAGGCCTCGTCGGCCGCCGCCTGCGACGTGTCGGCGACGAGCCCGTGCGAGTTGATCGAAAGCGGCGGCGGCGGATCGAACCCGGCCTCGAGTGCGGCCTCGCCGTGGATCTCCGCGAACGGCGCGAACCGCTCCGGCATGCCGCCGATGATCGCGAGCGCCATCGGCAGGCCGAGTGCGCCGGCGCGCTGCGCCGACTCCGGCGTTCCGCCGACCGCGACCCAGACGGGCAGCATCGGTTGCTGCGGCGCCGGGTACACGCCGAGCTCCGCGTGGCGCGTGCGGATGTCGAGCAGGTGCGCGAGCTTCTCGCTGAAGAGCTCGTCGTAGTCCTTCAGGTCGTAGCCGAAGAGCGCGAACGACTCGATGAACGACCCGCGGCCGGCCATGATCTCCGCCCGCCCGTTCGAGAGCAGGTCGACGGTCGCGAACTGCTGGAAGACGCGGATCGGGTCGTCCGAGCTGAGGACGCTCACCGCGCTCGTCAGCCGGATGTTCTTCGTCCGCACCGCCGCAGCCGCGAGCACGACCGCGGGCGCGGAGACGATGAAGTCGGGACGGTGGTGCTCGCCGACCCCGAAGACGTCGAGCCCGACCTGGTCGGCAAGCTCGATCTCCTCGAGCAGGTCGCGCACCCGCTCGGCCGGCGTCTGCGCGTCGTCGGTCAGCTCGCCGAACGTGTAGATCCCGAGCTCCACGACTCAGGTATAGCGCCGCGCGCTACGGTCACGTCGCGGTGGTGAAACTCGTCGGGATCAACCACGTGGCGCTCGAAGTCGGCGACGTCGACGAGGCGCTCGCGTGGTACGGCCGCTTCTTCGACCTCGAGCTTCGTGGCCGCGCCGGTGCGGCGATGGCGTTCGTCGACATGGGCGACCAGTTCATCGCGCTCGCGCGCGGGCGCTCACAGCCGCCCGACACGGACCGCCACTTCGGCCTCGTCGTCGATGACACGGACGTGCTGCGCGCCGAGCTCGAGGCGGCAGGCGTCCAGGTCTCGCATCCGCCCTCGCTCGACTTCCGCGACCCGTGGGGCAATCACGTCCAGGCCGTCGACTACCGCGACGTGCAGTTCACGAAGGCGCCCGAGATCGCGGCGGCGATGGGGGTCGACGGGCTCGTGAAGACGGAGAAGGCCCAGTCCGAGCTGCGGAAACGTCTTACAGGCATTTGACGTGCGCCTGATCTTCGCCTGACCGTCCCCGAACGTGACCCGGAGATGATCTCGGCATGAGATGGAAATCCTTCACCGTCGGGATCGCGGCGCTGCTCGCCATCGTCGCGCTCCCGCTCACATCAGTCGCAGCGACCGGACAGCCTTCGCAGCACGGCCACTGGTTCGCCGGATCGGTCGGTTCGGCGAGCTCGAGCTCCGTCAGCGTGAACGTCCTCTGGACGGGCAAGCACGACACACAGCTCGACGGCAAGACGGTCAGTGTCGCAATCGACTCGTCCACGCAGATCAACTACGGCAAGGGCAAATCGAGCATCAATCCCGGCGACCTCGTCGGGGTGGTCGCAACCGGAACCGACGTGTCGTCGCTCACCGCGCGGCGCATCAACGTCCGCTGCAATTGCCACTTCGCGGCGGGGACGCTCGACGCCGTCTCGACGAGCCAGCTCCGCGTCCAGGTCGCGCGGACCGGCCCATACGACGGGGTGCTGAAGGGCAACGACGTGACCTTCCAGATCGGAAGCGCGACGCTGCCGAACCTGAGCGTCGGCGACAAGGTCGCGATCGTGTTCTCGTCCACCGGGTTCTTCAAGGACCCGAACTTCAACTGGCAGGGCTCGACGTTCACTGTGCTCCACCTGCGCGTCGCCAACGACAAGGGCGAGGCGAGCACCAACCCGTAGTCAGCTGACGAGCTCGCGCTTCCGTCGCGACGCGGCGGAAGCGCGTTTCGTCCCAGACAGCTCGACCTTGCGCAGGCGGATCGATTTCGGCGTCACCTCGACGCACTCGTCGTCGCGGATCAGCTCCAGCGCTTGCTCGAGCGAGAGCGGCCGCGCCGGAATCAGGCGCACGGTCTCGTCCGAGCTCGCCGCGCGCATGTTCGTGAGCTTCTTCTCCTTCGTCGCGTTCACGTCGAGGTCGTCCGCGCGCGCGTTCTCGCCGACGATCATCCCCTCGTACACCTCGACTCCCGGCTCGACGAAGAGCGAGCCGCGCTCCTGCAGGTTGAGGATCGCGAACGCCGTCGTCGGGCCGCGCCGGTCGGCGACGAGCGCGCCCGTCGGCCGCGTCCGCATCTCGCCCTGCCACGGCTCCCAGCCGTCGAAGACATGGTGGAGGATCCCGGTGCCGCGCGTCTCGGTGAGAAACTCGGTGCGGAAACCGATGAGCCCGCGCGCGGGGACGAGGTAGTCCATGCGCGCCCAGCCGGTGCCGTGGTTGACGAGCTTCTGCATGCGCCCCTTGCGCAGCGCGAGCAGCTGCGTGACGACGCCGATGTAGTCCTCGGGCACGTCGATCGCGACGCGCTCGACCGGCTCGTGCCGCTTGCCGTCGATCTCGCGCGTGAGCACCTCGGGCTTGCCGACGGTGAGCTCGAAGCCCTCGCGCCGCATCAGCTCGACGAGCACCGCGAGCTGCAGCTCACCGCGGCCCTGCACCTCCCACGCGTCCGGCCGCGCCGTCGGCAGCACGCGCAGCGACACGTTGCCGACGAGCTCCTGGTCGAGCCGCGCCTTCACCTGGCTCGCCGTCAGCCGGTCGCCCTCCCTGCCGGCGAGCGGCGACGTGTTGATGCCGATCGTGATCGAGAGCGACGGCTCGTCCACCGTCGTCACCGGTAGCGGGCGCGGATCGTCCGGGTCGCCGATCGTCTCGCCGATCGTCACTTCCGGCAGCCCGGCGAGCGCGACGATCTCCCCCGGCCCGGCCTCGTCGACGGGGACGCGGTCGAGCGCCTCGCTCACGTACAGCTCGGTGACGCGCGCGTTTTCGATCGTCCCGTCGTGGCGGCACCAGGCGATCTGCGCGCCCTTGCGCAGGGTGCCGTGGTGGATGCGGAGGAGCGCGAGCCGGCCGACGTACGGCGATGCGTCGAGGTTGGTGACGAGCGCCTGCAGCGGATGGTCGGGGTCGTACGACGGCGCCGGCACGGTCGCGAGGATCGTCTGCACGAGCGGCCCGAGGTCGGGCGCGAGCTCGTCCGGCTCGAAGCCGGCGCGGCCGGCCCTTGCGTTCGCGAACACGATCGGAAACTCGATCTGCGACTCGTCCGCGTCCAGGTCGAGGAAGAGCTCGTACACCTCGTCCACGACCTCCTTCGCGCGCGCGTCCGGCCGGTCGACCTTGTTCACGACGAGGACGACCGGCAGCTGGGCCTCGAGCGCCTTGCGCAGGACGAACCGCGTCTGCGGCAGCGGCCCTTCGCTCGCGTCCACGAGCAGGAGGATGCCGTCGACCATCGTCAGCCCGCGCTCCACCTCGCCGCCGAAGTCGGCGTGGCCGGGCGTGTCGACGATGTTCAGCTTGACGTCGCCGACGTGGACGGCCGTGTTCTTGGCGAGGATCGTGATCCCCTTCTCGCGCTCGAGATCCATCGAGTCCATGACCCGCTCGGCCACGTCCTCGTTCGCGCGGAAGGAGCCGGCCTGCCAGAGCAGGGCGTCGACGAGGGTCGTCTTGCCGTGGTCGACGTGCGCCACGATCGCGACGTTGCGGAGATCTTCCCGGCGGGCCATGCGACCACGGTAGCCGGGGTCGGGCCTACTTGGTCTTCGCGGTGAAGTTCTTGCTTGCCGACTGACCGGCGTCGGAGACGGTGACCGTCGCGTGCACGGCCGCGCCCCTCGGCTTCTTCGGCACACGGAACGTGCACACGGCCGAAGAGCCTCCGCCGCCGCCCGAGGACACGAACGAATGGCTCACGACCGCGAGCTTCTTCGGCCCTTCGGTCGCCTTGCAGGCGAGCGTGCCCTCCGAGCCGACGGTCGCCTTCGTGTCGGAACGCACGGCACTCATCGAGACCGTCCACGTGCCGCCCGCCTTAGCGGCGCCGTCGTGGGATGAGCCGGGCGCGAGCGTGAAGACCGTCTGCGAGCTGTACGAGAACGAGCCGAAGCCGCTCGGCGCGAAGTCGGTGTGCCCGGTGTCGGTGGACGCAGACCCATCCGAGGCGACGACGAAGAAGTCGAACCCGGTCGAGTTGCCCAGGTCCGACTTGTTGATCGTCATCGTCACGGACTTGTTGTCGTTAGCAACCACCACCCCGGCAGTCGAGTCCGCCGCCACCGCGAAGTCATTCGACTGCCACACGCCGACCTGGAACGAGTGGGACGCATAGTCGTCGTCGAAGATGTAGTCGACCCCCAACGCCTGCGGGTCGCCGGTGTTGACGTTGTTGTCCGAGTCGATGGCGATCGTGAGGTTGTCCGAGTTCACGTACGGCGTCGCGAAGTCGATCGTGAACGAGTACAGGCCGTGGTCGTCGTTCGTGACGGCGATATTCGTGATGTCGGGCGC
>DATCBD010000085.1:0-142841 GCA_036512155.1 Gaiellaceae bacterium | reverse complement strand
CTTGCTGAAGCTGCCAAGTCCCGAGGTAGACGGATGCGGCGTACTTGTTCACGAAGACTGGAAGCCCGGCCCGAGCAAAGGCGGATACAACCTCGCCTAGGTCGTAATAGCCGTTCCCGTCGAGAACACCGCTCTGGCTCCGGGCAGTGCCTGCCAAGACCGCACCCAGACCGCCGGGACAAGCCCGCCGAGCACGCCAACCCTCAGCCGCCCTGTATCGGAGCGCCACACTCGACGAGCATAAGCCGACGTCGCGCCAGCGTTCAGGTTCCTCGTCTGCGCGAGCGCCCTTACGCCGGAGCGCTGACGGACTGCACCGACGTATCGCCGGTCATCTCCCGCACACGCGGGATGACGTGCTGCGCGAACAGCTCCTGCGCCTTGATCGCCTTCCAGTGGTCGACGCCGCCGGGATTGGTCGTGATCGCGATCTCCGTCAACCCCTCGCAGACGTCGATTGTCTCGCGGATCCGGTCGACGACGTCGTCGGGCGTGCCGACCCACACGATGTCGCCCGCGATCATGTCGTCGTATGGCGTCGCGGCGAGTTTCTCCATGATCCCTGCTGCGTAGAACCCGTAGCCGGCGGCGTTCAGCTTGTCGGCCGGCGGCGGCGTGTACTCGGTCAGCGGCGACGCGTTGCCTGCGAGGAAGCCGCGCATGTGCGTCTCGGCCTCCCGCCGCGCAAGCTCGCGGTCGTCGTCGATGTAGCACGCGTGGATCCAGATGATGTCGGGCGTCGTGCCGTACTCCGCGCACTTCGCGCGATAGAGATCGAGCTGCTCCTTCAACGCCGCGTACGGCAGGAGCGGCGGGACGGCGACCGCCCAACCGTGCTTCGCCGCGAGGTCGTACGTGCGATCGGACGTCCCGCCGAGCACGACCCGGAAGCGATGGCCGCTGAACGGTATGACGTGACTGTCATCGACGTTCCAATACTCGCCGTGGAACGAGACCGTGTCGTTGTGCAGCGCCTCGATGAACAGGTCGAGCGCCTCCTCGTAGCGCGGCCGCGAGGTCTCGTCGAGGGGCGTGCCGGCGGCGAGCGGGATCCATCCGTGCCCACGGCCGACGCCGAACTCGTAGCGGCCGTCCGTCAGCAGCGAGAACTCGTGGATCATTGCGGCGAGGACGAGCGGGTTGTGGTACGGGAGGATGTGCAGCATCGTGCGGAACTTGATGTTCCGCGTGCGCGCCGCGGCCATCCCGAAGAGGCCGAAGACGTTCGCCGACGCAGAGAACTTCGGGAAGAACAGATGCTCGATCGCGGCGTACGCGTCGTAGCCGAGGCGGTCGGCGTTCTCGATCTGCTCAAGCGCCTCGCCGTACAGCTGCGAATACGACTTGCCGGGCCAGCTCTGGAGCTCGCTGTAGATGCTGAATCTCACGGGAGGAATCTACGCAATCGCCGCGCAAGTGGTGGCGCGAGGAGCTTCTTCGCCACGAGCGTGCCCGAGCCGGCGCCGAGTCCCGGGCCGGGCCACGTGCTCGCGCCGATGTGCCACAGCCGCTCGACCGGCGTCGTGTGGCCGGAGCTTCCCGGGAACGGCCGCCACAGGAAGTTCTGGTCGAGTGTGAGCGCGCCGCCGTACGGATCGCCGTGCAGGAGGTTGACGTTCATGCGCTCGAGGTCGTGCGGGCCGAGCGCGACGCGCTCGACGATGGACGACTCGAGGTTCGGCATGTGCCGCGCAAGCCGGGCCTGGATGCGGTCGGCGTAGCGCTCGCGCTCGTCGTCGTTCCAGCCGTACCGCGACGGAAGCTCCTGCAGCTGAATCCACAAAAGCCCTTTTCCGTCCGGCGCGCGCGATGGGTCCATTGTCAGCGGCTGCCCGACCACGATGGTCGCCTCCTCGGGGATCAGGCCGCGCTCGGCTTCGTTCACCGCACGCGAGACGCCGTCGAGACCGGGCGTGACGTGGACGATCGCCGTGCCGTTCAGCCGCTCGTCGCCGTCCCAGCGCGCCGGCTCGGAGAGCGCGAAGTGGATTTGCATCTCGGCGCGCCCGTACCGGAAGCTGCGAGCACCCTCCGGTGGCGGACCATCGAGCAGCCGCTCGTACAGCTGCGTCGGGGTGACATTCGCGATCACGGCGCGCTCCGCCTCGACCGTCTCGCCGCCGGCGAGTCGCACGCCGACCGCGCGGCCCGCGCGGACGAGCACGCGCTCGACGTCCTTGCCCGTCTCACACGTGCCGCCGTGGTCGCGGATCAGCTGCACGAGCGCGTCGGCAAGCTGCGCACCGCCGCCGCGCGGGATGGGCATGCCTCCCTCCTGCACCGCGACGGCGATCACCTGCGTCATGAACCCCGACGACGCCGCGTCCGGACCGAGGCCGGTGTGCAGCACCCACGGGGCGAGCACGCCGTGCGCCTTATCCGACGCGAACGTCTGCCGCAGCCAGTCGCGGCTCGACTGCAGAAGCTCACCGGTGAACGCGGCCACGCCGCTGCGTCCGAGCCGGCGGTATGCCTTCGCGGCGAGCGCGAGACCCGACGCGCTCCAGAGCTCGGTGCCGAGGAGACCGAACGCGATGTCGGCGTTCGGGAAGAAGCGCTCGAGCACGCCCGGCCATTCGGGACCGAGCTCGCCCGCGTTCCCCTCCGCGTTCCGCAGCAGGAAAGCCGCAGAGCCGTCGGGGAACGCCGTCGCCGTCGGCAGCTCCGTGTTGAGGTACTCGAGCCCGCGCGCCGCGAGGTCGTCGCCCAGCTGCGCGTGCGCCGCACCACCCACCCAGAGTGGATGCCAGGCACTGAACACGTCGTGGTGGTAACCCGGCTTCGTCAGCTCCGCCGTGTGGATGGCGCCGCCGAGCCAGTCGTTGCGCTCGAGCACGCACACCCTCCACCCGGCATTCGCGAGCAGCGCGCCGCACGCGAGCGAGTTGACGCCGCTGCCGACGATGACGGCGTCGTACTCAGCCATCGACGAGCGCTCGGAACTCCTCGTCGGTGACGAGACCTCGCTTGCGCATCCCGAGCTCCTTCACGCGGGCGAGCAGCTCGGCGCGGCGCTCCTCCGGCACGTCGAGCCCGAGCTCCTCCGCCTTGATGCGGATCGAGTCGAGACCGCTCTTCTTGCCGAGCACGAGGCCGCGCTCCGCACCGACGAGCGCCGAGGAGTACGGCTCGATCGACGGCGGATCGTGGAACTGCGAGGCGACCGCGCCCGACTCGCGCCGGAAGAGCGTCTCGCCGGTGACCGGCTTCCACGGCTCGAGCGCGTAGCCGGACAGCTCCTGCACGCGGGCCGAGACGTCGCGGATGCGCGCGAGGTCGAGGTTGGATTCCACGCCGTACAGGGCGCGCAGCGTGAGCGCGACCTCGCCGAGGTTCGCGTTCCCGGCCCGCTCGCCCATGCCGTTGATCGTCCCGTGCACCCACGTCGCGCCCGCGCGCACCGCCGCGACAGCCGATGCAGTTGCGAGACCGAAGTCGTTGTGGCCGTGGAAATGGAGGGGAACGTCGCCGACGAGCTCGACCGTCCGGCCCACGAGATCGGCGACGGCTTCCGGCGACGCGATGCCGAGCGTGTCGACGACGACGACCTCTGCCGCACCGGCCTCGACGGCGGCCGAGTACACGCGGTCGTAGAAGTCCGGCTGCGCGCGCGTCGAGTCGACACCGAAGAACGCGGCGGTGATCCCATGGTCGGCGGCGAAGCGCATCGCGTTCGTGATTCGGCCGAGCATCGTGTCGCGGTCGACGCCGATGGCGTCGAGCTTCAGGTCGGAGATCGGAGATTCGATCACGGAGGCGCGGACGCCGAGCTCGACGAGCGCCTCGAGGTCGGCGGGGACCGCACGGGAGAAGCCCCACACCTCGGCGCGCAGGCTGGCGCCGGCGACGAGCTTCACCGCGTCCCAATCGTCCTGCGATACGCGCGGGAATCCCGCCTCGATCCGATCAACGCCGAGGTCGTCGAGCAGGCGCGCGATCTCGAGCTTCTGCTCGGGGTCGAGCACGACGCCGACGGTCTGCTCGCCGTCGCGCAGCGTCGTGTCGTACAGCCCGACACGGCCGCCGATGACATGGCCGTCGTTGAGGCCCCCGGTCCATATGAGATCGCTCAACAGCGCACCACTCCGTCGGGAAAGGCTGACAGCTTTTCCACGCCGTCGGCCGTGACGAGGAAGTTGTCCTCCACGCGCAGGCCGCCGCCCCCGTCCCAGTAGATGCCGGGCTCGACGGCGAGCACCATGCCCTCCTCGAAGGTGCCGCCCGCGGCCTGGTGCGGGTACGGCGGCTCGTGCGCACGTGCGCCGACTCCATGACAAATGGGATGCGACGGCTCAAAGGCGAGCCCCGCGCGCACGAGCACGTCGAGTTCCGGCATCGACGCGCCGGGCCGGATGAAGGCGAGCGCGTTCTCGTACACGCCCATGAGCCGCTCCTCCAGGTCGGCGTACGCGGGCGTGAGCTCGCCGACGACGAGGTTCTTCGTGTGATCCGCCCAGTACCCGTCCGCGCACACCCAGATCTCGAACAGCACCGGCTCGCCCTCGACGACCGGCAGGTCGCCGGTCGCCGTGAACGTCTTGATGCCCTTCCCGGCCCAGACGAGCGAGAACGGAAGCGCGAGCTCCACGTCGGTGCGTGCCGTGCCCTGTCCGTGCACGTGGCCCTGCCAGATCGCCGCCGCCTCGGACTCCTTCATGCCCGGCTCGAGCCGGCCGCGCATGTGCTCCATCGCATCGGCCGCGATCTCGTTCGCGATCCGCATCCGCGCCACTTCCTGCTCGGTCTTGATCGAGCGCGCACGCGCCAGCAGCCTCGTCGCGTCGGCTGCGTCGGGAAATGCGTCGAACCACCCGCGCGTGAACGTCGTCGGCTCGCCGACCATCCGGTCGGAGGCCTGCGTGCCGAGCGACAACTCGAGGCCGACGCGGCGGAACCCGCGCGCGGCGTCCATCACTGCGTCGAGCGTCCGCGCGAGCGGCGGCCGAGGATCGCCCTCGTCGTAGCCGCGGACGAATCGCACGTGCGACGTCCATGCCGTGCGTTCCGCATCCTCCGCCGACGCCTCGAGGCAGATGAGCACCGGATCGCCCTCGCGCGGGAACACGCACGCGTCGTAGCCCTTCATGCCCCAGAAGTTCGTCAGGTAGAGGACGTTGTCCGGCGCGCGGACGACGAGCGCGTCGAGACCGTCCTCCTCCATGAGCGCGCGCACGCGCTCGAGCTTGGCGGAGTCTAGCGGACGGCTCACGTCAGACGTAGTGCTCTTCGGTCCGCTCGAGCTCGCGGTCGTGGTCGACCATCATCCGGACGAGCTCCGGAAAGCGCACTGTCGGCTCCCAGCCGAGCTTCTCCTTCGCCTTCGAGTAGTCGCCGATGAGGAGATCGACCTCGGCCGGGCGGAAGTAGCGTGGATCGATCTGCACGTACTCGTTCCACGCCAGGCCGGCATAGCCGAAGGCCTCGTCGAGGAACTCGCGCACCGAGTGCGTCTCGCCCGTGGCGAGCACGTAGTCGTCTGCCTCGTCCGCCTGCAGCATCCGCCACGCCCCGTCCATGTAGTCGCGCGCGAAGCCCCAGTCGCGCTGCGCGTCGAGGTTGCCGAGGCGCAGCACGTCCTGCTCGCCGCGCAGGATCGCGCCGACCGCGCGCGTGATCTTGCGCGTCACGAACGTCGGCCCGCGCCGCGGAGACTCGTGGTTGAAGAGGATCCCGTTCACCGCGTACATGCCGTACGCCTCGCGGTAGTTGCGCGTGATCCAGTAGCTGAAGACCTTGCTCACGCCGTACGGGCTGCGGGGATGGAACGGCGTGTCCTCGGTCTGCGGCACGTGCTCTTCGCGCACCTGCCCGAACATCTCGCTCGACGACGCCTGATAGAAGCGGCACTTGACGTCCTCCTCGCGGATCGCGTCGAGCAGGCGGAGCGTTCCCATCGCGTCGGTGTCGGCGGTGTACTCCGGCACGTCGAAGCTCACGCGCACGTGGCTTTGCGCGCCGAGGTTGTAGACCTCGTCCGGGCGAATTGTTCGCATCAGCTGATTGAGCGACGAGCCGTCTGTGAGATCGCCGAACACGAGCTCGATGTCGCCGAAGATGTGGTCGACGCGCGCGGTGTTGAACGAGCTCGAGCGCCGGATCATCCCAAAGACCTCATAGCCCTTCTCGAGCAGGATCTCAGCGAGGTAGGAGCCGTCCTGGCCGGTGATGCCGGTGATGAATGCCTTGCGGCTCACTCCGGATGGCCTTCCGCCCACGAGATGACCGGGTTCCGCAGCACCCCGATCCGTTCGATCTCGGCCTCCATCACGTCGCCCGGCCGCAGGTAGAGCGACGCCGCGTCCTCGCTGAACCCGGCCACGCCGCTCACCGTACCCGTCGAGAGAACGTCGCCTGCCGAGTATCCGAGCGGCGAGTAATGGCTGAGAATCTCGGGGATCGTCGTCGACATTCGGCCGGAGTGCGACGTCTGCCGCGTCTCGCCGTTCACGCGCAGCGTCATGGAGAGATCGTGCGGGTCAGGGATCTCGTCAGGCGTGACGATCCAGGGGCCGAGCGGGCAGAACGTGTCGATCGCCTTGCAGAACGAGAACACGCCGCTCTTCATCTCCTGGCGCTGAATGTCGCGTGCCGTGATGTCGTTGAAGATGACGTAGCCGGCGACGTAGTCCATCGCCTCTTCCGGCCCGAACCACTTGCCCGATTTGCCGATGATCACCGCGAGCTCGAGCTCGTAGTCGAGCTCGTTCGTCAAATGCTCCGGATAGATGACGGGCTCGTCGGGACCGACGATCGCGTCGACGTTCTGGAAGAACATGATCCACGGCGCGATCTCGTGCGACCAGTTGACGCGCTTCGACTCCTCCTCGTGCTCGCGGAAGTTGCCGGCGGTGTGGAAGAACTTCTTCGGGACGATCGGCGCGCGCAAGCGCGCGTCGGCAAGCGGCGTGCGCTCGCCGGCATCGTCGGCGCCGCCGCGCTCGAAGTACGTGCGCATGTCCGGCACGTCGAGGCGGACGACCTCCTCGCCCTCGATCCGCCCGACCTTGCCGTCGTCGTACGTAACGAGCTTCATCGGGCCGTCAGCCAGGCGAGCACGTCGCCGGCATTCGCGTCGGGCGGGAAGACGGGGTAGAAGACCTTCACGATCCGCGCATCCTTGGCGACGAGCGTGATCCGCTTGTAAAGGGTGAGTCCGGAGATTTCGAACGTCGGCAAGCCGAGAGCGGCGCCGAGCTTCCGTTCCGGGTCGGCGATCACCGGGAACGGCATCCGGTTGCGCTCCGCGAACTCGACCTGGTCGTCGAGCGTCTGCGCGGACAGGCCGGCGACGGGAACGCCGAGCTCCGGATAGAGATCGCGGAACGCGCACGACTGCGGCGTGCATCCCCGCGCGCCCGGCGTCTCGTCCCAGCCCGGCAGGAGGGGGACGTCGGGGCGTCCGCTGCGTGGGTAGATGTAGATGACGGCGAAGTCGCGGACGTTGACGTCGCCCTGCGACGACGCGAGCGTCAGGTCGGGTAGCCCGAGCCCGACCAGGTGGTCGGCGGCGCCGTCGTCCTCTGGAATGGGAAGACCGGGCGGGAGCGTGTACACGTCATGCGACACCGCAGACCTCCATCGCCACGCGCGCGTACACCTCGGCCGTCTTGACGAGCCCGTCGATCTCGAGGTTCTCACCCAGCTCGACATCCATCAGCCCGGTGGACGTGCCGTAGTTCAGCGTCGGCACGCCGTAGCGGCTGAGGGCGGACGCATCGCTGAACCAGCGGGTCACGTCGCGCCCCGGCTTCGCGCCGAACACCCGCTCGTGCGCGGCGTCGACCGCGCGCACGAGCTCATGCCCCTCGTCGATCTCGGCGCCGGGCGCGGTGACGTAGATCTCCGCCTCGGCCTCGTGCGGAAGGCCGCGCACCATCTCCAGCACCTCGGCACGCGCCACGGCCATCGGCTTCGTCGGTGGCACGCGCACGTCGAGGAAGAGGTCGGTGTGGTGCGGCGTGCGCGACACGCGCCAGCCGAAGCCGCCCTGGATCGCACCGACGTTCACGATCGCCTTGGCACCTCGGTACGCATTCGACGGATCGTCCTCCCACGTCGGCAGCCATTCCTGCACGGCAGCGACGACCTCGTGCATGCGCAGGATCGAGTTCTCGCCGCGCCGGCCCTCGCTGAACGCCGTGTGAATGAAGCCGCCGTGAACGCGGATGCGCACCCACAGGGAGCCGAAGTGGCCGAGCACGACCTTGCCCTCGGTCGGCTCGCCGAGGAGGCACATGTCGGCGACGCCGCCGTGCGTCACAAGGTAGCGCGAGCCGACGGCGTAGCCACGGTACTGCGCACCCTGCGCGTCGCCCTGCTGAGCCTTCTCGATCTCGCCGCACACGGCGGCGACGAGCACGTCGCCGCGCAGCCGGACTCCCTCGTCCGCAAGCGCGCGGAGCGCCTCGACGTAACACGCGAGCGCGCCCTTCATGTTCGAGATGCCGAGCCCGTACAGCCGGCCGTCGCGCTCGAACGGCTGCGGCTGGAAGCCCGGGACCGACCGCAGCCACGGCTCGCGGCCGGAGTACGACGTGTCCATGTGGCCGTTGAACATCAGGCTCTTCCCGCCGCCCGCGCCGGCGCCCGTCGCGAGCACGTTCGCGCGGCCCTCCTCGACCTGTTGCCATTGCACGTGCAGGCCCATCGCGTCGAGCGTCTGCGCCATCAGCTCCGCCATGGCCTGCTCGTCGCCGGTGAAGCTCGGCGTGGCTATCGCCGTGCTCGCCCACTCGACGAGCCTGTCGCGGTCGACCTTCATTCGACCGGCAGGCCTGCCGCTGCCCACGCCTCGAAGCCACCGTCGAGATCGCCCGCGTCGACGCCGAGCTGCACGAGCGAGGCGGCGGCGAGGCTGGAGGAGTAGCCCTGCCCGCACACGAGCACGACCCGGCGTCCCGCGAGCGCGGGATCGTGCCACTCGCTCGTCGGATCTGCGCGCCACTCCAGCACCGACCGCGGCACGTGCACCGCTCCCGGAATCGTCCCCGACCGTTCGCGCTCGTCGACCGAGCGCAGATCGACGAGGAGGACGTCGGCCTCGAGCGCTTCGGCAGGCGTGTAGCGGACGATGCGGGAACGGGCCTCGGCGAACATGCGGTCTATCGCGGACGGACGTGCGGCAGCACCTTCGACCCGAACAGACGGATCTGCTCGTGCCGGTTCGCGCCCCACAGCTCCAGCATCACGTGGCTGCATCCGGCGTCACGGTACTCCTCGATCGCCGCGATGCAGTCGGCAGGCGTCCCGGCGATCGGCCGGCACTTGTCCAGCAGCGCGTCGGAGACCTTCGCCTTCGCCGCCAGGCGGCCGCCCTGCTCCATCGCCTCGGCGACGGGGCGGATCTCGTCCTGCTCGATGCCGGCGAGGTCGAGGAGCGTGTCGGCGGAGCCCTGGATGTTCTGCACCTTGTTGGCGAGGTACATGCCGGCGATCTCCCGCGCGCCGTCGCGGCCGGCGTCCCGGTCGTCCTCGTGGATGGAGGCGACGACGGTGCACCCGATGTCGATGTCGGTGGCGACGTTCTCGCGCGTGTAGCGCACGAACGCAGGGGTCGTGATCGATGGAGTGAGGCAACCGTCGGCGATCTCACCGGCGAGCGCCTGCATCTTCGGCGCCGTCGCGGCCACGTAGACGGGCGGGACGTCGCGGGGCGTCTCCGCCTCGTCCTGGAGCGCAGGCACGGAGGCGCTCCACGTGTCGCCTGCATACTCGAACGCCTTCCCGCCGAGCACGCCGCGCACGATGGTGACCGCGTCGCGCATCGGCCCGAGCGTCTTCGTCGTCTGCATCCGCGCGTTGTTGAGGAAGATCTTCGAGGTTCCGAAGCCGAGGATGAACCGGTTCGGGCCGGCCGCCTCCTGCACAACGCGAGCGTCCATCGCGACCTGCACCGGATGGCGCGTGAACGGCGAGATGATTCCCCAGCCAACGGTGAGCTGCGACGTCTCGCGCGCGATGAGCGCCGACACGACCGTGGAGGAACGCGCCTCCATCCCGTGCTTGCGCCACCAGGGGTACGCCTCGGCGAGCCAGATCGTGTCCATGCCCGCTTCGTCCATCGCGCGCGCGGACGCGAGCATCTCCTCGAGCGGCTCCATCGTCAGCTGCATGACGCCGATGCAGAAGGGCGGAGTCACTCGGCGCGAAGCGCTTCCTGCACCTGAACTTCGAGCGCCGACAGCACGTTCTCGACCTGCTGGTTCACGATCGGCTGCAGCACGCGCTGGCCCATCGAGCCGACCGGGCCGGCGATCTTGACCTCTGCAGACCATGCCATCGCGCACGCGCCGTCCGCCTCGCGCAGGTCGAACGACGTGACCATGTTCAGCATCGCGCCGACGCCCGTGCCCTTGATCGCCATCTTGGCGAACTCGGGCTCGCGCTCCTCGGTCTTCTCCATGTCGACCTTCATGCGCAGACCGCCGAGGCCGAGCGGGATCTTCACGTTCGCGGTCCAGCGCCCACTGTCGTGGACGTCGAATCCTTCGACACCGGGCATGACCTTCGCCATCGAGGCGGGGTCGTTCAGCACGCGCCACACGGTCGCGCGCGGCGCGGAGAAGGTGCGCTCGCCGGAGACGTTCACCGCATCAGCTCCCACACGCGGTGGTACGGGTTGTGACTGTCGGTCACGATCTTCCCGGTCGCGTCCTGGATCGCAGCGCACACGGCGTGGATGCCCGCGCCCCCGCCCTCGCCCATGCCCTTCGTGCCGAGCGGCGTGAACGGCGACGGGCTCTCGATCGCGCCGGTGTGCAGCGGCGGCATGTCGAGCGCGTGCGGCACGTGGTAGTCGTAGAAGTTTGGCGTGAGCAGGTTCCCGTCCTCGTCGTACTCGAAGGTCTCGTGCATGACGGCGCCGATCGCCTGCGCGGTCGCGCCCATCACCTGCCCTTCAACGATCTGCGGGTTGATCCGCTTGCCGCAGTCGTCCACGGCGGCGTAGTCGACGATGTCGTAGTAGCCGGTCTCCGGGTCGACCTCGACGACGGCGACGTGAATCTGCGCCGCGTACGTGAGCGTGAGGTTGCCGAACTTGCGCTCGATGTCGGGCACCTGGAACGGCGGCCGGTACACGTAGCGGCAGTTGAGCGTCACGCCGAGGTCCTCCGGGAGTCCGGCGTTGTTCGCGTTGATGATCGCACCGCACGCCATGAACGGCAGGAACGCCTCCGGGTTGTCCTTGATGCGGACGCCACCCTCGGCGAGCTCAAGCGCCTCGACCGGGACGCCGCCGAAGATCACCGACGCGAGCTTCTTGATCTCCTCCCTCAGCATCTCGGTCGCGCCCTTGACCGCGGACAAGCCGGTGACGGCGAACTGGCTCGCGTACGTGCCGGAGAAGCCGGCGTGCGAGTTCCAGTAGCTGTCGTGACCAGCCCTCACATGCACGTCATCCAGGGAGCAGTTGAGAATCTCGGCCACGACCTGGGACGCAGTCGTCTCATGGCCCTGGCCCTGCGGCGTCGTTCCGAGCGTGACGACGATCTCGCCGAAGATGTCGAGCTTCACCGTCGCGACCTCGTTGTTCCCGGAGAACTGCAGCTCGGGGTTGATCATCCGCGACTGGCCGAAGTTGTTCGTGCCGGAGTCGAGTGTCGAGCCGATGCCGACGCCGAGGCGCTTGCCGCGCGACTCGGCGTCGCGGCGCTTCTCCCCCATCGAATCCCAGCCGATCAGGTCGAGCGCGATGTCGAGCATCTGCGCGTAGTCGCCGGAGTCGTAGATGCAGCCGTTCGGCGTCTCGTACGGCATGTCCTCGGCACGGATGTAGTTGCGCTTGCGCACGTCGACCGGGTCGAGGCCGAGCTCGCGGGCGACGATGTCGATCACGCGCTCGGTGAACCAGAGGTGCTGCATGCGCGAGTAGCCGCGGTTCGGCGAAACCGGCGCCTTGTTCGTGGCGACCTGGGTGAACTCGACGCGGATGTGCCGCCAGCGATACATGCCGGGCGTGACCTGCGCCCAGATGACGCCGCCGAGCGGCTCGTAGCGGAGCCAGGCTCCGGCGTCGTCGAGCGCCTTCGTCCGGAATCCGAGCAGCGTGCCGTCGTCCTTCACCGCCACCTCGGTGTCCCGGAACCAGCGCTCGTTCCCGTGCGACATCGACATGTGGAAGTCGGTCCGCCATTCCGTCCACTGGATAGGACGGTTCAGCTTGCGCGAGAGCAGGCAGCACGTGACGAGCTGCGGATGTGACGTGATCTTGTTGCCGAAGCCGCCACCGATGTCCTGCGTGACGAAGCGCAGCTTGTCGAGGCCGCAGCGCATCGCCGGCCCCATCATGATCGCGGCGAAGCCCGGGAACTGGTTGTTCGTGTGGATCGTCCACTGCCCGGTCCCGCGGTTGTACTCGACGAGCGCGCCGTCGCATTCGAGCGGCGTCGAGTTGAAGCGGTGGAAATGGAGCTCGTCGATCTTGATGACCTGGTCCGCCTCGGCGAACGCCTGGTCGAGGTCGCCCCACTCGTACACGCCCTCCCACATGAGGTTGCCGCCGGCGTCGTCGTGCAGGACCGGTGCGTCGGACTCGAGCGCCACGCGTGCGTCGACGAGCGCGTCCAACGGCTCGTACTCGACCTCGACGAGCTCGGAGGCGTCGCGCGCGAGCTCGCGCGTCTCCGCGACGACCGCGACGACGGGCTCGCCGACAAAGCGCACCTTGCCGACCGCGAGCGAGAAGTCCTTGATCCGGCCGCCCGGCTCGCTTGCGATCTGGAAGAACGGGTCGGTGAGTACGGCCACCTCTTCGCCGGTGAGCGTGCCGTAGACGCCCTTGATCTCCTCCGCCTTCGAGACGTCGATGGAGGTGATGTGCGCGTGCGCATACGGCGAGCGGACGAAGTGGAGGTAACCCATGCCGTGCCGCTTGATGTCGTCGACGAAGACGCCCTGCCCTTGGGTCAGCCGCCTGTCCTCCTTGCGGGGGACGCTCTCGCCGAGCAGGCTCTTGCCGACCTCGACCTTCTCGGGGGCGATCGTCGTCATCGCGCCACCGACTTGACCGCTTCGAAGATGTTCCAGTAGCCGGTGCAGCGACAGATGTTCCCCTGGAGCGCCTTGCGGATGTCCTCGTCGCTCGGGCTCGGGTTCGAGCGCAGAAGCGACGTCGCGCTCATGAGCATGCCCGGCGTGCAGTAGCCGCACTGGAGCGCGTGATGGTCGGTGAACGCCTGCTGGAGCTCGGTCAGCTGCTCTCCGTCGGCGAGCCCCTCGACCGTCTCGATCTCGCTGCCGTTCACCTGGACGGCGAGCACCATGCAGCTCTTCACGAGCGTGCCGTCGAGGATCACGGAGCACGCGCCGCAGTTGCCCGTGTCGCAGCCGATGTGGCTGCCGGTCAGGTCGAGGTCGTCCCGCAGGAAGTGGATGAGCAGCTTGCGCGCCTCGACGTCGCGCTCGTAGACCGTTCCGTTGACGGTGACCGCGACGTTCACTTGCCCACCGCCTGCCGCGCGGCGCGCTCGGCGAGCACCTCGGCGAGGTGGGCGCGGTACTCACTCGAGGCGTGCACGTCGTCCGGCGGATGCAGGGCGGCGGCGCGCACCGCTGCGCGCACGGTGTCGGGCGATTCCGCCTCGATGAGCACCGGCACGGCGTCGACGCAGCCGATGGCGATGCGGAGGGAGCCGTTCATGCTCGCGGCCGCGTTGACGATGCACGTGCCGTCGACGCCGAGCGTCACGGCCGCGAAGCCGTCGTGCTTGCCTGCGGGGATCGTGATCCGCGTCAAGAGCTCGGTCTGGCCGACAGCGGTCATGTAAACGCCGAGGAAGAAGTCGGAGGCGGGGACGGTGCGCTCGCCGTTCGCCCCGGTGATGGTCAGCTCCGCGCCGATCGCGGCCATGAGCGGCGGCAGATGGTTCGTCGGGTCGTTCGCGCAGACGTTGCCGCCGATCGTGCCGCGGTTGCGCACCTGCACGTCCGCGATCTTGGAGCAGACCTCGCCGAGGATCGGGCGCGCCCGCGCCTCGGCGGAGTCCATCAGCTCCGTGTAGGTGGTCATCGGCCCGATCGAGAGGGTGCCGTCGGAGCCCAACTCGATCCCCTTCAGCTCCTCGAGCCCGCTCAGGTCGACGAGGACGTCCGGGGAGGCGGCCCGCGCCTTCATGACGTTGATCAGCGTCTGGCCGCCGGCGAGTGCCCGCGCGCCGTCGTTCGCCGCGAGGTTCGTCAGCGCCTCTGCGATCGACGACGGCTTCGTGTATTCGACCTCCCGCAGTAGCACGCGCCTACCCTATGGGCCACCCGAAGCGCTTTGCAAGCGGGATTTTATTTTTTGTTCGAAAGCGCAGGCTCGCCGTGGATGCGGGCCTTCGCATCCCGAAGGCGCCCGCCGCTCCGGCCGGCTCGCACGGCGAGGATCTCGGCGAGGATCGACACGGCCGTTTCCGCGGGAGAGTCGGCGCCGACGTCGAGCCCACTCGGACCGGAGATGCGATCGAGCTCGCCCTCCGCGACGCCCGCCTCGACGAGGAGCCCGCGGCGGCGCTCCTGGTTGCGCCGCGAGCCGAGCCAGCCGACGTAGAACGCATCGGTCGCCAGCGCGCCCTCGATGAGCGGCAGGTCGAACTTGTCGTCGTGGGTGAGCACGACGATCGCAGTCGCCGCATCGGAAGCGACCTTGGCGAGCGCCTCGTCCGGCCACAGGACGAGCAGCTCGTCGGCGCTCGGAATCCGCTGGGCGGTGGCGAAGCGCGGCCGTGCGTCGGCGACGATCGTTCGCCAGCCGATGAGCTTCGCCGCGGCGCACAGCGCCTCGGCCGTGTCGACCGCGCCGTACACGAAGAGCCGCGGCGGCTCCGCGAAGACGTCGGCGAACACGGTTCGATCGTCGAGCTGGATCACGTGGCTGCGACCGCGCCGCAGCGCCGCATGCTCGAGCTCGGCGTCGTGCAGCTTCTCGCCCACGCGCTCGCCGGCGACGACGGTGAGCACCACTCCGGAGTCGACGACGTCACCGAGCGGCTCGATGAAGACGTCGATCTCACCGCCGCACGGAAGCCCGACGTCGATCGCCATGTCGTCGGTGATGCCGTAGGTGACGAGGCGCGGAACACCGGTCTCGCGCACCTCCTGCGCCGCGACGACGACGTCGCTCTCCACGCATCCGCCCGAGACCGAGCCCTCGAGGCTGCCGTCCTCCCGGACGATCAGCTTCGAGCCGATCGGCCGCGGCGCCGAGCTCCTCGTCGCCACGACGATTGCGACAACGTCGGTCATCGACCCAAATATGCCTTACGCAGGTCCTCGTCCTCGCGCAGCGACGCGGCCGCGCCCTCGAGCACGAGCCGCCCGGTGGAGAGCACGTACCCGCGATCGGCGATCGAGAGCGACACGTTGGCGTTCTGCTCGACGATGAGCATCGCAACCCCGGACTCGTGCACCTGCTTGATGATCTCGAAGCTGCGCTCGACGAGGATCGGCGCGAGGCCCATCGACGGCTCGTCCATCAGCAGCAGCTTCGGCTTCGACATGAGCGCGCGACCCATCGCGACCATCTGCTGCTCGCCGCCCGACAGGGTGCCCGCGAGCTGGCTCCGACGCTCGTGCAGCAGCGGGAACAGCTCGTACACGCGGTCGAAGTCCTCCTTCTTCCCACCGCCGTGCAGGTAGGCGCCCATCTCGAGGTTCTCGAGGACGGTCATCGGAGCGAAGAGACGACGGTTCTCGGGCACGATCGCCATCCCCTTGCCGATGCGGTAGCTCGTCGAGCGGCGCGTCACGTCCTCGCCGTCGAAGACCACTGAGCCCGTGCGCGGCGTGACGATGCCGAGCACGGTCTTGAGCGTCGTGGACTTCCCGGACGCGTTTCCCCCCAGGAGGCAGACGAGCTCGCCGGGCTCGATCCGGAGCGTCAGCCCCTGCAGGATGTGGATCGGCCCGTAATAGGTGTCGACGTTCTGGACCTCGAGGAGCGCGGTCACTTCGTCGCCGCCGCCTTCGTCCCGAGATAGGCCTCGACAACGCGCGGATTGGTCGCGACCTCGTCAAACGTTCCCTCCGCGATCTTCACGCCGTGGTCGAGCGCGACGACCCGGTCGGAGATGCCTTCGACGACGTGCATGTCGTGCTCGATGACGAGGATGGTGTAGCCGCCTTCGTCGCGCAGCCGCCCGATCAGCTCGGCGATCTCGTGCGTCTCGACCGGGTTCATGCCGGCGGCGGGCTCGTCGAGCAGCAGCAGCCGCGCGTTGGTCGCCGTCGCGCGCGCGATCTCGAGGCGCCGCCGGTTCGCGTACGACAGGCTGAACGCCGGCTGATCCCAGCGGTAGCCCATGAGACGCTGACCGAAGAACGAGAGCTTCTCCTCCGCGAGTTGCTCGATCTCGCGCGCCTCGCGGCGCATGCCGGGCGTGCGCAGAATGGAACGGAGGATGCCCGCATGTGTGTGCGAGTACGCAGCCGCCATGACGTTCTCCTTGACCGTCATGTTGAGGAACAGGCGGAGCGTCTGGAACGTGCGCGCGATCCCACGCGCCGTGATCTCGTGCGGCTCGAGCCCGAGCAGCGTCTCCCCTGCGAACAGCATGTCGCCCGCGTCGGGGGCATAGAGGCCCGTCACGAGGTTGAAGAGGGTCGTCTTTCCGGCGCCGTTCGGGCCGATGACGCTGACGATCTCGCCCTCGTCCACGTGCAGGTCGAGCTCGCTGATCACCTGCAGGCCGCCGAAGCTCTTCGAGATGCCTCGCAGCTCGAGCAACTTCGCCGCCATCAGACGATCTCCACGCGGGACGTACCAAGGAGCCCTTGCGGCCGCGCGTTCATGAGCACGATGAGGATGACGCCGACGAGGATGAGGCGCGTGATGCTCGGCTCGACGACGAGCCGGTTCTCCCAGACGAATGCCGCGAGGTAGAGCGTCGGGATCATCGCCAGCTTCTGCATCGAGCCGTGGAGCAGAGTCAGCACGAGCACGGCGAGCACGAGGCAGATGAAGGCGATGTTCCCGATCATCGTCGGATTGGACGGCAGAACGACCCAGTGTCGAAGGCCGCTCCCGAGCACGCCGCCCACCGCCGCCTGTCCGTCGACGCCACGGGGCCAAGCCGCCGACACGATCGCGTGCACAACGAAGCCGAAAGCCGCGGTGCCGGCGATGATGGCGCCGAGCCAGCGCCACGGCCGCATGCGCGCGACGAGCGTGGCACAGATGAGCGTGTAGAAGACCCACGTGGCGTGGCCCGGGTCGCGCAGCACCTCGAGAGAGACGTTGACGACGAGCGCGCCGACGATGACGCCCCCGAGACTGCCGGCGCCGCCGAGGATCAGCATCGCGTACACGATGATGAGCAGGCCGCTCGTGAAGTCGAACTCGGATGCGAAGACGGCGGTGTTCGCGGCGGCGAAGATCGTTCCGGCAAGGCCGGCGATGCCGGCACCGCATGCGAACGCGATGAGCTTTAGCCGGTTGACGGGCATGCCCATCAGCTCGGCGGCGAGCGGATCCTCGCGCAGTGATCTCCAGGCGCGCCCCGTGCGCGAGCGGTCGACGAGGTACATGGCGAAGAGCAGCACCATGAAGAACACGAGGGCGACGTAGTAGTACGCCGTGTAGTTGAGTGCGCCGATGCGCGCGCCGAAGACGTGGAACTGGTCGATGTTCGGGATGCCGTTCGGACCGCCGGTGACGTCGTACTTCCGCGAGAAGCCGAACACCGTCATGCTCTCGCCGTTTTGGTAGACGGTGGCGAAGAGCTCACCGAAGAAGAGCGTGACGATGGCGAGGTAGTCGCCGACGAGACGGCGGGACGGCAGCGCGACGAGGAAGCCGAGGAACGCGGTCGCGATCACGACGAGCGGGATGACCGCGAGCGTGTCCCAGTGCAGGCCGAACTGCGGAGACGCGAGCATCGCGTAGCCGTAGGCGGCGAAGCCGTAAAACGCGACGTACCCGAGGTCCAGCAGCCCCGCATACCCGACCGTGATGTTCAGGCCGAGCGCGAGCAACATGTACAGGAGCGTGTTGAGCCCGACGTCGATGATGTAGCCATTGCTCGTCACCGCAGGGAGGAGCGCAGCGGCCACTGCGAACCCGAGGTAGAACGCCGGGCTCGGCACCTGCGCGAGCGTCCGCTCGACAACGCCGAGCAGGCCGGGCCTCTCGACCCGCCGCTGCTCGTGCGACGCGACCCACTCGTCGACGCCGACGCGGGGCGCGGTCGGATCGGTCGGGTCCGTGCTCATACCTTCGACACCGCCGCACGTCCGAGGAGGCCGCTCGGGCGGACGATCATTACCGCGATGAGGATCCCGAAGACCACCGCGTCCGAGAACGTCGACGAGATGTATCCGATCGAGAACGACTGCGCGAGGCCGATCGTGAGACCGCCGAGCACGGCGCCCGGCAGGCTGCCGATGCCGCCGACGACGGCGGCGATGAACGCGTACAGCCCCGCGGTGAAGCCCATGTACGGCCAAACCTGCTGGTACGCGATGCCGTTGAAGACACCCGCGGCTCCCGCGAGCGCGGAGCCGATGAAGAACGTCGCGACGATGACATGGTCGACGTCGATGCCCATCATCGATGCCGCCTCACGATCGAAGGACGTCGCCCGCATCGCCTTTCCGAGCTGGGTGCGCTGGACGAAGAGCGTCAGGCCCACGACGAGCACCACGGTGCCGACGATCACGATGACGCCGGCGTAGCTGATGCGCGCCTGCGCCGGGAGCGTGAAGCCGTGCAGCGCGATCGGGTTCTTCCAGCTGAAGCTGTTGTAGCTCCGGTACTGCGCGCCGAGCACGAGCTGGGCTGCGTTCTCGAGAAAGAACGAGACCCCGAGCGCGGTGATGAGCGGCGCGATCCGCGGCGCGTTGCGGAGCCGCCGGTAAGCGAAGCGCTCGATCATAACGCCGAGCAGGCCGCCGCCGAGCATCGCGCAGAAGAGCATGACGAAGAGGAGCAGCCAGACCGGCATGCCGAGGTTCGTCGCGCCCCCGGAGACGGTGATGATCCCGAAGCCGATGAACGAGCCCACCATGTAGATGTCGCCGTGAGCGAAGTTCAGGAGCTTCAGGATCCCGTACACCATCGAGTAGCCGAGCGCGATCAGCGCGTAGACGCTCCCGTGCGTGATGCCGGAAACGAGCTCGGTAACGAAGAGGTTCCAGTTCATGCGGCGAGAGGGAGTGTGACCGGCGTACCGGCCACACTCCCCGTCTCGACGATTACGCGACGGTTACGTACTTGCCGTTTTCGATCTTGAAGATGTGGAACTTGGCGCCCGCGACATCGCCATTGGCGGTGAGCCGCATCGGGCCACCGAGAATGGTCGACTTGAGGGACACCTTGAGGACGTCCTTGCGGACCTCCGCGCGGCTGATCTTGCCGTCCTTGCACGCCTTCGTGATCGCGGTGGCGTACATCTGCGCGAGCACGTAGTTCGGAGCGCCGAACGGGCTCGTCGCGCCCGGGAACTGCTTGTGGAACACGTTCACGATCGAGGCATCCGCCGGGATCGTGGTGACGTCCGGGGCGAAGAACGAGATGTAGCTCCCGTTGACGGTGAAGTTCGTCGCGTCGAACGTGCCGTCGCTCCCGAATGCGATCGCGGTCTTGCCCTGCGCCTGCAACTGCTGCGCGAAGAGCTGGGCCTCGGACGCAATCTGGAACGGCAGGAACACGACCTTCGTGCTCGAGGTGACCTTCGCGATGAGCGACGAGAAGTCGGTCGCCTTCTGGCTCACGGACTCGCGGTCGACCTTGACGCCCTTGCCCGACAGCGCCTGACCGACGATGTCGGCGAGGCCGGTCGAGTACGACTCCTGGTCGTCGACGACCATGACGGAGCTGCCAGACGTCACGCCGAGGTTGGCGAACATGTAGTCCGCGTCCGTCGGTCCCTGGACGCCGTCGTTCGGAACGTCGCGGAAGAAGTAGCCCTTCCAAGCGCCGCTCGTCAGCGAGACCCGCGTCGCCGATCCTGACGCGAAGGCGAGACCCGCCTTGCGGAAGATCGGTGCGACCGCCTGCACCTCGTCGCTACCGGCCGGGCCGATGACGCCCATGACCGCATGATTCGAGGCCAGCGCCTGCGCGGTCGTCGATGCCTTCGACGGGTCGAGCTGCGTGTCCTCCTGCACGAGATGGATCTTCAGCTTGTGGGTCTTGTTCCACTGCGTGAAGTAGAACAGCGCCCAGTGCAGCTGATCGCTTCCGATCGAGCCGGCCGGGCCGGTGATCGGAGCTTGCATGCCGATCGACACGCCTTTCGAGCACGATGCCGTGGCCGCCGCCTGCGCTGCCGGACGCGCGGCCGCGGCGGACACGATCGCGAGCACCACCGCAGTGGCGGCGATCGCAATCAGTCCAAACCTTCTGACCATTCGAGTTACCCTCCTTGTGGATGTCCCCCGTATAGACGTGCGAGCGTTGGGACGGTTTGCCCACCACGCTTGACGGGGCCACGACTGTAGCCGCTTTTAGAAGGTTCGCACAGGTTGTACGCTGGGCTGACGATGCGCTGGTGCGTCCAATCCGACGAGGAGAGCCTTCTGTTCGGCGCCGACCGTGGCTGCGCCGAGTTCGAGCAGCGCGTGCTCCGTTTCGACGAGCCCGGCGCCGACGAGGCGTCCGCAGCCGACGACGAGGTGCTGTACGTGTTGAGCGGACGGGGGAGCGCAACGGTTGCCGGTCAGTCCGCGGAGCTCGTTCCGGGCACGGCGGTGTACGTCGCCGCCGGCTCGAGCTGGAGTGTTGACAACGCGAACGAGCTCGAACTGCTGTCCGTCCTCGTCCGCGATCCGCTTCCCGCGAACGGCGTCCGCTACGCGGTGGTCGGAGTCGACGAGGTCGAGGCGGACGAGGCGACCGCGGGCCGCATGTTCCGGCTGCTCGTGCCGTGCGCGTCGGCGACGCAGTTCGTCGGGTACATCCCGCCCGGGCGCGCGCCCGACCATTACCACCGCTACGACGAGGTGGTCTACGTCCTGCAAGGGAACGGCGCGCTGCACATCGACGGCGAATCGACGGAATTGCGTGCGGGCTCGTGCATCCATCTGCCGGCGAAGCTCGTGCACTCGCTCGAGAACCACGGGCCGGGCGAGATGCATGTGCTCGGCGTGTTCCGGCCGGCGGGCTCGCCGGCCGAGGCCTACTACCCCGACGGCACTCCCGCCCTCCAGTACTGATGCCGCGCATCGAACGCAGCGCCCAGCTCGTCTGGGAGGGAAACGTCGCCCGCGGGATCGGGAGCATCAGCGCCGGCACGGGCGCGTTCGCCGATCTCGGCTTCTCGCTGCCGACGCGCATCGGCCAGCCGGAAGGGAAGACGAGCTCGGAGGAGCTGCTCGCGGCCGCGCACGGCGGGTGCATCACGATGTCGCTCGCGAGCGAGCTGACGCAGGCGGGAACGCCACCCGGACGACTGGACGTCTCGTGCCGCATCGTCATGGACGAGGTCGAAGGCCGTGGGCATCAGATCGTGGCCTCGCACGTCGACGCAGTCGTCGAAGCGGACGGCCTCGACGACGACGGTCTGCGCGAGGCCTTCGCGAAAGCCGACGAGGGCTGCCCGTTCTCGCAGCTGTTGCGCGCGGCCGGCGTCGAGCTCCACCTCAGCGCCCGCAGGGCGTGAGCCTCGCCGAGCTGGCAGCGGCGCGGCGGACGCACAAGGCGTTCGGCCCTGAGCCCGTGCCGCGCGGGACCCTGGTCGAACTGCTCGGCCTCGCGAGGCTCGCGCCGAATCATCACCTGACGCAGCCGTGGCGCTTTCGCGTGCTCGGGCCCGAGGCGCTCGCACGCTTGAAGGAGGCGGCCGGGCCTGCCGAGGCGCTGAAGCTCGATCGCGCACCGACGCTCGTCGTCGTCTCGGCGGCGCTCACTGGCGATCTCGTGCAGGACGAGGAGGACGTCTGCGCGGCCGCGGCCGCAACGATGCTCGTCCTGCTCGGCGCGACCGAGCGAGGCCTCGCCTCCTACTGGCGGACGCCGAGCGTCCTGCGGACGGCTCGCGGTCGCGATGCGCTCGGCGTCGCCCGCGGCGAGCGCGTGCTCGGCCTCCTGCACCTCGGCCCGCCCGAGCGCGAGCCGGCGCCGCGCGACCGCGAGCCGGTCGAGACATACGTCGAATTCCTCAGCTAGGGGCAGCGGATTCGCTGATGCCTGGAGCACCGCCTCCGGCGACGCTGTTCCCATGGCCACGAAGGGCAAGGAGTACGGCTTCCCGGTGACGGTTGAGTGGGAGGGCGCACGGCGCGTGCGGGCGGGCGTCGCCGGCAAGTCCGCGCTCGCCGTCTCGACTCCGCCCGAGTTCCACCGCGACGCCGACCCGAGTGTCTGGAGTCCGGAAGACCTTCTCACCGCGGCGGCCGCGACCTGCCTGACGGTGACGATCGCCGGGGCGGCGGAGCGCGAAGGGCTCGTCCTTGAGGATTTGTCCGTGAACGCGACCGGCGTCGTCGGCCTCCGCGACGACGGCCACTTCGGCTTCGTGCGGATCAAGCAGAAGGTTGTCGTCGCCGTAGCCGTGGGTGACAAAGAGCGCGCGCGTCAGCTCGTCGAACGGGCCGAGTCGACGTGCCTCGTGGCCGTGTCGCTCGACGTCGAGATCGAGACGGCGATCGCGGTGCTAGCTCTGAGCAGCGCCGCTGAGCTGTAGCGGCCGCAGGTACAGCCGTTCGTAGCCGACGGCGGCGACGACCGCGCCGATCGCCGGGCCGACGTAATAGATCCAGCCCTGAGCCCAGAAGTTGCCGACCAGCTCGGGGCCGAATGCACGCGCCGGGTTCATCGCCGCGCCGGTCAACGGGCCGCCCAGGAAGACGTCCATCGTGATCGTCAGGCCGATCGCGAAGCCGGCGATGGACTTGAAGGCGCCGCGCGGGTCGACCGCGGTCGCGAAGACGGCGATGACGAGGAAGAACGTCATGATCGCCTCGAGGACGAAGCCGCGGCCCGCACCGAAGTGAGACGCGCTCGGAATGGCGCCGCCGAACGCCGCTCGATGGACGAGCCAGCGCAGGATCCCCGCGGCAACGACCGCGCCGCCGAACTGCGCGATCCAGTAGATGACCGCGAGCCGCGGCGTGATGCGGCGCGTGCTGAGGAACCCGAGCGTGATCGCCGGGTTGAACAATCCGCCGGAGATGTGGCCGAAGTTCGAGACCATGATCCCGATGGCGAGACCGTTAGCGAGGGCGACGGCGACGATGTCGTTGCCGGAGATCGCGCCGGCGCCTCCGCCGATGAAGATGAGCGTGAACGTCCCGATGAACTCGGCAACACCTCGCCGGAGAACGCTCTCCTCCATCGTCGCGGAGCGTAGGCGCCGGGCCGGACGGCGTAGGTACCGTGAACGGCGTGGCCGAGTCGTTCGACGTGGAGTGCCCGCACTGCCACAAGTCGTTCGCGGCCGAGCTGCTGGAGGGCGCCGCAGCGCGCTATCGCGGCTTCAAGTGCCCGCACTGCAAGCTCTTCGTGCCGGCTGAGCGCGCCGAGTCGAAGAAAGAGAACGACTAGCTGACGGCGTCCCGGAGCGCTTGCGCCTCCGGAAGATGCTCGAGCTTCTTCAGCGTGTTGTTCTCGATCTGGCGGATGCGCTCGCGCGTGACGCCGAAGGCGCGCCCGACTTCCTCGAGCGTCCGCGGCGGGCCGCCGCGGAGGCCGAAGCGAAGCTCGATCACCTGACGCTCGCGCAGCGGAAGGGCGCCGAGCGCACTCTCGATGTCCTCGCGCCGCAGCGAAAGCTGCGCGGTGTCGAACGGCGACTCCGCAGTCTCGTCCTGCACGAAGTCGCCGAGCGCCGACTCCTCCTCCTCGCCGATCGGCTTCTCGAGGCTGACGGGGAGCTGCGCCATGCGCAGGATCTCCCGCACTTCTTCCGGCGTCATCTCCAGCTCCTCCGCGATCTCCTCGGCGTTCGGCTCCCGCCCGAGGCGTTGCACGAGCTGGCGCTCGATGTGCACGACCTTGTTCAGCTTCTCCACCATGTGCACGGGGATGCGGATCGTCCGCGCCTTGTCCGCGATCGCGCGCGTGACCGCCTGGCGGATCCACCACGTCGCGTAGGTCGAGAACTTGTAGCCCTTGCGGTAGTCGAACTTCTCGACTGCGCGGATGAGGCCGAGCGAGCCTTCCTGGATGAGATCGAGGAACGAGAGGCCGCGGCCGAGATACCCCTTCGCGATCGACACGACCAGGCGCAGGTTCGCCTCCGTCATCTGCGTCTTCGCGCCCATGTCGCCGCGCTCGATGCGCTTCGCGAGCGACACCTCCTGGTCGGCGGTGAGCAGCTGCACCTTGCCGATCTCGCGCAAGTAGAGACGCAACGAGTCGAGCGAGGGCTCGACGGTGAGATCGAGCTTCGGCGCCGCGGCCGCCTTCTCGTCCTCCGGCTGCGGCTGCTCGTGGGGCGGCGTCTTGTGCTGCTCGCCCTCCATCAGCTCGATGCTGTGCTCGATCAGATACGTATAGAAGTCCTCGACCTGCTCTTTGGTGAGCTCGACGTCCTCGAGCGCGTTGACGATCTCGTCATAAGTGAGAAAGCCCTTCTCCTGTCCTTCGGCGACGAGCTTCTGGAGCTCTTCGACCTCAGGAAGCGAGATATCAACGGTGAGCACGTTGGCGACCTCCGGCTGCTTGTGGTTGGAACAGCGTCCGGGCCGGTTCCCCCTCGTCCTCCGGCCTCACCTCGAAGTGGACCGGATAGTAGTTCGGAGTTACAGGTTCGTAAAGAACTTCAGGAAGCAACTTTGCACTCCCCCACGAGCTCATTTCTGCTATTGCGGATCGGGGTGACCGCCAGGTCGGCGAGGTCGATCCCGAGCGGAGCGAGGAAGGCGGCGAGGGCCGGTTCGAGCGGGCGCGAGGATCCATCCTCGGACTTGAGCGCGATGCCGAGGTGGTCGTCGTCGGCGGCGCACAAGAGGCCTTCGGCTCCGCCCTTGGCGAACCAGCCGGGCGCACGCTGCATGAGATGGAAGTCGGCACCGTCCGGGCCGCCGACGAGATCGGGGCGCGCGCGAACGGCTGCGGCGACACGGTCGCCGGCCGGGAGATGCGGGAGACGGGCGAACGCGTGCGCCATTCGGTCGAGCGGGAACGCGAAGGTGGCGACGCCGCATCCATCTGTCGCGGTCGCGTGCGGTTCCGTTTCGGCGGCTTCGACGTGCGCGGCGAGCGCGGCGTGTTGGACGGGGTGGTCGGGGAGGCGGTAGCCCGTGGTCGGCCAGCCGTGCGCGCAGCAGAGAGCGAGCATGCCGGCGTGCTTGCCGGAGCAGTTGTGGAAGACGCGCTGCGGCGGGCGGCCTTCCTGCAGGCCGACCTCGAGGTCGTCCTCCGTCGCGGGAGCCTTGGCGAGGAGCGCGCGGACTGCGGCGATCTGATCGTCGGTCGCGCGATGTGAGGCGGAGGCGATGGCGAGGTCGGCATCGTCGAGATCGCCGCGCGCGCGCGCGAGCGGGAGCGCCTGGATCGGCTTCGAGGACGAGCGCATGAAACAGACGAGGTGCGGGTTACCGGCGGCGGCGACGATCTCGCCGTCGCGGACGGCGACCGCGTGCACCACGTGCCGCGCCTCGACCATCCCGTTCCGGCGCACCTCGACGACGATGGGGCCCACGCGGCAAGGCTAACCCGGACACGGCCGGTACCAGGTACCGATACGAAGTCGTCACAGACCTCAGACACACGCGTTGTCATTGAGCGGTCATCGTCGGAGAACGATGCCCCGCCCTCCGCGAGACACTGCGCCCGGAACGTTCCACGTCTATACGCGCTGCGTTTGGGGAGTCCCGATGCTCTATCGGGACGACCTCGACAGGCTCGAGTTCCTCCGGCATCTCGCACTGGCATCGGCTCGCCCCGAGTGGAGCTGCTCAGCCTTCTGCCTCATGGGCAGCCACTACCACCTCATCGTCGACGTGGGCGACAACGTTCTTCCTGCCGCGATGCATGCGCTGAACCTCGCCTACGCCCGCACGTTCAATCAGCGCCACGCGCTGCGAGGGCACGTCCAATTCGATCGATATGGAGCGAGGCGAATCGCGGACGAAGATGACCTCCTGACGCGATACGCATACGTGGCGAACAACCCTGTCAGAGCGGGTTTGTGCCAGAACCCGGCCGATTGGCCCTGGAGCAGCTTCGCCGCCACGATCGGGCTCGCTCCGACTCACTCGTTCGTCGACCCCTCGAAGGTCCTGGCGTGCTTCGACTGGCCCGCGGTCGACCCACGCGCTGCGCTCCGCCGACACGTCGAGTTGAGAAGTCGTGACGCCTAAGTCCAGGTACCTGGTACCGGTCGTGGCCGGTGTGGAGGTGTCCTTGCGCTTGCGAACGGGCGGCAAATGCCGTATGTTCGGGATGTGCCGTCCGTTCCAGATTATGACGCCCCCGAGACGCTCGTCGTCGCCGCGCCCGAGCAGCTCAAGGCGCTGGCCGACCAGGTGCGCGCGGCGATTATCGCCCTCCTCCGTGAGCGGGCGTACTCGACGCAGGAGCTGGCGAAGGAGCTCGGCATCCCGAAGGGCACCGTCGGCCACCACCTGAAGGTGCTCGAGCGCGCGGGGCTCATCCACGTCGTACGCACGCGTCAGGTGCGCGCCGTGACCGAGAAGTTCTACGGCCGAACTGCCCGGCTCTTCCTCTACAAGACCGAGGACCCGGCGGACGCGCGCGCGATCGGCGTCGTCATGCTCCGGCAAGCCGCGGGCGAGCTCGAGCGCGCGCCGGAAGGCACGGGCCTCGGACACACGAAGGCATCGCTCACCCAGAAGGACGTCGAGCGCCTCGAGCGCCGCCTGAAGAAGTTGATGGAGGACTTCCGCGCCGCGGAGAGCCCGGACGGCGAGCCGTACGCGCTCGTCACTGCCATGTACAGAAGACCCGATGCGTAGACCGCGTGGCGGCCTGTGGTCGCACCCGGACTTCCTGAAGCTCTGGACGGGGCAGTCGATCAGCGAGCTCGGCTCGCAGGTCTCGCAGCTCGCCATCCCGTGGCTCGCCGCGGTGGGCCTGCACGCGAGCCCGATCGAGTTCTCGCTCCTCGGCGTGCTCGGCTTCCTGCCCTTCATCCTTTTCGCGCTGCCGGCGGGTGTCTGGGTCGACCGGCTTCGCCGCCGTCAGATCCTCATCGTCGGGGACGGCGCCCGCGCGGTGCTGCTCACGCTCATCCCGATCCTGTGGGCGCTCGGCGTGCTGCAGATCTGGCACTTGCTGATCCTGCAGTTCGTCATCGGGTGCTTCACGGTCTTCTTCGACGTCGCCTACCAGTCGTACCTCCCCGCGCTGATCGAGCGGGAGCATCTGGTCGACGGCAACTCGAAGCTGCAGCTCACCGTCTCGGTCGCGCAGGTCGGCGGCCCGAGCATGACGGGCGGCCTCATCGCTGCGATCACGGCGCCGTACGCGATCGTCGTCGACGCGGCGAGCTTCGTCGTCTCGACGGTGTTCATGCTGCGGATGAAGCACCGCGAGACCCCGCCCCGCCACGACGCGGACGATCCACGCCCCAAGATGTGGCCGCAGGTGAAGGAAGGGCTCGCGTGGGTGCTCGGCAACCGCCAGCTCCGCGCGATCGCAGGGTGCACTGGGACGTCGAACTTCTTCGGCCAAATCCTGTTCGCGATCTTCATCCTGTACGCCGTCCGCGTCCTCCATCTCTCGTCCGTCCAGCTCGGCGTCATCTTCGCCGTCGGCTCCGTCGGCTCGATCATCGGCGCGCTTCTGGCCAACCGCCTGCAGAAGCGGCTCGGCGTCGGTCCCGCGATCGTCGGTTACGCCGTCGTCTTCTCATGCGCGGGCATCCTCTTCCCGCTCGCGCCGCGCTCGTCCCCGATCCCGGAGCTCATGGCCGGCCTCGCGCTGTTCGGGTTCGCGTCGGTCGCGTACAACATCACGCAGGTCAGCCTCCGCCAGGCGATCACGCCCGAGCGGCTGCAGGGACGGATGAACGCGGCCATGCGCTGGATCGTCTGGGGGACGATCCCGCTCGGGACGCTCACCGGCGGCGCGATCGGCCAGGCGGTCGGACTCCGCGCCGCGATGTGGGTCGGCGCGATTGGCGGCATTCCCGTCTTTCTCTGGGTCCTGCTCTCGCCGGTACGCTCGATCCGGACGATGCCCGAGCCGGTCGTAGAACCCACTCCTGCCGAAGCAGAGCTCGCAGGCGGCCTGGTCGAGGGCACACCGTTGCCCGGACCGGCTGCCGCCGATGCCTGAGCTTCCGGAGATGGAGGCGTGGCGGCGCCAGCTCGACGACCCGGTCTCCGCCTTTCCGATCGCGAAGGCCGGCCCTGCGCACATCGCGACGCTGAAGACGTTCGACCCGCCGCTCTCCGCGCTCGAAGGACGGCGCCTCCGCGGCGCGGAACGGCGCGGCAAGCGCCTGTTCTTCCCCACCGACGACGGCAAGCTCGTCCTCGTCATCCATCTCATGACCTCCGGCCGGCTCAAGTTCCTTCAGGCCGGCGAGAAAGGGCCGAAGACACCCGCGTTCTCACTCGAGCTCGAAGGTGGATCGAAGCTCGTGCTCACAGAGAACGCGCGCCGCAAGCGCGCAGGCGTCTGGCTACTGACGCCGGAAGCCGCAGAGGCCGAGGTCACCCACCTCGGCCCCGATGCGCTCGGCATCGGTGCTCCGGCGCTCACCGAGATCCTCCGCCGCGAGTCGCACCGGCTGCACCCGCTCCTGCGCGACCAGCGCGCGCTCGCCGGAATCGGCCGCGCCTGGTCGAACGAGATCCTGCACACGGCGAAGCTCTCGCCCTACGCGCTGTCCACCGATCTCGACGACGAGGAGATCGGACGCCTCGCGGCCGCGATCGACGACGAGCTCGCCCGCGGCCTCGCGCTGCGCGAGCAAGGAGCGAGCGACGAGCGGACGTATCGCGTCCACAACCGGCTCGGCGAGCCGTGCCACGTGTGCGAGACACCGATCGCGCGCGTCGACTTCGAGGAGCACACGATCTACTACTGCCCGCGCTGCCAGACCGGCGGTCGAGTCCTCAAAGACAGGCGCCTTTCGCGGCTCCTGCGATAATGCCCCATGGCCACAGTCGCCGATCTCATGGTGAAGGACGTGCTGACCGTGGAGCCGTCGGACACAATCGGCGAGGCGGCGGAGAAGATGAACGCGGCCAACGTCGGCGCCGTCGTCGTGGTCGAGGACATGGTGCGGATCGTGGGCATCGTCACCGAGCGCGACCTGCTGCGTGCGGTCGCCGCGCGGGCCCGCGCCGCCGAGGCTCGCGTCCGCCAGTGGATGACCCCGAACCCGGTGACGATCGGCCCCGAGCTGACCATCGAAGAAGCGGCCAAGATCATGTTCGAGAACAACTTCCGGCACCTGCCGGTGGTGAAGGACGGCCGCGCACTCGGCATCGTCAGCCTCCGCCTGCTCGCCCGGTGGGCGTTCGAGTCGTCCGTCCAGTCCGCTCACTAGGGTCCTCCGCATGATCCGGTTGCTTCCCGAGCGCGGAGGCTGGCTCGAGGTCGTCTGCGGCCCGATGTTCAGCGGCAAGAGCGAAGAGCTCATCCGGCGTCTTCGCCGCGCGGAGATCGCGGGCCAACGCGCGCTGATCGCGAAACCCCGCATCGACGACCGCTACGACATCGGCCACGTCGTCAGCCATGCCGGCGCGAAGATGCGCGCCGTTGCGGTGTCGCGCCCGGAGGAGATCGTCGGTCTCGCCGACGGCTATGACGCCGTCGGAATCGACGAGGTCCAGTTCTTCTCGCCCGAGGTCGTCGACGTGATCGAGCGGCTGATCGAGCGCGGCACGCGCGTCGTCGTCGCCGGTCTCGACCAGGACTTCCGCGGCCTGCCGTTCGGCGCGCTGCCCGAGCTTCTTTGCCGGGCCGAGCTCGTCGACAAGCTGCAGGCCGTCTGCCACCGCTGCGGCGGGCCGGCAACGATGACGCAGCGGCTCGTCGACGGGCTTCCTGCACCGG
The DNA here is from genome assembly GCA_036512155.1 of Gaiellaceae bacterium. Lineage (GTDB taxonomy): Bacteria > Actinomycetota > Thermoleophilia > Gaiellales > Gaiellaceae > Palsa-739. Next base: position 112,948 of record DATCBD010000085.1, on the reverse strand, counting down.
CCGACGGCGAGACGATCGTCGTCGGTGCGCTCGACTCGTACGAGGCGCGCTGCCGCTCGTGCCACGAGCTGGCTGCGCCGGTTACGGCAGCCGTATCGTCAGCGTCGAGTCGCTGACCGAGACGGCACCGCCGAGCCTCTCGACCACGCGCACCGCCACCGCCGCGCCGAGGTCGCGCAGATCCTGGCCGAGCACGACCGGCGCGGAAGAGTCGGTGACGCCCGCGACGTCGATCTCCTTCCCGCGCACGGCGACGGCGACCTCGTCGAGCCCGCCGTGCCGGAGCGTCGCCTGGACGAGAGCGGACACGCCACGGTCGATCGCATCGATGTCGGTCTCCACCGTCGCCCCTTTGCCGGAAACATGGACGCGGTCGGCGCCGAGCCGTTCGGCGGCGGCCTGGGCGAGCACGAGCGTGTCCGTCTCGCGCAGCGGCGGGTCGTAGCGGCCACTCTCGATGCGGGCGGCGAGCGAGAGCTCGTCCAGCAGCTCGGCGATCTGGCGGGACGCCGCCTCGATCATCTCGACGTAGCGGTCGGCCGGCGGGGCGAGCTCGGTTGTGCGCGCCAGCGTCGTCGCGAAGCCGTGCACGGTGGCGAGCGGCGTGCGGACGTCGTGGCACGCGAGCGAGACGAGCCGGGCGAAAGACGTGTCGTTCTGCACGCGGGCACTAACCTAGCGGTATGGCGAAGCTCGAGGACCTGCAGGCCTCTACCCCGGAGGTCGCCATCGGACTGTCGCGGGCCGGCGTCACGGGCGTGCAGAAGGCCGTGCGCATCGGGCGCGGCCGCCGCGAGAAGCTGATCGCGGCGACGATCGACTGCACCGTCGACCTCGATCCGTCGCAGAAGGGCGTGCACATGTCGCGCTTCCCCGAGCTGTTCGAGGAGGCGATCGAGGGCGTCGTCGAGGACGAGGCGTTCCTCGTCGAGGACCTCGCCGAGCACGTCGCGCGCCGGATCGTCCAGCGGCAGGGCGCGCTGCTCGCCGAGGTGCGGATCCAGGCCCGCTACCCGTACGAGCGCCGCACGCCGGTCACCGCGCTCTCGACGCAGGAGATGGTCTCGCTGATCGGCATCGCGGCCGCGTCGCGCGACGGCGTCCGCCGTGTCGTCGGCGTCGAGGCGGTCGGCATCAACGCGTGCCCGTGCGCGCAGGGGCTCGTGCGCGGCCACGCCTCGGAGCGGCTGCTCGATGCCGGCTTCGACGCCGGCGACGTCGAGCGCATCCTCGAGCTCGTGCCACTCGCGACCCACAACCAGCGTGGGCTGGGCACCCTGTACATCGGCTCGTCTTCGCGCATGAACGCCGAGCGGCTGGTCGAGCTCGTCGAGGCGTCGATGAGCTCACCGATCTACGAGCTGCTCAAGCGGCCCGACGAGCTCTTCGTCGTCGAGCACGCGCACCTGCAACCGCGCTTCGTCGAGGACTCCGTCCGTGTCGCGCTGAAGAGCGTGCTCGACGAGCTGCCCGGTCTCGACGACGACGACTTCGTGCTCTCGCGCCAGCTCAACTTCGAGACCATCCACGCGCACGAGGTGGTGGCGGAGCGCTACGGGACGATCGGCGAGCTGCGCGCCGAGCTCGACGGCGGCGGGCACGGCCCGCTCCGCCACACCGAGCTCAGGGACTGGCTGCGGGGCGCCTGAACCGGCTCTCCTCGCCGCGCACGAGGCGGCGGATATTCGCCGTGTGGAGGAAGACGACGCCGGCCGCTGCAAAGCACGCGAACGCGATCACCGGCCATGGGTAGCCGAACAGCCACGCCCAGAAGACGAGCGAGACGGCCGAGACCATCGACGCTACCGAGGCGTAGCGCGTCAGGGCGAACACGAGCAGCCACACACCCGCGCTCGCTCCGCCGACGAGCGGCGCGACGCCGAGGAACGCGCCGCCTGCGGTCGCGACCATCTTCCCGCCGCGGCGGAAGCCGAGGAAGAGCGGGCGCCAGTGGCCGAGCATCGCCGCGGCGCCGGCGAGGACGCCGGCCCCGTGCCCGGCGAGCTCGACTGCGACGAATGCCGGCGCGAAGCCCTTTGCGGCATCGAGCAGCACGGCCGGGATGCCGAGGCGGCGGCCGTACACGCGCCAGACGTTGCTCGCGCCGATGTTCCCGCTTCCCTGCGTGCGAATGTCCTCGCCGCGAAAGATGCGCACGAGCCAGTAGCCCCAGGGCATGGAGCCGACGACGTACCCGGCCGCTGCGAGGCCGACGGTGAGCACGACTCAGCCGGGGATGCCGTACTGCGCGACCCAGCCGTTCACGACATCCCAGTCCAGGTTGTCGAAGAACGCGCCGATGTAGGACGCGCGATCGGTCTGGTAGTCCAGGAAGTACGCGTGCTCGTACACGTCGAGCGCGACGAGCGGTGTCGCGTTCCACACCGGGAACGTGTTTTGCGCGTCGCCGACGTAGTTGAAGAGCCGGCCCTCGTCCCAGTCGTATGCCGTCCAGGCCCAGCCGCGCGCCGCCATGCCGGTGGCGCGGAGATCGGTGCGCCAGGCATCGACGGACCCGAAGTCGCGCTTGACGAGCGCGGCAAAGGCGCCCGTGGGATCGCCGCCACCACCACCGAGATGCGCGAAGTAGACCTCGTGGTTCTTGATGCCGCCGATGGCGAAGGTCAGGTCGACCTTGAGCGAGCGCAGGTCGGAATACACCTGGTTCGCAGCGGCGGGGTCGGCCTCCGCGAGCTTGCCGAGGATCTCGTTCCGCTTGTTCACATACCCGACGTACAGCTTGTAATGCGCCTCGACCGCGGCGCGCGAGATTCCCTCCAGCTCGTAGACCTCGGGGCGCAGCGGGCGCGGAGCGATGTCCTCGAACTTGAACGCGAGCGTGGCCATGGCGGTGGAGCATATCCTCCGCGAAGAGAAGACAAGACGGTTGAAAGGAGCCCCTGAATGGCATTCGAACTTCCCGACCTGCCCTACGCATACGACGCGCTCGAGCCGCACATCGACGCCGAGACGATGCGGATCCATCACGACCTGCATCACAAGGCGTACGTCGACAACGCGAACGCCGCCCTTGCCGGCACCGAGTGGGCGGACAAGAACGTCGTCCAGGTGCTGACCGAAATCGAGATCATCCCGGAGGAGAAGCGGGCCGCCGTTCGCAACAACGCCGGCGGGCATGCGAACCACTCCCTGTTCTGGACGATCATGTCGGCGGACGGCGGCGGCGCGCCGACCGGGGACATCGCAGCAGCGATCGACGATTCGATCGGCTCCTTCGACGAGCTGAAGAAAGCGATCAACGACGGCGGCGTCAAGCGCTTCGGCAGCGGCTGGACGTGGCTCGTCTGGGACGGCACCGGCGTCTCCGTCTACTCGACGCCGAACCAGGACTCGCCGATCATGCAGAGCCACGTGCCCCTCCTCGGCATCGACGTCTGGGAGCACGCGTACTACCTCAAGTATCAGAACAAGCGCCCCGCCTACCTCGAGGCCTGGTGGAACGTCGTCAACTGGGCCGAGGTGGACAAGCGGCTCGGTGAGGCGCGCGGCCGGTAGCGTCGCTTGCGGTGTCTGACACCGAAACCGGTGTCAGACACCGTGTACCTAAGACCCCCATGCGAGAATCCGAACCGGGACGCCATGCGTAGAAGTCGTAGAGGAATGGAAATCGCACTCGAGACCCCCGCCCACCTTCGGGCCGTTCCCAGTCGTGCCGAGGCGGGGCCGGTTCCCCCGGAGCAGGCCTCCGACTCGGAGCTGCTCGTCCGGATCGCCGCCCGAGACCGGGAGGCCTTCGAGGTCATCTACCACCGGTACATCCGGTCGATCTTCGGTCTCGCGCTCCAGCGGCTGCGCGACCGCGAGCGGGCAGAGGACGCGGTGCAGGAGATGTTCGCCGCCGTCTGGCGCTCGGCCGGGAGCTACAGGCCGGAGCGCGGGCCGGCCGCCCCATGGCTGTACGCGATCGCGCGCAATGCGATCGTCGACCGGTTGCGCTCGCGCGCCGAGATGCCGGTCGAGGTTCCCGACATGACCTCGGACGAGCCGGGCCCCGCCGAGCGGGCCGAGACGTCGTTCGTCTCGTGGCGCGTGCACCGCGCGCTCGAGACGCTGTCGGACAGAGAGCGGGAGGTCGTGGAGCTCGCCTACTGGAGCGGCCTGTCACAAAGCGAGGTCGCGAGCTTTCTCGACATCCCGCTCGGAACGGTGAAGACCCGCACACGGAGCGCACTCGCGCACCTCGCGGACGTCCTGGAGGGAGAACTGGCATGACACCGCCCGAGTTCGAAGAGATCGTCGGAGCGGACGTGGAAGCCGCGGAGCGCGCGCGCCTCGCCCGCGTGCACTCGCTGCTCGTCCAGGCCGGCCCGCCCCCGGAGCTCTCGCCCGGGCTCGAATCCGGCCCGACGCTCGGAATGACGCTCGGCCGGCGGCCGCCACGTGTGCGCCGGCGCGTCCTGCTGCTCGCGGCGGCGGTCGCGATCGTCGCGCTCGCCTTCCTCGGCGGCTACATCGCCGGCAACGGCGGCAGCTCCGCGAACGCGGAGGTACTGAAGCTCACCGGCACGCCGGCGGCGCCGCACGCGCTCGCGTCACTGCAGGTCGAGCCCGTGGACGCGGGCGGCAACTGGCCGATGCATCTCAGCGTCACCGGCCTGCCGAAGCTGTCCAACAGCTCGTACTACGAGGTCTTCCTCGTGCGCAACGGCAAGCCGTTCGCACCGTGCGGCACCTTCCAGGTGGCCGTGAATCAAGCCACGACGGTGCAGCTGAACGCGCCGTATCGCCTGCACCATGGCGACACCTGGATCGTGACGCGGCAGACGCCGACGAGCAGCGACCCCGGCGTCGTGGTCCTCAGGCCTCTTTAGCTTCGTTCCGGATCTCGGAGAGAATGCGCTCGAGGCGCTCCTCGGTGGAGTCGTCCACGAACGTCATCGCGGCGGCGACGTTCGGGTGCACCTCGGCGATGGCGCGACGCATCTCGTGGGCGACGGCGCGATACGACGGGTGGCCCTCGCGGCCGGAGCGCAACTCGATCAGGTGCAGCGCCTCGCGCGCGTCGAGCTCGAGCACGTAGCGGATGCGGAATGCAAGGCAGAGCGCGTACGGCGCCTCGTGGGGGAGGCCCGTGTCGCGCAGGCGCTCGTACTCGCGGCGCGATACGTCGAGCGCACGCTCGAACTCGCCGCCGAGGCCCGCGGCGACGAGCTCGTGCGGGACGTCGGCGCCGAGCGCGGGCGAGAGCCGCTGCCACTGGCATGTCAGGAGGCGATGGCGCTGGAGATCGCGGAACGCGCCGTAGTCGGAGACGATCTCGAACCGGTAGCTGAGCGTCTCGAATCCGCGGCCGGGACGGTGGCGGCGATTTTCGCGCTCGCCGACGAGCTCGCGGATGAGCGCTGCGCGCTCGGTGGAACCGAGCCCCGCGACGGTGCGAAGCACCTCCTCCTCCGAGACCGTTGCCGACTCGGCCAGAAGCGCGGCGAGCAGCTCCTCCTCGGTCCCGTGCGCGCGCAGGAGGCGCACGGACGGGCCGAACTCGGTGTTGCCGCCGGCGAGCCCCAGCCGAGCGGCGAGCGAATCCGCCGACTCGCGGCGGTCGCGCAGGTACTCGATCCAGCGCCCGCCCCGGTCCTCGCGCGGAATACGCACGACGAAGCTCGGGATGATCAGCTGTAGCTCCTCGAGCAGCATCGCGCCGTAGGCGCGCGCCTCCGCGAGCGGATGCGCGAGCAGATGGAGGACGAGTTGCTCGTACGTCTGGCCGCTCGCGTACATGCCCACGTGCGAGAGCGACGCAGCCGGCAGCAGGCCGCGGACGAGATCGAGTGCCTTCGCGCGCACGGCACGGCGGTGCGCGGCGGGTGACTCGTCGTCGGCGCGCGGATAGCGCTCCGCCGCCCATTCCGTCGTCGACTCGAGCAGGCGTGCGTACGTCTCGAACAGATCGTCGAGCGCACGCTCGTACGCGGGACCGAAGCGCGGATCGCGGTGATAGCGGAACCCGTAGCCCTCGAGGCGCGCGTCGTATGCGATGTACCGCGTCGACTGCTCCAGGTACGCGGCGAGCCGCGGCCGCTGGAGGATCTTCGTCAGCAGATTCGACGTCCACTCGCACGCGATGTGCGCGCCGCCGAGCTGGGCGACGGAGTCGTCGCCGTACCCGAGGAAGATGCGGTCGTACAGCTCAGCTGCGCGCTTGCCTTCGACGCCCTCGATCGCAGGAACCTCCGGCACCGAGTCGGCGAATTCCTCGAGGAAGAGGCGGCGTAGCGTCCCTGGATAGCGGGAGTAGCGCGCGAAGAGGGCGCCCTTCACCGTCTCGGGCAAGTTCACGAGCCCGAAGACCGGGCGGTCGAGGTTGGTGAAGTGCGGGGCGAGGCGCTCGCGCTCCTCGTCCGTGAAGGTTTCGACCGGGAGTGGCAGGCTTTCCACGGTGGCCACGGGAGCGCGAACGCTAGCGCGGGTCTCGGTCGGAACGTCCGGCTGGTCGTATCCGACCTGGCGGCCCGGCTTCTATCCGGCCGGCCTCGACCCGAAAGCGTTCCTCGGCTTCTACGCGGAGCGCTTCCGGACGGTCGAGCTGAACACGACCGGCTATCGCATGCCGGGCGTCGAGCAGTTCCGCCGCTGGGCTGAGCAGGCGCCGGACGGCTTCGAGTTCGCACCGAAGCTGCCTGGCCACAGGACCGGCGTCCTGGAGGCGTTCGACTCCGGCGCCCGCGCGCTCGGCGAGCGGCTCGGGCCCGTTCGCGTCTCGCTGAAGAGCGTGCGCGACGAGGGCGCGATCGAGCTCATCCTCGGCTCGCTCGGCGCCGGACTCCGCATCGCGTTCGACCTGGAGCATCCGTCGTGGGACGGCATCGAGGAACGGCTCGCGGAACAGGGCGCCGTGCGCGTGAACGACCTCGACCATCCGGCGCCGTTCCGGTACCTGCGCCGGCGCGAGGCGCCGGACGAGGCGTTCGCGGCGCGCATTCGCGCAGCGTCCGAGCCTGTGTACGTCTACTTCCGGCACGAGGACGAGCCGACCGCGCCGGCGTATGCGCAGCAGCTCGTCGAACGACTCAGCTAGTCCGGCAGCTCTTGTCGCCCCAAGTCGTGATGAGCGAGGCGGCCTGCTGCTCCTGCTCGACGTCCGCCAGACTCCGCCCGTCGAACGGATGGAGGGGCTGCACGATGGTTGCGACGTCCGGCGTCACGCCGGGGCCTTCCGCGAACAATCGGTACTGCTCACCGATGCCAGGCCCGCGCTTGGCGGTCTGGCCGGGCGGATAGTGATAACCGCCCTTCGTCGGATCGAACGGATAGAAGCCGTAACAGAACACGCCACTCGGGTGATGCGCGACGAACGAGTTCTCGCGGCGCCAGCCGGGGCCGTACACCGAGTTGTACGTGTCGAGATAGACGAGCCGGCCGAAGCCGTCGGTAGGCGCGCCGACCCGCGTCGTCCCGAAGCCGTACACCGGTTGACCGTCGTACGTGTAGCGGCCGAAGATGCTCTGGAACCGACCGTCGTACACCCAGTGCATCCCGGTCTCGAGCTGCGCCACCGGCCCACTCCAATGGGAAACCTCCAGCCATTGCTGGCTCTGCGTCGAGAGCCACGGCGTGAAGCCAAGGTCAGGAAGCGGCTGCGGCCACTGCTGCGCCGCCCAGTACGTCCCGTCCGGCGCCGTGCAGGCCGCGATGACGTTCGGGAGCGCCGGCCCGTCGTATATCCCACAGACGTTCTTGAAGTGCTTCCAGTACAGGGTGCGGTACTTCCCCCAACCCCCGGCATAGTCGACGCGGAACTTCACCTGCTCGGCGTCCGCCGTCGGCGGGAGTGCGTTGATCGCGCCCCACACGAGCACATGCTTGAGCAGGCCGCCTTTCCGGTACGTGAGGAGCGCCTCGCCCTTGGCGTTCACCGACAGCCGAAGGCCGACCGCGTCGCGATCGATCAGCTGCGCCGCGGACGCGACGCTCGAAAGCGCGAGCGTAGCCACCGCCACAGCGAAAAAGATCCCCAAAAACCGACCCATCCTGTGGATAGAGCATCGGCGGGGCGAGAAACTTTCTTTAGAAGCGCGCGGCCGCTCCGGCGTGGCGGGCGTAGGCGCCGCTCTCGACGATGTCGGCCAGCTCCGCCACCGTCTGCCGGAGCTCGTCCTCGGTGTTGTAGAAGTGCGGGCCGAGGCGCACGCCCGCGTCCGGCCGGAAGTCGCAGATGATCCCCCGCTCTCCGAGCTCGCGGTGGACGGCGGCGTGGTCGGGCGTCCGGACGGTCACGGTGCCGCCGCGCCGCTCCGGCGCCCGCGGGCTCGCCACCTCGAGGCCGGCCTCGTCGAGCAGCTCGATGAGCAGGGACGTGAGCGCGAGCGAGCGCTCGCGGATGCGGTCGACGCCGACCTCCTCGATGACGTCGTAGCCGGCGGTGGCGGCGTACAGCGCCGGCACGTTCGGCGTGCCGGTGAGGAACCGTGCCGAGCCGTCCGCGTACTCGAGCTCCGGCTCGAAGGCGAACGGCCGCGCGTGGCCCTGCCAGCCGACGAACGTCGGCTCGAGCCGCTCGGCGAGGTCGGGCCGGACGTACAGCCAGCCGGCGCCTGGCCCGCCGCACAGCCACTTCACGCTTCCGCCCGTCGCGAAGTCGACGCCGAGCTCGGTCACGTCGAAGGGAACGACTCCCGCGGACTGATACGCGTCGAGCACGACGTACGCGCCGACCTCGTGCGCACGCCGGATGATCGGCTCGACGTCCTGGATCTCGCCGTTCTTGAACAGCACGTGGCTGATCGGCACGAGCAGCGTCCGCTCGTCGATCGCTTCGACGATGGCGCGGTCGTCCTCCACGGCGACGACCTCGAGCTCCGGCTGCGCCTGGTACAGGTAGCGCACCGACGGGAAGTTCGCCTCCTCGTACACGACGCGGTTCTGCTTTCCGGGGTTGCGGAAGCAGGAGATGACGACCATCTCCGCGACGGTCACGTTCTGGTGCATGACCACCGAGCCGCGCGGCCCGCCGACGATGCGGCCGATCTGGTCGCCGACGGTCATCGGCATGTCCCACCAGCCGTCGCCCCACGAGCGGATGCCGCGCTCGCGCCACATGCGGGCGTACTCGAGGAGGTTGTCCTCCGCCCTCGCGGGCATCGCCGCGAGCGAGTGGTTGATGAGGTAGATGCAGTCGGCGAGGATCGGGAAACGATCCCGATAATCGGCCGCGCGGATCACACCTGTTGCAGGGGCCGCGGAGCCGGGCCGACATACCGGGCGCTCGGGCGGATGAGCACGCCGAGGCGCTTCTGCTCGAGCACGTGCGCGGACCAGCCGGCCGTGCGCGAGCACGCGAACATCGCCGGCGCGAGATTGGGCGGAACGTCCGCGACGTCGAGCACGATCGCCGACCAGTACTCGACGTTCGTCCACGAGTGGTCGGGGTGCTTCTTCGCGATCGCCTCGTGCGCGACCTGCTCGAGCTCCTCGGCGACCGCGACGCGCGGCGAGCCGAGCTCCTTCGCGGTGCGCTTCAGCAGGCGTGAGCGCGGATCCTCGGCGCGATAGACACGGTGCCCGAATCCCATGATCCGCTCATGGCGGGCGAGCGCGTCGTTCACCCACTTCTCCGCGTCGCCGCTCGCGGCGACCGCGTCGAGCATCGGCAACACGCGCGCGGGCGCGCCGCCGTGCAGCGGCCCGGAGAGCGCGCCGACAGCGGCCGAGAGCGCGGCACCGCAATCCGCGCCGGTGGACGCGACCGTCCGCGCCGTGAACGTGGACGCGTTCAGGCCGTGCTCCGCGGTGCAGATCCAGTACGTGTCGATCGCCTTCGCGGCCTTCTCGTCCACCCCGCCGCGCCAGGCGAGCAGGAAGCGCTCCGCGGCGGTCCGGCCGGCGAGCACCGTCTCCTCCGGCACGGGCGGCAGGTCGGCGCCGCGCGCCGACTGCGCGACGATCGAGAGCGCAGCGGCGGAGAGGCGGTGCAGGTCCTCCTTCGCCTGTTCGTCGCCGATGTCGATCAGCTGCCCGAGCTTCCACCTGCCGCTGAGAATCGCGAGCATCGACTGCAGGTCGGACATGTGACCACCGGTGCGCACCTCGAGCTTGCAATACGCGGCTGGAAGCCCCGGCTCGAGCGCCTCGTCCACCAACAGGCCCCAGACGTTCTCGAACGGCACCGTGCCGACGAGCTCCTCGATGTCGACGCCGCGATAGCGGAGCGACCCGCCCTCCCGGTCGGGCTCGGCGATCTCCGTCTCGAACGCGACGACACCCGCGAGGCCCGGAGAGAAATCGCTCACGTGCGCGCCTCCGCGGCCGCGAGCACGAGCGCCGCGGCGGCGAGATCCTGCACGGCGACGCCGACCGACTTGTACAACGTGATCTCCTCGGCGCTCGTCCGGCCGGGCCGCGTGCCGGCGACGACCTCTCCGAGCTCCGCCACCGACGCGGGATCGATGCCGGCGAGCTCGGGCGCACCGCTCGGCGGCGGCGCGAACGACGAGTCGCGGTACTCGATGAAGACCGTCGCGGCAGCGACGAGCGCGGGATCGAGCTCCGACCCGGGCGCGTTGTAGCCGACCGAGCTCACGTGCGCTCCCGGGCTCACCCAGTCGAGCAGCACCACCGGCTCGGGCGAGTGCGTCGCGGCGTGAACAACGTCCGCGCCGCGGACGGCATCCTCGTATTCGCCGCGGCCGGCTACGCGAACCTCGGTGAAGTCGTGCACGCGCGGAAACATCTCCTGCGCCGCACGCGACTGCACGCCGGTGCCGAGGATCGCGAGCACGCGGGCATCCGGCCGGGCGAGCACGCGCGCTGAGAGCGCAGCCGCGGCCGCCGTGCGCATCGCCGTGATGTACGTCCCGTCCATGACGGCAACGGGCGTTCCGTTCTCCGGGTCGAAGATGACGATCTCCGCCTGGTGAGTCGGCCGGTCGACGTTTCCCGGGAAGAGGCTGACGAGCTTGCAGCCGAGCCCCGCCGACGGCAGATAGGCGGGCATTGCGCCGAGCAGCCCGGCGTCGCCGGCGAAGGCGGCAATGCGCGCCGGCATCGACGCCGCTCCCGACGAGAGATCCACGTGTGCGCGGGCGAGCGCGTCCGGGAGCGCGTCGAGATCGAGCAGCTCCTCGACCTCCGCACGGGTGAGCACGAGCATCACGGGAGACGGTATCTCCCGAGAGCCCGCCCGCGAGCGTCGAGCGCGACGACCGTCCCCGCCCGCAGAGGCAGCGCGGTCTCGAAGCCGGTGGTAGCGACGGTGGGGCCGGCCGGCTCGATCTTCCAGGCGGCGACGTCCGTGGCGCCGTTCCAGCTCGCGTAGACGTTCGACCCGCGCCGGACTGCGACCGGCTGGTCGCGTGGACGCCCTCGCCACGGGAAGCGGAGCGTGCGGTAGTTCTCGCCGCCGTGCGGCAGCGTCGCGTCGAGCTTCACAGGGCCGCTTTCCGCGAACTCCGTGAAGTGCGGATTGGTGCCCCAGCCGACGAGGACGTCGCCGTTCCCGAGCAGCTGCACGCTGCCGAGCTTGTGTGCGTGCAGCGCGGGTCGGTGAACGTACTCGTGCCGGAGTGATGCGCGCATGCGCTTCGTGTCCAGGCCGAGGACGATCCCGCGCGAGCGCGACACGCCGTTGTCGAAGATCGAGAGGACGCGCCCGCCCTCGTGGCTGCGCGCGTCGTGCTGCAATGCGAAGCGTGCACCGGGGCCGAGCGCGAAGTCGCTCCGCTTGCCGCCGAGCCGCCACAGCACCGCTCCCGTGCGCCGGTGCACCTTGTACACCGCCCACGTGTTGCGCGCCGAGACGATGAGGTTCCCGTCCGCATCGACGTCGACGGAGTTGACATGGAAGTAGTCCCACGGATAGCCGACGGGCGCGTGCGACTCGCCGACAGGAACGTGGTCGAGGCTGCGCCACTCGAAGAGCACCCGCGCACTCGGTACCTCGAGCTCCTGCACGACGCCGCCCATCGTCAGCCCGCGCGCGCCGCGATGCCGGATCTCGAAGCTCGTCACGAGCGCTGTGCCTCGATCGGTGAGCAGCAGCTCGTGCAGGTCGGACGGCCGGCCGTGCCCGGCCGGGAAGCGCGCGATCTCGCGATAGGACGCGTCGGCGACGACGTGTACACCGTGACCGAGGCCGCCCGGTAGCGCCTGCCACCACGTGAGCACGGGCTCGCCGTGCAGCGTCTGTGCGCGGAAGTTCATCGCGGGAAGTCCCGCGGCGCTGCACCACACCGGCCGGCCCGCGTCGTCGAGGATGAGAGGGCCGCGCTGGCCCGGTCCCGACGACGGCGCAAGGAACAGCAGACCCGGAGCCGTCCCCGACGCGGCGTGCAGGATCGTCACCGGCGGCGGATCGAGGTCCGGCCGCGAGATGAAGCGCGGCGGCACCTGAACCGAAGGTGCGAGCGCGAAGGCGGCGCTGCGGGCGAGGAACTCCGCCCGCGTGAGCCCCGTCAACGCTGCGACACGGCCGCGACCGGCGCCTTCGGCAGCGGCTGAGGCGGCGGCTTCGAGTCGGTGAGGATCGCGGCGGCGAGGAGCACGGCCATCGCGACCGCGCTCTCGCCGACGAGCGTCCGCGCGAGCGTGCCCGTCACACCGGGGCGCTCGATGCGCGGCACGGCGATGAAGTGATGCGCGGCGCCCCACGTGAGCGCAAGCGAGACGAGCCCGAGCTTGACAAGAAGCACGTGGCCGTACCCCGTCGTCCACAGGTCGTGCACGTGCGGGAGCCGCAGGATGCTGAGATACGTCCCTGCGACGAGCAGCAGCGCGACGAGCACCGTGGCGAGCCGGGAGAAGCGACGGAACGCGGTCGCGCGGAGCTCGGGCGACGTCGGCCAGACGACGATGGCGAGCTGCACGAGGCCGCCGACCCACAGCGTCGCGGCGGAGAGGTGCACCCAGTCGGCGAGCTCCGAGAGCCACGAGTGCCCCGCGTCGGCGGCAGAGTGGCCTGAGAGCGAGAGCCCCGAGATGAAGACGAGCCCGAGCCCGAATGCGACCCACAGGAGCGGGTTCCGGTCGGTCAGCCACGCGAGGTAGATGAGCGCGGCGACGAGCGCGAACCCGAGCTCCATGATCACGAACGTCTGCCCGAAGCGGGTGCCGCTCGCGAGCGGTGAGAGGTCGCCGTAGAGGAAGCGCGAGAACGGCAGCTGCAGGAAATCCTCGCCACGCAGGAGGAAGGAGGTGATGCCGGTCTCGAGGACAGTGACGATCCCGATGCCCGCCACCCAGAAGAACCGCCGCTGTGCGCGCGCCGACAGCGGGCCGCGAACGATCAGCAGCCGGAAGCCGATGCCGCCGACCGCGAGTGCGAGCCCGACGAAGTAGAGCCAGCGCACGATGTCCTCGGTTCGCGTCGGGCCTTGCGCGCCGACGGCGTCCGTCACCGGCGGCGCCGCCACGCGGACGCCGAACGTGTACACGCCCGTGACGATGTGGCCGTCGTTCGAGAGCGCCTGCCAGCGCACCGTGTACGGGCCCTTCGGCAGGCGTGGGAGCGACGCGACGATCTCGCGCTGCCCTGGGATCGCGCGCGGCGTTCCGGCGATGTTCTTGCCTTTCAGCGTGAACACCTGGATCGCCTTCGGCAGTGCGTCGACGCTCTGGTCGAACTGGAGCACGACCTGCCGCGGCGACACTGCAAGCCGTTGCTTGAAGCTGGGCGATTCCTTCTGGAGCGACGCGTGCGCGAACGCCGACGCAGGCGCCACGATCGCGACGAACGTCACGACGAGCAGCGCACGCTTCATCGGTGAGGCACTCCCGCGAACTGCGAGAAGTGGCCGAGGATGGCGGCGGAGTCGCGATCGCAGTACAGGAGCACCGCGACGACGAGGAACGTCATGGCGAACCCGGACGCGGCAACGGTCGAGCGCGGCCGGATCGCCTGCACGAGCGGGAAGACGGCGGCCACGATCAGCGTCCAGCCGAGTGCGTGGTGGAGGAACGCCGCCCGGGCGAAGAACCAGCCGTTCTGCTCGTGGACGAGGAACGCCGTCCCGGAGACGAGCAGCGCCCCCGCCGACGTGAGCCGCCAGTACTGCGAGTGCAGCTTCCCGCGCACGACACCGAGCTCAGCGCCGCCGCTGAGCATGAGTACCTGCGCCCACGACCCGTGCGCGACCATGTGGATCATCGAGTTCGTGTACAGCGCCATCACCGGCCACAGGAGCAGGCCGATGAGGAACATCGTCCCCGGCCACAGGTAGCGGCGCCACGGCCGGCGCGCCCAGACCTCCGGCCCGACGACCGTCTCGGCGAGGAACAGCAGGCCGAGGACGAGGATGGCGGTGGCAAACCACCAGTGCACCATCTCCGCCCTGGGCTCGATGCCGGCGACGATCATCGCCCCGCGTCCTCCAGGTCCTGGACGAGCGCTCGTGCGATGAGCACCCGGAAGAGGACGCCGACGAGCACGAGGTAGAGCGGCGGTTCGGCGACGAGCCACCAGAAGCCTTGCCCGTGCGGGTCCAGCAGCGTCAGGCGCCACGGCTGTACGAACGCCCACACCACTCCGGCCGCCGCGGTCGCAGGGCCTAGCGCGAGCACGACGCGTACGCGCGCCGACGTGGTCGCGGTCGCGGCCCGTTTCTCCCTGTCGCCGTGCAGTTCGTGCGCGATATCCGCGCTCATGGCACTCCTCCTCTGTCGAAAGTTCGCGGTTAGGCGAACAGAGGAGGCGGCCGCGACTCGAACGCGAGGCCGAACAGCCGCCGTGGGGCGACGGCGACATGCGAGTCGACCGGTGCGGCCGCGTCGACGACGAGCTTGCGCATGCACGCGACGGCATGGGCGGCGAGCTCTTCGTAGTCGTGCAGCCACAGCTCGACGCTGCGGTGGAGCATCGCCACGAGAACCGAGAGCACAGCGAAGACGGGCAGCGCCGACGTATGCAGCCACGGTGCGAACCAATGCGTGCTGCCCTCAGCATCCATCTGCGTGAGGTAGATCGCCGAGGTGGCGAGGAATGATGCGAGCCACAGGCGCGCGGAGAGCTCGACGCGCATACGCGGCCGGCCGAGCGCCGACGCGAAACGGCGCGCCTTCGCGAACCTCCACGCCACGCGAGCGAGCATGAGCGCAACGCCGATCTTCACCCCGGCAAGGAGGAACGGGTAATAGTGGGTGTGCCTGTAGCTCATCGGCCCGACGTGCCGCCCGACGTCGAGGCGGTGCGCGAGGCTACGGCCCAGGAGCTCCGCGACGAGCGCGAGCAAGACGAGCGCGACCCGGGAGAGCCACCGCTGCCGGTTCATATCGGAAGTCTGCCTAATGGCGCAGACATTGTGCGTTGGGTGTGCCGGTGCGGGTGAGTGTCCCGAAAAACGACTCTTTGCACGACCAGTGGGCGGTCAGAACGGCGACGTGCACGGTTCCGTCGTGCTGGATGCCGTTGTGCGTGCAGCCGTCCGTGGGGGCGTGATGCCAGACAGCCTCGTTCGGCTTGCCCGGTATGGGCGCGAACTTGTTGCAGGTCGGGTTGCCCGGCGGCGTCGTCAGCGTCCAGCGGTACGAGAGGACGGACTCGCCGCCCTGCTCGACTCCGATGGTGTAGAAGGTCGCGCGCTGGTTGGGATCGAAGACCGCCTTGACCGGCAGGAGGCTGGGCTTGGGCCCGACTGTCGGCGCGGCGGCGGTCGTCGTCGGCGGCGTGGCGGCCGTGCTCGTCTCGATGACGACGGGCTTCGGCTTGTTCGAGCCCCCGCCGGCGATGGCGATCCCGACGATGACACCGATGACGACGGCCGCGGCGACAGCGACCCAGCGCGTGCGCTTCGACACGCGGCGGATGCGCGGCGCGGGAAGCGGCCCTGGAAGGACGCCATCCCAGAGGCCGCCTGCGTCGAGGATGAGCGATGCCTGGGCGGCGGCGACGCCCGCGGCCGGCGCCGGGTCGAGCCGGCCTTCGAGTGCGTGCAACTTCTGTACGACGCCCAGCGCACGGGTGACTGCCTGGAGGTTCGGCAGCAGCCGGAACAGGATCCCGCGGATCCGCTCGATCTTGTCGAGCTTCTCGTGCACCTCCTGTGTCAACTCCGTGTGCTCGACCTTGCGGGCCGCCCGCCACTCCGCCGGCGCCTCGTGCGCGTTCTCGTGGACGGCCTGCAGTGCATCGAGGTCGGCCTGGAGCTTCGCGCGCGCCTCCGGGAGGACGCTTTCGAGCTTCCCCTCCCGCACTGACTTCGCCGCACCCTCGACGTGGTCGACGGCATCGCGCAGCGACTGGCCGAGCGCCGCGGCATCGCCGGCGGCGACAGACTCCGCCCCCGCGCCGAGCTCGGCGGTCGCGCTCAGCACCTGAGCGAGGTCGCCGCCTGCCGACTTGAGCAGCGCGCGGCGATCGTCGGCCCGGATCCAGCGGACGAGCGGCTGCATCGCGGCGAGCGCCGCGGCAGGCGCAGGCCCGACGAGCTGTTCGAGCTGCGCGCGCGCACCGGATGCCGTGACGACCGCCTCGAGCAGCTGCCGGTCGGTGCGCTTCGGGCCGGATGCGATCAGGTCGCTCGCGTGACGGACGAGCCTGGGCGGCACGTCCTCGTTGCCCGCGACCGCCGTGTACAGGTCGACGAGCTCCGGATCCTCGCCGCCCTGAAGCCTGCGACTCACGTCGAGCGCGAGGCGCGCATGCGTTGCCGTCGTCTGTGCGGTGCTCAGGATCTCGGCGACGCCGGCGAGACCGACGTACGCGTCGAGCGCGGTGAGAGCGGCGGCGCACTCGCGCGCGAACGTCCCCAGCTCGCCGCGCAACGTCGCCAAAAGCTCGCGCTGATGGAGGTGCTCCTCCGCGAGCGCATCCGCCCACGCCTGCTCGTGGCCCGAAGGCACGGGGTACTTCTACGGCACTAGCCCAGCAAGGTCAATGACCACTCGCTGCGATGCTCTGCATCGAGCGAGAAGAGCATGATCCGCTGGAACCGGCCCAAGCAGAGTGCGCCGTCGGCGAAGGGGACCTGCTCGCTCCTCGGCGAGAGCAGCGACGCGACCATCCGCTCGCGGTTCGGGTTGCCGCTGGGGACGATCCGCTCCAGCAGCACCTCGAGGTCCTCGAAGAAGCCCGTCTCCCGCTCCTGCACGCGCACGATCGTGAGCGAGTGCAGCGGGTGGACATACGCGATGCCGGCGCGGCAATCGGCGCTCGCCACCGACTGGGAGACGTCGTTCGTGATGTCCATCACCGACAACGTCGGAAGGGCTGCGGCAATTGAGTATGGGACTTCAATACTGGTCATGTGACTAAGGGCCGTAGGCCGTGGCCACCTCCCTCGGCAGGCGGAAGTGCACGTCCTCGCGCGCGACGGTGATCTCCTCGAGCGTGTCGTAGCCGCAGGCGGCGAGTCGGTCGGCTGTGGCACGCACGAGCTCCTCGGGCGTGGACGCGCCGGCGGTGAGGCCGACCGTCGTGTGCCCGTCGAGGAGATCGGCGTCGAGTGGGCTCTCGCCGTCGACGAGCGTCGCCTCCGCGCCTGCGGACTTCGCAACCTCGACGAGCCGCTGCGCGTTCGAGCTGTTCTCGGAGCCGATGACGAAGATGAGCGTCGCACCGAGCTCGACCATCTCCTTGACCGCGTCCTGCCGGTTCTGCGTCGCATAACAGATGTCGTCCGCGTGCGGGCGCCGCAGCGAGCCGCCCACGTGGTCGGAGAGCGCGTCGACGATCGGCGCGACGTCGTCGAGCGACAGCGTCGTCTGCGTGATCACCGCGATGGGCCGGTCGGTCGGGAGCGCACGTGCCTGCTCGGGCGTCTCGACGACGACGGTCGACTCCGGACGCTCGCCGAGCGTGCCGATCACCTCGACATGGTTGGCGTGGCCGACCAGCGCGACGAGATGGCCGCTGTCTGCGTACGTGCGCGCCTCGGCGTGCACCTTGTTCACGAGCGGGCACGTCGCGTCGACGACCTTGAGACCGCGCGCCTCCGCGTTCTCCTTCACCGACGGAGCGACACCGTGCGCGGACAACACGCAGACCTCGCCCTCGGGGATCTCCGACTCGTCCTCCACGAAGACGGCGCCGAGCCGCTCGAGGCGGCGGACGACGTGCTCGTTGTGCACGATCTGGTGGCGGACGTACACCGGCGGGCCGTTCTGCTCCAGCAGCCGCTCGACGATCTCGATGGCGCGGTCGACGCCGGCGCAGAACGAGCGCGGCGCAGCGAGCAGGACACGCTTGCCGCTCACGCGACGCTCCCGAGTGCGTTCAGTGCGGTGTGCACGTCGCGCACGGCGCGGAACGATTCGCGGGGAGACGTGATGAACGCACGCGCGAGTCCGAGTGGCGCGACGCTCCCGTCCGCGCGGAACGCATGCACGAGCGGGCCAAGCTGTCGGCCCGGCGTGTCGCTCACGGCGCGGACGCAGCCGGCGAGATGCCCCGCCCGCGCGTAGACGCCGGATTCCATGTCCACTGCGTCGGCCCCGGTGCTCACGCGCAGCCTCGCGCGCTCCGCCGGGTCGTCGATGATCGCCGCGGCGCCGAGGATCGTTCCCTCCCGCGCGCCCCGCACGCCGAGCGGCCGCCCCTCCCAGAGGACGGAGCCGGACTCGTCGACGACGCGCGTCGCGTCGATCACCGTGCCGACCGGAAGGTCGTCGCGCAGCGAGCCGGCGATGCCGAACGAGACGACGTCCTGCTCGGGCACGCCGTGCGCGCACGCCATCCCGACGAGCATCGTCCGCCCCAGCTTCTTCGCCGCCCGGCGCTCGGCCGGCAATGCGCACGCGAAGGTCAGCCGGTCAGCGTCCACGCCATGCTCCGGACGGTCTCCTTGAGGCTCTTCGACGACTCGAACGCGGACGACGGCTCGAAGCCGGAATGGATGCCGCAGTGCTCGCAGCGCGGATCGTTGCCGGGGCCGTACGCGTCCCAGTCCATCCCCTCGAGCAGCGCCTCGTACGTCGGGAAGATGCCGTCGGTGAGGAGGTAGCACGGGCCCTTCCAGCCGTACGGGTTCCGCGTGATCGAGCCCCACGGCGCGCACGAGAGCTTCCGCTCGCCGGTGAGGAAGTCCTGGTAGATCGGCGTCGCGATCCAGCGATAGCCGTGCTTGCGCACGGCGGCGCGGATGGCGCGGAACTTCACTTCGTGCTCCGACCGCGTCATCGTCAGGTTCGGGTCGATCTGCGAGTACTGGTAACCGGGCGCGACGAGCATCCCGTCGATGCCGACCTCGTCGGTGAGGTAGCGCATCATCTCGATCACGTCGCCCACCTCGGTCTCCTTGAAGATCGTGGTGTTCGTCGTGACGCGGAAGCCGCGGGTACGCGCCGTCTTGATCGCGTCGACGGCGACGTCCCAGAGGCCGGGGTAGTCGCACACGTAGTCGTGGATCTCGCGCATGCCGTCGAGATGGACGACGAACGTCATGCGGGGCGACGGCTCGAACCAGTCGAGGCACTGCTCGAGCCGGAGCGCGTTCGTGCACAGCTCGACCGTCTTGCCCATCGCGATCATCCCTGCGGCGACCTCTTCGATCCCCTTGTAGACGAGGGGCTCGCCGCCGCAGATCGAGACGACGGGCGCCGGGCATTGGAGCCCGGAGTCGAGGCACTCCTCCACCGTCAGCCGCGCGCGATTCGACTCGTACTCGCGGATCTTCCCGCAGCCGATGCAGGCGATGTTGCACGCGAGCGTCGGCTCGAGCATGAGGACGAGCGGATAGCGCTCGCCCTTGCGCTGCTGGGTCGCGACGTACTTGCCGATCGAAACGGTGGACTGCAGCGGGAACTTCATTCGGAAAGCCTCTCTCTCAGTCGACCCAGCGCGAGCAATGGGAAGTTGATGCGGTACAGGTGGTAGCGGATCATGAAGTCGAGCGGGAAACCGGTGCCGGTGAAGTGCTCCTCGTCCCAATCGCCGTCGGGACGCTGGACAGCGCAAAGATAATCTGCCGCCCTCTTCGCGCTTCTATCCTCAGCGTTTCCTGCGGCCACGTACCCGAGGAGCGCCCACGCAGTCTGCGAGGGAGTGGCGAACGACGCGCGCCCGCGCCATGCCGGGTCGGCGTACGAGCGGATGTCCTCGCCGAAGCCGCCGCTCTCCTGCTGGACCGAGTCAAGCCACGCGACGGCGCGGCGCATCGCAGGATGGTCCGAGGGGATGCCGCATGCCTCGAGCGCGGGCAGCGCGGCGCCGGTGCCGTACAGGTGGTTGACGCCCCAGCGGCCGAACCAGGAGCCGTCCGGCTCCTGCTCGCTGAGCAGCCACTTCAGCCCGCGCTCGACGGCCGGAGCATGGCCCTCCGGCGCAAGCACCTCGAGCGCGTGCGCAGTGACGTCGGAGCTCGGCTCGTCCGTGACCTTGCCGAAGTCGCAGAACGGGATCTTGTACAGCCACATCGCGCTGTTGTCGACGTCGAACGCGCCCCAGCCGCCGTCGCGCGACTGCATGCCGACGACCCAGTCGAGGCTCCGGCGGACGGCGTCGTCGCCGATGCCGAGCGTGCGCAGCGCGAGCGGGACGACGGCCGCGTCGTCGATGTCCGGGTAGTTGTCGTTCTCGTACTCGAACGCCCAGCCTCCCGGCGCGAGATCGGGAACGCGGATCGACCAGTCGCCCTTCACCGTCACCTCTTCGCGCAGGAGGTACGCGCCCGCCTGCACGAGCTGTGGGTGGTCGGCGGGGACGCCGCATGCGCGCAGCGCGAGCACGGCGAGCGCCGTGTCCCACACAGGCGACTGGCACGCCTCCGGGCGGAGGCGGTCGCCGTCCTCGACCATGAATGCCTGCCAGCCTTCGACCGCCCTCCGCAGCGTCGGATCCTCGAGGCCGTAGCCGAGCGCGTTCAGCGCGATGATCCCCCACACCCACGGGGGCTGGATCCCGCCCCACGATCCGTCCGCTTCCTGCCGTGCGCGGATCCATTGCTCCGCACGTGCCTGCGCGCGGCGCCGCAGCGGATCGCGACGCAGTGGCCGCCGGGTGCCTCCGGGAATGGCGCCGATCGAACGCAGGTCGACGTCGATCGGCCGTACCGGACGCAGCGACTGCGCGAGCGAGAGCGCGACGAACGTCTGTCGCGCCCAGCAGGCGAAGTCGTAGATCGAGAACCGGCCGCCCGGCGGGAGCAGCACGAACTCGGGCGGGATCGGCACGATTCGCTGCCACGGCCACTGTCCTAAGAGGGCGAGGAAATACTTGGTGAACAACCGCGCTTTCGGGATTCCGCCCTCGCGCTGAATGTATGCGAGCGCCTGCGGGCCGGGATCGACGCCGCACATGCGCAGCGCGACATACGCCTCGAGCGAGGTGGAGAGATCGGGAGGCCCTTCGAACCAGATCGACCACGTGCCGTCGTCGCGCATGCGCGCCAGCAGTTCGTTCGCGATGCGGCGATCGAGGTCGGGCGTGCGCAGCCCGAGCGCGTGGTTCCAGAACAGGTGCTGCGCCGTCATGGTCACGTTCGACTCGAGCTCGCCGACCCAGATCCCGTCCGGCCGCTGAAGCTCGAGCAGTCGCCGCGTCCCGCGGTCGATGGCTTCGTCGAGGGCGGTCAGCTCCTGTGTTGCACTCACACTGAGACTGTTGCAGGAACCTTGCTCAAGAGGTGCTGAGCCGCCGCGCGTCCGCTTCGCACCGCGCTCTCCATCGTCGCCGGCCAGCCCGTGTCCGTCCACGCGCCCGCGCGCACGGCGTTGGGCCGCCGGGTCTCGACGCCCGGGCGGACCAGGCCGGGCCGCAGCGCGATGGTCGCGTACGGCTCGCGGCTGACCCGCGACCACACGAGCTCCGCGGCTCCGAGTCGTTCCGTCAGCTGCGCGGCCATGCGGTCGACGAGCTCGCGGCCGCGGACGTCCATCAACTCCGGGACGCCGCTGGCAACCACCGTCAGGTACTGGCCACCGTCGGGCGCCGCGTGGCCGGTGAGGGCGCCGCGATCGAACACCCAGTGCGCGTCCGAGCCGAGCAGCCCGGCAACCGGCACGTTCAGGATCGGGCGGTCGAAGAGCAGGTGCACGGACACGATGGGCGAGCTCTCGAGCCCTGGGTCCGGCTCCCCGAGCAGGCGCGCCGACTCGCCCGGCGGGACCGCGACCACGATCGCGTCCGCGTCCAGGTCGTCCAACGACTCGATCCGTTCATCGAGACACACACGGTCGCCGAGCACGCGGCCGGCGGCGTCGCCGTGCATCCAGCCGAGCGGCTTCAGGGGCAGGACGAGATCCGAGTTGGCGCGCGGGCCGAGCAGCGCCGTGCGGACGGTGAAGAGGCCCGCTTCGGGATCGACCTCGTCCGTGCGCAGGTTGAGCGCGGGCCGGATGAACACATCCCAAAAACGGTCGACTGCGGCATCGCTCGTACCGAGCCGGCGGAGCAGGTCGCCGAAGGTCTCGCCCGGCCGCGGCTTCGCGGTGCGGCAGCGAGCAGTGACGATCGGGATGCGCACGCGGTCGCGCAGCGGCACGTGCCCGTACCGCAGGAGCGCCGAAAGACTCGGCGAGATGTCCGAGCGCCGCGCCTGCTCATCCAGCACCGGCAGCGCGAGCCGCTTGCGCAGCACGGAGCTGCCTTCTCCGATCCGATCGAGGAAGCGGAGGTACTCCGTGAAGCATCCGAGCCCGATGTGCTGGCCGTTGTCCGGCGGCGGCTGCGGATCGCCGTCGCGCTCGGGCAGCGTCTGCACCGCGCCTCCGAGCGTCGGTCGCGACTCGTGCACCGTGACGTCCACACCGGCGTCGACGAGGTCGAGCGCGGCGGCGAGGCCCGCGAGCCCGCCGCCCACAACCGCCACCTTCATCTCAATATCCCGCGCGCGACGACAGCGAGCTTCGCCGGGGTCGACAGCCGGCACGACGCGGAGAACACATCGAAGCCGTTCGCCTCCATCCGGTCGAGCTGGCCGCGATAGAGCCCCGCGAACGTCGCCACGCAGAGCGCGCTGCGCCGGTCGAGCGAGTCGAGCAGGTGCAGCCCTTCATCCAGATGCACGCGCGCACGTGCTGCCTGGAACGCCATCAGCTCCCGCCACTCTGGGCCGACGGCGGGCTCGTGCACGACGAAACGATCGAGCTCGTCCTGCGGCAGATAGACGCGGCCGAGCGTCCTGTCCTCGTCGACGTCGCGCATGATGTTGATCAGCTGGAGCGCGATGCCGAGCGTTTGCGCGCGCTCAACGTCATCGCTTCCATACACCGCGACGCACGCGACGCCCACGGCGCCGGCGACCTTCTCGCAATACGCGCGCAGCTCGTCGAAGGTCGCGTACCGCGTCTTGACGAGATCCTGCAGGCCGCCGTCGACGAGCGCGGAGAGCGCAGCGCGCGGAATGCCGAAGCGTGCGCGCGCATCCGTGAGCGCGACATGCATCGCGGTCGCGGGAGGATCGTCGAGCGCCTCGCGCAGCGCTTCGAGTCGCGCACGCTTCTCGTCCACCGGAGCGTCGCCGTCGGCGACGTCGTCCACCTCGCGCGCAAAGGCGTAGATCGCGGCGATGGCGCGGCGTTTGGGACGCGGCAAGACCATGATCCCGTACGCGAAGTTCTTCGCGCGCGCGCGTGTGACCCGCTGTACTTCCGCGTACGCCTGCTCGACCGTGGTGCTCATCGAACGAGGGTGAGCGCTGCCTCCCGCGCCAGCCGGGCCCGCGACGGCCGCGGCCGCTGCGTGAAGAGATCCCAGCCGGCGGCTTCGAGCGAGTCGAGCGCCGCGAGGCCGCCGCGCCCGAAGAGCGCGACCGCGCGGCCGAGGCGGCCGCCGATGCCCTCGCGGAGGACGTCCGCCGCCGCCAGCAGCCCCGCCGCGCGCTCCGCCTCGAAGCGAAGCAGCGCCGTCAACGCGCCGTTTGCGCGGTCGAGCGGCGGATCGCCGAAGCTGCGCCGATCCTCGGCGGGCAGATAGATGCGGCCGAGCCCGAGGTCGCGCGGCACGTCCTGGAGGAAGTTGACGAGCTGCAGCCCGGTGCAGACCGAGTCGCTCGCGGCCACCAGCTCGGGATCGTCGAGCCGCCGCAGCACGCCGAGAACGAGCCGCCCGCACGGGTCGGCCGAGTGCACGCAGTACCACTTCAGGTCGTCCCAGCTCTCGTACTCGGACACGCGCTGGTCGATGCGGTTCGCCTCGATCAGCCGGTCGAACGGCTCCCGCGGCAGGTCGAACTCGCGCACGGTCGGCTGCACGTTGCGAAGCACCGGCCAGGTGGGGCGGCCGGTGAAGAGCAGCTCGACCTGTCCCGCGAGCTCGTCGAGGGCGGCCAGCCGGTCTCCGTCGTACGCGTCGCCGAGCTCGTCGACGAGCCGCGCGTAGCAGTAGAGCGCGCGCACGTGCGGGCGCAGCCGGCGCGGAAAGAGGATCGAGCCGACGGGGAAGTTCTCGCCCGCCGCGCGGGCCGCGACCTCGGCCACTTCCATGGAACAAGCATACGAGCGTGGTTTGGTGGTTGAATCCGCTGTCGTGGAGGGCAGTCCGGGGGGCCGGGTCGATCCCGTCGCCGGCGTCGACCGGCGCGACGGCAACGTCGTCGTGCGCCTGGCCGGGGAACTCGACCTCTACAACGCCCACCACGTTCGCGAGACCTTGGTCGCCTGCTCGGACGAGAATCCGCAACGGCTCGTCGTCGACCTCGGCGAGGTGCAGTTCATCGACTCGACCGCGCTCGGCGTGCTCGTCGAGGCCCGCAGCCGGATGACGGACAAGCAGGCGTTCGTCCTCGCCGCGCCCGGCGCCGAGGCGCGGCGCGCGCTCGAGGTCTCCGGGCTCGACCGGCACTTCAACCTCAGCGCGACGGTCGAAGAAGCGTTAGCGTCCTGACCCGTGGACGACGGGGGGATTCTCGAGCCGGCGGTGCTCGAGCGGTACGCGGACGCGATCACGAAGTCCATCGCGCTCAAGCGCGGCGACACGATCGTCGCCCGCGGCGCACCTGCGCACCGCGAGCTGATGGTCGCCGTTGCGGCGTCCGCCTATCGCGGAGGCGCACACGCCGTCGAGGCCATCTACTCGGATCCGCTCGTCATGCGCGCGCGGCTCGTCCACGGCCGTACCGACGCACTCGGCGTTCTCACGCCCTGGCACAAGCAGCGGCTGCGCGAGCTGATGAAGCCGGACGCGGCGGAGATCTACATCAGCGGCGAGAGCGACCCCGGCTTCCTCGACGGCATCCCGCAGAAACGGATTATGACGGAGTACGCGCGCGCGGGCGCCCAGACGAAGGCGTTCCGCCGCGCGAGTCTCGCCATGCGCGTGCGCTGGACGATCGCCGGCTGGCCGACCGATCACTGGGCGGGCCAGGTCTACCCCCGGATGCCGGTCCTGAAGGCGAAACGGAAGCTCGCGCAGGACCTGCTGCACTTCTGCCGGCTCACCGACGCGGACGGGCCCGGCTCGACCGGATGGATCAATCATTGCCGCGGCATCGTGCGCCGCTCGGAGAAGCTGACGCGGCTCGCACTCACGCGTGTGGAGCTGCGCGGTCCGGGCACCGCACTCGACCTGCGCCTCGTCCCCGGCACGCAGTGGCTCGGCGGTCTCGAGAAGACGCACGTTGGCGCGACCATCGCGGCGAACATGCCGACCGAGGAGACGTTCACGAGCCCGGACGCGACGGCGACGGAAGGGACGTTCACGTGCACGTTCCCGCTCTCGTTTCAAGGACGGCTGATCGAAGGCTTGCGCGGGGAGTTCCGCGGCGGCAGGCTCGTCCGGCTCGAAGCCGCGAACAAGGGCGACCGCGACTTCGTCGCCGGCTACATCGACAGCGACCCGAAGAAGAACGGCCGCCGGCTGGGCGAGGTCGCGCTCGTCGACGCCACGTCGCGTATCGGGCAGAGCGGCCGAACGTACTTCGACACGCTGCTGGACGAGAACGCGACGGCGCACATCGCATTCGGCTCCGGCTTCGGCGGCACACGCTCGGTGAAGCCTGCGCGCGCCCTGAACGAGTCGCCCGTCCACCTCGACGTCATGATCGGCAGCCCCGACTTCGAGGTGACCGGCTATACGGCCAAGGGCAAGAAAGTCGCCGTCATCAAAGACGGCCTCTGGCAGATCTAGCCGTCGACGAGCAAACCGCTGATCGGCCCCCAGAGCGCTTGTGCGCGGCGGGACACGTGCGGGAGCAGCGTCAGCCGGTGCTGGACGTACCCGTCCCGGCGCCGCCGCTCCAACTCTTCTTCGGCACGCGGGCGCCAGACCTCGTCGACGAGCGCCGTCGGATCGCCCGACACATCGTCGACCGACCGTTCGAGATGTTCGGCCCAGAGCTGTAGCCGCGCTGCACGCACGGTCGCTTCGTCATGGAGGACGACGTTCACCTCGGTGTCGTTGAAGAACGAATGCTCGTTCAGGTTCGCGGAGCCGATCGTGAGCCAGCGGTCGTCGACGATGCCGATCTTCGCGTGGACGTAGACGATGCCGCCGCCGCGGCCGGGCTGGTGGAGCGTGCACGCGAGGAACCGCCGCCCGCCCGCGTCTGCGTCGAGCAGCACGCCGATCTGGCCGCGCGTGTCGTCCCCGCCGTTGTTCGGACGCGCGGGGAGGAGCACGACGACGCGGAAGTCGTCGCACGGAGGGTCGCGGAGCTTCGCAGCGAGCACGGAGACCGCCTCGCTCGACCAGAGGAACTGGCTCTCGAGATAGACGAGCCGCTCGGCGCTGCGCAGCGCCCGGAGATAGCTCTCGAGGATGGTGAACTCGCCGCGCTCGAGGCCGGAGTAGATCCGCTCAGGGACGGTGCGAACGAGCTGCACGTCGATGCTGCCAACCGGATCCGGCGGCTGCGCGCGGTCGAGCTTCCCCGGCCAGCGCAGACGGAAATGCTCGGCGACGTCGGCGACCACCGGCCCCTCGAGACGCAGACACGCGTCGTGCCAGCCGATTCCGCCGCGCGCGGGATGGTCGCTGGCGTCGAGCCTGTCGCCGGCGAACGTCGTCAGGTCGATGCCACCGACGTATGCGATGCGGTCGTCGACGATGACGAGCTTCTCATGGTGGCAGTGCATCGGCCGCTCTTTCGCGTCCAGCTCGACCTCGATGCGCGTTCCGCTCGCGAGCGCGTCGCGCGTCTCCCGGACCTCGCGGCGGTCGGGATGGAACAGCGGCAGCGGCGCACCGGCCCACGCGAGTACGCGGACGGGGACCCGCTCCGCTGTCTCGCCGAGGAGCGCGGCGAGCGTCGGCCCGTCGTCGCCCATGCGGAAGCTCGGCGTGAAGAACCAACCGGCCAGATGGACGTGCGAGTGCGCCGCCTCCACGTCGGCGACCATCCGCGGCAGCGCCTCCGCGCCATCAACGAGCAGCTCGACCCGGTTGCCGGGCCGCGGAGAAAACGCGCCGGCGTCCGCCCACCCACCCGCGGGCGGTGTGAATGCGCGCTCGTGGCCGATGCGGGAGAGGCGGCGCCGGTGATGCGAGCGGACGGCACGCTCGATCCCGTTACCGAGCGCGTCGTCGATCCTGCTAATGGCCACCCGGCGGCGGCGGCAGCACGGGCCCCGGCGGGACGTTGATGATCGTCTGGATCGGCGTCGTCGGGACGGAGTAGTTCGTGCCGTACGTCGTCGTCCCCGTGATCTGCGGCGTGGGGAATCCGAGAGCCGGCATGCCTGCCGTCGCGGCTGACATGAAGTCGTGCCAGATCTCCGCGGGGAGCGAGCCGCCGAAGACGGAGGCGACGCCCTCGACGTTGACGAGCGGGATCTCCGCCTTCGGATAGCCGACCCACACGCACGCGGCGAGCTGCGGCACGTACCCGCAGAACCACGCGTCCTGGAAGTTCTCCGCGGTGCCGGTCTTGCCGGCGGCGGGACGCCCGATGGAGGCCGCCGTGCCGGTGCCGTACTGGATGACGCCCTCGAGCGCGTACGTGACCTGGTCGGCGACGCTGCTCGAGATCGCCTGGTCGCCGCGAGTGGTCAACCGGCCGAGGACGCTGCTGTTCGGCGCACGCACGAGCTCGAACGCCTGCGGCGCGTGGTGGACCCCGTGCGCCGCGAGCGTCGCGTAGCCGTCTGTCATCTCGAGGGGATTCACCGGCTGCGTGCCGAGCGTGATCGAGCACACCGGCTGCAGGTTCGTCGTGATCCCCATGCGGTGCGCCACCGGAACGACGTTCGACGGACCGATCTTCGCGACGAGCTGCGCGAAGATCGTGTTCACCGAGTTCGCCGTCGCGCTGAGGAGGTTCATGTAGCCCGCGCTCTCGTCGGCGTAGTTGTGCACGTCCCACGGTCCCTGCGGCCCGTCGCAGCTGTGCTCGGGAATGACGAGCGATGGCGGCCCCGAGAAGCTCGAGTACAGCGAGATGCCGTGCTGGATCGCAGTCGCGAGCACGAACGGCTTGAACGAGCTGCCCGCTGTGCGCGTGCTCTGGGTTGCGAGGTTGAACTTCAGCGTCGTGCCGTCGGGCAAGTACCCGACCATCGCGCGCACGGCGCCGGTCCGCGGATCGATGGCGACGAGCGCCGCGGCTGGATCGGACGGGTTTCGCAGCACGCCGCGGACCGCCGAGAGAGCGCTCTCCTGCATGCTCGGGTCGAGCGTCGTCCGGACACGGAGCCCGCCGGCGGCCACACGGCCCGCGCCGTACTTCGCCACGAGCTGCTGCTCCGCCCACCCGAAGAAGTTCTCGTGCTGCTGACGCGTATACAGGTTGCCCGGCTTCAGCCCGAGCGGCGCGGCGACGGCGCGCGTGTACTCGTCCGTCGTGATCGCCCGATTGGCGAGCATCGCGCGCAGCACCTCGTCGCGGCGATGCATCGCCGTCGCCGGATGCACGAGCGGGTCGTAGACCGTGGGCGCCTGCGGCAGCCCGGCGATCAGCGCCGACTGCGCGAGCGAGAGGTCCTGCGCCCGCGTTGAGAAAAACGTCTCGGCCGCCGCCTGCGCGCCGTGTGCCGCCCGGCCGTAGAACACCTCGTTGAGGTACGCGTTCAGGATCCGCGGCTTGGTCCACACCTGCGCCAGCTTGATGGCGAGGCAGGCCTCTTTGATCTTGCGCGAG
The DNA here is from genome assembly GCA_036512155.1 of Gaiellaceae bacterium. Classification (GTDB taxonomy): domain Bacteria; phylum Actinomycetota; class Thermoleophilia; order Gaiellales; family Gaiellaceae; genus Palsa-739. The sequence continues at coordinate 84,050 of DATCBD010000085.1, read as the reverse complement.
AACGTGCGGTTCGCGTTCCCGATGTACAGGTTGCGGACGAGCTCCTGCGTGATCGTCGACCCGCCCTGGACGATCCTGCCCGCGGTCACGTCCGAATAGAGCGCGCGCACGATGCCCCGGTAGTCGAGCGCGCCATGTTCCCAGAAGCGGCGATCCTCGATCGCGACCGTCGCGGTGCGCAGGTACGGCGAGATCTGGTCGAGGCGGAGCGGCTGCCGGTTCACGGTCGACGGGATGACGCCGAGCAGCGACCCGTTGTCCGCGTACACGAACGAGTTCTGGCCGAGCCCCACGGGCTGGAGTGCATTCAGGCTGCAGGAGTCGAGAAGCACGGCGCGTCCGCTCGCAGCGGCGCCGGCGAGCACGACGGTGAGCAGGACGAGGGCGGCGACAGCGACGACGCCGGCCTTGCGCCTGGCATGAACGCGACGCAGCCGCGACCGGCGCGCGAGCAGGAGCGCGGCGAACTCGAGGTCGGCACGATTGCGGTCCCGCACTGCCCTGCGTCCTTCCGCGCGCACCCCCGCGCGAAACGGGAGGGTCTACGACGCCAGCTCGGAGAGGACGACGCCGAGGACCGGCAGCGCCAGCGTGACAAGCAGGTTGCCGCGTCCGATCGCCGTCAGCAACGGCCGGACCGACTGCGGCCGTCCTTCCCGGATCTGCCGCGCGAGCCCGGGCCCGAGGACGTAGTCGTGCAGGTACGAGCCGGCGACGAGGAGCCCGACGAGCGCGCCCTTCACCGCCAGCACCCAGTCGAACGAGGACGGTGCCGTGTCGAAAGCGTGATCGCAGGCCGCGAGGCCGAGACCGGTGAGGACGGCGACGCCGAGCGCGCTCCAGCCAATCGGGCGCCACCGACGTCCGAACTCGCGCAGCAGCCGCGCGCGGGCGTCTCCCTCCAGCCGTTGCACCGGCGGCACGGCGACGAAGACGAGCGCGATCGTCCCGCCCACCCAGATGGCGGCGGCGAGGACATGGATCACGCGCAGAGTTGCCTCCATGGCCATAGTCTCCATGGGTTTCTCGCGGCGCGTTGTGGGCAACGAACCAGGTGCATGACGGGGTCAGCGTTCGGATCGATTCACAGCGCACTGCACTCGAGCGCCGTCTCGGTCGTCGGGAATGTGCTCATCCTCTTTGCGGTCGTGCTCTGGCTCGGCCTCGGCTTCCGCGTCTACCGCGACGCGCGTCGGCGCATCGACGACGGGTGGCTCGTGGGCTTGGCGACCGCGCTCGGCTTCGGGCTCCCCTACGTAGGCCCCGTTGTCTACCTCCTGTTCCGCCCGCCCGAGACGCTCGCGGACACGCATGCGCGCGAGGTGGAGCTCCGGGCGCTCCGCGGCCATCTGGTCCAGGGGGCGCCGCACTGCCCGGTGTGCCTGACCGAAGTGGAGACGGACTACCTCGTGTGCCCGGTCTGCACGACGCGGCTCCGTGAGCAGTGCCCGTCCTGCGACTCGGCGCTCGACCCGCTCTGGCAGGCGTGCCCGTACTGCGCGACGCCGCTCACGCCACACGTCGTCGATCTCGATGCGGCCCTGACCGCCGAGGTCGCGGTCAACGGCAACCTCGCGCACCGGCGCGCACAGCGCCTCTCGTCCTAGTCGTCCGCGACTTCGACCGCCGCCGGCGCAGCTGCGCGCGGCAGCGCTGCGCGGACGAGCGAGAGCACGGTGACCGGCACCGCAGGTGCGGGTACGAACCGGACGAGCGAGGCGAGCACTGCGACGCCGCCGGTGAGCTCGTACATGGCCGAGTCGTTGACGAGCAGCGACGCGACGATTGCGAGGCCGAGCGTGAGGACGAAATCGCGCGTCGGGCGATGGCGCGCGACATAGAGCCCGACCGCAAACGTGATGAGGAACCAGAGCGCGAGCGGCATCACCAACGGCCAGTTGTGCAGCGCCGGCAGGTACGACAGCGGCACCCGGTTCTCGACCACGGCCCACAGGCCGGAGAGGCCGCGACCGAATGCGCTGCGGAAATGGTCAGGGCCCGCCGCGCTGAGGTTCGACGACACCACCTTCAGCACGATCGCCGCTGCAACGCCGAGCAGCATGAGGAAGCCGCGCGTCCCGAGCCGCAGCATGCGCGCGCCGAGGAATGCGAGCGCGACGCCGAGCACGATCGCGCCGCCGCCGTCCGATCCGAAGCGGTTGTCCGTCATCAGAAACAGACCGAGGACGCCGAACGCTGCGAAGCCGAGCGCGCCGAACTTGCGCGCGGCGATGGCCGCGCCGGCGAGCAGCGGTGCAAGCAGCAGAGTCTCGAGCTGGTTGCCGATCCCCCAGAAGCGCGAGTTCTGCGTCGGCCCGAGCGGCGTCAGCGCCACCCACTCCGGGCGCGCCGCGAAGAGATAGAGGTGGAGCAGGATCACGCCGAGGAAGAGCAGCAGCAGCCGTCCGTCCGTCCGACAGACGCGCGCAAGCCACAGTCCTCCTCCGACGCTCGCGAGAATGAGCACGGCGAGGATCGTGACCTCGTTCGTCACCTCGGCCGCTCCGAGGCCGATGCTCGCGAGGAGCGCGGCCGGCACCAGCGTGAGCGCGGCACGCGGCCGGACGGCGGCGAGGAGCAGCGCGAGACACGCGAGGATGATGAGCGCGGCGAGCTTTAACCGGTTGTTCGCGTGGATCTGCGCGTTGAGGGTCTTCAACGTCGCGATCGCGTGCGGCGCCGGCGTCGACGTCAGCGATCCACGTTGATGCCCGAGCGCGGTCGGCGCGATGTCGACGATCGAGACGAGACCGGGGATGCGCGTCGTCTGCGACACGAGCAGGCCGTGGAATCCTCCGCCGAGGACGACGACGTAGTAGCGCTTGTCGTTCTGAACGGGCGTGTCGCTCTTGGGCGGCAGCGTGACGATGATCGTGCGCGCGCGGCTCGGCGTGCCGGTCGCTGCGGTCGCCGACACGAGCGGCGGCCCGCTCGGGACGCCGCCGAGGTACGCGTTCTCCCGGACTCCGCGCACGAGCTGCGCGAGAGCCTGTCGGCGATTCGTCGTCGGCCCCGTCCCGGGCACGAGCAGGCCGACGGCGCCGTGGCGCGCGAACTGGCGCAGCTGCCAACCGGCCATGTGGTCGAGGATGACGACGCGGAAGGGCGGAGATCCGGGGACCGTCTTCGCTAGCGCAGGCGCCGCGGGGACGATGCCGGCGAGCGCCACGAGGCTGAAAAGGAGTAGGCGGCGCCGGCGGAGCATTGTCCGCCCCGATTCTCTCTCATGCACGACCGTGATTGTCGAGGTATCCCCAGCGCTCCTCGATCCGGCGCGTCCTCCAGACGAGGGCGGAGACGCCCCAGGTGAGGAAGAAGAGCCCGACGATGACGTAGCCGAGCCGGTTGACGTCGAGCCAGGCGGCCCGGACGACGAGCTGGAGCAGCTCCGCGCCGCCGATGCCGAGGGCGACCGTCACCGACAGGGCCGTGACGGTGATGTTGTAGTAGACCTTCCGCACCGGGTTCGAGAACGCCCAGCCGTAGGCGTGGCTCATGAACGCGCCGTCGGCGGTGTCGAGCAGCGACATCCCGGCCGCGAAGAGCAACGGGAGGGCGAGGACGGCGGCGAACGGCAGGTGCCGGCCGGCGGCGCCGGCGGAGAGGGCGAGCAGGCCGACCTCGCTGGCGGTGTCGAAACCCAACCCGAACAGCATGCCGAGCGGGAGCATCTGCCAGCTCGAGTGGATGCGGTCGCCGAGCCGCTTGAGGACGCCGCGGCTCATCAGGCCGCGGTCGAGCAGCCTCGCTTCGAGCCGCTCCTCGTCGAGATCGCCGCGGCGCATGTCGCGGAAGATCCCGATCACGTCCACGAGCACGACCAGGTTGAGGACGCCGATCGCGAGCAGGAACGCCCCCGACACGCCGGTGCCGATCGGTCCGCCCCAGTGCTGGAACGAGGGAATGCGGGACCGCAGGGTCGACGCGGCGACACCGATGCCGGCGGCGAGGGCGAACACGACGCTCGAGTGCCCGAGCGAGAAGAAGAACCCGACCCCGAGCGGCTTCTGGCCGTCCTGGCGGAACTTGCGCGTCGTGTTGTCGATCGCGGCGATGTGGTCGGCGTCGAACGCGTGCCGCAGGCCGAACGTGTAAGCGAGCGTGCCGAGCCCGACGAGGGTGGGGCTCGTGCGCGCGTAGTAGACGAGCAGGCCCCAGCCGGCGAGGTGGAGGGCGGCGACCGCGCCGCCGAAGAGCGAGAGGCGACGCCAGTTCATCCGTGCACCTTCGGGAAGGCGCGCACGGTCATCGCGACGCCCGCGGTGAGGATGACGGCGGCCGAGACGGCGGGGAGCGCGCGCACGAGCAGCCCATCGAAGGTGCGGCCGGCAAACCTCCGCTTCGCGAAGACGGCGACGAGGCCGAGACCGGTGATGGAGAGCGCGAGGCCGAGCGAGAACGCGACGATGAGAACGAGACCGAACGCGAGCCGGTGCAGCGAGATCGCGGCCAGCAGGACGACGAGCGCCGACGGGCACGGAAGGATCCCGCCCGAGACGCCGACCGCGAGCAGGCTCCGTCGCGAGATCTCGTGATCGTGCGGATGCTCGTGGTGATGGTCGTGGTCGTGATCGTCGTCGTGATAGTGCGCGTGCACGCGCCGGACGCGCGCCCGCAGGACGCTCAGGCCGATGGCGACGACGAGGACGCCGGCGGTGAGGTTGATCCACGGGTAGAGGGTGTCGGGCACGATCCATTGCGAGAGCGCGAGCGTCACGAGCCCCAGCACGAACACGCCGACCGTGTGCGTGACGGTCACGATCGCGCCGAGCGCGGCCGCGTCGCGCGGCGTGCCGCGCTTGCCGATCAGATACGCGGTGACGATCGTCTTGCCGTGTCCGGGCGACAGCGCGTGCGCTGCGCCCCAGAAGAGCGCGGCCGCGAGCGACGCGAGGATCACGAGCCAGCTCAGCCGTCCCTGCGCGATGAGACGCGTGAAGCCGGAGTCGGCGACGCGATCGGGCGCCTCGAGCGCTTTCCCCCTCGTGAGGCCCGGCACCGGATCGCCGGTCGGCGCGACCGTGGCCGCCGCATGCGTGATGTCGAGTGGGCTCTGCAGCAGGCTCTTCGGATACGCGCGCAGCTCGTCGGAGATGCTGTGCGCCGACGCGCCCACGAGGATCTCCCGCCACCCGATGTGATCCGAGTAGTTGCTGTCCGACACCGTCAACTGCTCGGTGCCGGACACCAGGGGGCCGCGGAGGATGAGCTCGAGCCGCATGGTGTGCAGGCCGCCGACTCCCATCGGGAACCCGAGCGCATGCTCGACCGGCACAAGCCGCACTTGGCGACCGTCGAGCGTCACGTGCAGCCCAGCCGCGAGATTGCGCGCGTACACGTTCGGGTCGACGCCCTGCTGGCGTGCCTGGTACGTCGGGATCTCCGCCATGTCGAGGACGTAGCGGACGTACAGGCGGTGGCCCGCGACCTCGACGCGCGCGAAGCGGTTGATGGTGAAGTTGCCGAGCGGGTGCGCCTGCGCCGCGACGGGCGCAAGCAGTGCGGCCGCGGCGACGAGCACGACGGCGAGCTTCTTCACGCGTGCGCCCCCTTCCGCGCGACGGGCGCCCAGAGGATCGAGAACGTCGGGTTGAGCGCGAGCGCGCGCCGATACCAGACCGCCGCCTCCACGCGGTTGCCAATGCATGCCTCGATCCAGCCGTGGTGGAAGTCCTTCAACGCGTCCTTCGTGCCGAGCCGCAGCGAGCGGTTCGACCACTGCAGCGCCTCGTTACAGCGCCCGCTGCGCGCGAGCGCCCAGCCGAGCACGTCGTCGCCGTAGATGCTCGGCCGCTCGGTGTAACCCTTGCGCGCGAGCGTGAGCAGATGCGCGGGCGCGATGTCGTGGTCGGCGTCGAACAGCGCGATGTCGAGGTCGTTGCGAACGCCGTTTGCGGCAAGCAGCTTCTCGATCACGGCGATGAGCGCGTACTCGCGCTTGGCCGCGGTGTGGTTGCCGACGACGCCGTACAGATCGCCGAGGAGCGCGACCTGTGCCGGCAGCGGCACGCGGTCGACCGCGGTGTGCTCGAAGTCGATCGCGATGCGAAGGTGGCCGAGCGACGCCTGCACCTGCGCCATGCCGTCGAGCGCAACGTAGTACGTCGGATCGAATGCGAGTGCGTCGTCCATCTGCACGAGCGCGCGCTTCAGCTGCGAGTGCCCGAGATAGAGAAGCCCGAGCTGCACGTGCGTCCACGACGACGCCTCCTGCTCGCCGACCGCGGCCGACGCCGCGAGCCGCATCGCGCGCTCGGCGGCACCGATGTGGCCGATGAGCTCGCGCGCATACGACACGCGCGAGTAGGAGGCGACGTCTGGCTTGAGCGCAGCCATGTGGTTGAAGCTCTTGATTGCCTGCGGGTAGCGGCCGAGCTCGATCTCGGCGTCGCCGATGACGCCGTACACGCCGGCGGTCGTCGGCGAGATGCGCTTCGCCTCGTAGCCGATGTCGAGCGCCTTGCGGAACTGGTGGCGCGAGAGCGCGAGCTGGCCGAGACCCGCGGTCGCGATCAGATCGTGCGGCGCCTGCTGCAGCGCCTCGTCGAGAATGCCCTGCGCCTTCGGGTAGTACGTCGGGTCGCCGGTATCGCGGACGCGCTGCAGGTACGCGAGGCCGAGAGTGTCGAGCGCCTTCACGTTGTGCGAGTTGAGTTTGAGCTCGCCCTGCAGGCCGAGGATCTCTGCCTGCGTGTCGCCGGCGGCGAAGCCCTTCGCCAGCTCGGCCGCGACCGCCTCGGGCAGGAAGTCTCCGCCCGCGGCCCCAGGCGTGCTGGAGCGGAAGACGCCGCCGAAGAGCAGGGCGGCGGCGGCGAAAATCGCCGCCGCCGCTCCGAGGATGAGACGATTCGCCACTGTTACGGATGCTTCGGGTACGTCGTCCCGTGCGTGTCGTCGTAGCCGCTGAACGGGGGAGCGACGTACGGGAAGGACGAGAGGAACGGGACGTCGTTGGCGTCGACGCCGTCGCCGAGCGGCAGCTTGTGGCCGATCAGCTCGCCTCCGACGACGCGCTCGTCGATGTCGATGACGTCGTCACCGAGACGGCGGCCGTTCGGGTAGCCGGCGTTGTCGCCTGCGATGACGCCGAGTCTGTTGACCTGTGCCGCGGGCGTCGGCGGGATCGACAGGTTGAGCCGAAGCTCGTCCGCGAGCGTCGTGCCCGTCTCGTTGAGCTTCGGGATGCCGGTGAGCAGGACCTCGGTGAGGTCGCTGCGGCCCGACGTCTTGAAGGGACCGAACTGCGGATACAGCTTCTCCAGCACGGCCGCGAGGATCGGGTTCGTGTAGTACGTCGCGAACTGCTTGTCCTGTGCGGGCGACTGGCTGTTCCAGTAGTCCTTCTTGTTCGTCGGGATGAGCACCTCGTTGATCAGCGGGTTGCCGAGACGCGACACCTGCACCCACTTCGTCTTCGCCTTGCCGTTCACGACCTGCACCTTCTGCCGGTCGGTCGCGGCCCAGATGCCGACGACGTGGTTGCCGTTGTTGTCGAGCATCGACTTCGGCAACTGCAGCGCGATCGAGTGCACGCCGTAGCCGGCGAGGAAGTCCTTGCCGCCGCCGGTGGCGCCGGTGCCCTCGCGGATCGCGACGAGGTCGAAGATCGCGCCGACGTCCGCGAAGAACGGATCGTCACGCTGGCCGGCGAAGATCGTGCTGCCGTCGCTGAGGGAGTGGATCCCCTTGGCCGCGAGCGCGTCGTAGTTCGGCGTCGAGCGCGGCCCGATGTTGTCAGGCGGGGTCAGCAGGCCGGAGCCGACGACGGACGACTTCCCGCCGACGATCTTCGTCACCGTGTAGCTCTGCTGCGTGTTGCCGAGGAAGTACTGGCTCGGCAGGTCCTTGAACCGGAACTGCCAGGTGATGTCCGGCTTGCCGTCGCCGTTCTTGTCGGCGTAGATGTCGTACCGGGCGGTCGGGCTGAACGTGTAGTAGTTCGGGCCCGCCGCGGGATCCTCACCGGGGATCCAATTGGCGATGATCGTCGCCGTCGACGGCTTGTCGGGCGACACGAACGCGTACAGGTCCGTGTTGTCCGCCGTCGGGTCCTGCGAGATCAGCGGCGCCTCGCGGTGGCTCGACGCGTTCGCGGCGCCGGTGCTGCCGCGCTGGGCGACGGCGAACCCGAGCGCCGTGACTGCGGCGGCCACGACGAGTGCGAGAGCGATCTTCCTCACTGCTGCTCCTTCCGTGGAGGGTCGGCGCTCATTCGCCCGACCGCACGGACCGGTTCGGAAGGAGTTCTTACGTTTCTGCGCTGAGGACCGGCGGCGTCGTCGGGGCCTTCACGCCGCCGGCGCGCTCGACCGTCGCGGCGACGACGGCGCCGCTCGGGAGCGTTCCGCGCAGGTGCACGACGGCGGTGCCGCCGCCGGCGAAGAGGCCGGCCGGCCGCGCGTTCCCGCCGTGCGGAATGATCCACGCCTCGTACGTCTTGCCGTGCGGCGCACGCGCGAGGCCGGAGACCGTCAGCGTTGCGTGGCGGTCGGCGCCGACGACGACGACCGCGCTCACCGCTTCGGTCTTCGTGCTCCTGCTCGCTCCCCACACGCCGAGACCGACGGCCGCGCAGGCAGCGACCGCGGCGGCAGCGGCGGTGACGCGGAAGACCCACGGCCGCCGCGGGAAGGGCACGACGTTCGAGCGCTCGGACGCGGCCGCGTCGAGGATCGCGCCGCGCAGCCGTGTGGGCGGCTCGGGCGCCTCAGTCCCGAACGCGAGCGCGGTGGCCGTCTCCCCCAACTCGGCGAGCTCCGTGCGACAGCGATCGCACTGGGCGAGGTGCGCCTCGTACGCCTCCACGTCGTCGGCATCGAGCGCGTCGAGCGCGTACGCCGCTGTCAGGTCGTGGAGGTCCATGACATCTCCATTCCGGGCTCTCCGAGCAGCTCGCGCATGCGCGCGAGGCCGGCGAACATCCTGCTCTTGATCGTACCGAGGGGCTGTCCAAGCCTCTCGGCGAGCTCCGACTGGCTGAAGCCGCCGTAGTACGCGAGCTCGAGCGCCTCACGCTGCGTGTCGGGCAGCAGCCGCAGGGCCTCCTGCACGCGTTCGCGCTGAAGACGGAGCCACGCGTCCTCGTCGACGCCCCCGACGGCGGGCTCGGGCGCGCGCTCGAGCGTGTCGGCGCGCCTGCGCTGCTCGCGGCGGACCGCGTCGACCGCGCGACGGTGGACGAGCGTGAGGATCCAGGTGCTCGCCTTGCCCCGCTCCGGGACGAAGCGGGCGGCGGTCCGCCAGACGGCGAGGAATCCCTCCTGGACGGCGTCCTCGGCCAGGCGCTCGTCCCGGAGGACGCGCAGCGCGAGGCCGTAGGCCGTCCTCCCGTAGCGGTCGTAGAGCTCGGCCAGGGCCGACTCCTCCGAGCGTGCAGCGAGCAGCACGACGGCCTCGTCCGACAGGTGCGCGAGCGGACGGCTCATGCCGCCGATTCGCCGCGCACGCGGGATCGGTTCAAAGCCGACGCGCGGATTCGAACCGCGGACCCCTTCATTACGAGTGAAGTGCTCTACCAGCTGAGCTACGTCGGCCTGGCGGGATTGCAGTTTACGCGGGACCCCATGGCACGTCTCATCTCCCGCTCATGGGCATGTGGTTCACTCTGTCCGGCGGGAGGATTCCGGGTTTGAACCAGGAAGGTTGGCCCCGAACATTGTCCCGCTGTTAGGAAATCGCAAAAATGCGATGTCTGGGAATGGACAGGGGCGGCATCCCGTTCTATATATAGAGAACAGGGGCCGACCGGTGGATCGCGGGCCACGCCCCGCGCCGGGGCCTCGGGGCCCGCGAACGGCGCGGTCCCTACGACCGAAAGAGGAAGATTCCACTGACTGATACGCATCTGCACGATTTGACGCCCACCGAGCGCCTCGTCGAGGAGGCCGCCGACCGCGGTTTCATCGAGGAACGGGAGCTCGAGGCGTTCGCCGACGAGCACGATCTGGCCGACGACGAGATCGCGGCCCTTCAGACCGCCCTCGACGAGCGCGACGTGACCGTCCGCGCCCCGATCACGGCGGCCGAGGCTGCGCCTGCCGCGACGGGCACGCTCGACCCGCTCCAGCTCTTCATGGACGCGGCCGGCCGGCACAAGCTGCTCACCGCGGCCGACGAAGTCATGCTCGCCAAGCGCATCGAGACCGGCGACCTGGCGGCCAAGGAGCGGATGATCAACTCCAACCTCCGCCTCGTCGTCTCCATCGCGAAGCGCTACCAGGGCCACGATGTCCCGCTCCTCGACCTGATCCAGGAGGGCGTCATCGGCCTGAACCGCGCCGCGGAGAAGTTCGACTGGCGCAAGGGCTACAAGTTCTCAACGTACGCGACCTGGTGGATCCGTCAGGCCTGCCAGCGCGCGGTCGCGAACCAGTCGAAGACGATCCGCATCCCGGTCCACGTCCAGGAGCGCCGCATCAAGCTCAACCGCGCGTCCGCGGAGCTCCAGGCCAAGCTGGGCCGCGAGGCGACCATCGACGAGCTCGCCGACGCCACGCGCCTCAAGAAGGAGCACGTCGAGGAGGCACTCGACGCGGTCGACTCGGTCTCGCTCAACCAGGGCCTCGGCTCCGACAGCGACTCCGAGCTCGGCGACCTGTTCGCCGACGAGAGCTCGGCCGACCCGGTCGAAGAGGCCGCAGATGCCCTCCGGCGCCAGCGCGTCCAGCGCGCGGTGGCCGAGCTGCCCGAGCGGCAGCGCCGGATCATCGAGCTGCGCTTCGGCTTCGGAGGCGAGTCCGCTTCACTGGAGACGATCGGCAAGGAGCTCGGACTGACCCGCGAGCGCGTGCGTCAGCTCGAGACCGAGGCGCTCATGCGGCTCCAGCTCGAGCTCGGCGACGAGCTCGCAAGCGCTGCCTAAGGCGTAGGCCTAGTGGCCATGGCCACCGCCGCCCTGACCATTGCCGCCGTTCCCGCCGGTGCTCGATCCGCCGGCGGGCGGTGGCGCGGACCCGGCGCCTGACGCGCCGGTCGTGCCCTGGTCCTGGCCGGCGCTCTGGCCATGACCCTGGCCTGAGTCGCCGTTGCCCTGGCCGACGTTGTCGCCGGGCCCCTGGCCCTGGCCTTGGCCGCCGTTTCCTTGTCCGCCGCCGTTCCCCTGGCCCTGGCCGGGACCCTGGCCGGCGCCTTGACCCTGACCCTGGCCCTGGCCGCCGCCGTTCCCCTGGCCCGTCGACGACGAGCTGCTGTTGCCCGAGCCGGAGTCTGGGGGCGTCGCCGGAGCACCAGAGTCGCCGCCGTCAGGAGGGGCTTGCATCCCGGCCGACCCCGGGCCGCCGCCGTGGCCGGTAGGCGCGGGCGGATTCTGCGCAGCAGGCCGGCTCACGACGGTCACCGGCGCATCTGCGGGAGCATCGACGGGCGCCGAAGCCGGAGAGGCCGTTTGCATGAGCGTGTCCGAGGTCGTCGGTGCGGGCGTCCCGGCAGCGGAGGACGCAGGTTCCGGGACGCGGGCGGCCGGCCGCGGCGTTGCCCGCACGGGCGCCGGCGCGGGGCGGACGGAGGCGAGCCCGGCAACCGGTAGGGACGCGGCCGGAGCGGAAGGCGCGGGCACAGCCGGAGCGTGGGTTCGGGCGTGATGCTGAGCCGGCGACGCGGCGACGACCGTGCCGGCGCTGACGACTGCGACGACCGCCGCCGCCTTCGCCGCCGCCGCGCCGCCGCCGAAGAGGAGCGACTTGAGCCCGGTGAGCAGGTTGCCGAAGTCCGCGCCGTACACCAGGCGCCGCTTCTGCCCCGGTGGCTCCTCGAGGCCTTTCGCGAGCGAGCGGCGGGCGCGGAAGATGAGCGTCTCCACCGCCGTCTGCGAGAGCCCGAGCTCCGCGGCGATCTCGCGGTAGGAGAGGCCCTGCCACTCGCGCAGGAGGATCGCGCGCCGCTGGCTCTCGGGCATCTGCTCCAGCACGTCCTGGAGCCCGACGAGCTCGTCGGCGAGGCGGCTCGGCGCGGGAGTCAGCTCTTCGACCACCTCGAAGTCCGTCGGCGACTCGACCCGGTTCCGGCGCCACGTCGACCGGCGCCTCGAGAGACAGACGTTCTCGGCGATCTTGAACAGCCACGCCGACTCGAGCTCGGGGACGATGCCGCGCTTGATCCCGCGGAACGCGTTCAGGAACGTGCTCTGTACCGCGTCCTCGGCCTCTTCGCGCGAGCCGAGCTGGTGCAGGCAGTACCGGAAGATCTGGGTCGAGTACTGCTCGTACAACGCGCGGGTCAGGTCCGCCTCGGGCGGAGCGGCGCGATCTGCACGACCTGTGGACGGAACTACAGCCATTCCCTGCCCCCGGAGCCTCGAACCGTCGCCGTATCTTCCGCGCGACCGAGCATGACGGCAACCTCGAAAGGGGGATCTCTCAGGAAGCCGTTCGTGCCGAGAAAGCCGCCCCCGAGAAGGCACGGCGCAGCCGGACGAGGAGCGCCTCCACCGCGAGCGGCATCGAAAGCTGCAGCTCCTCCGCCTCGCGCCACGCCGCCCGCACGGCCTCGCACGCCTCCTCGGCAGCGGGGAGCCGCTCTTTCGAGGCATCCTCGCGCAGCTCCGGCAGGCGGTCGACGTGCACGACCGCGTCCTCGGCGCCCACGGCGGCGACAATGAGGTCGCGGTACCACCACTCGAGCTCCTCCAGCACGGCCAGCAGCTCGTCGCGCTCCGCCCCGCGTTGTGCGCGCCGCAGGCGCTGGTCCGCCTCACGGCCGGTGAGCTCGAGGACGGCGACCGTCTCCTCGGCTCGCACGCGTGCCTCGTCGCCGCGCTCGCCGATGCCGGCGAGGATCGTCTCCGCGCCGTCGGCCGAGTCGAACTCGGGATCGAGATACACCGCGCGGGCCACGCCGAGCAACTGCTCGCGGCGGTGCTGCGCGGCCGGGTCGAGTAGGCGCTCGACGCGGTCGAGCCGCCCGCCGGCCACCCGTGCGACGGTGGTCACCTCCGCGTCCGGCAGGTCGGGCGCACGTGCACGGACGGCGTCGCGCACGGCCGCCTCCGAGAGCCGGCGGAAGGTCACGAGCTGGCAGCGCGACCGGATCGTCTCCGGCAACGGGCCGAGATCGTCGGCCACGAGGACGATGACCGCGTACGGCGGCGGCTCCTCGAGATCCTTGAGCAGCGCGTCGGCGGCGTCCTCGTTCATCGTGTCGGCGCCGAACACGAGGTAGACGCGCCGCGACGCCTCGAAGGGCCGCATGTGCAGGTCGTGGCGGAGCCCGCGGATGTCGTCGATGCGGATCTGGTCGCCGAGCGGCTCGAGCACGTACAGGTCGGGATGCGTGCGGCGCTCGACGCGTGCATGGTCGCCCAGCAACTCGGCGGCGAAGAGGAGCGCGAGGTCGCGCTTGCCGACGCCGGACGGGCCGTGCAGCAGGTACGCGTGCGCCGGGCCTTCGGCGAGGGCCGCGCTCAGGAGGCGCTTCGCCTCGTGCTGCTCAGATACGGCCTCGAAGTCGTTCACGGATCACCTCCGAGAGCTCGTCGGCCGGGAGCCCGCCGTCGAGGGCGACGATACGGTCGGGGAAGCGTTCGGCCAGTTCGCGGTATGCGGCGTCGACGCGGGCTCGGAAATCGGCGCCGGCTCGCTCCAGCCGGTCGGTCTCGCCCGCGCGCCGGCCTGCCTCGGCCAGATCGAGGAGCAGGAGGACGGTCGCGTCGGGCATGAGCCCCTGAACGACCCGCAGGTTGAGCTCGAGGACGTGCTCGACGCCGACGCCGCGCGCGATGCCCTGGTAGGCGAGCGACGAGTCGACGTACCGGTCGGACACGACGTCCGCGCCGCGCGCGAGCGCGGGCCGCACCACCGTTGCAACGAGCTCGGCGCGTGCGGCGGCGAAGAGCGCGGCCTCCGCCCAGGGCGTCATCTCGGGCCCGTCGAGGACGAGCTTGCGCACGCGCTCGCCCAGCTCGGTGCCGCCCGGCTCGCGGGTGAGCACGACCTCGCGGCCCTCGGCGGCGAGAGTGTCGCGGAGAAGCTCCGCCTGCGTCGACTTGCCCGATCCGTCGACTCCCTCGAAGGTCACGAACACGTCGCTTCTACCATAGGGAAGTGCGCGCGATCGTGACCGGGGGGGCTGGGTTCATCGGATCGAACCTCGTCGACGCGCTTATCGACCGCGGGGACGAGGTGCACGCGCTCGACGACCTCTCGAAAGGTTCGCGCGAGAACGTCACGGCCCCGGCGGAGCTGCACGTGGCCGACATCCGGGAACCGGACGCGGTTTTCGACGCCGTGCGGCCGGAGATCGTGTTCCATCTCGCCGCCCAGGCCGACGTCCGCGTGTCGGTCGACCGCCCTGCGCACGATGCCGACGTCAACGTGCTCGGAACGATCCGGATCCTCGAGGCCGCGCGCAGGCACGGCGCGAAGATCGTGTTCGCGTCCTCCGGCGGCGCGGCGTACGGCGAGTGCGACGGGCCGGCGACCGAGTCGGCGCCGCTGCGGCCGCTCGCCCCGTACGGCACGTCGAAGGTCTGCGGTGAGGAATACCTCGCGATGTGGAACCGCCTGTACGGCACGGCGCACGTCGCGCTGCGCCTCGGGAACGTCTACGGCCCTCGGCAGATGCCGCACGGCGAGGCCGGCGTCGTCGCCATCTTCATGGGCCTGCTGCGCGACAGCGGCGCGCCGACGATCTTCGGCGACGGCGGCCAGAGCCGCGACTATGTCTACGTCGGCGACGTGGCGGACGCGATGGTGCGCGCGCTCGAGCCGAACGGCGGTGTCTACAACATCGGCACCGGCGTCGAGACCTCCGTCGTCGACCTGTACGACGCAATCCAGGCCGCGACCGGCATCGACCGCGAGGCGACGTTCGCACCCGCACGTCTCGGCGAGCTGCAACGGAGCGTCCTCGACGCCTCGCTCGCCGAGCGCGACCTGGGCTGGCGTCCTCGTCAATCCCTTGGCGAGGGGTTGGCCGAGACCTGGGCCTGGATCTTCTCCTCGAGCTAGAAGGATCGGACGCGGGACCGGCGAAACCGACCGGGCCGTGGACAGCGTCGAGCACTACACCGACCCCTTCCCGTGGCGGACGGCAACGCTCGTCGCGTCGGCCGTCGCGACGCTCGAGCTCCTCGGGCTGATCGTGGTCGGCGCATTCGTCCTCGCACACCCGTTCCGGCACGCCGCGAAGCACACGACGACCACGGCCGGAGCAGCGACCGTCGTCCACCATGTAGCGCCGGTGCGCCACATCGTTCCCGTCCCGGCGAAAGACCGCTTCGGGCCGATCCCGCCGCACCCGCTGCGCGCGCGCGCGCTCGTGCGCGTCCTCGTCCTGAACGCGAACGGCGTCCAGGGCGCGGCCCGCGCCGAGGCTGCGCGCCTGCAGACGCTCGGCTACCCGATCGGCGGAGCGGCGAACGCTCCGAGCCACCACTACGCGCAGTCGATGGTGATGTTCGTCCCCGGGTATCTGAAGGAAGCGCGTCGACTCGCGCACGACGTCGGCATCCGCCTCGTCGCGCCGGTCGATGGATTGACGCCGTCGACGCTCAGTGCGTCGCGGCTGGTCGTCCTCCTGGGCAGCTAGGCGGCCACACCTTCAGCACCTTGTACCGGGCCTGGTCGAGCCGGCCGCACGGCGTGCCGGCCGGGCCGTAGCGGTCGTACTTCCAGGCGCTGCTGTACGCGAGATACGCCTCCGGCCAGAGCTTCTGGTCCCAGAAGAAGTCGCCGAACTCGAACCAGACGGTGGAGTTCTCCGGCTCGAGGGAGACCGCGTCGCGGTAGAGCTGCAGGGCGCGCTTGGGGCTCAGCACCTCCTCGAAGGCGGCCCACTCGGTGAGAACGTCGGTCGAGAGCGGGTCGTACGCGTGCGCGTGCTTGACCTGCGCGACCGACGCCGCGGATGCAAGCTGCCGCTGCGCGAGCCACGGCGCCGCGAGCGAGTAGATCCCGCCGAGCGAGAAGAGCACGGCAGCGGCGGCGAGCAGCGGCCGCCGCGCGGGCGCAGGCTGCGTGGGGCCCCGCACGACGAGCGCACCGACGACGAAGAGCAGCGGGCCGCACGTCGCGACGTAGTCCCAGTCGGTGTCGGCGACGAGGTGTGCGAGGAAGGCGGCCGCGCCGATCGCTAGCGCCGTCACCGCCGCGCGCTCGGCCCCTCGCGCGCGCAGGCGTGCGCGTGTGACTCCAAAGGCGGCTGCGACAGCTGCCGCGACGAAGAGCAGGAAGCCGACG
Organism: Gaiellaceae bacterium; assembly: GCA_036512155.1. GTDB lineage: Bacteria > Actinomycetota > Thermoleophilia > Gaiellales > Gaiellaceae > Palsa-739. The sequence goes on along the minus strand of DATCBD010000085.1, from coordinate 67,878 downwards.
ATCCCGGTCTCACTCAGGAACTGGAGCGGGACGTTGTGCGGCTCGGTCGTCGTCACCAGACTCGTGCGCCGGAGCAGGAGGTCGGTGAACTGGAACGTCCCGGCGCCGGTGCCGCCGCCGGGATGGCGCACGAATGCGTGCCACGCCTCCTGCCACCACGTCCAGCGGTTGCTGGAGTTGAGGCTGCCGAACCGGCCTTGCCCGGACCCGATCTGGCTCGAGACCGGATTGGCAAACGCATGCCAGATGCGCCTCGCGAACACGGCCGCAACGACGACGAGCGCGACGCCGGCGACTGCGCCGGCGAGCGCGGCAGCGCGCTCGATCCGGCGGCGGCTTGCGTCGGAGACGGGCATCCGCCGGCGTGCGAGCGCCGCCGTGCCGGCCACGGCCGCTCCGCCCGCCACGACCGCGAGCGCAAAGATCCAGCCGTCGTGCGCACGCACGGCATGCGGCTGCGCGTCCTTCGTGATCCCGGGCAGCGTGAGCGCGATGCCGAAAACGGCCGCCGCACCGCCGCCGGCGAGTGCCACCGAGGCCAGGCTCCCGACGCGGTCTTCCGCGAGGACGATCCAGGCGAGGGCGGCGAGGCACGCGAGCGCGACCCCGAAGCGCGAGTACGTCAGCAGCACCGTCAGACCGGCGCCGTACAGGAGCACCGCCCCGGCCGCGTATCGCCGCGACGCGAGCCAAAGCGCGACCGGCACTGCGACGGCGGCGAGCAGCGCGAGCTCGTTCCAGTAGTCGAGCGGCGCGCGCAGGCGCGCGAGACGCCCGTAGTCGGAGTAGAGCGACGGCACGCACTTCGCGAGCAGCGCATAGCCGAGCAAGAGCGCAAGCAGCGGCGCCGCGCCGCGCGCTATCGACTCGGCCGGCCGCTGCAGGAGCGCCGCAGCGAATGCGCCGAGGAGCGCGAACGCCGCGTAGACGAGCGTCCGGTTCGTGTACTGCCACGAGTCCTCGGGCGAGACCGACCAGAGCGTGGTGACGCCGACCCAGATCGCGAGCCCGAAGAGCCCTGCGAGGAACCCGGCGCCGGCTACGTCGAGCCTCGGCCCGGGCAACGCGCCGACGAGGACCGCGGCGGTAGCGGCCGCGGCAGCCACGAGCGCGATGCCTCCGATCCAGACGAGCGACGAGAGTGTCGTCCCCCGAGCAAAGAAGAATGCCGCGAAAACGAGGGCGCCCCCCGTTGCTGCAACGACGGCTCCCGCGGTCGACCGCCGTTCGACCAGAGCGCGCACCGGCGAGGACGCTAGCATTGCGAAAACGCCTCGGACGGCCCGTTCACAAACGGTTTACATCGTCGTTACGCCGAGAACACCGCCGTTGGAGAGACTGCCCGGAGAGGGTTGCGCAACGGACGTTTGACCTGTCCGCGATTGGAGCACGGGAGACGATGATGCAGACGACACGTTCCATACAGAAGACGGGGCTCGCCGCCGCCGTCGTCGTCTCGGTGCTCGCTCTCGTCGCCGCCGGCGCGCCCGCTGCCTCGGCAGCGCCCGCAGCGACCCAAACGGCGACGAGCAACTGCTGGCTTCAGGTCGTGAACGACTGGCTCGCCCACGGCCAGGTCACCGGCCTGTACCCGATCCCCTGCTACACGCAGGCGATTCAGCACCTCAGCGCCTACCCCGACATCAAGCAGTACTCGAGCGCGATCGACGACATCCACCGCGCGCTGCTCGCCGCCATCCACGAGGAGCGCGGCAACGGCCCCGGCGGCAGCCTCGGTCTCGGCGGCGGGGGTGGCGGAGCCATCGGGGGCGGCGGCGGCGGATCCGGCGGCGGGACCGGCGGCCAGGGCAAGAGTCTCTTCAGCCGGCTCGCGGCCGACATCGGCCCGGGGAACGCGCAGTCCATTCCGCTCCCGCTGCTCGTGCTCGGCGGCCTCGCCCTTCTCCTGTTTTTGACAGCAGCTGCGACCTGGTTTGCGCGGCGTCTCCAGGGCCGGCGAATCACCCCCGCGCCCGCCCACGCGCCCGCGGCCAGCTCCGTCCGACCCAAGCCCTAACCTCCGGTCCCCCTCGGGCTTCTAGCCAGGTTCGGCGGGGACGTCGAGCACATCATCAGGGCTACAGTGGAAGGGGTCGGCCATGGCGAGCGTAGAGCAACACAACACGACGGATCCGACGACCGAAGAGGTGGTCAACACCGTCACAGACGAGGGAGCTCGCCTCGGCGTGCGCCGTTTCTTCACCATCCCCGGGCGCGATCCGTTCGACGAGATCGAGTGGGAGAACCGCGACGCCGTCATCCCCGGCCGCAACGGCCCGGCCTTCGAGCAGCGGGCCGTCGAATTTCCCAAGTTCTGGTCGCAGACGGCGACCAACATCGTCGCCCAGAAGTATTTCCGCGGCCGGTTGAGCTCGCCGGAGCGCGAGTCGAGCGTCAAGCAGATGGTCGGCCGCGTGGTCGACACGGCGGTCGCCTGGGGCACCCAGGGCGGCTATTTCGCCGACGACGACGAGCGCGACACGTTCGCGGCCGAGCTGAAGGCGATCCTCGTCAACCAGTACGCGTCGTTCAACAGCCCGGTGTGGTTCAACGTCGGCTTCGAGGAGAAGCCGCAGTGCTCGGCGTGCTTCATCCTCTCCATCGACGACTCGATGGAGTCGATCCTCGACTGGATCCGCCGCGAGGGCGTCATCTTCCGGGGCGGCTCCGGCTCGGGCATCAACCTCTCCAAGCTTCGCTCCTCGAAGGAGCAGCTGTCCAAGGGCGGCTACGCGTCCGGCCCGGTCTCGTTCATGCGAGGCGCGGATGCAAGTGCAGGCACGATCAAGTCGGGCGGCAAGACGCGGCGCGCGGCGAAGATGGTCGTGCTCGACATCGACCATCCCGACGTCGAAGAGTTCATCTGGTGCAAGGCGAAAGAGGAGCGCAAGGCGCGCGTCCTCGAGCATGCGGGCTACGACATGTCGCTCGACTCGCCCGACTGGGCGTCGATCCAGTACCAGAACGCGAACAACTCCGTGCGTGTCACCGACGCGTTCATGGACTCGGCGGCCGAGGGCGGCGAGTTCACCCTCACTGCGCGGACCGACGGCGCGGTCGTGTCCACCGTTGACGCGCGCGACCTGCTCCGGCAGATCGCTGCAGCCGCCTGGGAGTGCGCCGACCCGGGCGTCCAGTACGACACGACCATCAACAGCTGGCACACGCTGCCGAACACCGGCCGCATCAACGCGTCCAATCCATGCTCGGAGTACATGTCGATCGACGACTCGGCGTGCAACCTCGCGTCGCTCAACCTGATGAAGTTCCGTCGCGAGGACGGCGAGCTCGACGTCGAGGCGTTCGAGCACGCGTGCGACGTCGTGTTCCTCGCGCAGGAGATCCTCGTCGGCTACTCGTCGTATCCGACGCCCGAGATCGAGCGCAACGCGAAGCGCTTCCGCCAGCTCGGCCTCGGCTACGCCAATCTGGGCGCGCTGCTCATGGCCCGCGGCCTCCCGTACGACTCCGACGAAGGCCGGGCGTACGCGGCGGCGATCACGGCGCTGATGACCGGCCGCGCGTATCGCAAGTCGGCCGAGATCGCCTCCCGCATGGGGCCGTTCGACGGCTACCAGGTGAACCGCGCTCCGATGATCGGCGTGATCGCGAAGCATCGCGCTGCGGTCGGCAACATCGAGAACTCCGACGTCGTGCCGGGCGATCTGCTGACCGCGTGCCGGAAGGCGTGGGACGACGCGCTCAACATCGGCGAGGTGAGTGGCTTCCGCAACGCGCAGGCGACAGTGCTCGCACCGACCGGAACGATCAGCTTCATGATGGACTGCGACACGACGGGCGTGGAGCCCGACTTCTCGCTCGTCAAGACGAAGCGGCTCGTCGGCGGCGGCGAGATCACGATCGTGAACAAGACGGTCCAGGCCGGCCTTGAGAAGCTCGGCTACGCGCCGCGCGAGGTGGACGAGATCGTCGCGTTCGTCGACGAGCGGAACACCGTCGTCGGCGCGCCGTACGTGAAGACCGAGCACTATCCCGTGTTCGACTGCGCCGTCGGCGACCGGTCGATCCACTACCTCGGCCACGTGAAGATGATGGGCGCGGTGCAGCCGTTCATCTCGGGAGCGATCTCGAAGACGGTCAACCTGCCCGAGTCGGCGACGATCGAGGACGTAATGAGCCTCTACATCGACGCGTGGAAGCTCGGCGTGAAGGCGATCGCGATCTACCGCGACAACTGCAAGGTGGCGCAGCCGCTGTCCAGCTCGAGCTCCGAAACCGCGTCGGCGACGCCGCCGGTGCTCGTGCGCGAGCGCAAGCGGCTTCCGCTCGACCGCACCGAGGTGGGACGGAAGTTCCAGGTCGGCGACCACGAGGGCTACATCCACGTCGGGCTCTACGACGACGGCAGCCCGGGCGACATCTTCGTCGACATCGCCAAGGACGGCACCACGATGGCCGGCCTGATGAACTCGCTCTGCCTCGCCGTCTCGATGGGCCTGCAGTACGGCGTGCCGCCCGAGGTGTACGTCTCGAAGCTGTCGCACATGCGCTTCGAGCCGAGCGGCATGACGAACGACGCGGACATCCGCGCGGCGAAGTCGATCGTCGACTACATCTTCCGCTGGTTCGGCAAGAAGTTCCTCACGCCCGAGCAGCAGGAGGAGGCCGGCATCCTCTCGCCGGAGGTCAAGGCGATGCTCGCCGATCGCTACGCGAACGGCGGCGAAGCGCCGGCCCCACCGGAGGCGCTCACGCCCGGCCAGACGGCGCTCTTCAACTCGTGGGAGGACGCCGTCGAGTGCGCCCGCTGCGGCGGCCGCATGATCCGCACCGGCTCGTGCTACACATGCCGCGACTGCGGCACGAACACCGGCTGCAGCTGAGTCGGCGACACAGTGTGATCGCGAAGAGGCCCCGGCGACGGGGCCTCTTCGTCTAGACGATCACGCGACGGCGCGCACCAAGCACCAACCACGTCGCGAGCGTCACGACGATGCCGCCAAGACCGACGCCGAGGAACACCAAGCCTGCCGTCGCCGGGGGAGGCGGGAGCGCGGTCAGCTGGACGCGGCGCGCCCCGGGCAGGATGAACACTCGTTGCCGCTCGCCGCGCGCGAACGGACGACTCGGAGGGGGCACGAGCAACTTCCGTATGCGCGGCGCAGGGAAGTTCGTCCCGACAGCGACGCGGGCGGAGGCGAAATGCCCGCCATCGACGAGAAGCGCGACGCCAGAGACGGTGATGACGAGGAAGAGCCCGAGCGCAATCACGAACGCGAGGGGCACGAGCCGGCGCCGCGGCGCGGGCTCAGGACCGACCACCCCGCGCTCCTCGGCCCACTGGGCCGCGAAAGCGCGTGCATCGAACACCGCGTAGCCGAGGACGTCTTCCGGCGACGCGCCCTCCAATGCCGCTTCCTCGAGATCGGCGGTGAGCTCCGCGGCCATCTCGTTGGCGACCGCGTCGGGAACCCGGAGCCGCTTCCACTCGCGGCGGCAATCGTCGACGAACGTCATGCGGCAACCTCCGTTGCGTGCAGACCGAGCACGGCGTCGATCGCGTCGCGCGCGGAAGCCCACTCGGAGACGCCGCTCGCAAGCGCGCGACGTCCCGATTCGGACAGGCGGTAGTACTTGCGCGGCGGGCCGCCGTCGCTCGCTGCTCGATACGTGTCGACGAGGCCGTCGCGCTCCAGGCGGCCGAGCAGCGGATAGATCGAGCCCTCGCCCACGATGGACAGGCCGCGGGAGCGGAGGCGCTTCGTCATCTCGTACCCGTATGCAGGCTCGTCGGCCACGACGGCCAGCAGGCAAAGGTCGAGCACCCCGCGAAGCAATTGGCTGCTGCGCCGCTCTGTGGTTGCCATGCGGTGCAAGATACCAGGCATTGCCTTGCACCGCAAGACTTGATCGCTGCAAGGCTTCGGTGGTGCTGCGATCGCTCGGCCATGTCTCCCGGGCCGCACGGCGCGTGGGCGCCGGTCCCCTGTTCGGCGCCGCTCGCGACTGCGTGGATCGGATCCTGATCGCGATCGGCACTCCCCCGCTCCGAGCGACCGTCGACGGGCTCGAGATTCGGGGCTTCCTCCGTCACCGCAGCTTTCTCGCCGAGCTCGGCCGCGGCGAGCACGAACCGCTCGCCGGCGAGACGTTCCGCCGAGAGCTCGCCTACGCGGACGTCGTCGCCGACGTCGGAGCGCACGTCGGCTTCTACTCGCTGCTTGCAGCTCGCGAGGCTCCGCACGCGACCGTGGTCGCATTCGAGCCCGACCCCTACAACGCAGCCGCGCTCCGCGCGAACGTGCGGCGCTCAGGCGTGCGCAACGTCCGCGTCGTCGAACGCGCGGTTGCCGATCGCGCACGCCGCGCGAGCTTTCGGCAGAACAAGGCAACGACGGGCAGCTCGCTCATCCCTCGCGTCGTCGGCGTCGGCCCTGCCCGCGACATCGAGGTCGATACGACGACCCTCGACGCGGAGCTCGGCGACTTGTCCGGCCGGCGTCTGCTGCTGAAGCTCGACGTCGAAGGCGCGGAGCGGCTCGCCCTGAGCGGCGCCGCCGGATCGCTTCGGGATGCGGCGGCCGTCACGGCGATCGTCGAGCTCCATCCCGCCGCCCTGCGCGAAGCCGGCACGACACCGCACGAGCTCGTAGCCGACCTCGAAACGCTCGGTCTCGCCCCGCAGTATCTCGACGAGGCGTCGCACAGCGTGATTCCGCTCGATCACGAGCTACGGAAAGGGAACCTCCTCGGGCGGCGTTTTACCGGGCGCTGACGTTCAGAGGTTTTGGCCGGTCGTGGACGCGGGAACCGGTCTTGGATGCTCGCTCCCGACAGATCGTTCCCGAACGGCAGTCCGGTCTGCGACTACTGGCTCAGCCGCTGCGAGGGCTTCACGGTCCGCGCCGGCCATCGTACGCTCGGCGTCGTCGAGGCAGTCGAGCACGAGAAGAGCGCCGGACGCGCCGACACGATCGTGCTGCGCAGGCCACATCGACGCCGCCGCGCGCTGGACGCGGGTGAGGTGCTCGCCGTCGTGCCTGCGCGCAAGATGCTTCTTGCCCGCCGCCACCAGCACGCGAAGCTGCTCGTGCAGCATGCGGCCCACCAGGTCGAGCACGGGGTCGAGGTCGCGACGCCGATCGTCGCAGACATCGTGATGCGGGCCGCGTCGGCGGTGTGGAGGTTCGCCCGCTGGGCAGCCGCCGAGCTGCGCCGCGAAATGCCTCGGCTCGCACGCGTCGTCGCGGCCGAGATCCACGAGCGCAACCTGCAGCGTGCCGCGCCCGAAACGGGCCGAGCGCACCGCGTCGCAAACGAGTATCGCGCCGCCAAACCCTCCTAGCAGCCGCTCGGTCGAGGCCGGAACGTCGGCCCGACCGTGAGCCCGTCGCTACGCGCGAGCGCCGCGAGCTTCGCGCGGTAGACGACCATGTCCGCGTGCTGCCAGTCGGCGTGCGTCTGGCAGCGCCACGGCGCGTACAGCTCCTTGTGCAGCGGGCTCGTCAGACTCTCGTTGTGGCCGATCACATTGGCGAGCGGGATCCTGTACCGCCACATGAGCCACGCGGTGAGCGCGAGCGACGAGCGCATCTGCGCCGCGTCGTGCATCACTTCGGCGTCGGAGAGGCCCACGTGCTCGATCCCGATCGCCACCCAGTTGAGCCCGACCGTGTGCCGGCACATGACGTTCAGCGGCACGAGCTGGTAGATGGTGCCGTCGCGGTCGATGACGAAGTGGGCACACGTGCCCGGCAGCTCGTGCAGCTCGGAATCGGGAACGTCGGCCGCGAACGTGTTGTAGACGGACGAGAACGAGTTGGTCGCGGTCACGTGCTCGACGATCGCCCGCGGGTGCAGCACCCACGAGTGGATGCCGTAGTGCTTCTCCGAGTACGCCGCCATCTCCGCACGGCGCGTCGCCCCGTACGGGATCGGCTTCCACACGATGTGCGGCTTCGGCGGCGCCGCCAGCGCGAGCGCGGCGAGGGCGAGAGCGATCACCGCAGCCGGTATACCCGGTCCGCGACCTCCTCGACGTCCCAGTGCGCGAGGAATCCCGCGGCGGCCGGTCGGCCGGGCTCGGCGAGGAGGACGTCCCGCGCGCCGAGGCGCGGCAGCAGCCCGAGGAGCAGGCTCGCGTTGCGTTCCTCGTACAGGAGGTCGGCGCCGAGCACGAGATCCCACGGCGCGCCATCGAGCAGCGGGCCGGGCTCGTCCCAGCGCACGCGCTCCGCCCGCAGCACGATCCCGTTGCGCGCGGCGTTCTCCTGCAGCAACGTCACGGCATCGTCGGCCCAGTCGGTGGCGAGGACGTCGGCGCCGCGCAGCGCGGCGGCGAGCGACGGCAGGCCGAGGCCCGCGCCGAGCTCGAGCACGCGCCTGCCGCCGAAGTCGAGCTCGGCCACGACGCGCGCGAGCACGATGCCGCTCGGCCACAGCTCCGCCCAGTAGGGCATGAACTCGTCCTCGCCGAAGGCCTCCTCGTCGATCAGGTCGTCCGCGCTCGGCGGCCGGAGGAGCATCAGCTCCCGGCCCGCGAGATCGAGGCACTCCTCGATCAGAGGGCGGCGAAAAGATCGACGTGGACGCCGTCCGGGTCCGCAACCTGCGCATAGCGGTGACCCCAGAACGCGTCCCACGGCTCCTTCACGCCCTCGAAGCCGGACGCCACGACGCGCGCGTACGTCTCGTCGACGTCTGCAGGGCTGTCGCACGCAAACGCGAGCGCGATCTGGTTGCCGGTCGCGCGCTGCCAGTCCGGCGAGAAGCTGCGGATGACGTCCTCGGTGTCGAACATCAGGCGGATCCCGTTGGAGAGGGTCGCCTCGACGTGATCGTCGCCTTCGGCGATCTCGATGCCGAGCAGGCGATAGAAGGCCCGCGACCGGTCGAGATCCGCGGAGACGATCCCAAGTGCGTCCAACTGCGGCACGAGCCGGACGCTAACCGATAGCGTCGCGGACGTGCGCTACCGCCAGCTCGGCTCCAGCGACCTCCAGGTGTCCGAGATCAGCCTCGGCTCGTGGCTGACGTACGGCGGCGGCGTCGGGAGCGACCAGGCCGAGGCCTGCGTCGCGAAAGCGTTCGAGGTCGGCATCAACTTCATCGACACCGCGAACGTCTATGCCGGCGGCGCTGCCGAGGAGTTTCTCGGCCAGGTGCTGGCCGGCAGGCAGCGCGACTCGTACGTCCTCGCGACGAAGGTCTTCTTCCCGATGCCGGACGGCGGCCGCGGGCTCTCGCGCGCGCAGATCGTCAAGCAGATGGACGCGTCGCTCGCACGCCTGCGCACCGACTACGTCGACCTGTACCAGTGCCATCGCTACGACTGGGACACGCCGCTCGAGGAGACGATGGATGCGCTCACCAAGGTCGTGCGGCAGGGCAAGGCCCGCTACATCGGCTTCAGTGAGTGGCCGGTGGACAAGATCTCCGAGGCTCTTGCACTCCCGAACGTCGAGAAGTTCGTCTCCAGCCAGCCGCAGTACTCGATGCTCTGGCGCGGCCCCGAACGCGACGTCATCCCGTTCTGTGCCGAGCACGGCATCTCGCAGATCGTCTGGTCGCCACTCGCGCAGGGCGTCCTCACCGGCAAGTACAAGCCGGGCGAGCCACCGCCGAAGGACAGCCGCGCCGCGGCGGAGAGCATGAACTACTTCTTCGACGACCGCCTGCGCGCGGACAAGCTGCTCGAGCAGGTGCAGGAGCTCGGGAACGTGGCGAAGGAGCTCGGCATCTCGACTGCGCAGCTCGCGCTCGCCTGGGTCCTGCGCGAGCCGAACGTCGCTTCCGCGATCATCGGCGCCTCGCGCCCGCAGCAGGTGGAGGACAACGCCGCCGCGAGCGGCGTCGACCTCGACGGCGCGACGCTCGCCCGCATCGACGAGATCCTCGACGGCCTCGTCGCCTGGGAAGGGTCGGCGAGCTAGGGCACGACTTTGCCGGGGTTCAAGATCCCGTTGGGATCGAAGAGCTCCTTGATGCCGCGGTAGAGATCGAGCAGATCCGGATGCTCGCGGGCGAGGTAGCCGAGCTTGCCGTAGCCGATGCCGTGCTCCCCCGTGCACGTGCCGCCGCGCGCGAGCGCGTCCTCGACGAGCGCGGTGTTCAGCGCTTCCGCCCGTCCGACCGACTCGACGTCGGCGGGATCGAGCAGGAACGCGAGGTGGAAGTTGCCGTCGCCGACGTGGCCGACGATGCCGCCGCGGAGGCCGGACGCGTCGAGCGCCGCGCGCGCGTTCTCGATCGCCGAGGCCAGCTCGGAGAGCGGCACGGCGACATCGGTCGTCATCGCCTTCGATCCGGGAGCCAGTGCGAGAGACGCCATCAGCGCGCCGTGTCGCGCATCCCACATGCGCGCGCGCGCAGTCGGGTCGGTCTCCGACTCGAACGCGGTTGCACCCTCGTCCTCGGCGAGCTCGCGCACCGTCTCGAGCTCACCCCCGAGCTCGATGAAGAGATACGGCGACTCCGGGAACGACGTCCCCTTGAACGCGTTCAGCGCGGCGATCGTCGTCGCGTCGAGGAGCTCGCACCGGGTCACGAGGACACCCGCACCGATGATCGCGGCTGCGGCACGGCAGGCCGATTCCACCGACGGGAACGCAGCGCGCGCGACGATGATGCGCTCGGGGATCGGGTGCAGGCGCAGCGTCAGCTCGGTGATCACGCCGAGCGTTCCCTCCGATCCGACGAAGAGCTCCGTGAGGTTGTAGCCCGCTGAGGTCTTCACCGCACGCGACCCGGTGCGCACGACGCGGCCGTCGGCGAGCACGACCTCGAGCGCGAGCACGTGCGCGCGCATGCCGCCGTAGCGGACGGTCGTCGTCCCGCTCGCGTTCGTCGCCGCCATGCCGCCGAGCGTCGCGTCCGCACCCGGGTCGACCGGGAACCAGAGGCCGTGCGGGCCTGCCGCCGCCGCCAGCTGCGAGCGCGTCGCGCCCGCCTGCACGGTCGCGGTCAGATCGTCGGGCCGCACGGCCACGATCCGGTTCAGCCGCGTCAAGTCGAGGCTGATCCCGCCGTGCAGCGGGATCACGTGCCCCTCGAGGCTCGTGCCGGCACCGAATGCGACGACGGGCACGCCGGCCGCGTTCGCGTGTGCGAGCACGGCCGATACTTCCGCTGCCGACTCGGCGAAGACGACGACGTCAGGACGATGCGGCTCGTGGTAGCTGAGGTCGCCGGCGTGCTGGTCGAGCACCGACTCGACCACGCTCACACGGCTCTCGTCCGGAACGAGCCTCAGGAGCTCGGCACGGAGGTCGGCTGCGACCGCCACACCGGCAAGGGTATGTCAGCTACCGGGACGCCTGAAGCCGTTCGTGCAGGTTCCCTTCGTCTCGGGCGTGATCGCGACGTTCGTCGCCTTGACGGTGAGGCCCTTGTCGGTGCTCGTGCCACGCACGAACGCGCACGTCTTCACCTTGATCGTGGAAGCCGCCACCGTGATCGTTCGCGTGAGCGACGTCTTCGACGACACGGTGACGGTCGTGGTGCGCGGCGCCGACGATCCGAACGACGCTCCCTTGACGGTGAGCGTCGAGCCGCTCGCCTTCGTCACCGACCCGAATGCGAAGCCGAAGTTGGCGTTGCCGCCGAAGCCACCCGGCGGGCGCTGACCGCCCGTCGGCGGCGTCGTGCGAGTCCGGTTGCCAGCGGTGCCTCCACCACGGCCGGCAAAGCCGCTGGTGCACGAGCCCTTGACCGGTTGCGAGATCGTGATCCGCGTGGCGGCGACGACGCCCTTGGCGTTCCGTGCACCGGTCGCCATGACGCACGCGCCGACCTTCAGGCTCGATTTCGGCGCGGCTTCCTGCTCGGTGATCTTCGCCGAGCCGGCCGAAACGAGCGACTTGCCGGACGGGCTGAGCGTCGTCGTGATCGTGAACGTCGTGCCCTTGACCGCGACGACCGGGCCGAACAGGGAGCCCTGCACGGGCGATGCCGCCGAGGCCGCGGGAACCAGAACGAGCGCGGCCGCCACCGCCGCAATGCCGCTACGAATCATCATCCACCTCCATTCGAGCTGCTACCCCCGCCGAAGCCGGTGGCGCCGCCGTTGCTGTTGCTGTTGCCGCTACCGGTGCCGCCGAACCCGGTCGCCCCGCCACTTCCGCCGCCAAGACCGCCGGCGCCCCCGAGCGAAATCGAGCTCGCGGCCACCGTGCCGTTCTTCTGCGTCGTGCCGCGCACGACGACCGAGTCGCCGGGTCGCACGTTCTTCACCGTCCCCGAGACCGTCCTCGTCACCTGCGACGCCGCCGACGTCGTCACCTTGATGGTGTTCCCGCTCGTGTCCGTGATGTACAGGGTCGAGCCTTTGATCAGCGTGACGGTGCCGATGGTCGCGCCGCCGCCCGCGGAGAACGCCGAGCCTCCGGTCGCACCGCTACCACTCCCGCCGCCGCGGAAGCGGGACGCGAACGACGAGGCGGCTCCGCTCCCCGCGCCGCTCGACGAGCTCGAGCTCGAGCCGAGATGCTTCTGCGCCTCGGCGCCGCCGATGAACGCGCCTGCTCCGACGATGGCGACGGCGAGCGCGAGCGTGACGCGCGGCATCTTGCGCCGACGGGAGATCGCCAGCGCCTCGAGCTCGGCAGCGACGTCGTCGTCGTCGGGCTCGTCCGCAGGCACCGGCAGCCCGGTGTCGAGTGTGCTCATTCCATGCTCCTATTCGTAACGCAGTGCTTCGATGGGCCTGAGGGCCGCTGCGCGGTTGGCGGGATAGATGCCGAAGAAGAGGCCGACGGCGACGCCGACGCCGAGCGCGAGCAGCACCGAGTACAGCTGCACGACCGGCTGGACGCCCACGATCTTGAAGAAGCTTCCGACGAGGCCGGCAGCCACGCCGACGACGCCGCCGCAGATCGACAGCAGCACCGCCTCGGTGAGGAACTGGCCGAGGATGTCGCCGCGGCGCGCGCCGAGCGCTTTGCGGATTCCGATCTCGCGTGTGCGCTCTGTGACGGTGACGAGCATGATGTTCATCACGCCGATCCCGCCGACAAGCAGCGAGATGGCGGCCACTGCCGCGAGCAGCACGGTGAAGACGTGGTTCGTCGATGCGGTCGTCTGCAGGAGCGACGCCTGGTTCTGCACCCGGAAGTTCGCCGTGCCGTCGGACGAGTGGTTCGGCGTGAGGATGTCGGTCGCCTCCGCTTCGGCTGCGTTCACCTGGCCGGAGGACTTCGCCTCGACGATGATCTGACTGAGCCCGCCCGTGACGCCGGTGATGAGGTCCTGCGTCGTCGTCAGCGGCGCGATGGCGATGTCGTCCTGGTCCTGGATGCCGTTCGAGCCCTTGGGCGTGAGGACGCCGACGACCTGGAAGCCGATGCCGTTCAGCTTGATCGTCTGTCCGAGTGGGTTCTGGCTGCCGAACACGTTCTCGACCACGGTCTCGCCGAGCACGACGACGCGCGCGTGCTCCGCCTCCTCTTGTGCGGTGATGAACGTCCCCGCCTCGACCGGGGACTTGCGAGCCTCCTCGTACGACGGTGTCGTGCCGACGAACTGGCTCGGCGAGTAGCTCGCGGCGCCGAAGGTCGCGGTGACGCTCCCGTTCACGACGGGAGTCACCGATTTGATGTCCGGCGCCGCATTCTGATCCTCGAGCGCCTTGACGTCCTTCGTCGTGAATTGCGTGAAGGAGCTTTGCGCCCCGCCTGAGCCGCGGCCGAAACTGAACCCCGGCATGATCGAGACGACGTTCGTCCCGAGCGCCTCGATGCGCTGCTGCACCGCGGCGGAGGAACCGTTGCCGACGGCGACGAGGATGATGACGGCGGCGACCCCGATCGTGATCCCGAGCATCGTCAGCAGCGAGCGGAGGCGGTTCGCGAGCACACCCTGCACCGCCATCCGGAGTGCCTCCGCGGCGGTCACGCGCTCATCACCACCGTCTTGGCTTCGTCGGACTCGATGAGGCCATCGGCGATGTGGACGACGCGCTTCGCGTACGCGGCGACGTCGGGCTCGTGGGTGATCATCACGATCGTCCTGCCGCTCGCGTTGAGCCGGGCGAAGATCTGCATGACCTCCGCGCTCGCCGCGCTGTCCAGGTTGCCCGTCGGCTCGTCCGCGAGCACGATCGCCGGCTCGGTGACGATCGCGCGCGCGATCGCGACGCGCTGTTGCTGCCCGCCGGAGAGCTCCGAGGGCACGTGGTGCATGCGGTCGGCGACACCGACCGCCGCGAGAGCTTCCTCGGCGCGCCGCTTGCGTTCCGCCTTCGGTGCACGCGCGTAGATGAGCGGCAGCTCGACGTTGCGCAACGCGCTCGTGCGCGGAATGAGGTTGTAAGCCTGGAAGACGAAGCCGATTTTCCGGTTGCGGACGAACGCAAGCTCGAACTCGTCGAGACGGCTGACGTCGAGCCCTTCGAGGAGATACCGCCCTTCGGTCGGGACGTCGAGGCAGCCGACGAGGTTCATGAGCGTCGACTTGCCGCTGCCGGACGCGCCCATGACGGCGATGAAGTCGCCGCGCTCGACGCGCAGATCGATGCCGCGCAACGCATGCACGGCGATGTCGCCGGTGCCGTACGTCTTTGTGACGTGCTCGAGGACGAGCGTGGCGCGGCGCCGAGGGCGGCTCATCCGCCGAATCCACCACCGAAGAAGGCGGCGCCGCCGGCGCCGCGACGGCCGGTTCCGGTTGTCGAGCCCGTACCCGTGGTGCCGGATCCGGTGGCGCCGGTCGTGGCGAGAGACACGGAGGGGAGTACGACGCTCTCGTTCGCCTTCAGGCCGCTGAGGATGGCCGTGGACGAGTCGCCCTGGAGGCCGGCGACGACGGGCACGCTCACCTGCTTGCCCGCCTGGAGGACGGTGACGGTCGCGTTGGCGCCGCTCCCGCGCACGGCTGCGGTGGGAACGTGCAGGACGTTGTCGGCTTCGCTGACGACGACGTCGACGTTGCCGGTCATCCCGGACTTGAGCCCCGCCTCGGTCCGGTCGAGCGCGAACGTGACGGTGTAGGTGACAACACCGGAGGTGGAAGTCGCCGTGCCTGCGATGGCGATGATGTGCGCCGCGAGCTCGACCGTCGGCAGCGCGTCGACCGTGACTGTTGCCGGCTGGCCGACGCGGAGCTTCGCCGTGTCGGTCTCGGCGAAGCCGGCGACGAGCTGCATGCCGTTGATGCCGGTGAGCGTGACGAGACCCGTCGACGAGCCGCTGCCGGAGGAGCCGCTGGCCGACGACGAGCTCGAGACGGCGGAGCTGCCGCCGCCCGACTCCGCCGTGCCGACGGTGCCGTTGACAGAGGCAACCGTCCCTGCGATCGGCGCGCGCAACTCCGTATCCGAGACCGCCTTCTCCGCGGTCGCGACGTTGACCCGCGCGTTGACGACGCTCGCGTTCGCGGCGTCGAGCACAGCGGCGGTCGGAGGCGCCTGCTTGACCGCGACGCCCATACGCGCCGACTTCACCGAGAGCTCGTCGGACGACACTGTCTGCGCGTCACGCGCAGTGCCCGATGCGGCATTCAGCTTCGCGTTGCTCAGCGCGGAGCGGTCGGAGGCGATCTTCGCCTCGTCGGCCTGGATGGACTTGGCGTCGTTCTGGAGGCCCGTCAGCGCAGCCTGGTCGTTCGTGAGAGTGGTGTTGTCCTGGGTGATCGCATAGCTGTCGCCGTTCTGCGTCTTCTGCAGCGAGGTGAGCGAGGCCTGGTCGCTCTCGACCGCGGACCTGTCGTTCGCGATTGCGGCGGTGTATTGCGCGATACCCGCGTTGTTGTGCGCGGTCTGCGCCGCGGTCAGGCTCGTCTGGTCGGCGGAGAGCTGGTTGTTGTCGGAGTTTTCCTGGGCCTGAAGGTCGAACTGGTGCTGCGAGTCGGACTGCTGCTTCGTCTGGTCGGCGGCGAGCTGCGTCTTGTCGCTCGCGATCGCGGCGTTTGCCGCGTCCTCCGTCGCGTACGTCGCGCGATCCTTCGACTGCTGGTAGAGGTCGACCTTCTCCTGCCCCTGATCGGTCCGGAGCGAGCTCGTCGACTGCGCAACGGACGCGGCGGACTGCCTCGCATCCTGTTTCCGTGTCGCCTTCGCGTTCGCGAGCGCGTCCTTCGCCTGCGTGACCGAGAGGGCATCCTGCTTTCGCTGCTGAGCGGTCTCGCCCGTGAGCGTCTCCTCGTACTGCGCCTGCGCGGTCGCGAGCGAAGCCAGCGCCTGCTGCAGCGCCTGCTCCGCGGTGGTGGAGTCGATGCGGCCGAGGAGCTGACCCTGAGTGACGCGCTGCCCTGGCTTGACGCCGATCGAGGTGATCGTCCCTGCGCCCGTGAATCCGACGTTCAACTCCTTCGCAGCCTGCAGCGTGCCGGTCGCCGACGTGGTCGAGAGGACGACGCCGCGCGTCACCGTCGCCGTGCGAACGGCGGCTGCGGGGGTGCTCGTCCCGGCCACGACGAAGTAGGAACCGATACCCGCACCGATGAGCGCGGCGCCCATGATCCCGTTCAGGAGGCCGAGGCTGCGGAATGCACGCGGGATGGCCCTACGGCCGCGGACGGCTGGCAATCGGCTGGTGATGACGTTCATTGCGTGCTCCTTCGCGGGGACGAGTTCCACCCCGGACGGTGCACGAGGTGCGTATGAACCAGATGAGAACCCCGACCCGGCCTCGACTCTTAGAAACTTCTGAGTCCGTTCTTAATCGCGCTTGATGGTGTCTATCCATGCGGGACAGCGCGCTCCTCTACCTCCTCTCGAGCACCGGCCATCCCCGCGACCTCGCGGTCAAGCTGGCGCGCCTCTACCAGCGCGACCGGTGGCGGTTCTCGCCGCGCCGTCTCGACCGGCTCGTCGACGCAGTGCCGCTCGACCGGCCGATCTTCCTGCTCGGCGTCGCCGGCTGCGGCGGGACGCTGATCGGCCGATCACTGCGACGCAACCCCCGCGTCGTATCGATGTCGGGGGCGTCAGACGAGTGGACCGGCATCGACGAGCTGGGCGTCGTGCGGAACCGCATGCCGTCGCTTCCCCAGTCCCTCTGGGGCAACAAGCATCGCGTCGACATCGACGATCCCCTCCAGGGAACGACGCACTTCTTCGCCTCGGACGACCTGCTCCCCGCCTACCGCAAGACCGGGCGGGACGCGACCGCCGAGGACGCGCGTCGGCTCGCCCGCGTTCTCCGTGAGCATCTCGCCGTCTACGCACACGATCCCGGTCGCGCCCGCTTCCTGGACAAGACGCACACGAACACGGTGAAGGTGCCGCTGCTCGCCGAGCTTCTGGCGGCGCACGACCCGCACTTTGTCCTCGTCGTCCGCAGCCCGTACGCGTGCTGCCCGTGGCTGGTCCGCAAGAAGCCGCCGTCGTTCCGCGTGCCGCTCACGTGGGAGCGCCGGCTGGAGTTCGCCGCGGAGCACTGGGCAAACGCGTACGGGACAGCGCTCGAGGACGCGAAGCGCGTGGCGAATGTCACCGTGGTGCGCTTCGAGGATTGGCTCGCCGACCCCGAGGCCGGCACGCGGAGCCTGTCCGCGGCGCTCGGCCTCCACTTCGACGCGGCGATGGTCCCGCGCAGCGGCCAGCGCCTTCCCTTCGCGACGCTCCCGAGCGACCGCAAGTGGTACCCGATCTACCGAGACTCGAGGGCGGACGGGCTCACTCCGTCCGACGTCGCGATCATCGACCGGCGCTGCGGCGAGCTCGCCGCCCGCCTCGGCTACTCGTCGCCGGGTGACGGCGTCCGAGCCAGCAGCACGGAGTCTGCGAGCCCATATTCGACCGCCTCCTCCGGAGAGAGGAACCGGTCGCGGTCGATGTCGACCGTGACCTGCTCCACGTCCTTGCCGGAGTGACGCGCAATGATCTCCGCGTACTTGCGCGTGATCGCGAGGATCTCGCGCGCGGCGATCTGGATGTCGGCCGGTGTGCCGCGGAAGCCACCCGATCCCTGATGGATCATCACCTTGGCGTTCGGGAGCACGTGGCGCTTGCCGGCGGCACCTGACGCGAGCACGAGCGCGCCGGCAGACATCGCCATGCCGATTCCGTACGTACAGACGTCGGGCTTGACGAACTGCATCGCGTCGTAGATGGCGAACCCCGCGTACGCGTCGCCGCCGGGCGAGTTGACGTACAGGTGGATGTCCGCGTCCGGGTCCTCCGCTTCGAGGAAGAGGAGCTGCGCGACGACGAGGTTCGCGGACTGCTCGTCGACCTGCGTCCCGAGAAAGACGATGCGCTCCCGCAGGAGGCGCGAGAAGATGTCGAACGATCGCTCGAAGCGCCCGTCCGACTCCACCACCATTGGCACAAGGGCGCTCACGGTGCGTATAATACGCAACCATGGAGTTGCACGTCGAGAGAGACGTCCTCTTCCCGGCCGGGCCGGACGAGGTCTGGGAGGCGCTGACCGACCCGGAGCGGCTCGAGGAGTGGTTCGCCACCGAGGCCGAGCTCGATCCCCGGCCGGGCGGCGAAGGCGTCTTCCGCTGGGCCGACGGCGAGGAGCGGCGCGCCGTCGTGCGCGAGGCCGAGCCGGAGGAGCGCCTCGTGCTCGACTGGGACGACGGCGGAGAGGTCGTGCTCGAGCTGGAGGAGGTCGAGGGCGGCACGCGCGTGCACGTCACCGAGACGTCGCCGGACTTCGCCACGGCGCTCGAGCTGCACGCCCTCGCGTGGGCACCCGTTCACTAGATCTCGTCTTCGACGCGCTCGGGGATCCGGGGCGGCGCGCCCTCGTCGCCTCTGTGGCGGACCGCGGCACCGCCACGGCTACCGAGCTGGCGGCGGAGCTGCCGGTGACGCGGCAGGCGGTCGCGAAGCAGCTCGGCGCGCTCGCCGACGCCGGCCTCCTGAGCGCGACGCGCGTCGGCCGCGAGACGCGCTACGCGGTGACGCCACAGCCGCTCGGCGACGCTGCTGCCTGGCTCGTCGAGATGGGCGGCCGCTGGGACGAGCGCCTCGCGGCGCTCGGACGTTCCCTCGCTAGGGCCCGAGCCGCTCGACCACCCAGGTAGCGCCCTCGCGGCGATACCTGAAGCGGTCGTGCAGCCGGTCGTCGCCGTGCTGCCAGAACTCCCAGGCGTCCGGCACGAGCCGGAAGCCTCCCCACCACTCGGGCCGCGCCGGCGCGCCCTCCGCCGCGAGCTCGGCGATGCGCTGCTCGAGCCACTCACGCGACTCGACCGGCCGGCTCTGCGGCGAGGAGGCCGCGGACAGCCGCGCACCGAGCGGCCGCGAGGCGAAGTACGCATCGGATTCGGTGGCTGACACCGGCTGCGCCGCGCCCTCGATGCGCACCTGCCGGCCGAGCGGTTCCCAGTAGAAGAGGAGCGCCGCCCGCGGGTTCTCCGCCAGCTCGCGCCCCTTGCGGCTCGGGTAGTGCGAGTAGAAGACGATCCCGTCGTCGTCCGCCTGCTTCATGAGCACCATGCGCGCGGACGGGCTCCCGTCGGCGGACGCGGTGGCGAGGGCCATCTTCTCTGCCGCCGGGACGGCCGCTTCCGCCTCGGCGAACCACCGATGAAACTGGGCCAGCGGGTCGGGATCGAGGTCGACGCGATTCAGCGGACTCATCGCGGTGACGCTACGGGAAACCCCCGTCGCAGCGCCCTCGCCCGAGCAGGTACACCTGGTTCATGGCCACGATCGACGAGATCGCCACCGACGTCATCCTGCGCGACGGCTCCACCCTGCGGCTCCGCCCGCCGCTCTCAGAGGACGCCGATGCGATCCTGGCGTTCTTCGAGAGCCTCTCCGACCGCAGCCGCTACCTCCGGTTCCACGGCTTCCCGGCGCTCGGCCCGAAGCTGATCGCGCCGTTCCTCGAGCCGGACTGGGAGGAGCGCGGCGCGCTCGCCGGCTGGCTCGACGGGCGTGTGGTCGCGCTCGCGAACTTCGTCCGCCTCCGCGATCCGCGACGGGCGGAGGCCGCGTTCACCGTCGCAGACGACTTCCAGGGCCGCGGGATCGGCACGCGCCTCCTCGAGCAGCTCGCTGCCCTCGCCGCCGACGCGGGCATCGAGCGCTTCGTCGCAGAAGTGATGCCCGACAACCGCAACATGCTCGTCGTCTTCCGCGACGCAGGCTTCGACGTCACGCGCGAGCTCGAGGGGGGATCGGTCGAGGTGCACTTCCCGATCGCGCCGACCGCGCACTATCGCGAGCAGGTGGCCGAGCGAGACCACCTCGCCGTACGCGCGTCGCTCCGCCCCTTCTTCGATCCGTCGTGCGTCGCCGTCATCGGCGCGTCCGCGCGCCGCGGCTCCATCGGCGGCGAGCTCTTCCGCAACGTCCTCGCGGCAGACTTCACCGGCGCCGCGTATCCGGTCAACCGCGGAGGTGACGCGGTCGCGGGTGTGCGCGGCTACACGCGAGTCGCAGACATCCCCGACACGGTCGATCTCGTCGTCATCTGCCTGCCGGGAGAGCACGTGCTCGACGCGGCGCAGGAAGCCCTCGAGGCCGGCGTGCGCGCGCTCGTCGTCATCTCGGCCGGCTTTGCCGAGATCGGCGCGGAGGGCCGCGTGCGCCAGGAGCAGCTGCTCGAGCTCGTCCGCGCGCACGGCGCGCGGATGATCGGCCCGAACTGCCTCGGCATCTCGTCCGCTTCGACGAGGCTCAACGCCACCTTCGCGCCACGCGCGTTCCCGCCCGGGAAGATCGGCTTCTCGTCGCAGAGCGGCGCGCTCGGTCTCGCGGTGCTGGAGCACGGCGAGAAGCGCGGGCTCGGCCTGTCCTCATTCGTCTCGATCGGCAACAAGGCGGACGTCTCTTCGAACGACCTGCTCGAGTGGTGGGCGGAGGACGCGAGCACCGAGCTCGTGATGCTCTATCTCGAGTCGTTCGGCAATCCTCGGGCGTTCGCGCGCATCGCACGCCGCGTCGCGCGCAAGAAGCCGGTGCTCGCGATGAAGAGCGGCACGACGCGGGCCGGCATCAAGGCTGCAAGCTCGCACACCGCCGCGCTCGCCGGGTCGGAGGCCGCGGTCGATGCGCTCTTCCGGCAGGCGGGCGTCATCCGGACGCAGACGCTCGACGAGCTCGTCGACGTCGCCGCGCTCCTCTCCGACCAGCCCGTCCCGCGCGGGCGGCGCGTCGCGCTCGTCACGAACGCGGGCGGACTCGGAATCCTGTGTGCCGACGCATGCGAGGCCTCCGGGCTCGAGCTCCCGCCGCTCGCCGAGGAGACGTTGCGCGCGCTGCACGAGGTGATGCCGCTCGAGGGCAGCGCGGCGAACCCGGTCGACATCCTCGGCTCGGCGAATGCCAAGACGTTCGCCGACGTGCTGCCCATCGTGCTCGCCGATCCGGGCGTCGACTCGCTCATCGTTCTCTTCGTCCCGACCGTGGGCGTCTCCGAGGACGACGTCGGCGCCGCGATCAGCCGCGCCGCGGCCGGTGCGGACGACAAGCCCGTGCTCTGCGCATTCCTGTCCGCCAAGGGAGCACCCGCGACGTTGCGCAGCGCTGCTCCCGTGCCTGCATTCTCGTATCCCGAAGCCGCGGCCCGCGCGCTCAGCCGCGCGGCCGAGCGCAGCGACTGGCTGCGACGGCCGGCGGGCACCGTTCCCGACCTCACCGTCGACCGCGAGACGGCCGAGGCCGTCGTCGCCGAAGCTCTCGCGCTTGCCGACGACGCGTGGCTCGAGCCGGCACAGGCCCGCCGCCTCCTCGAGGCATATGGACTTCCGGTCGTCCCCGAACGTGTGGTCGATTCGGCGGACGCCGCGGTTGCGGCCGCCGCGGAGCTCGGCTTCCCCGTAGTCGTGAAGAGCGCCGCCGCGGGCGCGCACAAGACGGAATCGGGCGGCATCGCGCTGAACCTCGCAGACGAGATGGAGGTTCGTGCGGCAGTCGAACGGATCGGCGTGCCGGCGCTCGTGCAGCCGATGGTTCGCGGCGGCGCCGAGCTGCTCGCGGGCGCGGTCCAGGATCCGGTGTTCGGGCCGCTCGTGGCGTTCGGCCCCGGAGGCGTCTTCGCAGAGCTCATCGGCCAGGCGCAGTTCCGCCTCGCGCCGCTCACCGACCTCGACGCCCGCGAGCTCGTGCGCGCCGGAAAGGCCGGACGGCTCGTCGCCGGCTTCCGCGGCGCGCCGCCCGCGGACGAGGATGCGCTCGTCGACCTGCTCGTCCGCCTCTCGCGGCTCGCCGAGGACATTCCCGAGATGGCCGAGCTCGATCTGAACCCGGTGCTCGCCCTCTCCGACCGCTGCCTCGCCGTCGACGCACGCGTCCGCGTGGCGCGGCAGGCGCCACACCGGCGCGCGAAGTCCTGGTAAGCCGAAGGCCGACTTTCGCCGGCCTTTGACTGGTGGATGCGCCGGAGCTTCGTGAAGCCCGGGCTATGTGCCTCCAGCCTCGCTCGACCGCCGACGCCGTCCATCCGGGATTCCACGTATGAGCTCGGGGGACTCCTTCGGATACCGTCACGGCATGCACGCCTTCGGAGTCGGATCCGTCGTCGAGAAGCTCCGCGCCGCGGGCGGCGGCTACGAGATCGTCCACGAGTCCGCCGGCATCGAGCTCGGCGTCTACGTGCTCGTCGCGCCGGAGCCGGACCGGCAGCAACCGCACGAGGACGACGAGATCTACGTCGTACTCGACGGCTCGGGCACGCTGGACGTTGAAGGCAAGAGCGTGCCCGTGAACGTCGGCGACGCCGTCTTCGTCGAAGCGGGTGCGGACCACCGCTTCAGCGCGTACGAGCAGCTGGCAGTGCTCGTGCTATTCGAGCGCAAGCGCTGACCGAACGCCCCGCGCGATCTCGAGGTCCTCACGCGCGGCGACGACGAACGTGCTGACCACGGCATCGTTGGAGGAGATCTCCGCGTCGAGCTCGGGCGCTGCGTTGCGGGCGCGATCGACGCCGATACCGAGGAAACCGAGGCCGTCGGCCGCGCGGGCGCGAATCGGCGCAGACCGCTCGCCGACGCCGCCGGTGAACACGAGCACGTCGAGACCGCCGAGCGCGGCAGCCATCGCCGCGATCGCTCCGCGCAGGCGGTGGAGATAGACCTCGACCGCGAGCCGGGCATCCTCATCGCCCGTTGCCTCCGCCTCGAGCACGGCTTTCATGTCGCCGGTGCCGGTGAGCCCGACGAGCCCGGACCGGTACTCGAGCGCGGACCCGAGCTCGGACGGCCCCATGCCCATGTGCTCCTGGAGCCAGAGGATGAGCCCAGGGTCGACGCTTCCCGAGCGAGTGGCCATTACGAGGCCGTCGAGCGGCGTGAAGCCCATCGTGGTATCGACCGAGACGCCGCTGAGGACGGCTGCGAGCGACGCGCCCGCGCCGAGGTGGCAGGTGACGACGCGGAGGCCGTCAACCGGGACGCCCGCGAGGTCGGCCGCCCGCCGCGATGCGTACGCATGCGACAGGCCGTGGAAGCCGAAGCGGCGCAAGTTCCAGCGCTCCCGCCACTCACGCGGCAGCGCATACGTCGCCGCCCCCGCCGGGATGTGCGCGTGAAACGCCGTGTCGAAGCACGCGACCGCGGGCACGCCCGGCAGAGCCTTGCCGACGAGCTCCAGGCCGCGCAGTGACTTCGGCTGGTGCAGCGGAGCGAGGTCGGTGAGCGCCTCCAGCCGCCGGACCACGTCGTCGTCGATGACGACGGGCTCGACGAAGTCGGTCCCGCCGTGCACGATGCGATGCCCGACCGCGTCGATCCCTTGGAGCGCGTCGAGGTCGACGTCGTTTGCCACGAGCTCGTCCCCGTCGAGCACCGAGAGCTTGAGGCTGCTCGACCCCGCGTTGACGACGAGAATTCTCAGTGCGGCCAGACCCAGTCGCGCACAGCGGGCAGATCCTCGCCCTCGCTGCGCGTGTACGCGCGGCACTGCACGCGCTCGTCCTCCATACGCTGGCGTAGCGCAGCCGCATGCGAGCCGAGCGAGGGAACGCGGTCGATCACGTCCATGACGAGATGGAACCGATCGAGGTCGTTGAGCATGACCATGTCGAACGGCGTCGTCGTCGTGCCCTCTTCTTTGTAGCCGCGCACATGGATGTTCGCGTGGTTCGTCCGGCGGTACGTCAGCCGGTGGATGAGCCACGGGTAGCCGTGGAATGCGAAGACGACCGGCTTGTCAGCGGTGAAAAGCGTGTCGAACTCCCCGTCGGAGAGCCCGTGCGGATGCTCCGTGTCGGGCTGCAGGCGCATCAGGTCGACGACGTTGACGAAGCGCACCCGCAGGTCGGGGAGCTCCGTGCGCAAGATATCGACGGCGGCGAGTGCCTCCAGCGTCGGAACATCGCCGCAGCACGCCACCACGACGTCCGGATCGCCATCGTCGTTGGACGCCCACTCCCAGATGCCGATGCCGCGGGTGCAGTGCAAGACCGCGTCGTCCATCGACAGATAGTTCAGCGCCGGCTGCTTGCCTGCAACGATGACGTTTACGTAGTGCCGGCTGCGCAGACAGTGGTCGGCGATCGAGAGAAGCGTGTTCGCATCCGGCGGCAGGTAGACGCGGATGATCTCCGCTTTCTTGTTCACGACGTGGTCGATGAAGCCCGGGTCCTGATGCGAGAAGCCGTTGTGATCCTGCCGCCATACGTGCGAGGACAGGAGGTAATTGAGCGAGGCGATAGGCGGTCGCCATTGAATCTCGCGCGTCGTCTTCAGCCACTTGGCGTGCTGGTTGAACATCGAGTCGATGATGTGGATGAACGCCTCGTAACAGTTGAAGAGCCCGTGCCTGCCCGTGAGCAGGTAGCCCTCCAGCCAGCCCTGGCACTGGTGCTCGGACAGCACCTCCATCACGCGTCCGGCCCGCGCGAGATGGTCGTCGCCCGGCAGCGACTCTGCCTCCCACTGACGGTCGGTCACGTCGAAGACGGCGCCGAGCCGGTTCGACTCGGTCTCGTCCGGGCCGAAGAGCCGGAAGTGCGTCGGGTTCAGCCGGATGACGTCGCGCAGATAGGTACCGAGGACGCGCGTCGCCTCGCTGAACGTCGTCGCCGGCGCCGGAACCTCGACTGCGTAGTCGCGGAAGTCCGGAAGGACGAGATCCTGGAGCAGGAGCCCGCCGTTCGCGTGCGGGTTCGCGCTCATCCGGCGGTCGCCCTTCGGGGGTAGGCCTTCCAACTCGGCGACCAGTGCTCCGTGAGCGTCGAACAGCTCCTCCGGGCGGTAGCTGCGCAGCCACGACTCGAGCTGGTGCAGATGCTCCGGATTCGTCCGCAGCTCCGCGAGCGGCACCTGGTGCGACCGCCACGTCCCCTCGGTGGCGAGACCGTCGACGGTCTTCGGCCCGGTCCAGCCCTTGGGCGTCCGGAGCACGATCACCGGCCATCGCGGCCGCTCGGTCACGCCCTCGACGCGGGCGGCGCGCTGCGCGGCCGCGATCTCCTCCACCGCCGTCTCGAGCACCAAAGCCATCCGCTGATGCGCTTCCTCCGGGTCGGCGGAGTCGACCCAGTGCACCGTGTGGCCGCAGCCCTCGAGCAGCGACGTCAGCTCGTCGTCGCCGATACGCGCGAGCACGGTCGGGTTCGCGATCTTGTAGCCGTTCAGGTGGAGGATCGGCAGCACGGCTCCGTCGGTCACCGGATTGAGGAACTTGTTCGAATGCCACGAGGTCGCGAGCGGCCCCGTCTCGGCCTCGCCGTCGCCGACGATGCAGCAGACGAGCAGCTCGGGGTTGTCGAAGGCAGCGCCGTACGCGTGCGAGAGGGCGTAGCCGAGCTCGCCGCCCTCGTGGATCGACCCCGGCGTCTCCGGCGCAACGTGCGACGGAATGCCGCCCGGGAACGAGAACTGCCGGAAGAGCTTGCGCAGCCCCTCCTCGTCGCGGGTGATGTCGGGGTACACCTCGGTGTAGGTGCCCTCGAGATAGGCGTTCGCCACGGCAGCAGGCCCGCCGTGGCCTGGCCCCATGACGTAGATCGCGTCGAGGTCCCAGTTGCGGATCGCGCGGTTCATGTGCGCGTAGACGAAGTTGAGCCCCGGCGTCGTCCCCCAGTGGCCGAGCAGGCGCGCTTTCACGTGCTCCGCCAGCAGCGGCTCGCGCAGAAGCGGGTTGTCGAGCAGGTAGATCTGGCCGACGGACACGTAGTTGGCCGCGCGCCAGTACGCGTCGACGAGCCGGAGCTCTTCGGCCGAGAGCGGCTGCACGTCCGTCGATGCCACGGTCGCCGTCAGCCTAGTCGGCCCTGTGCCAGGCGAAGACGCTGTCGGCGACCCGCGGCTTTCCGTCGAGGAGGTCTCGCCACTCCGTCGCCGCCTGCCAGACGGAGGCCTCGCCCGCGATCTGCTCCACGATGTGGTCCGCTTCGGGCCCTTCGAAGACGAACAGGGCCTCATGCTCAGTGAGGAAGACGCAATGCCCGTCGAGCGGGCTGTCCGCGAGACGGAACGGCGGCCCGGCCTCGACCAGACGCGCGGCGGTCTCGTACGCGCCCGGGCGGAGCGGTACCACCACAGCGACCCTGCTCATACGGCCAGGTGTGTCGCAGTCAGGCGGCCGAGCCGCTCCGCGAGCTCGCTGAGGACGCCGACGCCGTCCACGCTTCCGATGCGCAGCGGGCCGCCGACCGCCAGGTCGAGCACGAGTGCCGGCCGGCCGCCGATCCGCTCGGTGCTGTCGCGGGCGACGTGGACGGACTCGATGTCCTCGTAGAAGACGCAGTGCGTCCGCCTGCCCTCGAACCGGAGCCCGGCGGGCTCGAGCTCCAGCTTGCCGACACGCGGCGCACGGCTCGAGTCGCTCCAGATGACCGCAAAGCTCTCCATAGGCCAATGGTCGTCCTTGGAGCGAGGCGGCAGCATCCGTAACCCCTCTGAGCGGCTACCGGGAAAGCCGCAGAGCGGCGGTCAGGCCGGGTCTTCGCCCTGTTCCAGCAGGCCCTGGCCGAGGGCGTAGCGCACGAGCTCTGCCCGGGTGGTCAACCGGAGCTTCTGCATGATGTGCGCGCGGTGCGTTTCGGCGGTGCGCACCGAGATGAACAGCATCTTCGCGATCTCCTGGTTCGTGTGGCCGAGAGCGAGCAGCCGGAGCACCTCGCGCTCACGGTCGGACAGCGGATCGGCCGCCGCCCGGGCATCGGCCTCCGACTCGGCCGCTGCGAGCCGGGCCCCGAGCGTCGGGTGGACGTATCGGCCGCCCGCCGCGACCTCCCGCACGGCGGCGACGAGCTCGCTGTCGGCTGCCTCCTTCAGAAGGTAGCCGGTCGATCCGACCGAGAACGCCTCGCGCACGTAGCTCGGGTCATCCTGCATGGAGAGCACGAGCACCGCGGTCTTCGGAGCCGCCTCGAGGATGTCGCGAACGGCCTCCAGGCCACTGCGGCCGGGCATGACGACGTCGAGGAGCATCACGTCGGGCTTGTGCAGCCGCGCCAGGCGGATCGCCTCCTCCGCATTGCCGCCCTCGTCCTCGACGGTGATGTCCTCCTCCGCCTCGAGCAGCAGGCGCAGGCCCGAGCGAACGAGCGCATGGTCGTCGACGATCACCACGCGAATCACAGAATCGGCACCTCCGCCACGAACGTCGTGCCGGCGCCCGGACGCGACTCGATGGTGAGCCGGCCGCCGACGAGAGCAACCCTCTCACGCATCCCTATCAGGCCCAGACCATCGTCGTGCGTCCTGGCAGGGTCGAACCCGACGCCGTCGTCCTCGACGACGGCCGTCACAGCGTCGGGCTTGCGCCCGAGGACGATGCTGACGCTGCTCGCGCGGGCGTGCTTGACGATGTTCGTAAGGCACTCCTGCACGATCCGGTAGAGCGCTGTCTCGATCTCGGGCGCGAGCCGTTCTGGGGGCAACGCCGACTCGAAGCCGACCGCGATGCCGGTCTGCTCGGCGAAGCTCTCGGTCAGGCGCTCGAGGGCGGCCGCAAGCCCGAAGTCGTCGAGCGCCTTCGGGCGGAGCTCGACGGCGAGCTGACGCACGTCCTGCAGCGTCGAGCGGACAAGATCGCGCACCTCGGCGACGGCGGCGCGCATCTCGGCCTCCCCTCCGGCCTCCTCGACCGTGCGCAGCCCGAGCAGGATGGACGTGAGTGCTTGACCCGTCTCGTCGTGCAGCTCGCGCGCGAGGCGGCGGCGCTCCTGCTCCTGCGCGGCGACGACCCGACGCAGCGCGTCGCTCGCCACGCGGCGCGACAGATCCACCGCAACGGAGGCGCGCTGCGCGAACACCTCCGCGAGCCGGACATCGTCGGCGGTGAAGCGCGGGTCGACTCCCTGTTTGTCCTGTGCGGTGATGACGCCGATCGCTTCGCCGCGCAGGACGAGCGGCACGTACACCGCCGTGCGCATCTTCAGGCGTCGCGCAGTCTCCTGATCGATCTCCGGGTCGTCGAGAACGGAGTCGACCCGCTCGCTGCGCTTGCGCTCGAGCACCCGCATCGTCTTCGACCGTGCCGGGATCGACACACCGACCACACGGTCCGCTTCCGGCCCTGCCGCCGCTTCGATGCGGAGCCCGTCGGCGTACGGAAGCGCGATGGTGACGCTGTC
Organism: Gaiellaceae bacterium; assembly: GCA_036512155.1. Classification (GTDB taxonomy): domain Bacteria; phylum Actinomycetota; class Thermoleophilia; order Gaiellales; family Gaiellaceae; genus Palsa-739. The sequence goes on along the minus strand of DATCBD010000085.1, from coordinate 39,493 downwards.
CGCGGCAATCAGCGCCCGCAGCCGGTTGGCGACGAGCTCGAGCAGCGGGCCGAGCTCGAGCTCCGAGACGAGCGCGGCGGCGACCTCGTTCAGCGACTCGAGCTGCGTCGACCAGTGCGTCGCGGACTCGTACAGCCGCGCGTTCTCGATCGCCACCGCCGCCTGCGACGCGAGCAGGGCGGCGGTCTCCTCGTCCTCCTCCGTGAAGTCGCCGCTCTCCTTCTCCGTCAGGTAGAGGTTGCCGTAGGCGATGCCGCGCAGCGCAACGGGAACGCCGAGGAAGGACCGCATTGGGGGATGCCCAGGCGGAAAGCCGACGGAGCGGGGATCCTCGGAGAGGTTGTGCAGGCGCAGCGGGGAGGCGTCGCGGATGAGGACGCCGAGAATCCCGCGCCCCGTGGGCAGGTCGCCGATGGTCGCCTGTGTCTCCGGGTCGATACCGGTGGTGAGGAACCGCTCCAGCCGCGAGCCGGTCGGGTCGAGGACGCCGAGCGCCGCGTACTTCGCCCCGGTCAGCGATGACGCCGTCTCGACGAGCTTCTGGAGGACGGCGTCGAGCGACAGCTCCGAGCTGAGCGCGATGCCGGCCCCGATAAGAGCCCGCATCCTCTCCTGGGCGGCCGTGGCCACCATCACGTCAGAGGTTGGCACGAAGATCGGCGGGCCTCAAGGTCCCAGTGCCGAGCTCCGCACTCGCCGGGACGAGCTCGCGAACGACGCGGAGCACGAGCTCCGGCTCGTCACTCAGGGGGCTGAGGAGCTTGTTGCCCTTGAGTAGAGCGCGCCCGCGCGGTGCGGCATGCACGGCCAGGTCGCGCTCGGCGTAGCCGCGCTCGCGCAGAAGCGCGTTCGCAGCCTCGATCGCGTCGGTTGCGTCAGTTGTCACGAGGCCACGCTAACGGAACAAATCGCGCTCCGGCGGGACCGGGATGTCGGTCGCCCGGCCGTCGCCACGGACGTCGAGTCCGCGGACGATCGTCACCGGGACGCGCGCGAGCTTGCCGGAGACGAGATGCGCCGCCGACGCGATCTCGTCCGCGACCGCGATGACTGTGTTCTGCAGCTCGTAGCCGATCGGGTCGCGCTCGCCCGCAAGGTCCTGGAGCGCCAGGACGCCGGCGGCGCCGATGGCGACGTCGACGGTGCCCTGCCGCCACGGACGCCCGAACGAGTCGGTCACGATCACGCCGACCTCGCGGCCCGTCCGTTCGCGCAGCTCATCGCGGAGGCGCGCCGCAGTTCGGTCCGGATCCAATGGAAGCAGGACGAGCGTTCCCGGCTCCGGAGCATTGGATGCGTCGACGCCGGCCGACGCGCAGATGAACCCGTGACTCGTCTCGCAGATGACGAGCGGCGGACGGACGCGGATGATGCTCTTCGCCTCGCGCAGGATGACCTCGATGCGGCGCGCGGCGTCGCCCTCCTCGCCCGCGATCTCGACCGCGCGTGGCGAGGGGTCGATGCCGTCCAGGCGCACGATCCGTCCTTCGATCTTCGAGATCGCCTTTTGCGCGATGACGACGACGTCGCCGTCCTCGAGCTCCACGCGCTCGAGGATGAGCGCTACGAGGTCGTCGCCCTCCTCAAGCTCGGGGATGCCGGCGACGGGGAGGATCGAGACGCCGGTCACAGGCCGACGACGCGGATGCCGGCGTGACCCTTGTAGCGGCGATTGAGGTTGACGATCACCGCGGTCATGCCTTCGAGCGCGCGGGCGCTCGTGAGCGGCCCCGCATCGAAGGCGCGGCCCGAGACGACCTTCGACGCGAGCTCGAGCGCCAGATCCTTGGCCAGTGGATCGTCGCCACAGACGAGCGCGTCGCCGTCGGCCTTGCCGCCGGCGAGCGACACGGCCGCGAGCGAGTGCAGACCGGCGGCGACGGGCGCGCGCAAGACCTCCTGCGTGCGCTCCGCGATCGAGCGGTCGTCCTGCGTCGGATGAATCCCTGACTTCGTGAAGCGCAGCTCGCTCGCGACGCTGAGGACGGGCGTCTCTCCGATTGAGTCCGCGAGCTCGGTCGCCGTCGCAATCGCGGCGTCCGCCTTGACCGCAAGCACGACGATGTCGGCGCCGCGGACTGCATCGGCGTTCGTCGCGCCCTCGGCGGCGCCGGCCTCGGACGCCTTGGCGCGCGCGCGTTCCGCGTCGCGCGAGCCGATGACGACATGATCTCCCGCTTCCGCAAGGCGTTGCGCGAGCGCGAGGCCGAAGTCGCCCGTTCCACCGACGACGGCGACTCTCATGCCGGCACCGCTCCGAGCGCGGCCTCGGCGAGGCGGCGCCGAGCGTCGCCGTCCACCATGAGCGTGCGCGTGACGATCGGACGGACGTCGCCGAGCCCGTCCAGGTCTCCGGCGTCCGCTTCGTCGACGACGAGCGCGTCGATCAGCCCCGTGTAGCAACTTGCAATGTGTGCAGGTGTCGTTCCGCCTGCAAGACGCGCAAGCATCCGGTCCGCTGGGCCTTTCACGGCGCGCCCCGCGATGAGCGGGCTCACCGCGACGCACGGGACGGTGCGGGCAGCAACGGCGGCGCGAATCTCGCCCACGGCGAGGATCGGCGCGATCGAGACGTACGGGTTGCTCGGAGCGAGGAGCAGCAGGTCCGCATGCGCCAGCGCTTCGAGAACGCCGGGAGCGGGCGCTGCAGTCTCCGCGCCTTCGAAGCGGAGAGCGTCCACCTCGTCGCGATGACCGCGCGACACGAACCACTCCTGGAACGGGAACTCTCCCGCCGCCGTCCCGATCCACGTGCGCAGGCGATCGTCGGTCGCGGGCAGCAGCCTCGTGCCGACGCCGAGCTCATCCGCGATCCGTGCGGTGACGCGCGAAAGTGGCTCACCGGCCCGCAACGCCTGCGTTCGCACGAGATGAAGACCGAGGTCGAGATCGCCGAGCCGGAACCAGGTCTCGCCGTGCAACGCGGCAACGCTGTCGAGCACGCGCCATGTCTCGCCCGCGCGTCCCCAGCCGCGTTCCTCGTCGTTGAGGCCGGCGAGCGCGTACAGGATCGAGTCGAGGTCAGGCGACACGTGCAGGCCGAGCACCTCGACGTCGTCGCCGACGTTGCCGACGACCGTGACGTCGTCGGCCGGAACGGCGCCCACGACGCCCTGGACGAAGCGTGCGCCACCGACGCCGCCGGAGAGGACGACGACTCTCACTGCGCCGTCCCGGCGGAGAGCGCAGCGAGAGCAATCTGTGTCCGCGGGCCGCACCGGAGCTGCAACCGCTCCAAATCTTCGAGCGTGTCGACGTCCTCGGCGAGGTTCGGCACAACGACGGCGACCGTCTCGACGGGCAGCGCGCGGAAGCGGCTCGCGCTGTCCGGCCCATAGAGCGGCGCAAAGACCTCCGGCGCCGACAGGCCGAGCGCGTTCGTCGTGCCGTCGAGCGCCTCGACGAGGGCGAGCCCGTGCGCAGGGATCGCGGCCAGGAGGGAGCGCAGGTCGACCGGCACCACGCAGGGAAGGTCGGCGTTGACGACGAGCACCTGCTCGTCGGCGGCGAGCTCCAGCCCTGCCGCGACCCCGACTCCCTGCCCACCGCCCGGGTCTGCGACCGCCTCCGCTCCCGCCTCGCCCGCGAGCGCGGCGCCGGCCTCGTCCGCGGTGACGACGAACGTGCGGCCGACGACGACCGCAGCGGCGAGAACGTCGGCGAGCATTGCCAGGGACAGTTCCCGGCGCGTGCCCCGGGGCGCGTCCAGGCGCGTCTTTCCCTCGGTGCCTGCGAACGGCACAACCACTGTCGTCATGGAGAGAGCGTAGTAGCGTGGCCCAAGTGAAGGTGCGCGCGACCCGCAAGCTGCCCGGATCGGCGTGGGCCGAGCTCAACCAGGTGGAGATCGCGACGGCCGACGTTCCCGGGCCGGACGTCGAGATACTCGTCGTCGTCAACGAGCCCGTCGACCTGACGCTCTACCCGTCGCTGCGGCTGATCGCGAACTACAGCGTCGGCTACGACCGCATCGACGTCGCGGCGGCAACCGCCCGCGGAGTCGCGGTGTCGAACACGCCCGGCGTGCTCGACGCCGCCACCGCCGACCTGGCGATGGCGCTCATGCTCGCGGCTCGGCGTGGCCTCGTCGCGGGCGACCGGATCGTCCGCGAAGGAGGCTGGGCCGGGCTCCGAGACGGGCGCGAGGTGAGTGGCGCGACGCTCGGGATCGTCGGCCTCGGCCGCATCGGATCAGCCGTCGCCCGCCGCGCTGCGGGGTTCGACATGCGCATCCTCCCCGTCCGCCGCAGCGAGGGCGACCTGGAGGCGGTCTTGCGCGACTGCGACATCGTCACCTTGCACGTGCCGCTCATGGCAGAGACGAAAGGACTGATCTCGCGTGAGCGGCTCGCGCTGCTCAAGGACGGCGCCACGCTCGTGAACACCGCCCGTGGCGGCGTCGTCGACGAGGAGGCGCTCGTCGCGGAGCTCGTGTCCGGGCGGATCACCGCAGGCCTTGACGTCTTCGCGCACGAGCCGCACGTGCCGCACGAGCTCTTCGATCTTCCGAACGTCGTCCTCACGCCGCACATCGCGAGCGACACCCTCGAGACGCGCGCCGCGATGACGCGTGTCGTCGTCGACAACGTCCTCGCGTTCTCGCGGGGCGAACCGCTCCCGAATCCCGTCGTCTAATACGCCTGGCCCGGGCGGCCGGCACCGATCCACTCGCGCACCTCGAACCAGTGGCTCGAGCGCAGCGCATCGGCCACGCGCTCGTCGGTGTGCGCCGCGTAGAAGACGTTGTGCTCGAGGTCGCAGCAGACGGCGACATCGGCGAGCGAGATGTCGCGGATCTGCATGAGCGCGTCGGCCGGAAGCTGCGCCTCGGCGACGGTGTAGTGCTTGAACTGGAGCTCGGGCGCGATCTCCATCAGGTCGGGCCAGTCCGGGCAGGTGCGGCTGCTCACGTCCACCGTCCTTCGAGGCGGACGAGCCCACGTCCTTCATCTGCTGGATAGATGACGAACACGAGCGCGTCGTCGAGCGAGTGGTACTGCCGCTCGCCGCGCTCGTCGACGAGGTCGACGCGCAGGTGCAGCCGACCGTCTGCAAAGGGCGGCCGCTCCGACTCGAAGCGAAGCGGAAGGCGGCGCGTGTCGTCGTTCCAGCCGTGCTCGCCGGTCGACACCGCGCCCGCAGCGACGAGTACGCCGGCGTCGTCGCGCAGCTCCCAGCCGAGCCGCGGCGGTGCGATCGCCGCGTCTGCGGCCACGTCGAGCGCGATCGCGAGCGGCTCGCCGGCGAGGAGCTGGTTGCGCTCGTCGTCCCCGTCCCCGAACAGCCGCACGTGCTCGACGCGCGCGACCTCGCCGCCCCATTCCTTCAGGCCGGCGGCGCGCTCCTCGGGATTGCGCTCGCCGGCGAGCATGCGCCGGTAGGCGACCACCGCTTCGTGCGTCGGGCCGTCGAAGGCGACGCGCCCGTCGCTGAGCAGCACGGCCCGGTCGCATAGGCGCTCGACGGCGCCGGCGTCGTGCGAGACGAAGACGATCGTGCCGCCCCGCTGCTTGAACTCGAAGATCTTGCCGAAGCACTTCCGCTGGAAGGCCTCGTCTCCGACGGCGAAGACCTCGTCGAGCAGCAGGACGTCCGCTTCGATGTGCGACGCGATCGCAAAACCGAGGCGCATGTACATCCCCGAGGAATACGTGCGCACCGGCAGGTCGATGAAGTCCTCGAGGCCTGCGAAGGCCACGATCTCGTCGAGCTTCTCGCGGATCACGGCCCGCCGCAGGCCGTGGATCGACCCGTTGAGGTAGACGTTTTCACGGCCCGTCATGTCGGGATGGAAGCCCGCGCCGAGCTCGAGCAGCGAACCGATACGGCCGCCGACGGCGACGCTCCCTGACGTGGGCTTGACGATCCCGGAGAGCAGACGCAGGAGCGTCGTCTTGCCGGAGCCGTTCCGCCCAACGAGGCCGATCGCGCTTCCCGGTTCGACCGCGAACGAGATGTCGCGCAGCGCCCACACGTCCGTGCCGCGCGTCCGTCCGCGCGCGACGACGAGATCCTTCAGCGCGCGGCTCTCGCGTGGATAGACGCGGAAGCGGCGCGCCGCATGCTCGACGGCGATCTCGCCCGGCTTCATAGGGCCCTCTTCACGATCGTGGCAAGTGTGCGTACGAACGCCGGGTCGGCGTTCGGCATCTCGATCCGCTCGAGGCGGAGCCCGAGGTCGGCCGCCTTCTCCTGCGCTTCGACGTCGAGGTCCCAGCGGATCTCGAGGTGGTCGGAGACGAAGCCGACGGGGCACACGAGCACGTGGTCGACGCCCTCGGCGTGCAGCACGTCGAGGTGGTCGAGGATGTCGGGGCCGAGCCACGGCTCGCCCGTGGGCGACTCACTTTGGAAGGAGAACGACCACGCGTCCACGCCGGCGGCATCCGCCACGACCCTCGACGTCTCGAGCAGCTGATCCTTGTACGGGTCGCCCATGTCGAGAATGCGCGCCGGAAGGGAGTGCGCGGTGAAGACCACGTGAGCGTCCGTGCCGCGGATGCGATCGGCGAGGAGATCGACGAAGCCGGGCTCGTCGTGCCAGCTGTCGACGAACTCGAGCTTCGCGCGCCCGTCGAGCGCCTGCTCGAGCTGGTCGCGATAGCCCTTGATCGAGAGCGCGGAGTAGTGCGGCGCGAGCACGAGCCCCGCGACTCGGTCGGCGCCGCCTGCAAGCGCCGACTCGGCGGCGTCGGCGATGCGCGGCGTCCAGTGCTTCATCCCGGTGAAGACCGGCAGCGCGAGCTCACGCTCGAGCGCGGCGCGCGTCTCCTCCGTGATCGCATTGAGCGGCGACGACTCCTCGATCCCGAGCCGCCGGTACCGCGCGACGAGATCCTCGAGATGCTCCGGCGCAACCGGCCGCCCGCCGCGAATGTCGGCGTAATAGCCGGGCACGTCGGCGAGGCGCTCGGGCGACCCGTACGCCATGAGAACGACCGCGTCAGGCACGCACGAGCTCCTGCACGAGCGCCGTCAAGCGGGTGAGCACCTCGGGATCCGTCTGCGGGAGCACGCCGTGACCGAGGTTGAAGACATGCGACCGTCCCTCGCCCTGCGCGAGCACGTCGAGCGCTTCGCGCTCGACTAAGTCCCACGGACCTAGGAGAACTGCGGGATCCAAGTTGCCCTGCACCGCCCGGTCTTCCGGCACAGTGCTGAGGGGCAGACGCCAGTCGACGCCGATGACGTCGCCGCCCGCGCGGACGAGCGCCTCGAGCAGCGGCTCCGTCGCGCCGGTCCCGAAGTGGATAGTCGGCACGTCCACGGCGGCGAGGATGCGCGCAGAGTACGGCTCCACGTAGTCGGCGTAGTCGGCCGCGGACAGCGCGCCGACCCAGGAGTCGAAGAGCTGGATCACGTCTGCGCCTGCCTCGACCTGCGCGGCGACGTAGCGTACGAACTGATCCGCGAGCCGCTCCATGAGCGCGTGCCAGACAGCCGGCTCGCGATACATCAGCGCTTTCGTCCGTGCGAAGTCGCGGCTCGGCTTCCCCTCGACGAGGTAGCCGGCAACCGTGAAGGGGGCGCCGCAGAAGCCGATGACCGCGCGGTCCGGCTCGAGCTCGCGGCGCACGATGCGGATCGCCTCGAGGACGTTCTCGTCCGGCTCCGTGACGGACAGGCGCTCGACATCCGCCATGCGCTCGATCGGCCGGTCGACGACGGGCCCGACGCCTTCGACCAGCTCCACGCCGATCCCCATGCCGAGGACCGGGGTCGTGATGTCCGCGAACAGGACTGCCGCGTCGACGTGGTGCCGGCGCACCGGTTGCAACGTCACCTCTGCGCACAGCTCAGGCGTCCCCGCGAGCTCGAAGAACGCGTGTCGCTCGCGCAGCGCCCGGTACTCGGGCAGCGAGCGGCCCGCTTGACGCATGAACCAGACCGGTGTGCGTTCGACCGGCTCGCGGCGCGCGGCCCGCACGAGGAGAGGCTCGGCCATGCATCTACAGTAGCCCGGTGCCTGGGTCTGGCCCGCTGGTCGTGCGGTGGCATGCGCTCGAGCTCGCACCGGTCGAGGCGGGCGCGCGCCAGCTCGCGATGGTCGAGGCCGAGAACGCCGGCAGCGCGCCGTGGCGCTCGCGCGGCCCGCAGGACGGCCTCTTCCTCGCGTACCACTGGCTCGACGAGCGCGGCAACGCGATCGTGTGGGACGGCGAGCGCACGGCGCTCGAAACGACGGTGCTTCCGGGCGCGACGCTGCGCCAGACGGTCGCGGTGCGGGGGCCGATCCCGCCCGGCCGCTACCGGCTTGCCATCGACCTCGTCGAGGAGACCCGGTTCTGGCTGGCCGAGCTCGGCAACGACGCCCTCGAGCGAGATGTCGAGGTCGGCCCGCGCGACGCGGCCGGCGCGCGCGCGTTCCTCGCGGACGGGCTGGAGCCGCCGGCCGAATGGATCGAGCAGGCGCGCGTCCTGCACGAGGAGGGATACGCCGCGGTCGGCGGTGCGATCGACACCGAGGGCGGGCTCCTGCGCCGCCAGCCGCCCGCGCTCGGGCCGTATGCGCCCGGCGGCGGCCGCCACCCACGCTTCCCGCATCCGCTTGTCTGTCCGTCGCTCCTTCCGCCGCTCGAGCCGAACGACGAGGTGGCGGGACTGCCCGCCTACCGGCCCGACGGCGACGAGCCCTGGATGTACGACGGGCGGATGGTGCTCAAACTTCGATAGCGATCTGATCGTCCACGCGCGTGAAGACATACGCGCCGAGCGCGAGCGCGATCACGCACGAGACGACGAGGTAGAGCGCATCGCCCCAGTACGGAAGCTTGCCGAGGAAGAGCGGCGCGCGGATCGCTTCGACGGCGGGCGAGAGCGGGTTCACCCAGTGGATGACCGCGATCACGTGCTTGTGCTGCGCAAGCGTTCCCGACGTCAGCGGATAGATGATCGGCGTTAGGAAGAACCACGGCACGAGCAACGCCGCGACGATGAACTCGACGTCGCGGAAGAGCACGTTGAGCGACGCCGCGGCGAGCGCAAGCCCGGCCACGAGGCCGACGATCAGCAGCGCCAATGGAATCGCGAGCAACTCCGTGGCACGCACGCGCGGCAGGACGGCACCATTGAGGATCAGGAGCAGCACGAGCATCGCCGCGAAGCTGACGAGATGTGCGCCGACCACCGACAGTGGAACGAGCTGCCGTGGAAAGCGGATCTTCCGGATGAGGTTCGCGTTGTCGAGCATCGACCGCGTCGCCGACTGGAGCGCGGCGGCGAAGAACGTCCAGACTGCGAGCCCCGAGAGCAGGAAGAGCGGATAGTGCGGAACGTTGGCGAAGCGCGCCTTCAGGACGACGCTGAACACGAGCAGGTAGACGCCCATCAGCATGATCGGGTTCACGATCGTCCACAGCACGCCGAGCGCGGATCCGCGGTACTTCGCCTGCAGGTCGCGGCGGAAGAGGTTGCCGAACAGCTCGCGGTAGCGAACGACGTCCGCGTAGACGTTCATGCCGGCTTGCGCGCGTAGACGGACACGCCGCAGTAGTGCACGGCGCTCAGGTGCGTGAGCGTCCCGAGCGAGAGCCCGATCTTCGGGATCTTCGACAGCAGACGACCGTACGGAGACGGCGCCCAGCCGTCAGGCCGCTCGAGCCTGCGCACGCGCAGCCCCGCGCCGAGGAATGCGGCGACGTACGCCCAGACCGTGTGCACGTGCTCGTTGATCCCGACCTCCTTCTCGGACGCCTGATCGGGGTTCTCCGGACTTCGCCCGAGGCCGCGCGTTCCCTCGTTCAGCCCGGCGACGACGGCGCCGGGACGCGCGACGCGCGCCATCTCCCGCACCATCTGCCGGAGGTCGAGCGCGTGGTGCAGTGTCGCCAGGCAGTAGACGACATCGAACGTCTCGTCCGCGAACGGCAAGTGCTCGCCGTCCGCCTGCACGCGGCCGAACTCGCCGTAGAACGCGCCGCGGCCGAGGCCGATCTTCGGGTCGACGAGGATGTCGGTGGCGACGTACTCGCAGTCGCGGTCGAGCCAGAACCTCGCAGCCCATGCCTTCGCCGCGCCGACCTCGAGCACGCGCAGGCCGCGCAGGTCTCCGATGTAGCGATCGAGGAGCACCTGGAACGAGTGGCCGTTCGCAAGCCAGACGAGATCGTCCCAGCCGAGCTCGCGATTGACGAACGGGAGCACGGAGTCGACCTCGTCGTCGGGCTCGTACCAGCCCTCGGCCTTGGCCTTCTCCACCCAGCCGGCCGTCTCCCCGAGCTTCTCCCGCGCGCCGGGCAGATCCACATGGAGCATGAGCGGGATCCCGTTCTCGACGCCGAAGCTGCGGCCGCAGCCCGTGCACGTGAGCGCGTCCTCCCCACCCGCAAGCGAGGCGTGGCAGAGCGGGCAGCGCAGCAGCTCGAGGAGGGGCGTTTCCATGTCCTATCCGGCGGCCAAACTACCGGACAGGTGTGCCCAAACAACCGCTTAACAGCCCTTGAATAGCCTTCTCCCGTGACGGTCGCCGCCGCCGCCCTGGCTGCGCTGCCCGCGAGCATGCTCGCGATCTGGGCGCTCCGGCACACGCCGGCGGCGCGCCATGTCGTCGCGGCGCCGCGGGCGGACCGCTGGCATACGCAGTCGACGCCGCTTCTGGGCGGGAGCGGCATCTTCGCGGGAATGCTTGTCGCCGCGGGAATCGCCGTCGCGGCCGGCGTCGTGCCGGCCAGCCGGGAGCTCGGCGGCATCCTCGGCGGCTGCGCCATCCTCTTCGTCGCCGGCCTCGTCGACGATGTCTACCGGCTTCCTCCGCTCGCGAAGCTCGCCGCGCAGGGAGGAGCCGCTGCGCTCGTGATCGCGTCCGGCGTCCGCGTCCAGATCATCTCGAACAACGTCGCCGCAACGGCGCTCGCGGTCGTGTGGCTGCTCGGGATGACGAATGCGTTCAACCTGCTCGACAACATGGACGGGCTCGCGGCGTCGCTCGCCACGGTCGCGTGCGCGTTCTTCGCCATCGACGCGTTCACGATCCACCCGAACCACATGATCGCGCTGCTTGCGCTCAGCGTCAGCTTCGCCTGCCTGGGTTTCCTGCCGTACAACCTGCGGCTTCGGCGGGCCGCGTCCGTCTTCATGGGAGACAGCGGCAGCCAGGTCCTCGGCTTCTCACTCGGCGCGCTCGGGCTCGCATCGAGCTGGAACGTCGCCGGCTCGACCGTGGCCACGCTGTTCCTGCCGCTGCTCGTGTTGGCGGTACCGATCCTCGATACGACGCTCGTGACGGTGGTGCGCCTCCTGGAAGGGCGCCCCGTGACCCAGGGCGGACGCGACCATACCTCGCACCGTCTCGTCTACGAGGGCCTCTCCGACAAGCGCGCCGTTGTCCTCCTCACCGGCGTGTCCGCTGCGCTCGGGCTGACCAGTCTCGCGTACAAGGTGCTCAACGACACGCGAATCACGCTCATCGGCGTGCTCATCACCTTCGCGTTCCTGCTCCAGTTCGGCAGCTACCTCGCGGACGTCAACCGAGCACCCGCCGCCGATCGCGCCCCGAGCTTCATCGGCTCGTTGCTCGTGCACCGCCGGCGGCTCGTCGAGGTCATCGTCGACTTCCTCCTCATCTCGGCGTCGTTCACGGCGGCCTTCATCGTCCGGCTGGAAGGCACCGGCGTCGTGTGGCAGCGGCACGTGTTCGACCTCTCGCTGCCGGCACTCCTCGTTGCCCGGTACATCTTCTTCATCATCTTCGGCCTCTACCGCGGCGTATGGCGCTACGCGGGCGCGCGTGACGCGGCGGCCGTTCTCGCCGCCTGCGTCCTCTCCGAGGCGGTGGCATTTCTCTTCACGTGGGCGACCGTCCCCTTCAACGGCTTCCCGCGCAGCGTGTATCTCATCGACGTGCTCCTGTGCACGTTCCTCATCGGCCTCTCGCGCTTCTGGGAACGGGGGCTCGCCCGCGGTCTCGCGGCGCTCGTCGGCCGCGGGGACCAGCGGCGGATCCTCATCGTCGGCGCGGGCCGCAGCGGGCGCAGCCTGCTCCGCGAGCTGCGGGAGACGTCCGGCGAGCGGGTCGTCGGCTTCGTCGACGACGACCCGGCCATCCGGCGGCGAAGGATCCAGGGCGTCGCCATCGTCGGCGGCCTGGACGACATCGGCTGGGCGGTCGGACGCCTGGCGCCTGACGCCGTCCTCGTCACGATCCCGGACGCTCCGCGCGCGCAGCTCGACGGTGTGCTGGAGGCGTGCAGGCGCGCTGAGATACCGTGCAGCTTCGTGCGCCGCGAGATCGAGATCACGCACGCCGTTCCGCTCGGCATCGTCGCCGAGTGAGCGCTGTCGCAACGCCGCGTAGCGCGCTCCGCTCCGCCACGATCACGGACCGGCTCCTCGCCGCCGCGCCGTTGGCGAGCGTCTACCTGTGGCTGTCCGGGATCTACATGGTCGAGGCCTGGAGGCGGTCGACGCCGTGGCTGTTCGGCGACGAGCTCGAGTTCACTCAGCTCTCGCGCTCGATCGCTGCGACCGGGCATGCGGCCGAGCGCGGACAGTCCCACTCGCCGGACTCCATCTATACGTACCTGATCGCGCCGCTATGGCGCATCCACGACGTGGCCGCGGCCTACTCGGCGGTCAAGTACTTCGACGTGCTCGTCATGGCTGCGGTCATCTTTCCGACGTACCTCCTCGCCCGGCTCGTCGTCGGCAAGACGGCGTCGCTCTTCGCCGCCGCGGGCGCCGGCGCGATCCCGGCGATGGCCTACTCGTCGTACGTCGTCGAGGAGCCACTCGCTTACGCATACGCAGCGCTCTGCTTCTACCTGATCGCCAAGGCGCTCGTCACGCGCGGGCGCAGATGGATAGCAGCCGCCATCCTGGCCTCAATCGTGGCCCTTGCCGTCCGCGCCGAGCTATCGGTCATTCCCGCAGTGCTTGTGCTGGCAGCCATCTTCGCTGCGTGGTCGAGCGAGGCAGCGCGACGCTGGCGCGCCGGCTGGTCGAGAGGAGACTGGATAGGAGCCGTCGCTCTCCTCCTCGGCGCGATCTTCGTACTCGGAGCCATCGGCAGCGACTACTCGGGCGAGATCCTGCGCGTCACGCGGGGGTACAAGCACCGGGAGATCGTCGAGGGGAACTGGGCCGCGGGCACGCTCGCCATTGGCATGGGCGTGCTCCCATTTATCGCCGGGCTCGCGGCGCTCTTCCGCGCTCGGGGCGAGCCGGCAAGCCGCGAGGTGCGGATGTTCCGCTCCGTCTCGCTCGCCGGCATCGTCGCGTTCGGCTTGTACACGGCGATCAAGGCCGCGTATCTGTCCACGGCGTTCGCGACCCGCGTCGAGGAACGCAACCTCATCTACATCGCTCCGCTCCTGTTTGTCGGCACGGCGCTCGTCTTCTCCCGCCGGCGGGTGAGCTGGATCGGCCTCGCGGCTGCCGGCGCGTACACGCTCTACCTCGTCGGGTACGCGCTCTATCACGTCACGCAGTACCCGTACCAGATGGGAGTCCAGCTCTACTCGGACGCACTGGGCTTCGCCATCCTCCAGCAGGGGAACAGAGACCTTTCCTGGACGCCGCACCTCGTCCGCGAAGTCCTCATCGCGATGGTGGTCATCTCCGTGCTCGTGCTCGTCGCGCCCATCCTCCTGCGAGGCCGCAGCCGGGTCGTCGCGTCGGTGATCGCGATTGCGGGACTCGGCGTCATCGGCTGGAACCTGACCGGGGAGCTGGCGGCCGCAGCCGGGACAAACTCGATCGCACGCCAGGCAGGGGCAACGCTCAAGCGTCCGTTCTCGTGGGTGGACGCAGTCACGGGCGGAGCGCCGACGCTCTACATCGGCCAGGAGGAGATCGATCAGAACCCTGAGTGGCTCCTCGAGTTCTGGAACCGCTCCATCACGGGCGTCTCGAGCCTCGACGGGACGCTCGGCGGGCCAGGGCCGGCCGGCGGGCCCAACTTCCTCCGGAACGGCACCCTGTACTCGGGCAACGACGCGCAGTTCGGCTCGTGGAGGTACGCGTACGCGGTCGAAGACCTCCCATGCATCCAGCTCGTTGGTCGGCCCGTGGGCTCGCACCCCTATCGCGCCGGCGGCCAGATCCTGTATTGGCGGCTCGTCCGGCTCACCGAGCCGAACCGCATGCAGAGCGACTGCATCGGGATCTATCCGGACGGTTGGAGTGGGGCGAAGGACAGCGTCTACTACCGCTACTCCGGTCCCGCCGGTTGGCTGCGCGTCGCGTACTCCCGCCCTGAGAACTACCCCATCCCGCCCACGCCCATACGGATCACGCTCGGGGTGATGAAGGCGGTCGACAAGCAGCCGGTGCTCGCGCAAGTGACGAAGAGGATCGACTCCAGCATCGGCAACCTCCAGAGCAAGGTCGCGTGGATCCGCGTGCCGGCCGGAGGCTTCGCAGCGCACGTCGCGGTCGCGAAGAAGTTCGTCCCGGACGACTACGACCATCGCGGCGACAAGCGCCAGCTCGGAGCCCAAGTCACATATCGCTTCTTCCTGACCAAGCCGCACAGATGAGCGTGAAGCGGAAGCGCAGGATCGCCCGCGCGAGCGGTCCGCTGCGCTCGAGCAGCTGAAGCCCCGGAAGAGGCGCCCGCGTCTGCGGGACGAAGAACGGACGCGTCGCGAGTCGGTCGAAGCCCGCCGCCTCGAGGTCGGCCTGTACGTCCGCGAGGCGGTACTGACGCGGATTGAGGTCGAAGACGAGCTTGCGCGTGGTGTAGCCGGCGACGTGCGCGAGCAACGCGCGGCGGTCGACCGCGTAGTAGATCGCACGGAAGATCGTCGTCGCCTCGACCGGAGCAGGCGGAACGTACGCGTTGAGGTCGGCCTCCACGATCTCGCGCCCGTGTGCGCGTCCGGCCGCAACCATCTCGGCGTTCGCATCGACGCCGACGTACCGCTGGTCGGGCAAGAAGTCGGCGAGACCTCCGTCGCCGCACGCGAGGTCGAGCACCGCGTCGCCGGGCCGAAGCTGGGGCCCGAGCGTGCGCACGAGCTCCGCCCGGCGCGCAAGATACGCGTCCGCGTCGGCGTACGCCGTCTCCGTCCAGCGCTCCGCTTTGCGGCCGTACTTCTCCCAGGTCATCGCAGCGCGAGCAGGCGCTCGGGGTGCTTGCGGAGGAAACGGAGCATGGCGCGCGCGTGCCACAGCGTGTGCCGCGTGAGAAAACGCTTGTCGATCACGGCCGCGTAATCGTGCCGGACGATCGCCGCCGAGATGTACCAGCGCTCCCAGCCGGCTTTCGCGGCACGATAGTTGAGGTCGATGTCCTCGCAGTACATTCTGTAGCCCGGGTCCCAGCCGCCGATCTCGTCGAGCATCGTCCGCCGCATGAGCAGGAATGCGCCCAGCATCGTGTCCGCCGGCGCCGGCTCGTCGGGGCGCTCGTCGAGGAGGTAGTGGCGCCGCTGCCACCGCAGCGGCGGGAAGAGCAGGCGCAGCGGCGTGCGGCGCACGAGCGTGGCGCCGACCGTCGGAAAGCCGCGGCGCGAGGCCTGCCAGCTCCCGTCGCTGTACAGCATCTTCGGTCCCGCGACGCCGCAGCGCGGATGCGCCTCGACGAACTCGCGCAGGATGCCGACGGCTGCCGGGTCGGGGATCGCATCGGGATTCGCGATGAGCACGAGCTCGTGCTCCGTGTTTGCCGTGCCGACGTTGGCATTCGCGGCGAACGAGAGCGGCCGCTCGTTCTCCAGCACGCGGACGCCATCGGGGAGGTCGCGCGGGACGCTGCCGGGGATGTTTGCAATGAGGAGCAGCTCGTCGACCTGCGGCGCAAGTGCCGGCAGCGAATGCTCGAGCTCGCCGGCGTGGCCGTGCGAGATGACGACGGCGGAGACCTTCATGCGAGCCTCCGATAGACCTCGGCCGTCCTGCGCGCCGTCTCGTCCCAGGTGTAGAGCCGCGCGCGTTCGAGGCCGGCAACCCGCAGTCGGTCGCGCTCGGCGAGCGCACGCTCGATGCCGGCGGCGAGGTCGTCGGTGAGCACGCCCGCATCGCCGACGAGCTCGCGGACAGCGGCGTCGGGGCGCGCGACGACGGGCGTTCCGCAGGCCATCGCCTCGGCGCACGTGAGCGCGAAGCCCTCGTACAAGGTCGGATGGACGAGACAGGCAGCGCGCTGGTAGAGCCGAACGAGCTCGTCCTCGGGAACGTAGCCGCGCAGGTCGGCCCCGCCGTCGCGCATGGCTCGGATGAGCGCCGCATCCTTGTGCGGGCCGACGACGACTAGCGGCATGCCGACCGCGCGCGCAGCGGCCAGCGCGGCGAGCGGGTCCTTGCGCGGCTCGACGCTGCTGACGAAGAGCAGGTAGCCGTCGTGCTCGCCGCTCTCGGACGGCCGGAACTCGGGCGCGGGCGCGAGCGGCGTGACGGTGATCTTCTCCTCCGGAATGCGGTACAGCTCGACGAGGTCAACGCGTGTGCGCTCGGAGATCGCGAACACGTGCGCGGCGCGCCGCGCCGACCACGGCACGACGGTCTTGAAAATCGCGCGTTCGCGCGCTCCCATGACCGTCGGATCGCGCTCGAACGAAAGGTCCTGCACCGTCAGCACGGCCGGGCATGGAAGGCCCGGCGGGATCGCGTGTACGAAGTGCGCCAGGGATGGCTGCAGCCTGCGCAGGAGGCGCGGGAGCGTCCATAGCATGCGCAGCTCCTGCACCCGCGAGTGCAGCTCGATTGCGCGCAGGCCGTCGGGGACGAGGTCGGGGCGCCGGGTGACGGCGGCCAGGTCGAGGTCGCGGGGCAGCGCGCGCAGGAGCTCGCGGACGTACGTCTCGTCCCCGGTGCGGTGGCGGCCGAGCGTATCCGCGTCGACGACGATCACGCCGCGTCCTCGTATGCCTGGACAAGCAGCCGTGCGGATGCATCCCACGAGTACGCGCTCGCACGGCGGAGACCGGCGGCGCGCAGCTCGTCGCGACGCGCGATCGCCTGTTCGATTCCGGCGGCTATCGACGACACGTCGTGCGGATCGACCAGCACAGCCGCGCCTCCGGCGACTTCGTCCGTGGCGCCGCCACGCGACGTTACGACGGGCGCGCCACAGGCCATCGCCTCGAGCACCGGGATCCCGAAGCCCTCGTACAGCGACGGATACACGACACAGAGCGCGCCCCGGTAGAGCCGCGCGAGCTGCTCGTCGCCGACCTCGCCCTCCCAGCGAACGCCGTCCCCACGGGCCTCGACGCCGCCCCACCCGCGCGCGCCCGCAACGCGCAGCTCCACGCCGAGGCGCTGCGCCGCCGCGATGGTGCGCGCGAGGTTCTTGCGCGGCTCGAGTGTCCCGACGGCGAGCACGTAGTCGCCCTCCTCGCGCGGCCCGACGTCCGTGAAGGTGGCGTCCGCGGCGTTCGGCACGACGCGGATGCGCTCACGCGGCACGCGCAGCAGCCTCTCGAGCTCGCCGGCGGTGAACTCGGACACGGCGGCGATGATCCGCGCGGCGCGGACGACGCGCGGGACGACGACGCGGCTGTACGTGCGCGTCCACGGCGGAAACGCGTCGGGGTGCCGGAAGACGGCGAGGTCGTGCACCGTGACGACGAGCGGGACGCGGCTGCGAACAGGCCCGCGATAGGTGGGGCAATGCAGCACGTCGGCACCGCGCGCGCGATGTGGAAGCACGTGCGGATACCAGGCGAGGTCGAGCCATAGCGTTCCGGCCTTCCCGGCTGCGAACCCTCGCAACCGCTCGACCGTCACCTCACGCTCGACGCGTGGCAGCAGCGAGTCGAGATAGCGCGCGGTGCCGGCGCGCGTCAGCTCCAGGGGCGTGACATCCACGGCCACTTTCATCGCGCCGCCTCCCACGCGGCCAGATGCGCGCGGCCGTTCTCGAGCCACGTGAAACGGCGAGCGTGTTCGAGCCCGAGCGGGACGAGCCGGTCGCGTTCGTCCCGTGCGCGCTCGATTGCGGCCGCGATCGCATCGACGTCGTCGGGATCCGCGCGCACGGCAGCCTCGCCCGCGGCCTCGTCGAGTGACGGATGCGCCGATACGACGCACGGCGTGCCGCACGCCATCGCCTCGAGCACGGGGATTCCGAAGCCCTCGAAGCGCGACGGGTACACGAGCGCTGCCGCGCCGCGGTAGAGAGCCGGCAGCTCGTGGTCGGACGGATACCCGAGCCACGTCACACCCTTGCCCCGCGCCTCGACGCCGCCCCAACCGCGCGCACCGACAACCCGCAGCTCGATGCCGAGCCGCTGCGCCGCGTCGATCGCGTTGACGAGGTTCTTCCGCGGCTCGAGCGTCCCGACGGCGAGCAGGTACTCGCCTTCCGCTCTCGCGCCCTCAGGCGTGAACGTGGAATCGACGCCGGGGTAGGCGACGTGGACGCGGTCGCGGTCGACGCCGAGCGTCTCGACGACGTCGTCGCCGGTGAACCTCGAGTTGACGACGACGACGTCGCACGCCCGGGCCGCGTGGCGGTACTTGGCGCCGTGCATGCGCACCGTCCGGCGGTGGACCCAGTCGGGGAAGTGGAGCGGGACGAGGTCGTGGATCATCGTCGAGCGGACGCCGCCTCGCTGCGGCGGATACATCCAGTCGCTGAAATGGAAGACGTCGAAGGAGCCGACGACGGTCTCCAGCGGCGGCGTGCCGAGACGCGACCACGCGGTGCGCAGCGCATGCGCCGCAGGCAGGACCGGCAGACGCCGCTCCGCGTCCACGCCGTCGAGGGACTCCTCGATCGTTCGCCGCCCGGCGCGCGACGCGGGCGCGAAGGCGACGACGTCACGTGCGCCGGCCTGCGCGAGCCCGAGTAGCGATCCACGGATGTAGTTGCCCACGCCCGTCCGCGGATGGGACAAGGGCGCGACGTCGATCACAATCCTCACGGCGTGTAGACGGGCTGTGTGAAGTGCAGTCCGAGATGGCGCGTGTCGGTGTTCCCGGTCTCGACCTTCGCGGGAACACGTGTGGGAGAGATCGCGAAGTCGACGCGGCAGACGCTGTTCGCGGGAATCAGCTTCAGCGTGATCAGACGGTCGACCGTTGCGGGCGAGATGCTCAGTGTCCGCGAGGTCGTCGTCCCGCTGATCGCGATCGTGGACGTCGTCCCCTGGAAGAGCCTCGCGTCGCTCGAGACCTTCAGCGCCAGCGTGCCGCCCGTGCATTGAGAGTGAATCCAGCTCACGTGCGCGCGCGACCACGCTTCGACGCCGGGCGTCGTCGGGTAGAGACCGATCACGCGAGTCGTGATTCGAGCAGGCTGCGTTACCCGGTAGAGCACGAGCTGCTTCGCGGGATCGGCCGCGATCTTCGTGCCGACGAGCTGCACCGTCGTGGGCGCAAGGACGTACGGCTCGGTCACGCCGCGCAGGGCACCGCTTGCGGGATCGACGCTCGTCTGGATCTCCGGCATGTCGCCGGGCAGGCGCGCGCCGAGCCCGTAGACGCGGTCGACGCTGCGATTCCAGAACTCGTTCTCGAAGACGGCGAGTTGGTTTCCGCCGGCGAAGATCACACCGACGCGCGCGTCGCGGCCGACCGCGCGGTCGATCCAGCTCTTGTCATCCCGGCCGACGCCCTGCGCGTATGCGCTCGACGCGAGCCGCGGGAAGCTGTGCGTCCAGAGCTCGAGCGGAAGCCAGGTGAGCAGGAAGCCCACCGCGACGAGCGCAGGCAGAACGGGGGCGTACCGGCGCGGGAGCCAGAGGAAGCACGCCGCCAATGCGAGAGCGAGCAGCACCGCAACGACGCCGACGCCGTGGCGGCCGGTCCAGGTGTTGCCGAGGAACCACCACGGCTGGAGCCCGATGGTGTCGGACTGCGCCGTGATGTTGAACAGATGTGCGAACGGGATCGCGCCCGGCAGCGCAGCGGCGACGCCGGCGGCGACCACCGAGGCCCGCGGGGGCAGCGGCTGGCCGCGTTCGATCCACGCGAGCAGCGCGATGATGAGCAGCGGCATGAGATAGAAGAGGTTCCGCTCTTCGATGCGCTGGGAGTAGCGCGACGCGAAGACCCCCACTTCGAGTGCGAGCCAGACCGAGAGCGACGTCGAGGCCGCGATGAAGACGCGCAGCCGCCGATCGAGATGGCGCGCGTTGGCGGCGAGGACGATGAGCGCCGCGAACGGAAGCACGAACACGGCGAGGTCGAGCTCGGCGAGGTGCAGCACGATCCAGTCGATCGCCGGCCAGGGGCGATATCCACCGTTCGAGGTGACGCTGTAGTTGCCGAGGATGGCCGCAGGCGAACGTCCCCGCGCGACCTCGACCGCGACGACGATGACGCCCGCCGCGGCGACGATGCCGTACAGCGGGGCGAACGCGGCCAGACGCCGCGGGCGTCCGCGCTCGATCCACGCGAGGACGAGCGGCGCGCTCAACACGGCCACGATGATCGCGACGGCTTGCGTGCGCGTCTCGAACGCGAGGGCGCACACCGCGAGGAGCAGCACTTGCCGTGCGCGCGTCGGCCGCTCGAGCGCGGCGACGAGCGCGAGCGCGAGCCACAAGAAGACGGGATAGAAGACGTTCTCCGTCATCAGCGTTCCCGCGTAGGCCGTCGACGGGACCGCGACTGCGAGCGCCGCCGCGACGAGCGCGGCCGACGGGCGCACGACCCGCCGCGCAAGCAGGTACGCAGGCAGCACCGCCGAGCAGAGAACGAGCGCGTTCACCGCCTGCGACCAGCGGTAGACGTCGGCCATCGGCCCGATCGCCGCATACACCGGAGAGAGCAACAGCGGATAGACGAAGCCGTAGTTGGCGTGAACGCCGCGAATGAGGAAGTGCCCCGTGGCCGCGAAGCTGCGCGCCATGTCCGAGTAGACGATCTCGTCGACCATGATCCACGGCGACGTGACGCGGAGCGCGAGCGCGAGCTGCACCGCGACGGCGACCGCGTACAGCCCACCGAGCCACGCCCAGATAGGCAGCCTGCGAAGCAGGTTGCCTCCGGTGTCAGACACCGAAACGGTGTCTGACACCGATCCACCGGATGACAGGAGCGACGCGCGCATGAGCTCGGCCGCGAGCGGCTCCTCGTCGACGCCGACGTCGGCCGCCGCGGCCGCGACCTCCTGCAGCACGGCGCCGCTGACGGCCGCTCCCCCCGCCGCCTCCTCCAGCGCGGCGGCGTACCGCTCGGCGACGCGGTCGACGTCGTGGTCGCGGGCGACGAGCGCCCGCGCTGCCTCGCCCATCGCTCGCGCCGCCTCCGGGTCTGCGAGCCGGCGCAGGGCCGCCGTGAGCGCCTGCACCTCCTCGTCGCCGCCGACGGGAATCTTGACCGCCACATTGTCGGGTAGCTCCGAGAACCAGCCGACGTCGCTGACGACGAGCGGCTTCCCGAGCGAGAGCGCGCGGATCGCGGCGCCCGACGTCTCGCCCATCGTCGGCGCACGGAGAAGCACGATCGCATCGCACGCCGCCATCAACGCCCACAGCCGCTCCTCCTCGACGTACGGCTCGCGGATGACACCGGTCGCGTCGAGCCCCGTCCGCTCGATGCGTCCGGCGAGATCGAACCCGGGCGACTCGGAGCCGACGACGAGCAGGCGTGCGCCGTGCCGCGTCCGGCGCAGCGCGGCGAAGGCCTCGAGCAGCTGGGGCACGCGCTTGTTCTCGTTGATGTGCCCGAAGCTGCCGACGAGCGGTGACCCGGCCACCGACTCCGGCGCCACGGGCGGGACCGGCCACGCTGGATGCGCAATCCGGTGCAGCGGCCCGGCGTAGCCGTGCTCCCGAACGAGCGTCTCGACGTACCGCGAATGCACGATCACGCTCGTCGCGCGATCGAGCACCTCGCCCGCGAGCGGGAACTCCTGCGGCCGGACCTCCCACAGCGGCGGCACGCGGCCTTCGAGCACGCCATAGCCGAGCAGGCGCCCCGGAACACCGGCTTCCCGCTCCATCGCGGCGAGGTAGGCGTGCCCATCGTGGCGGCCGATGGTGAGGCCCGCGACGAGATGATGGATGACGAAGTCGTGCAGCACGACGACGCCGGGACGCCGGCGCAGCGCGTCGACGATCCACCCGTGCGCGTCGGGATCGTTGCCGACGTGGTAGAGCGCGACGTCGGTATCGGCCACGGGCCGCGTGCGGCCGGGCCGCACCACCTCGACCTCGACGACGCGTTCCAGCGCAGGCAGAAGCAGCGCTGAGTAGTCGGCGATGCCCGACGTGGAAGGCGGCAGCGGTGAGAAGTAGGAGACCCTCACGCGACCGCTGCGAGGAGGCGGTCGATGCACGCGTCCCACGTCACGCCGCTCGCGACGTCACGGCCCGCGCGGCCGTACGCGCGCGCCTCGTCCGCGTGGTCGCGCAACCACACGTATGCGCGCGCGAGCTCCGCCGCCTGAGGCCTGACGACGAGCCCGGTCTCGCGGTCGCGAACGACGTCGAGCGGCCCGCCTGCATCCGTCGTCGTCAGCACGGGCTTCTCGGAAAGGAACGCCTCGAACGGCACCATCCCGAAGTCCTCGTCCACCGGCGCGTAGTAGACGCCGAGGCAGCTCGCGTACAGCTCGGTCAAGCGCGCGTCGCTGACCCGGCCGGTGAACTCCGCACGTCCGTTGAGACGGCGCTCCTGCGCGAGCCGCTCGAGCCGTTCGCGGTCCGGGCCGTCGCCGGCGATGACGACGCGCAGCGTCGGCTCGGCAGCCGCCGCCTCGAGCAGGAGGTCGATCCGCTTCGCGCGATCGAGCCTGTTGACGGAGAGGATGAAGTCGTCGTACCGGTCGCAGCGGTATTTCAGCGGCGCGGGCGGGTGCGGCATGAGCTCGGCCTCGAGCCCGGTGGACTCGCGCAGTCGGCCGGCGACGTTGCCCGACGTCGCAAAGATCTTGCGAGCCTCGCCGAGGGCAGTGCGCTCGAATGCGAGCACGCGTCGCCGCAGCGCGCGGTCCTCCGCCGACTCCGAGAACTGTCCGAGCTCGGTGCGGTCGAGGTCCCACGCCTGGCGGAACTGGTGCAGCAGCCACACCACCTTGCGCGGATGGCGCACCGCGTAGGACGGAAACTTCGTCGCGATCACCGCGTCGATCGGTCGGCCGTTTGCCTCTTCGAGGTCGAGGAGGCGCCACAGGAACGCCTGCGTCAGCACGCGCTCGCCGGGATACCACTTGAACGGAACGGTGACGAGCTCGGCCTCGTGCCCGCGCGCGCGCAGCTGCGCGACGAGATCGTCGGCGACGATTTCCGCGCCTCCGCGCTCGAACGGGACCTGCGGGAGACACACCGCCAGTCTCACCAGCGCGATTCCAGCTCGTCGACGCGGCGCGAGAGGTCGTCGACGAGCCGCAAGAGCGCGTCGTTGACGATGCGCTGCTCGGCGAAGGCCGGCTCGACGTACCAGCGCATGAGCTTGCGCAGCACACGCTTCGCCTGGAACGCGACCCAGCCCTTCGGGCCGGGACGCCGCTCGAGCGGCTTGTCCGCGCTGACGGGCCAGAAGCGCTCGGCAAGGCCGCGCGTGGACGCGACGTCGCGGGAGCCGCGGTCGACGGCCTCCTTGAGCCGCGCATAGACCTCGTCGACGGAAAGCTCCTGCTGGTCGGCCATTTCGCGGGTGAGTCTAGGCGTCCACTGTTACGAACTCGTGAGCCGTCCGACAGCAGCATCCACGAGCAGGCGGACGAGATCCTCGAACCCGACGCGAGGTGACCAGCCGAGCTCGCGCCGCGCCTTCGAGGCGTCGCCGACGAGATCGTGCAGCTCGGCCGGCCCGCGCATGAGCGCGGGATCGATCCGGACGTGCTCGCGCCAGTCGAGCCGGACGCGCTCGAACGCGATCTCGACGAGCTCCTCGACGGTGTGCAGGACCCCGGTCGCAACGACGTAATCGCCGGGCTCGTCCTGCTGCACCATCAGCGACATGGCCTCGACGTAGTCGCCGGCGTAGCCCCAGTCGCGCTGGGCGTGGAGATCTCCGAGCGCGAGCTCGCGCTCGAGGCCGAGCGAGATCGCCGCTGCCGCGTGCGCCACCTTGCTCGGCAAGAAGTCGGTCGGGCGGCGCGGCGACTCGTGGTTGTAGAGGATCCCGCAGCTCGCGTGCAGGCCGTACCGGCGGCGGTACGAGCCGACGATGAAGTGCCCGTACGCCTTGGCGACGCCGTACGGCGTGACGGGATGGAGCGGCGTGTCCTCCGTCTGGGGCACGACCGTCGGCTCGCCGAAGATCTCGCTCGAGGAGGCCTGGTACATGCGAATGGCGGGATCCACGGCGCGGATCGCCTCCAGCAGCGCGGTGACTCCGACCGCGGCGAACTCGGCGGTTCGCACCGGCTCCTGCCACGACATCGGCACGAACGACGGGGATGCGAGGTTGTACACCTCGCCAGGCCCATGCTCGCGCAACGAGCGCGCAAGCGCGACCTCGTCGAGCAGGTCGACCTGAAGGAGCTCGACGCGGTCGCGAATGCCCGCGAGGCTCTCGTACGGCGCGTCGAGCTGCGGGACGATCCCGACCACCTCGTAGCCGTGCCCGAGTAGCAGCTCGGCGAGATACGAGCCGTCCTGGCCGCCGATGCCCGTTACGAGAGCCTTCACTAGTGCAAACCTCGCACGTACGTCCACGCCTCGCTGAGGCCGAGCGAGCGCAGCGCGAAGATCATGAGGCCGTAGAGGAGGACCCCGGCCGCCGCCGCGGTGACGGGGGACAGCGCAAGGCGCAACCCGCCGAACGCGAGCGCCGCCGCCGAGCCGACGGCGAGCGCGAGCTTCGCAAGCCCGAGCGCGGCGATGCCGAGCGTGCGTATCGAGATCGTCGCGAGCAACCCGCCCGCGATGACGAGCGTCGCGAGCCCGACGGCGATCGCGATGCCGGGCAGTCCCCAGAGTGCGCGCAAGCCGAGCCCGAGCGGGATGCAGAGGCCAAAGCCGACCGCACCGAGCGGGAGGAGCGTCCAGCGCTTCTCCGCGACGAAGACGAGCGGGAATGTGACCGCGAACGCCACCCAGGCGAGCATCCACGGCGCGAGATACACGACGAGGTGGCCCAGCTGGCGGCCGACGCCGCCGCTGTACGCGCTGCCGAGGACGAGGCCGACGACGCGTCCTCCGACGACGGCGAAGACGCCGGCTGCGGCACCCACGATCGTCAGGCTCACCCAGGACGCGTGAACGACGTGCCGGCCGGCCGCGACGGCGTCGACACCACGTCGCGTCATCGGTGCGGCAGAGATCAGCCCAAGAGAGAACGCGGTCGCGCCGACGAGGGTCGAGGCGGCGAGGTACGCGTAGGAGAAGCTCGTCACGCTGCCGACGCCGATCTTGGCGGCGAAGCGAAGGCCGAGGAGGTAGCAGCCCTGAAGGGCGACCGGCACCGCGGCTCCCTGGACGAGGTGCCACAACCGTGGCCCGATCCCGAGCCGGTCGGGCATGGCTCCGCGCAATGCCCCTCGGCGAACGAGAGCGACGGTCGGAACTGCGAGCGCGACGACGGCGTTCGCGGCCAGTCCCCACGCGAGCGCGACGATCCCAAGGCTGTTCGCGAGCGCGGCGAAGACCACGAGGCCTGTGACGCCACCCAGTGCGAAACCCGCCGCCGCCGTGCCGTAGCTGTCGAGCGCCGCGAGGGCGCTCGCGGCCAATGCGGCGAGGAGCTGCACGAACGCGGCCGGGACGAGCACGACGAGCGCGCGCGCTGCGATGTGCGCAGCGCGCGGCGGCAGGTTCCCCGTCAGCAGGTCGCCGATCTGCGAGGCGAAGACGCCGACGAGGATCGACACGGGCACGGCCAGGCAGAGATGCGCAAGCCCGTAGCTGCGGCTCTCGCCGGAGAGCTCGCCGCGGGCGGCCGCCCGCGTAAGGTCGGGCACGACGACCATCCGGAACGACTGCGCGGCCAGGATGAGCACGAGATAGACGGCGTAGGCGCTCAGGAAGCCGTCGGTCTCGGCGCTGCGCCCGAATTTGTGCGCGAGCAGCGCCCCCGCGCCGGCCGCGGCGAGCGCGACGACCACCTGGGCGAGACCCGTCAGTAGGCCGCTTCTGATGGCCGATGTCCTACGCACGAGGCTACCCTAGGGCGCGGTGCGGATCGTCGTCACGGGTGGAGGTGGCTTTCTCGGCTCACACCTCGTCGAGCAGCTACGGCAGCGCGGCGACGACCCGTTCGTCGCCCGCCGCGCCGACTACGACCTGACGCACTGGGACGACGCCGAGCGGCTCTTCCACGATGCGCAACCGGAGCTCGTCTTCCACCTTGCCGCCGAGGTCGGAGGCATCGGCGCGAACCGCTCCAACCCCGGGCGCTATTGGTATGCGAACCTCATGATGGGCGCGCACGTGCTCGAGCTGAGTCGGCTACACCGCGTCGGCAAGCTCGTCATTGCCGGCACGGTGTGCGCGTACCCGAAGTTCACGCCTGTGCCGTTCAGCGAGGACGACCTCTGGAACGGCTACCCGGAGGAGACGAACGCGCCGTACGGCGTCGCGAAAAAGTCAGTCCTCGTCGGCGCGCAGAGCTACCGCGCCCAGTACGGCACCGACGCGATCTTCCTCCTCCCGGCGAACCTGTATGGGCCACGCGACAACTTCGACCTCGAGACCTCGCACGTCATCCCGGCGCTGATTCGAAAGATGGTCGCGGCGGAAGACGAAGTCGTCTTGTGGGGCGACGGGTCTCCCACGCGCGAGTTCCTGTACGTGGACGACTGCGCCGAGGGGCTGCTCCTAGCCGCCGACCGCTACGACGGCGCCGAGCCGGTCAACCTGGGCACGAGTGAGGAGATCTCGATTCGCGACCTCGCCGAGCTCGTCGCAGAGCTCGTCGGCTTCGACCGCAAGATCGTGTGGGACGCCTCCATGCCGAATGGACAGCCTCGTCGACGCCTCGACGTATCGCGCGCGGAACGGCTCTTCGGATTCGTCGCACGCACGACGCTGCGAGAGGGTCTTGCGCGCACGATCGACTGGTACCGCGCCGCGTTGCAGGTGACACGGTGAGCTCGGCCTCGCAGGGCGCGCCGCTCCCGGTCTGGCGCACGGGGTTAGTTGGGCTCCGCCGAGCGCTCGCGCTGCTCGAGCGGGTACGACCCTTGTACGTCCTGTCGGCATTCGTGGCGGCCGAATGGCTGATCACCCTCGGCGTTGCGCTGACGGTACGCCACAACGGCTGGCTCTACTACCAGGGCGGCGACGAGCTCTGGCACTACATGACCGCGTGGGTGATGGGACAAGGGCGGCTCCCGCACACCTCGGTGGGATACGCATGGTCGATCGTCCTGCTCCCCTTCGCGCTGCTCGGCGGGCCGGACCTCCTGTCGCCTCTGCCGTTCATCGTGCTGCTGAACGTCCTCGTGCTCATGCCTGTTGCCCTCGTCACGTCATACGCCATCGGCACCCGCATCGGCGGACGGCTCTTCGGCTACTGGGTGGCCACGCTGTGGATCCTCGTGCCGATCATCGGCATCAAGTACACCAGCACGGGCTACCACCAACGGTACACGGAGCTGCTGCTTCCGCAGTCGCTCGGTTTGACCGCGATGTCGGACTTCCCTTCACTGGTCGCGAGCATCCTCGCCGCGTACTTCGCGCTGCGCGCCGCCCAGGACGACGCGCCGTGGGACGGCGTGTTCGCCGGTCTCTTCGCGGGGGTCGCGATCGGGATCAAGCCGTCAAATGCGCCGCTGCTCGTCGGCATCGGCCTCGCCCTGCTGTGGTCACGCCGTCGGCGCGCGGCCGCGTATGCCGTCGCGGCCCTGGCGCCGAGCCTTCTCGCGCTTGCTCTCTGGAAGGCCCGGGGCGAGGGAAACCTTCCGCTTTTCCGTAGCGGCGCACCCGGAGGCGGTGTCGCCGGCGCGCATGCCGCGCCGGTGCTCGGCCGGCTCAATATCCACCAATACGTCCATCCGAGCTGGAGCTTCTTCAGCCAGCAGCTGAGCGACCTCGGCCAGTATTTCTGGTCCATCCGCGTGCTCGAGTGGCTCGCGATCGCGGGAACGATCGGGCTCTTCCGACGGTCGCGGCCGGCCGGCTTCCTTTTCGGCGGCTGGTTCTTCTCGATGATCGCGATCAAGTGGACGTCGCCCAATCACGGCACCATCGCCGACTCCGATCTCCTCCGGCAGTCGATTCCAGCCATCCCCGCCGCCCTCATGCTGCTCGGCGGCGTCCTGTTCCTGTTCCCAGGCGTGCCGCGGCGGTTGGTGCCCTCCGCGCCACACGCGTGGGGGACACACCGCCTGCGCGTGGGGCTCGCCGCCGGCGTCGTGACCATCTTCGCTGTCGTGCCGGCAGCGCTCGCGGCCGGGCTACCGCTCTTGTCGTCGAACGACACGATCTCCTACTTCACGCAGACCGGGGCGAGCTTATCGGCGCCGTTTTCCGTCGACACTGCCTGGCGTCCCGTCGCGACCGCCACGCGCGGGGCCGTGCGGGTGCGCTGGCCAAAGCTCGGCGCGCTCGGGGCCACAATGGACTACGTCGTGCTGCGAGCGCCGGCGAACGAGCCGATCGTCTGCGACGCGACAGCCGGCGGTGCACAGTGCCGCCTCAACGCCGACACGATCAACGCCACGCGCGGGACGAGCTACATCGACAAGCCCCCGGCGGGGGGCTGGACCTACCGGGTCGGCGCGGTGGCGAGCTGGATCCAGGATCCGACCGCCGGCAACATCTTCACCGTCGGGCCGCCGGTGACCATCACCGCACGTCGCTAGCGCCGACTCGCGTCTCCTCCTCGAGCAGGGCGAGCCGCTGTGCGAGCAGGACGTTCTGGTCGGACAGGCGCGAGATCACCGTCGAGTAGTGCAGAAGCACGGCGAGGATGAACAGGATCCCGACGGCAAAGAGCACGGCCGGCGGATAGCTGCGGACCCCGACCCAGCGGGCAATGGTGTTGAGCCCGTTTCGCCACGCCGACAGCGCAGTGAGCGTGATCCCGGTGGCGAGCCAGAGCAATGCGTAGCGCTCTCGCAACCGGCGGCTCCGGATCAGCTCGAAGACGACGAGCACGAGCGTGAACGATGCGATCGCCCCCGCAATGGAGACGGCGAGCGGTGTCATTTGGCTTCCTCCTCCGGAATGACGTTGCGCCTGAACAATCCGACGAAGATCGCGAGCGAGACCTTCACCATGTAGTAGACAGACCGCAGGGCTGTGATCGACGACCGCCCGCTGTCGCGCTCCCGCATCGACACCGGGACTTCGCACAGACGCAACCGATGACGGAACACCATGACCGTCGCCTCGACCTCCGGATAGTCGTGCGGATAGTCGTGCGCGAACAGTGCGATGCCTTCGCGGTTGACGGCCTGGAACCCCGAAGTCGTGTCGGTGATGCGCTGCCCGACGATGTGGGAGACAACCCACGCGAGCAGGCGGATGCCGACGCGACGCGCTCGCGACGAGCGATAGCCACCTTCGTCGCTGGCAAAACGCGACCCGATGACTATGTCGGCCTCGCCGCGCAGAACGGGCTCCAGCACGCGGGCAAGCTGCGAGGGGTCGTGCTGCCCGTCTCCGTCGACGCGGACGGCGAGGTCGTAGTCGTTCTCGAAGGCGAAGCGGAAGCCCGTCTGCACTGCGCCGCCGATGCCGAGATTGAACGGCAGACGCAAGACCCGGGCACCCTTGGCCGCCGCGGCCGCCGCGGTGCGGTCGACCGAGCCGTCGTCGACGACGACGATGTCGAGACCCGGGTCGAACGCGCGCAGCTCGTCGATGACGCGCGGAACGGCGAGCTCCTCGTTGTACGCCGGCACGATCGCAACGCGGCGCAGCTCGGCGAGACCGGGCAGGCCGGCCGCTGTGGCCGCCGCGACGACGGTGTCAGGCACGGGCCTCCTCCGGAACGCCGAGCCCGAGCAGGTCGAGCAGCTGTCGCGCGCGATGCCCGTACGTGTGCTCGTCCAGCACGCGCTCGCGCGCCCGCTGCCCGAGCTCCTCGGCGTGCCCTGGGTCCGCAAGCAAATCGCCGTATGCCGAGACGGCTTCGTCGACGGAGCCGACGACGCGGAGGTCTCGGTCGGCGTCGAACCAGCGCTCCAACCCGGCCAGCGGGTTGGACACGATGGCCGCGCCGGAGGCCGCGAGCTCGAAGAGTCGGCAGGTCGACGACGCATAGACCTGCGCGTGCACGCGACGAGTGACATTGAGGTTCACGCGTGCGGAGGAAATGGCATGTGGAAACGCGTTGAACGGAATGCGGCCGAGCATGCGTGCGGTGCCCGTGTCGCCGCGGTAGTCGTATCCGCCGATCGCAAAGTCGACGCCGGGCAGCCGCCGGCTCGGCTCGCCGATCAGATCGCGCATCCATTCCCGACGGAACTTGTCCGAGTGGCCATAGAAGAAGACGTCCGCCGCCTTTTCGACATCGCGTGGCCTGAAGAGATCCGGATCGGCCGCCCAGTGCACCGTCTCCGCGCGCCGTGCGCCGAGCTCCCGCAGCCGATCGAGCGCACCCTCTGAGTTGCCGACCACGAGGTCGTACTCGCCGGGGTCGGCGCCGATGTAATAGTTGAACCCGCTCGTGTCGGTGCCGCCGTATTCCGGCAGGCTCATCGGGAGGTCGCCGTCGTAGTAGACGACCGGAACGTCGAAGCGCTCGCGCAGGGCGGTCGGAATGCCTCGGAGATGCGCCATCGGCACGGTGAAGACGATGACCGCGTCCACGCCTCCTTCCCGCTCGATCGTTTGCTCGAGATGACGCCGCCAGCGCGGTGTGACGTAACGCCACACGGCCGCGCGCACAGCACGGTCGGAGAGCGAGTCGCCGGGCTTGTGCTCCGAGCGCCGCACGAACTCCTGACGCTGCAGCTTGGCGGCGAGGCCCCGCGCGGCAGCGAACGCCTCGGCCTCGCGGTAGAGGGGGTTCGGGACGGTCCGCCACCACGGCGACTCGACCGCTCGCCCGCGGTACGTGGTCACGATCAGGTCGACACCGCTCTCGGCGAGCGCCTTCCACAGCTGCCACCACGCAGGCGTGCAGCCGTACCGGAAGTCCAGATCTGCCGCGGACGCGACCGCGAGAACTTTGGGCGATCTCACGCGCCCATTGTGTCAATGAGATCTGAAGGAACCGTTAGCCGCGCGGCTAGTAGGCGCCGCGGCGCGCGGCCACGGCCGGCAGCGTCTTCGCGAGGATCGAGATGTCGAGCCAGATCGACCAGTTCTCGAGGTAGTAGAAGTCGAGCCGAACGAGGTCGTCGAAGCTGAGGTCGATCCGCCCGGACACCTGCCACAGGCCTGTCATGCCGGGCAGCACGAGATAGCGCTTGCGGTGCCAATCCTCGAGCTGGACGTAGTCGCGGAGCGGCAGCGGACGCGGGCCGACGAGCGACATCTCGCCGCGCAGCACGTTCAGCACCTGCGGCAGCTCGTCGAGCGAATAGCGGCGCAGGAACCCGCCGACCTTCGTGACCCGCGGATCGTCCTTGATCTTGAAGAGCGGCCCCGATGCTTCGTTGGACGCCTCGAGCGCGGCCTGCCGGAGATTCGAGTCGACATACATCGACCTGAACTTGAACATCCCGAACTCCTGTTGCCCGAGCCCGATCCGGCGATCGCGGTAGAAGATCGGGCCAGGAGAGTCGAGCTTGACGGCGAGCGCGATCAGCGCCCAGAACGGCGACGCGAGCACGATCAGTCCGGTGCTCACGGCGATGTCGAACGCGCGCTTCACCGCCCAGTCTAGGCCGGCGAACACCGGCGGCCGGAGCTCGAACAGGGGAACGCCCTGACCGGGCACGTACTCGGCGCGCTGCGTGAGCAGCTCAGCCGTCGTCGGCGCGATCCGCACCTTGACGCCGAAGCGGTGCGCCTCGTCCACGAGGTCGAGCAGGGCCTCCTCATGCATGTCGGCGCTCGAGACGATGAGCTCGTCCGGCTTGTGCTCACGCAAGACTGCGCCAAGGTCGCGCAGCTCGCTCTGCGAGAGGACGCCGACGAAGTCGTAGTCGATGCCGCTGCGTCCACGTCCGATCGTGCGGCGGAGCGACTCGAGTCGTTCACCCTCGCCGACGAGGAGCGCGCGCCTGCGCGCGCCGGCGACACGCCACAGGTCCGCGGTCACGACCTCGTAGCTCGAGCGCAGGAGAACGATCGCGATCGCGGAGAGAACGAACGCGGTGATGTAGAGACCGAACGTGGAGTGCTGGTACCCCGTGCCGACCGAGAAGATCACGGTGATGACGGTGATGAGAAGCAGCGACGACACGATGCGCCCCGCGCCCGCACGCCGCTCGCGCGGCGCGTACAGTCCTGCCTGCCAGAACACGAGGATCGTGACGAGCGTCAGGAACGCCAGCCAGTTCTCTTCCGTGCTCCAGAGCAGGCCCCAAAGGAGCGGTTTCGTTCCGCGGTAGAGCTCGCGCAGCACGAGCGCGAGATAGAGCGCGCCCGAGAGACCGGCGAGGTCGAGCAGGACGAGCGCGGCGACGCTCACGGAGCGCCGCCCGAGGGCACGGACCTGGATCCCGGAAGGGAGAACGGGCGCCGAGCGGATGTCGGAAGCGGGGAGCTCCACTCCGGCACGGTCGCCCGACTCGGTGCCGACAACAGGCTTGGTCGCCACGAATCGGGAGTGTAGCTCCGGCGGTTCTCAGAACCTCTCGGCGCGGCGTCCCAGGACAGCCAGGGACACGAGCAACGCGGTGCGGCGGCGCGCGTCGAGCAGGTCGTAGTCGTGGAAGTACGCATGCACGTAGTGCGGTAGCGGCCGGAGAACCGCGCGGGCGAGCGAGCCCAGTGAATGTGTCGTCGGCAGGACGCCGGGCGACGGCTCGCCGTGCCGCGGCGTGCAGTCGACGAGCCCGAGCTCCGCGACCGTCGCGCGCACGGCTTCGTCGGTGTACCAGCCGCCACCGCAGAAGTAGCGCGGCTCGAGGCCGCGTGCGCGCATCCACTCGGCGTCGCTCCGGACGCGCGCAGCCGGATCGCCCCCGGTCGGGCGCGCGTGCGTGGGGCTCGTCCAGTGCGTGTGCAATCCGAAGGGCGCGCGTGCGGCGGCCGCGCGGGCGCGCTCGAGCCACGGCCCCTCCGCCTCACCGTGCTCCGCATCGGGCGGGCGCATGAGCGCGATCACGTCGAAGCCCCCCGGGCGCCGGCGCTGAAGCCGGTCGAAGCGGTCCCAGGCGACGGCGTCCAGCGGGCGCTCGACGTGGCACGACACCACGGCGGCAGTCCCGGCTGACGGTGAAGGCACACTGTTGCCGATGTGCGGGATTTGCGGACTCTATTCGCCGTCCGGCGCCCCGCCTCCCGCGGTCGTCGACGCGATGCGCGCACGCATCCGCCATCGCGGCCCCGATCAGGGCTCGACGGAGGCGTTCGGTGCGTGCGTGCTCGGCCACCAGAGGCTGCAGGTGCTCGACCCGGAGCTCGGGTACCAGCCGGTCGCGAACGAGCGCGGCGACGTCGTCGCGGTCTTCAACGGCGAGCTCTACAACTTCCCCGAGCTGCGTCGCGACCTGGCTGCGCGTGGGCACGAGGTGCGCGGACGCGGAGACACACCGGTCATTCCCCATCTGTACGAGGAGTACGGACCGGCGTTCGTCGAGCGCCTCGAGGGCATGTTCGCGATTGCGCTCTGGGACGCCCCCGAACAGCGCCTCTTGCTCGCCCGCGACCGGCTCGGGAAGAAACCGCTCGTCTGGACGCGCCTCGACGACGGCACGTTCGCGTTCGCGTCCGAGGTGAAGGCGCTGCTCACCGTGCCCGGCGTGCACCGTGAGCCCGACCTGGCAGCGCTCGACTCGTACCTCGCATTGCAGTACGTCCCGGGCGCGCGCACCGGGTTCCGCGACATCCATCGGCTCGCGCCCGCATCCGTGCTGACCGTCGACGGCACCGGCGAGCGCGAGGAGCGGTACTGGCATCCGCACGCGCACGTGGAGAAGCTCTCGGACGAGGCGTGGCTCGAGCGCGTTCGCGACGAAGTGTCCGCGGCCGTCCGTGCACGTCTCGCGTCCGACGTGCCGCTCGGCGCGCTCCTCTCGGGCGGGATCGACTCGGCGGTCGTCGTCGCGCTGGTGGCCGCCGCATCGGCGCAGCCGGTACGCACATTCACGGTCGGCTTCGCCGACGCGCGTTACGACGAGCGCTCGTTTGCTCGTGCGGTCGCGCAGCGGTACGCGACGCAGCACGAGGAGATCGTCCTCGAGCCCGACGCGGCGGCAACGCTGCCGCGTCTGGCGGAGGCGTTCGACGAGCCGCTCGGCGACGAGGCGGCGCTGCCGCTGTTTCTCATCTGTGAGGCGGCGCGGCACGAGGTCACCGTCGGGCTCGTCGGCGACGGAGGCGACGAGTCGTTCGCCGGCTACGAGCGCTATGCGGCGGCCGCGCTCGCCGAGCACGTGCCGAGGCCGGTGGCGAGCGCGGGCGCGAGCATATTGCGCCGGCTTCCTGCCGGTCGCCGGGAGCGCCGGTCGCCGGTGTTCCGCGTCGCGCGCTTCCTCGAGGCGGCGGCCGTCCCGCGGGCCGAGCGGTACGGCCGGCTCATGCAGGTCTTCACGCTGCAGGAGCGTGCGGAGCTCTGGAGCGCCGCGGCGAAGGCCGAGATCGGCACGCTGACCTCGGCCGGCTTCCTGCTCGGCGCACCGCCGGACGAGGGCACCACGGGCCTCCAGCTCCTGGACTTGAGCACGTACCTCCCCGGCGATCTTCTTCCCAAGTCGGACATCGCCTCCATGGCGCACTCGCTCGAGCTGCGTTCGCCGCTCCTCGACCGCCGCGTCATCGAGCTCGGTCTCTCGCTGCCGGACGGACTGAAGCAGCAGGGCCGCACCGGCAAGATCGCGTTGCGGCGCGCGTTCGCGGCGGAGCTCCCGCCGGAGGTCGCTGCCCGCGGCAAGAGCGGCTTCGGCCTTCCGCTCGCGGAGTGGTTCCGCGGCGATCTGCAACCGCTGGCGCGCGAACTACTCCTCGACGAGCGCGCGCGGAGCCGAGGCTGGTTCCGGACCGAGGCGGTGGAGCGTCTTCTCTCGGAGCACGCGGCGGGCCGAGCGGACAACGGGCACCGCCTGTGGGTGTTGACGATGCTCGAGCTCTGGCAGCGCACGCACGTCGACGCCGCCGCATGAAGGTCGTCCACGTCCATCGCATGCGCGGGATCGGCGGGTCCGAGCGCCACCTCCTCACGCTGCTCCCCGCGCTCGCAGATCGCGGCATCGAGCCCGTCTTCATCGGGCTCGACGATCCGTCCTGGGACCCTTCCGACTTCTACGACGCGCTGACCGTGCCGGCCGTACGCATTCCCGCCCCGCGCGACCTCGACCCGTTGCTCCTCGCACGGCTCGTGCGGGACGCGCGCGCCGACGTCGTGCATACACATCTCGTGCACGCCGACCTGTACGGCGGCCTCGCAGCGAAACTGCGCTGTACCACCCTCGTCTCGACGAAGCACAACGACGATCCGTTCAGAACCGGGGCGTTCCGCTTCGTCGAGCGCGGCCTCGCCCGTCTCGCCGACCGCGTCGTCACCATCTCCGACTCGTTGCACCGCTTCACCGTCGAGCGCGTCGGCGTTCCGGCGGCGAAGGTGGAGACGATCCACTACGGGCTCGACGAGCCTCCGCGCGCGTGGGGGACGAACCCGCCCGACGACGTGCCGCACGACGCACGCATCGTCCTGGCCGTCTCGCGGCTGACCCGACAGAAGGGCATCGACGTGGCCGTGGAGGCGCTCTCCTTCCTGCCCGACGATGTCGTCCTCGTCGTGCTCGGCGAAGGGCCGGAACGGGATGCCCTCGAGGAGCTCGCACGCGAGCACGTCGTCGAGTCGCGCGTCTTCTTGCCCGGCCGCGTCCCCGATGTCGCAGCGTGGCTGCGACGCGCTTCGGTGTATGTCCAACCGGCGCGCTGGGAGGGATTCGGGCTCGCCGTCCTCGAGGCCATGGTGTGCGGGCTGCCGGTCGTCGCCACGGACGTCAGCTCGCTGCCGGAGCTCGTCGCCGACGGCGAGACCGGCGTGCTCGTTCAGCCGGACGATCCCGCCGCCCTCGCGCGCGCGGTCGAACGCGCGCTCGCCGACCCCGGCCTCGGGCCGGCCGGGCTCGAGCGGGCACGTCGCGAGTTCTCGGTGCAGCGGATGGCCGACCGGACGGTCGCACTCTACGAACGGCTCTGACGGAGGTTCCGGGCGACGGCGCGGTCGGCACGCTCGGTGAGCGCAGGATCGACAACGGCTTCGACGATCACCCGTGACGCTACGTCGGCCGGAACGACGGGAGCGAGGCGGGCGAGCCGGGGTGGCACGAGCGGAACGACCCGGGCCGGGCGATAGCCCGCCCGGCGCAGCAGGTGGGCGACGGTGTCGGTCGTCCACTGGTGGTAGTGCACCTCGGCGTCGAACGGGTGCTCGCCGATCCGCCGTAACAGCCGGCGCACAGGTCGATAGCGCGGCAGGACGCTCGTCTGCAGGAGCAGCGAGCCGCCGGGCTTCAGCTTCGTCGAGAGGCGGCGCAGAACGAGCCGCGGCGCTTCGAGATGCTCGAGGACGTCGGAGACCCACAGGTAGTCGAAGACACCGTCGGGAATCCGGCCGAGCTGCTCCGGATCCTCGAGATCGGCGAGAAGCGCGTCGAGGCCCAGCGCCTGCGTGAACGTCACGCCCTCGTCGTCGTTGTCCATGCCAACGCTGCCCGGGCCGAAATGGATCAGGCACGTTCCGTACGAGGATCCGACATCGAGAACGGCAGCCTGTTCGAGCGGCCACTCCTTCAACGCGGACACGAGGCGTTGCGGAAGGTGGTCGAACCGCGTGGAAACGATCCGCTCCGTCGCGGCCGAGTCGAGCGGGCTGCCCTCGCGGATGGCTTCTCGGATCGATTCGAGCGGCCGAGCCATCAGCGGTCGGCTCGCTCGAGCGCGGCCTCGTACAGCAACTCCGTCCGCTCGGTGCAGAAGACCTGGAGGAAACGTGCGAGCGCCCGGCGTCTCCCGGCTTCGCCCATGCGCCGCGCGAGCTCCGGGTCGCCGGCGAGACGACCGATCGCATCAGCCAAGGGCTCCGCTTCGCCAGCCGGAACGAGCAATCCCGTCTCGCCGTCGCGCACGATCTCGCCCAGGCCCCCGATCTCGGCTGCGATGACCGGTCGGGCGCGCTCCATCGCTTCGAGCGCGACCATGCCGAAGCCCTCACCCATTGACGGGACGACGACGACCGTGGCGCGCTCGATCGCACTCTGGATCGGTGTGATGTGACCGAGGAAGCGCACCGCATCGGCGACGCCCAGCTCGCGGGCGAGCGCGCGGAGCGCGGGCTCGAGCGGGCCGCGGCCCGCGATGTCGAGCTCGAGACCGGGCACCGTCCGGCGCGCGGCCGCGAACGCACGCAGAAGCACGATGTGCCCCTTGATCGGGATGAGGCGCCCGACGCACAGGAGCCGCGGGGTCCCCTGTGCGTACGGAGCCGGCTCGCCGTCGGGCTCGATCCCGTAATGGACGATCTCGAAGCTCTCGCCGTCGAAGCCCTCCACCTCCTCGAGATAGCGGGCAAGCCCGCGCGAGATGGCGATCTCGACGTGGGCGAGGCTCGCGACTGCGCGGTCGGCGAGACCGAAGTACGGCATCTCCCGGAACTCGTTGAAGCCGTGCTTCGTGGAGAAGCGCACGGGGACGCGCACGGCGGCTCCGGCGAGCAGCCCGTACGTCTCGCCGTGCACGAGATGGGTGTGAAGGATCGCCGGCCTCGCGCGCACGAGGTACCCGACGAGCCGGGCGAAGGCGATCGGATCGACGTCCGCTCGAACGCGAATTGCGTCGAGCGCCACCCCGCGCGATTCGAGAGCCCGCGCGAATTCCCAGGCGCCGGGCTCGTCCTCGTGCAGCATGAGCATGCGCACGTCCCAGCCGCGCTCCTGCAGCCGTGGCAGCAGCGCGAGCAGGTGTGCTTCGGACCCGGAAATGCCGGCGACCTTCTGGAGATGGACGACTGAGCCGCGCTTCATCGGTCCGCCAGTCTCACGATCGCGGCGGCCCACGTCTCGACCGAGTGGTGCAGCCGGACTCGCTCCCGCAGCTCGCAACCGACCGCGTGCCGCTCCTCGTCGCTGAGCGCAGCGAGCGCCTCGAGCCGATCGGCGAATGTCTCGGGTCGGCCCCGCTCGAAGGCAAGTGCGGGCTCGATGCCCTCGAACAAGCGGTCGAAGGACTGTTCCGAAGCGAGGACGGGGCGGCACGACGAGCACGCCTCCAGCACGACCTTGTCGGGCGAGATGAAGTCGGATGCGACCACGTCGGCCTCACCGTAGACGGGCGGCAGCTCGGTCCGGGGGACGGCGCTGCCGATACTCGCGAACTCGCGATAGCCGGGCTGCGCCACGAGGGCCTCGAGGCTGCGCTTGTATGTCTCCGTCGCCGGCGTGCCGGCCGTTCCGTAGAGGTCGATGCGCACGTCGAGGCCCCGTGTACGGGCGATGCGCACACCGTCGATCATTTCCTCGAGCTTCTTCGGCGGCGAGTAGCGCCCGAGAGACAGCACCCGGAGCGAACGGCCGGCCGACGGCTTCGCAGGTTGGCAGGGGAACTCGTCCACGTCGATCCCGTGACCGATGCCGCGCACCTTGCGCGAGCGAAGCGGGAACGAGCGCTCGTCGAAACTCAGCACGTCGGTGCACACGGCCACCGCCATGCGGAGCACGACGTGCGCCTTCCAGTGCGTGTACCACAGCATCAACGGGATCCGGCGCGGCCGGACGAAGGGCGCGGCAACGACGGCGTACAGCGGGATCATGTGGGCGAACACGGCGATCGGCGGCTCGCGCAGCTCGTCGCGCAGTGCGGCCACGTAGCGGCGCGCTCGACCGACCCTCGTCGGCGCACCGAACGTCCGCACGCGGCAGTTGGCCGGCAGCTCTGCTGCATCGCCTCGGTCGCAGAGCACGACAACCTCGTCGAGCCGCCGGGCGAGCGCGGCGATCTTCGCGGTCGTCGCACCGAGGTTGGGGTCGCCGGGGTCGACAACCTGCGTGATGAAGACGAGCTTCCGCATCAGAAGAAGTCGAGGTCTCCGAGCGAGAAGCTCCACGCTCGCCGGTCATGGGGAAGAGGTGGGGCGTCGTCACGGATGCGCTTGCCGATGAAGCGGATGGTGCGTGGGGTCGGCACGAAGCCGGCAGCGAGAAAGGCGTGGGCCTCGCCGTCGTTGACGAACGCGACCGCGACGTCGGCGTCGACCGCCGCGGCTGCGCGGCGGAGCGACCGGGCATCCGCGCCTTCGCAGACGACCGCCGACGAGAATCCGTGCCAGCGGGCGTGCGTCACAATCGCATCGCCCACCTGCGCGTACTGCCGCGGCGACCGACGGTATCGCCACTCGAGGTACTCGCGGTCGCGGACGATGTGGCGCCCGCGCAGCCGCCGCTCGCCGGAGACGGCCGGCACCCCCGCCGCGACGCGGAGCTGCCCTCGACCTCGGCGACGGAGCCGCTTCGGCCGCGCCCACACCCGGAGGGACGCGACGTCCTCCCACCCGAGCTTGCCGACGAGGATCGGGCCGGCCATCGGGTTCGTAAACCCGAGCGCCCACTGTGCTCCGGCGGCGGCGGCCTCCCGCTCGTTGTGCAGCTCGAGCACCGAGAACACGCCGCGGCCGCGAGCGGCGGGCGTCGTCACCGCGTGCACGGCGAAGA